>NZ_KB899833.1 GCF_000378425.1 Cohnella laeviribosi DSM 21336 | reverse complement strand
GCCGAACACGCAGTCTTTACCGAGCTCGATTCCGCGGAAATCGACGGCTCTGGCGACATGTGTTTTCTTGGCAATGTCGGCCCCGACAACAAGAGTTGATTCGGTAATTTGTTGAATTCGTTGATTCTGTTTCCTGGCGTGTTTATACTTCATTGTAGAGTGCCTCCTGCGCTGGGATTTGTTCTTTGGTCGGAACGTTCCCCAGTATACAGAAGGTACTTTTTTCATTCAAACCTCGAATTCATTCATTACAGGAATGGCTCCTTATTCATTTGGGATAAAAGGTAAAGGTGCTCCTCAAACGGAATCGGCAAGGTCCCGATCGATTCAGGGAAGCGCTTCCAATAAAGCGGCAAAAGCATCCGTCATTCAAACTCGAACTCGGAAATTCGCAGACACCCCTCCTTTTGTGTTAAAATATGGAAGTATTGCAAGGAGAATATACCATATTCTCCCATAAGTAGACATTTTAAAAAGTATAGATTTTCCTTTCAAAATTAAAGAGGATGCCTCTTGAGGAGATTCCATATTCCCGGATAACCCTCCGCACACGCAAAGAGAGCCTGCGCGATTCGCAGACTCTCTCAACCGGTCAACATGATTAAAGATTAGGGGAGACCAAAATTTTCACCTGGTTTTTCTCTTTGAGCAGCGCTTCAAAGCCTTGTTCCACAATATCCTTCAGGCCAATGCGTTTGGTAACCAGTTTCTCTGCGGAGAAGTAGCCCTGATTCATCAGGTTGATGACGGCCGGGAACACATCGCGGTAACCGATAATGCCGGCAATATTGCGTTCCTGCATGACAACCAGGTTCGGGTGGATCGGGGCTTCCTTCTCAAAAATGCTCACAATCATGATTTGACCGCCCAGCTTGGTCGACTGGATCGCCTGGGTCAACACGACGGGGACACCGGTCACTTCAAAAACCACATCGGCGCCGCCGTCCGTCAGACGGCGGATTTCGCTTACCACGTCCGTTTCCGCCGGATTCAAGCCGACAGCTCCGAGTTCTTCCGCTTTATTTCTGCGTTCTGCCGACAGTTCGACCGCATAAATCCGCGAAGCCCCGGAAGCCTTGAGCGCTTCAATAACAAGCAGCCCGATCGGACCGGCTCCGAACACAACCGCGCGGTCGCCCACTTTAAACTGGCTTTGGCGGACGGCGTACAGCGCGACAGCGGAGGGCTCGACCAGAGCGCCTTGTTCAAAAGACAACGTATCCGGAATTTTGTGAACCATTCGTTCATCGGCGGCCACATACTCCGAGAAACCGCCGCCGCCTCCGGCCAGACCCAGGAACCCCATTTTTTCGCAGAGATTATATTTGCCTTGTCTGCAAGCCGTACATTCCCCGCACGCGAAAACCGGTTCAACGACGACCCGGTCGCCCGGCTTGAACTTCGTCACGCCTTCTCCGACTTCAACAACCTGGCCGGAAAACTCGTGGCCCATCACAATCGGAGCCTTCTCTTGCGTGAGCGGGTGAGGGCTGTCTTTGGGAATAAAGATCGGACCCGCCGCATATTCGTGCAGATCGCTTCCGCAAATTCCGCACCATTCGACTTTTATTTTCACTTTGCCTTTAAGCGCTTTGGGCTCTTCGATATTTTCCACTCTAATGTCTTTAACGCCGTGCCACCTGACAGCTTGCATGAAAAGTCATCTCCCTGATTCCTTCGATAGATAAGATCGATAACAGCTGTTTAGGAAACGTTTCCTAAATCATCAGGTCACAAGTTTAAAATGTTGTCAATCTTCTTGAACGGAAAGGCCGCATATTAGTATAATGGAAACAAAAATTGAAAATTTCCGATTATGACGGGAAACGTTTCCGAAATCGAAAAGAGGTAAAACCGCATGGTGAACAGAAAAAGAGTGACCATAGAGGACGTAGCCAAACAAGCAGGCGTCGGCATTGCCACCGTGTCGCGGGCGTTAAATAATAGCGGGGGAATCAGCGCGAAAACGAAAGCGCGCGTTCTGCAGGTCGTTGCCGAGATGGGGTTTGTACCCAACACTTCCGCGCAAAGCCTCAAGATCCGGCAGACCCGGCAAATTGCGCTTGCCGTTCCCGATATCCGCAACGCCATTATCCCCGACATTGCCTGGGCCGTCGAGCAGGCAGCCAAACAGCACGATTATCGGGTCGTGCAGATTAACACGCTCGGAAATGCCCGATTGGAATTGGAAACGCTGCGGGAAATTAAAAAGCTCCATGTGGACGGGCTGGTCATCATGCCCCTGGCGTATCCCAAGACGCTGGAAAACATGATTAACCATGCCGGCATTCCCGTATCGGTTATTAATTACGGCAAAACGCTCAGCCGTGACCTGAAGGCGGATATTGTCGGTCTGGCCCGGCAGGAGGGGAAGCTGGTTATGGAGCATTTGCTGCAGATCGGAAGAACGCGGATCGCCTATGCAGGCGCTCCCAAGGATAAAATCGAGGAGCGCTACCGCGCTTATGAGCAATCGTTAAGGCAGGTCGATCCTTCGCTGGTTTACTTCGGAGAGGACTTCTCGTTCGAAACGGGCCGTCAAGCCGCGAACTATTTCTACAGTTTGAAGAATATGCCGGATGCCATCTATGCCGTAAACGATATGGTAGCCATCGGAATCGTCAACCGGTTCAAGGAGCTGGGCGTACGCGTGCCGGAGGATGTCGCCGTCTGCGGAATCGACAACAACCTGTGGACGACCGTTACCAGCCCGCAGATCAGCTCGGTGTCCATCATGGGCGCCGAAGTCGGGCGCCTCGCGGCAGAACTGCTTCTGAAGCGCATTCAGTCTCCGGAGCCTCTGGAATACGAGAGGGTGGAATTCGAGCCCCGGCTTATCGTCAGGGAATCCAGCGTCAAGCCGTATTCCCGCAGCGACAGCTAAGCGTCGAGCGCAAGAAGGGGCTAGTAATCGACTTGTTCCGTGAAGTACAGCCAATAGCCGATGACGTGGATGAAGGTGGTCATGCCGTCGGTCAACTTCTGCTTCGTCTTGCCGTCCAGCGAGATCCGGTAGAGCTTCCGGTCGTCGTCGTTGTTCGCGTAGTAGACGAATTTGCCGTCGGTATTCATCGGGCCCGGCTGGTCTTCCGTAAGAACCGACAGGTCTTTCCCGTTGGTGCGAAGCTTGTAGATGCGTTGATTCGCCTCGTAAACGAGCCAATCCTTGTTGACAAGCATGTAGCTGACGGCAAACGCATTGTTCAGCTTCGTGCGGCCCGTACCGTCTGTTTTGATTTTATACAGCTTATTGCCGTCCTTGCCGTTCACGTAAAAAATCCAATCCCCTAAAACCTGAACATCGTTAACGGGGTCTTTCGTGACGATCTTTTTCGTCTTGCCGTCGAGACTGGATTTCCAGAGCTGCGAATGCTTCGCGGCGTCCAGATAGTAGATCCAGCCGTTCACGATTTGGATGTCTTCGCCCTTGAAGCCCAAGTTCTGCTTCATCGTGCCGTCCAGCTTCTGGCGGTAATAGTACCCTTTGCTGCCGCTAAAATATGCCCATCCGTTCACGATATTCAATTGGTACTGCGCCTTGATGGGTGTCTTCGTCACGCTCGTTCCGTCTTTTTTCATCTTGTAGAGGTAGGCGTTCTCTCCGCTCGATGCGTTGCGGGGATTGAAGTAGATCCAATCGCCGCTTTGCGCGACGATCGCATCGTTCTGCACGTTCCCCCACGTATTGCCGTACGTGTAGGTTGCGGGCGCGGCGGCGCTGCTCTGTACCGGGGAGTACAGGGTTCCGACGGCAACCGCAATCGCTAAGAGCAGGATGTAGGCTTGAAGGCGTCTCGTCATACTGAATGGCTCCTCTTGGTTGTGATTTAAACACAAAAAACCAACGAATGAGATCCGTCGGCTTCTCAGCTTGAGTCGTATCATACCAAGTCCGTCAGATCGAATCCATGAAATTCATGGCAGCAAACAAGACCTAACCGCCTCTTCGATTTCCGTATAACCGGTGCATCTGCAAATGTTCGATTTGAGCCACTCTTTGACCGTTTCGCAGTCGGCTTGAGGATGGCGGTTGATTAAAGCATGGACATTCATAATAAACCCCGGCGTGCAGTAGCCGCATTGAAACGCGAACTTTTCGATAAAAGCTTGCTGGATCGGCGCATGGTTCAGCCCTTCGATCGTGATCACCTGATGATCTGCGGCTTCAACCGCAAGCATCAGGCACGATTTCATGGGCAGGTCGCCGACGATCACCGTGCAGGCGCCGCAGTCCCCGTTCAGACAGCCGGGTTTAGAGCCGGTTAAGCCCAGATGCTCCCGGAGCACGTCAAGGAGCGTATCCGCCGGTCTTATCGTTACGGTTCTTTCTTCCCCGTTGATATTCAAATGTAAGCCGATTTTGCCGTATGAAGACGGGTGCACTTATTTCCCCTCCATTTCCTCCATAACATCCTCCAGCAAATTTCTTAAAACGAATATCCGGTATTCCGCGGACCCTTCGATATCGTTCAAAATGGGAGAAGGCAGGCGGCGGACGGCCTGATCGACCCTTGTCTTAAGCGGAACGTGCCGCCGGTTCAATTCCTCTTCCAGCTCGACGGAGCGGAAAGGAAACGGGCACAATCCGCTGAACGCCACGCGAATACGGTCGTCCTTGCGCAGCGCGGCAACGGTAATCAGGGGATAGCCGGTCTCCCATTGCTTCCGTTTTTTGATGCTCACATGAGGCAGCTCCAGATAGGAACGCTCCGTAAGCAGCTGCACGAGAAGCTCCCCTTTGTCCAGCCGCAAATTTCCGTTACATACGTCATGAACGGACCGGCGTTTGATGCCGTCCCTTCCGGCAAGGACGACCTGACTGTCCGCAAGCAGGAACGGCAGCACCGCTTCCCGGTAAAAAATGCGTCCGCAAATATTCCCGCCCAGCGTGATCTTGTTTCTGGACGTGCGGTCCGCGACTTCCCGCGCTGTCTTGCTTAATAGAGGAAACGGGTCCGCTTCTTCCAGCTTCGTCAGACTCAGCCCCGCTCCCAGGATGAGCCGATTTTGTTCGAATCCGAGAACCTGGCATTCGGGAATGTGCTTGATGTCGATGACGGCGCCGGTTTTGACCAGATTTATCCTGCCAAGCGTAATGATCTCCGTTCCGCCGGAATAATAGACGGGGGATTTCCCCTGTTTCTCCAACCCCCCGTATAATCGAATCGCCTCTGCGACGGATGCCGGCCGGTAATATTCGAAGTCATACGGAATCATGGGAAGTTCCCCTTTTCGTTCTCCAGATGAATTCGGGGGTGAGCGGCAGCCGGTTTAAATCCGTTCCGGACGCGAGGGAAAGCGCATTGGCGAGCGCTGCGGGCATCCCGAGCAAACCGTGTTCCCCAACCCCGCGCGCGCCAAACGGAGCATCCAACTGAGGGGTTTCTACGAAATCGACGATATATTCGGGATGCTCGCCAAAACGGAGCGGCCGGTACGTACGCAGTTGCGGATTAAGCACGATGCCGTTCCGGTCGATTTCGAACGTCTCCCTTCCGCCGAAGGAAAGACCCATGCTCATCGCGCCGATGACCTGACCTCTGGCCGCTTTGGCATTCAGAACGTTGCCGATATCGATGACGGAAACGGCTTTGAGGATTTGATAGGTATGATCCCGCCGGTCATATTCCACCACAACCCCCTGCGCGCCTACCGTCCATTCCGGTCCGGGCACGCCGGCGCCGGTTTCGGGGTCCAGGCAGGTCAAATGCCTTAATATATAATTTCCGCGGCCGATGATCTGCCCCCCGATGGCATTCCCATTCGGATACGTATATCCGTACGCGATATCCTTTATGGAAATGCCCGTCTTGGGGTCATCCCTCAAAAACACTCGCTCGCCCCCCACCTCCAAATCGTCGGGCGAGCATCTTAACACACGCGATGCGATATCCTTCAACTGGCGAATCAGGTCTTCCGCAGCGGCCAGCACCGCTCTGCCGGCCATGAACGTGCCCCGGCTGGCTACGGTTTTCCAATGCTCCGGGGTCGTTTGGGTATCGACCTCCATTTTGACATGAATCCGGCTGACGTCCATCCGCAGCTTTTCCGCAAGCATTTGGGCAAGAACGGTTTTGGTACCGGTTCCGATTTCGACGACGCCCGACACCAGGTTGATGCTTCCATCCGGATTCGCCAGCAAAACGGCGCCCGAAGAGGCGTCCGGTTCTATCGTCGACGTTTTCCATATGCAGCTGATGCCTTTGGCGCGGACTTTGCGGTCGGACAGCCGGATCAGCGCCCCTTCCTCCCAATTCATCAGCTCTTGAAGCCTCTCCAGGCATCGCGGCAAATTGCCGACATTGCTTGTGTTCAGAAGCACCTGGGTGGGCGTCGTATGACCGGGGGCAATGGCATTTTTGCGCCGAAGCGCCAACGGGTCCATTTGAAGTTTGGCAGCCAGCATATCCATCGTTCGTTCAAAAGCGAACAAAACCTCCGAATGGGCGAATCCCCTGAACGCCGACGGATAAGGATGATTCGTGTATACGCTTAAGGAATCGCACGAGACATGGTCAATATGATAAGGGCCCGTACAATCGACGGCTCCCGCACGGCTGAGATTGGGAGACTTATCCGCATAGGCGCCGCTGTCGAACAAATAGACCATCTCGGCCGCCAGCAGCTTGCCGTCTTTGCTGCATCCGAGCTTTACGGTGGCGTCAAGTCCGATATGAACAGGCGCCGTGAGGAGATCTTCTTCCCGGGTATAATCCAGCTTCACCGGCCTTCCGCCGACGGCTTTCGAGGCCAGATAGCCGATGATTTCCCATTGAACGGAACTTTTGCCTCCGTACGCTCCGCCGACCAAAGGCGCATGAACGACGATTTTTCCGATCTCGACGCCGAAAGCGGCACTGATGATCTTTTTCGCCATAAAGGGGGCCTGGGATGAAGTGATGATCGTCACGGTGCCGTCCGCGGCGATTTCGGCGACGCAGCATCTCGTTTCCATGGCGGCATGGTCGGACGGGGCAAAGGAAATTCGGTTTTCGACGATGACGTCGCTTTCCGAAAATCCCTTCGCTGCGTCGCCTTTCCGTATTCGGATTCGGCTGGCGATGTTCGTATTCGGCTCGGCATACGTCATGACGCCCTTTTCGTACTGTTCCAGGTTCTCGTGGATCAACGGCGCGTCCTTGCGCAGGGCGTCGGCCGGGCTGTTGACGACCGGAAGGGGCTCGTAAGCGATGCGGATTCGCTCGGCCGCGGCCTGCGCTTGAACCGGCGTATCGGCCACGACGACGGCTGCCGGTTCGCCGTGATACCGTACCTTTCCGAACGCGATCGGAGGACGATCGCGGATTTCCTCGCCCACAAGCGGTGTCGGCTGCCCCGTCAGGACGGCTCGAACGCCCGGCATTTTCCGCGCCTCGGAAATATCGATGTCCTTGATCCTGGCATGAGCATACGGACTGATTACCAATTTCGCATGCAGCATGCCCGGCTTCTGAACATCCGCCGTATACTTCGCCGCGCCCGTAACTTTGTCCGGGGCTTCTTTTCGGTAAACGCTCTTTCCGATGGTTTCCATGGATCGCCTCCTCCTTTCCCGATCAATTCCTTTGCCGGAGAGGACATGCCGTTCATCCTTGGATCGCTCCGTTATTTTATCGTATTGCATTTGCAAAAATGGATATGCCACAATTCATGCTTCCGGAACAAGACGAATCATCCCGCAACCTGAAAAACCCCCTTCGCCTCGGAAGGGGGGACCTATGAACGCTTTCATTAGAGTAAACCCAAGAGGATAAAGTGCATCTTTCCAAATTACAAAGTAGCCATGTCGATAACGAACCGATACCGCACATCGCTGCGAAGCACACGCCCATACGCTTCGTCCACTTGATCGGCACGGATGATTTCAATCTTAGGAGCAATGCCGTGTTGAGCGGAGAAATCGAGCATCTCTTGCGTTTCCCGAATTCCGCCAACGAGTGAACCCGCAATGCTGCGGCGATGCATGATTAACGAAAAGACATTGTATTTGTCCGGCTGGCTTGGCGCACCGACATTGACCAGCGTTCCATCTACGCGAAGCATGGATAAATACGCATCCATATCGAGATTCGAAGACACAGTGTTTAAGATGAGGTCAAATCGGCTAGCCAACGCCGAGAATGTAGCGGGATCGCTGGTTGCAAAGTAATGATCTGCACCCAAACTCCGTGCTTCGTCTTTCTTATTCAGAGACTGGCTCAAGACCGTTACTTCAGCACCCATGGCATGGGCGAATTGGACCGCCAAGTGGCCAAGTCCCCCCATTCCCACAATAGCAACCTTCTTGCCTGGGCCGGCACTCCATTTTTTCAATGGAGAGTATGTGGTGATGCCGGCACACAATAGCGGGCTTGCCACATCCAAATCCAGTGCGTCGGGAATAAGGACAACGAAATCTTCTTTTACAACGATTTTTTGGCTGTATCCTCCGTACGTCGGATTGCCGTCGTAGTCTAGCGAATTATAGGATAAGACAACGCCTTTCGTACAAAATTGCTCCTCGCCGCGGAGACAGTATTCGCATTCTCCGCAGGAGTCGACGAAGCAACCGACGCCAACGCGATCGCCAACGGCAAATTTCGTAACTTTTGGTCCAACGGCTGTTACGACTCCGGCCATTTCGTGACCGGGAACCATCGGAAACATTCCGCCTCCCCATTCATCGTAAGCATTGTGAATGTCGGAGTGGCAAATCCCGCAATACTTAATGTCGATTAAGACATCGTCCGGACGTAATTCTCTCCGTTCAATCGTGGTCTTTTCAAACGGCGCTTTTGCCCTTGGGACGCTTAGAGCATGGATTTTACACATGTTTTTCTCTACTCCTTCTCCTAAATAAAGTGTGACCGCTAGTGAAACGATCCATGAACAATGTTCATTATCTTTCAAATCGTTTGGGGACTCTCATCATGTCCAGGCGAGAATCGGTGTCAGAAGGCGTACTCCTGGTTTTCACCAAACGTACCACAAAGAACGCGAACAGCAACAACGACATCGCAACCGACGCGGCGCCGACCGTGAACAACACCTGGTAACTCGTGTGCTGTGAAACCCAGCCCGACAGGATCGCGCCAAGCCCGATGCCAAGGTCGGTTGCTGTCAACAAAGAAGCATTCGCAACCCCTTTCCGATCCGGGCGGGCCAGTCGTATCGTTGCCGCTTGAAGAGCCGGCTGCGCGGATCCGAAACCAACCCCGAACAGAACCGCCGAAACCAGCACGCCGAACAATCCCGTGGAAATGCTTAATACAAGTAAAGCGGAAATCGTTACCGCAAGCCCGGGTATAATAACGAATGACTCGCCGTGCCGGTCCGAAAGTTTTCCCGCAATGGGGCGGATCAGGGCAAGGGTTACGGCATAGGCCAGAAAAAACGTGCCGGAATTGACTTGGATCGAGTCTGCGAACAGCGGGACAAACGTGGTAATTCCGCCATAAGCGATGGTCAGAAAAAAGACGGATGCCGCGACAGGCAAGACGGATGGCTCGAAAAATTCGATTCTCCTTTCGCCCGTTTGCTGCCGGAAAGGCACTTTTGCGCTATATGTCAGGAGCAGCGCTACGGCAGAAAGAGCGCAGGCGAATTGAAACAGAGCGTGGTACGATAAGCTTTGTATCACCCAAACGCCGAGCATCGGGCCGACCGCCATCGCCAAGGTCATGGCCGTACTAAACCAGCCCATGCCTTCTCCGCGGCGTGCGGACGGGATGATATCCGTAACCGCCGTGAAAACGGCGGTTGTGGAGACGGCCCAGGTCATCCCGTGCAATATGCGGAGTCCCATCAGAACGGCAATACCGCCGATCCAGTCGTACATATACATCGCCAAGGCGAATAGAAGCAGCCCCCAGACGATAAACGGACGCCTGCCGAACCGATCCAGCAGACCGCCGACGATGGGACGAATCATAACGGCAGACAGCATAAAGGCGCCGGCCGCCAAACCGACCTCCGCTTCGTTGCCGCCCATCTGTTTGATGAACGGCGGAAGCGTCGGAAGCAACAAATAAAAACCGGTGAACAGGAAAAGCATCCCTGCGGACATCAGAATAAACGGCTTCGTCCAAAGGCGTTCCACGATTCCTCCCTCCTCGGATGCAACCAGGCTAAAGGCGAGGATTAATTCTCCGGCCTTTTCAGCGTTTTTTCTTTTGCGACGATAGCCTGTTCATATCTTTCGATTTTGTAATTCAGGCGTTCCAACGTTTTCTTCATTTCTTCTATTCTCATGATCAGCTGATTGCGTTGCTCGATTAAGAGTTCTTTCCTTGCCTCAAGGGTTTCATCGCCCTGCTGAAACAGCCCGACATACTCAATCAACACTTCTACGGGAAGACCTGCGCCTCGCATACATTTGATAAATTCGATCCACTTACAGTCTTCTTCCGTATAATTTCTGACTCCGCTTTTGTTGCGGTTTACGCGAGGAATCAGTCCGATGCGTTCATAATAGCGCAGTGTATCTTGTGAAAGATCAAATTTTTCACTTACTTCTGCGATTGTCATCATACGGATGGATTCATCTCCTGACTTCCATTCTTACTGAAAACCAATGATCGGGTGAGGGACATACGGCTCTTCCAGGAACGCCATTTCTTCAAGCGTTAATTTTACTGAAAGCGCAGCTACCGCATCTTCGAGATGGGACATTTTCGTAACCCCGATGATGGGAGCGGTGACGGGTTCCTTTTGCAATAACCAGGCCAGCGCGATTTGGGCGCGGGGAACGCCGCGTTTTTCGGCGATGGTCTTCACCCGTTCCACGACCAACCGATCGGCGTTCGCATGCGCATCGTATTGGGCTTTCTGCACTTGGTCCGTTTCGGAACGATGCGTCTTTTCCTCCCAATCGCGCGTCAACCTTCCTTTGGCAAGCGGGCTATACGGAATCACGGCGATTTTTTCTTCCTTGCACAGCGGCAGCATCTCCCTCTCCTCTTCACGGTATATGAGGTTGTAATGATTCTGCATCGATACGAACCGGGTCCATCCATGTTTCTCGGCCACATGCAAGGCCTTCAAAAACTGCCATGCATACATGGCCGAAGCGCCAATATACCTCGCTTTCCCCGCCTTCACAACGTCATGAAGAGCTTCCATCGTTTCTTCGATCGGCGTGTAATAATCCCAACGATGGATTTGGTACAAATCCACATAATCCGTTCCCAAACGTCTAAGGCTGTTGTCGATTTCCGTCATAATCGCCTTCCGGGAAAGCCCTGCGGCATTGGAACCCTGACGCATGGGGAAATGAACCTTCGTCGCGATGACGACTTCATCACGACGGGCGAAATCTTTCAATGCGCGTCCGAGAATTTCTTCACTTGTTCCGTCTGAATACACATTCGCCGTATCGAAAAAATTGATGCCCAACTCAAGTGCTTTTTTAATAATCGGACGGCTGTGTTCCTCATCAAGCACCCACGGATGAATCCATCTCTCTGCCACACCGAAGCTCATACAGCCGATGCAAAGCCGGGATACATCCAAGCCGGTATTTCCAAGCTTGACATACTCCATTGATCAATCCTCTCCTCTTCCTGGAAGATATAATGGAGCTTACCATTTGGAGCTAACTCCAAGTCAATATGCAAACGGATTTTTTATAGCGAGGCCTTTAGGAAGGGACGGATGTAAAACCGGGGATTAAATGAAGACGTGATCGTTAGAGGTTCAAAAATGAAAAAAACGTCCCGCATCATGTCTTGGCAGAACAACTGGGGAACAGCGCCTATATTTGAATGGCTACTCATTCGTTTCGATCTTGATTAGCTTCCCCGTTGACTGAGCGGGGTACGTAAAGATTACCGTTCCGTTCATTAAAATATTTACTTTGTCACCAACTTCAACCGAGTGATAATTTCTTTGTCGGTCGAAATCCAAATGGCATGAGGATCGGCTTTCCGCAGAATCTCGTTAACGGACTTGTTCTTGATATTCATTTGATCCTTCACGACTAAAACCCCGAAATTTTGGATTTCTTTGGCGATAATATAGCCTTCGTGAAAATTCCAGGCTTATTCTTTATTGTTCACTAGGATTTTTGATTATGTATTTACACGCTGAACCGTTCAATCAACCTGTATTCAAGCTCCCGATGTTCCGGTTCATCTCTTGTTTTCATAATTTGGTCGTGCGCAATCTGAAAAGCGCTGCTTCCCATTTCAAACAGTTGATTATCAATCGTCGTCAAATTAAAAACTTCAGCGATCGGCTGATTGTCGAACCCGATAACCGCCAAATCGTCCGGAACGGTTAAGCCGTTCTTTTTCGCTTCAATAATCATTCCCGCAGCGACCTGATCGTTGGTGACCAGCATCGCGGAAGGCCGTTCTTCCATCTGCAGCATGTCCCGCATCAATTTCACGCCGTCTTCAATTCGGTAAGTTTGATAAAAGATCCATTCCTCTCTGACCGGTTCGTGAATCAAAGCCAGCGCATCCTCGTACGCCTTACGGCGCATTTGGCTGTTCACGCCGCTGCTTCTCCCCAAGCAAAATCCAATGGCCCGATGACCGCGGTCGATTAAATAGCGCATCCCATTATAAAAACTCGTGTAATGGTCTAGAAAAACGGACGACACCGATGAATCCCCGACGTCTTCGCACGCGACAATGGGGCCATAGCGGGTATAGGGTTCAATCCGGTCCAAGGGCAAATGTTTCGAGCAAATAATCACGGCGTCAATCTGTTTCATTTTCAGCATATCGAGCACTTTGATTTCAATTTCTTCCTTGTAGTCGGTTTGGCAAAGCATCAACTGATAGTTTTTCTGTAACGCACTGGCTGAAATCCCTTCCAACAATCTTGAAAAATAGGGGTGGTTAATGAAAGGAAGCATCACGCCAATGACATTGGTTTTCCCTTTAATTAAGTGAACCGCATTCATATTTCTCGTGTAATTCAGTTGCTCGATCGCCGCTAAAACCGCTTCCCGCTTTTCATCGCTGACATAATTGTGACCGTTCAAAACGCGAGAAACCGTGGACACGGACACGTTCGCTTTCTTGGCGATTTCTTTAATATTAGCCATCTGAACAGCCCTCCTTTCTTTTATTTTATATCATCTGTCGGCGAAAAAAGAGGCCGCCCGAGCCGACCGCCAAGGAATAGGCAAAATCCGCTCGCACGGCATCTAAAAAGTGCTGCAAACCCGGTTACCAATTTTTCAATCCGAGCAATTTTTCGCCTAACTCTGTCAAATTGGCTCTCTCGTATTTCGTTTGCTCCCAATTTCGCGGATCCCCCGGGAATGCCATCCCTTTCGGCGGGATGCGGTCTCTCCAGGATTCAATTCGGGATTGCCGCAGCTCCTCGTTATACTCTTGTGCGGGGAACATGGAAATATATTGCGCCAGACGCGGCTTGGCGGAATGGTTGGCCCGGATGCCGTGCGCGAGCATGCTGTGGAAAATAATCAGGTCTCCGGCTTTCGCTACCACCTTGGTCGGCGTAAATCCGGTGGTATCCGGTTTGTACGGATCCCGGTCGGCGGGCTGCGTTTTGACCCATTCATGGAAATTCCGGTACAATTCAGGGATGCATTGAAACCCGCCCATGTCGATATCGGTATCCGCCAAGGTGAGAATGCCTTGAACATTGACAGGAAGCGGATCCAGAGAAGTGTTTACGTCCCAATGGATAAATCCTTTATATTCATAACCTGGGCGAATAGGGAGGTTCAGGTTGCAGCGGTCGATGCTGACCCAAAGACGTTCCGTACCCCAAATATCGACAAAAGCTTGATAAACCCTTTCATTCATCCGGTTATCCCACAGATATTGATGGTTATAAAGCTCCACCATTCCCGTATTTACGAGTTCTTTCATCTGGATCTCCCGGCGTGCGGGCTTATACCAGGTCGAGGAATCGTTCGGATCTTTCTCTTCAAACTCCCAAATCAAATTGACCAGACGGTCGAGATTTTCTTGCGGGACCGCATTCGGAACAACGACGTAACCGTTTTCCTTCCAGAATTTCCAATCCTCTTCGCTAAGCACGCGAAGCGGTTCATGGTTCGGCCGTTCATTCAGCTTAAAATCGGCTTCCAATATGTTGTTGAGTGCATTTTCTTGTTTCATGGACATTCCCCTCCAGCGGTTCATATTTGCAAGCGGCGTTAACGATGCGGCAACCGGAAAAACAACGTTTATTGATTTAATGAAGCTTAGAAAGCCTTTTCATTTTCACCTCCTCACCACTCCCGGAACGCAACGAACGCCTGCCGATTGCCGGCATAGGGCCGGAGCTTCTGTTCGCACACAGCGTAAAGTATGAAATGCATTCCATGTCAAGCGTCTTTTCAAAAAAGGTTGTTATGCCCGCAGCGTCGATACGGGTTTGCAAACCTTGCGTGTTGCACATCCCTGCATTGCCGCATGAATGCATGTTCATTTTGGTGTCCGTTCCTTTGGGCAAAAGTTCCTCAGCTATCGTTCGTTCTTGCAACGGCGTGGCATTCAGGTTAGGGTTCATCTTGACTCTTCCTTTTCTGGAGGCAACCATCGTATGTTGTGAGAAAAACATAAAAAAGCCCGTACCCACAAGGTACGGACACCCACTTCAAAGTGAACCACGAAACCGCGAACTTCGAGCGCTGGGAGTTCCCGATAGGGCTGGATATAGGATGACAATTTCCCGGCGGGGTGCTTGGGAATTTAGTTCTCTCGCCGAACGATATTTTCAGGATAGACTGGCCATGCGCCATTAAGCTAACGGGCAGATTATATTCGCATCTTTACCGAATCTACGGTTTCATTTACGATTCGAACCATTGGGTCGACGGCGGCGATCGGACATCGATAATCGATCCGAAGAACATGTCGATCGAACTCGTAGAAAAAAACGCCGGAAAAGACGGAATCATCTTTATATTGATTGTGTTTGCCATTCAGGCCGCCTTTTGAGGTGGTCTCGATAAACTCACCGTAGAAAGAGTCCTCGTGATCTTGCAGCTCCTTGACCACTGCTTCATTCAAAGACGTATTCTCCATCACTTCATACGATATCGTTGCCTCTCCCGACAAATCTCTCGAAAAAACGATTCTCTCGCCCTCTACAACAGGTTCACCCATATCCGTTCGCACCGCGAAGATCACGCCATAGGGCTCGATCGTGTATTCCGTTCCATCGAACGTCGCCGTTTCGTGCTCCAATGAGGTTTCCAACTTGACGTCGTCACCGACCACAATCGATAACTTCGCCGCTTCGGATGCGTCGGCACCCGGCTCAAGCGCACGTTTTTCTTCTGCTTCGGAGACCTCGTCAGCCGGCTTGGGAGCGTCCGCCCCATTTTTTCCGACGCCCTCCTCGACAGACGCTTCCTGGGGCGAATACTGATTCGAAACAGGAGTTGCAGGCGCATACTGCAGCGATTGTTTGATTGCGCCGGCTACCATCATTACGAGTACGACGGCAAGCAGCGTCGGTACCCATCCTTTATCCATCGACCGTGTCTCCTCTCCGTCCATCAAATAATCGAAAATAATCCTATTTGTTAGACGTTGGAATTCAATGGAAAGTTCTTTCTTTCGCTCCCGCGTCAAAACAGGCGCCGGTGGCGAGTGTTTGTGGAATCGTAAGTTCCATGAGATAGAAATGCCATCGTATTGCTGATAAATATGGGGTTGATAAACGGAAAATGACCAGAAAGCAGCATCGCTGTCTGGTCATTTTGAAACTTTATTCGAATCCTATTAATTCAGCAATAAAATATCTAACTAATTTTGAACCAATTCCAATTAATTATGGAATTTCACATATGATATTTTATCGCATTTTCATCAAGTTCAATTGCACTTGCTGTACCCGCAGTTCGCGCACGTCTTGCAGCCTTCGACGTACAGCAGCGAGGCCGAGCCGCAGGACGGGCAGAGGTCCGTCGACGTGTACGGAACGACCGGCGGGACCGCCGCCGCAGCCTTGCCGCCGTCTGCGGCGCTGCGCGCTGCTGCGGCCGGAAGCTCCTTGGACGCCGCCTGCTCCTCCCGCAGAAGGCCGATGTGCAGCTCCAGCGCTTGGGCGACGGCGTCGGCGATCGACTCAACGCGGTTCGGTCCGAAGCCGACCGCTCCCGTGCCGCCGATGCCCTTCAGGTGCTTGATAAGCAGTTGCACCTTGTTGCCGTGGTCGCCGTACCGCAGGAACAGCGAGCAGACGCGGCCGAGCGCCTCCGCCATGGCGAACACGTCGGAACCGGCTTTGCCGACGTTGAGGAAGATTTCCCCCGGCGTGCCGTCGATGTCGTTCACCGTAATATAGGCCATGCCGAACGGCGTATTGAACTTGTAGGTCGCGCCGCGGAGCACCTTCGGCCGGCTCTTGTACTGCTTGTCGAACACCTTCGCCTGCTCCGGCGTTACATTCGCGTTCAGCGCGGCGTTCAGCCCGCCGATCGCCGCGTTGTCCGAAGCCGCGGCCGCCTCGCCGGACGCTCCGTTCTCCGCCGGCGCGGCTTTTTCCTTGCCGCCATCGCCTTTATCGTCCTTCGTCGTGCTCAATACCTGCGTGTCCCGGCTGCCGTCGCGGTAGATGGTGACGCCTTTGCAGCCGAGCTCGAACGCAAGCTCGTACAGCTTGGCGGTTTCTTCGACGGTAAAGTCGGCCGGGCAGTTCGCCGTCTTCGAGATCGAGCTGTCCACCCAGCGCTGAATGGCCGCTTGAACGCGGATATGGTCTTCGGCCGACAGATCCATCGCGGTCACAAACCACGGCGGCAGCTCCTCGCCCGGATGCGCTTCTTTCCACTCCTGAGCGATCGGCACGTACTGTTTGTCGAGGCCGAGGCGGCTTTGCCGGTAATATTCGAACGCAAAGTAAGGCTCGATGCCGGTGGAGGTGCCCACCATCGTCCCCGTGGAACCCGTCGGCGCCTGGGTGATGACGGTCACGTTCCGCATGCCTTTGCTCCGCACCGCTTCCGCCACTTCCGGGAACGCTTCGGCCATGTTTTTCATAAAGCCGCTTTGCAGGAACTTGTCGGCCTCGAACGCGGGGAACGAGCCTTTCTCCGCCGCGATTTCCGTCGAAGCCAGATAAGCCTCGCGGGCGATAAATCCGTACAGCTTATCCAGAAACGCCAGGCTCTCCGGGCTGCCGTACCGGATTTCCAGGCGAATGAGCAGCTCCGCGAGTCCCATCGTGCCCAGGCCGATGCGGCGCTCCTTTTTCTGGTTCGCTTCATTTTCCGGAAAATGATACGGCGTCTTGTCGATCACGTTGTCCAGAAAACGGGTCGAGTAACGGACGACGCGGGCCAGCTCGTCCCAGGCGACGTCGTGCTTGCCGGCATCGTAGAACTTGGACAGATTGATCGCCGACAGGTTGCATACGCCCCACGCGGGCAGACCTTGTTCCCCGCAGGGATTGGTCGAGATAATCGGATTAAAATACCAGCTGTTGGACATCTGGTTGTAATATTCCATGAACACGACGCCCGGCTCGGCCGACTTCCAAGCGGATTCGATGATCGTGTTCCAAATCTCCCGCGCCCGGACGGTGCGGTAGGTCACGACCGTCTTGCCGAGCCGCTTCCATTTCTCCAGGTTCCCATCCCATACTTCGTCGTATTCGGGGTCGGACGTATCCGGAAAGACCAGCTCCCAGTCGAGGTCTTCCTTGACCGCCCGCATAAAGGCGTTGCTCACGCAAACGGACAGGTTCGCGTTCGTCACCCGTCCCGGCGTCTGCTTCACCGTGATGAATTCCTCGACGTCCGGGTGCCAATCGTTCATCATCAGCATGAGCGCCCCGCGCCGGCTTCCCCCCTGCTCGATCAGGCCGGTCGTGTAGCTGAACAGCCCGCCCCAGGAGACGGAGCCGCTCGAAGTGCCGTTGACGCCTTTGACAACGGCCCGGCGCGGACGAAGCGACGACAGGTTGATGCCGACCCCGCCGCCGCGGGCCATAATTTCCGTCATCTCGCTCAGCGTCTTCATGATGCCGCCGCGGCTGTCGTGCGGAGAAGGAATGACGTAGCAGTTGAACAGCGTCAGCTCGTCGCTGGCTCCCGCTCCCGCCGCGATTCGGCCGCCCGGAACCAGCTTCCAGTCGTCCAGCAGCCAGCGAAACTTGGCGTTCCACTCCTTCCGCTTCTCCTCCGTCGCCTCGACCGAGGCCATCGCGTTCGCCAGGCGGTCCCACATTTCTTCCGGCGTCTTTTCGATCGTCAGCGTAAGCTTCTCGACGGTCGATTCGACCAGTTCGCCGCTTCTTAAGCGGACCGTAACTTGACGGCCGCTGCGGCTTACGATTTCCCCGACCTCCTTGGTCGGAAACTTCGGATCGTCCTTCGTCAGCACGAGAACGACATCCCCGACCTTGGCGTCGTCCGCATTCGCGTTTTTCCAGGCGTAACGGTCCAAAAATATTTTTTCGCTCAATCCCTCAAGCCGAGCTTTGTTCGTCGTCGTAGACATCCGTTGCACCCTCTCCCTTTGGCTTCGTATCGAATCACGAACCGACTTTCGCAAGCAAATCGCGAATCCTACGCAACAATACCGTAAAGTATGTACATTTTACTATATATTGTGCGTAAATTCTATTTTAATATACAACATATTGTATTTCCACCGGCCTATCGCGACATCAGACGGGCTCAGCCGAGCCTGGCGGCGGCCTGTTCCGGCATGCTCCCGTTTTCTCCCTTTTGCGCCGCCCGCTTGTTTTGAAAAGGTTCCGATTGCTCATACTAAACAAAGAAAGATTGTCCCTGCGACAGCAACGAGAAGGAGGACCGACACGTGCCCATTCAACCCGCTTCGCAACCGTCCGGAACGCCGGCGATTCAAGAGGACCGTCTCCCGCAGCCCGCCGCCGAACCCGATTCCGCCGCTTCTTCCGGTTCCCGGAGCGAGACGCCGGCCGCGCCGGACCGCGCCGCCCAACCGGCACGCAAGCTTCATCCGCTCGTCGATCTGCACGTCGACCGGAGCGCGTTCGAGGAACTGGAGCGCCGAATCGAGCGCAACGGGCCTTGGGACGACTGGTCGCTGTACCAAATGGCCTGGGAGGCCGAAGAAGCCCGGCGCGTCGCCGATTTTCACGAATTGCAGTGCTTGCGGCTGCTGCCCGGATTTACGCCGCTCCCCCACCAGACGGAAACGGCGCGCCGCGTCCTGTACGAAATGAGGGGCAGAGCGATTCTGGCCGACGAGGTCGGTCTCGGCAAAACCATCGAGGCCGGCCTAGTGCTGAAAGAGTATCTCGTCCGCGGACTTGTCCGCCGCGCGCTCATTCTGGTCCCCGCTTCGCTTGTCCTGCAGTGGGTGCGGGAGCTCAACGGCAAGTTCGGCATTCCCGCCGTCGCGCACAAAAAAATGTATCACTGGGAGCACGACATCGTCGTCGCCTCGATGGATACGGCCAAGCGCGAGCCGCACCGCTCCTTCCTGCACGGAAGCGAATACGACATGCTCATCATCGACGAAGCGCACAAGCTGAAAAACAAAAAAACCGGCAACTACCAATTCGTCAGCGACCTGCGCAAAAAATACTGCCTGCTGCTGACCGCCACGCCCGTGCAGAACGATTTGTCCGAGCTGTACAACCTGATTACGCTGCTCAAGCCCGGACAATTGGGAGGCGAGGGCGAGTTCGCCGCCAACTTCGTCGTTGGCCGCCGGGTCGCCAAAAACGAAGACAAGCTGCAAGAGGCGCTCGGCCAGGTCATGATCCGCAACCGGCGCAGCGACGGCGGCCTGGAGTTCACCAAGCGCACGGTCACCAACGTGCCGCTGCGGCTGTCTCCAGACGAGCAGGCCTTGTACGACGGCGTGACGCAATATGTCCGGCAGCACGCGCAAGCCGAGCGGGGCGATCTGGCCAGCATGCTCTCGCTCGTGACGCTGCAGCGGGAAGTGTGCTCAAGCCGCGACGCCGTCTTTCTGACCTTGATCAACCTGTCGAAAAAAATCCCGCCCGATTCCCCGCTGCACGCCCGGATTTGGGAGCTGGTCGAGCTGATTCGCAGCATCCAGGCGAACACCAAAGCCGAGGCCACCATGAAGCTTGTCGAGAACATCGGCGAAAAAGTCATCGTCTTTACGGAATACCGGGCGACGCAGGAATACCTGCTCCGTTATTTCAAGGAGCACGGCCTGTCTGCCGTGCCGTACCGCGGAGGCATGAACCGGGGCAAGAAGGACTGGATGATGGACCTGTTCCGGCGCAGGGCGCAGGTGCTTGTCGCCACCGAGGCGGGAGGCGAAGGGATCAACCTGCAATTTTGCCACCATATCGTCAATTTCGACCTCCCCTGGAATCCGATGCGGGTCGAACAGCGGATCGGGCGCGTGCACCGGCTCGGCCAGACCGAAGACGTCCGCATCTTCAACCTGTGCACGCTCGGGACGATCGAGGAGCATATTCTGCATTTGCTTCACGAAAAAATCAATATGTTCGAAACGGTGATCGGCGAGCTGGACGAAATCGTGGAGCGGATCGAACGCGAAGAATCGCTGGAGCGGAGGCTTGCCAAAATGCTGCTGGAATCCGCCGACGAGCGGGAACTGCGCAGCCGGATCGACGGTCTCGGCGATGCGCTGCTGCAGACGCGGAATCAACGACAGCGGGAGTGAACGGACATGAACGCCAAGCAAGTGCAACGCTTTGTCATCTCCTATCTGGAAGCGACGGGCAGCAGCATTATCGAGAAAAGCCCGACACACGTCACCGTGAAGCTGTCGCCGGAAGCCGACCGCGCGCTGACGAACCGCCCGTATTACTGGAGCTTTGTCGACCGGACCGGTGCCGAGCCGGAGACGATGACGTTCCGCTGGAGCTTCGTGCATCCGTCCGAAGCGGAGCTATCCGGGCCGGAGGCGGCGCGGGATGGCCAAGCCGGGGCCCAGCCGCAGGTTCAGCCCCAAGCCGGAACCCAGCCTGCTGCCGGAATGCCCATGCCCTTGCTGCAGAACGGTCCCCGCGTCATTCGCGACGACGTTTACTTCGGCTCGCGGCGGCTCGATCAAATCTTCGAATCCGTCCGCCAGTTCGGACGCTGCGTCACGATGTTCGAGGAGCCGCCCAAGCGGACCGGCGTCGGCCCGCTCGGCTCCGTTCCCTATACGGCTTGGCTCGGCGTCAACTTCAAGGTCGGCTACGAATGCGACATGAAGCGCGAGGAGCTGTACGGCTGGGGCATTTCGCTGGCGACGGGCGTCATCGACGAAGCGTTTCTGGAGCGGGTGCGGGAACGCCGGCTGACGCCCAAGCTGCCCCCGAACGTCCACCTGCTTCCGAACGGGCTGTCGCTGCGCAAGGCGATGGCGCAGTTGGAGCATGCGCTGGAGCGCAAGCTGAAAGCCGCCGATTTCCAGTGGGCGGCCGAAGCCGAGGAGCGCAGGCTGGACGAGCTCGCCCGGCTGGAAGCCTATTACCGGCCGATGATCGATCAAGCGGAGGAAGGCGAGCCGAAGGAGGCGCTCCGAGCGAGGCTGAAGCAGCGCTCCGAAGAAATCGACTGGCAGTACCGGCCCCGCGTGACGATGTCCGTCATGAATTGCGGTCTTTTTCACCTGCCGGGAATCGGGTAAAGAAATAGAAAGCACCAATCGACACAACCGTTCCTCCTCGGCGAAAAAACGCGGTCACGTTTCAACAGCATCGGCAAGGCTTGTCCGCTACAATGCAAGAGAACGGGCAATACGCCCGTCCGATTGTCCGATGGCTTGTCCGCATGAAGACCAGCATCGCAAACGACCGCAGCGCTGGGAAGAAGATCAAAGGGCAGGTGGAATCGAAATGAAAATCAACGTGAATCGCCGCCGGCATGGACGGAATCGTCTTGTACTCCGGGCGATGCTCATTGCCGCGCTTGCCGCCGCGGCGCCCGTTGCGGCCGCGGCCGCCGTCATCCCGCCGGGCGCTGTCGCCGCGCTCTCCGGGACGCCATCGGCCGCACTGCCGGCCGGCGGAGCGGCGCAGACGCTTCGCTTCGCCTCGGTGCAGAGCGCTTCGCTGGCTCTGGAACCGCCGGCGCCCGAGCAGGCGGGTTTGGAGGCGAAGCTGAACGCCGAAGCGGAGCGGTGGATCGGCCGGCTGGCGCAGGAAGCGCCTTTTGCGCAATGGCGGAACGCGGCCTCGCGAATCGAAGCGCTCGGGCCCGGAACGCATGCCTGGATCGCCACCGTACTGAAGGACGGGCGAGCGGTCGGATACTTAATCCTCTATGCCGCCGAAGACGGCTCCTTCCGATTGGGCGAATACGGGACGGGCTCCCAGCCGCTGTTCGACGCTGCGGCGCTCAAGCGGTCGCTCGTCGAAAACGGGTTGATCCGGTCCCGGGATGCCGAATCCGGGTCGTATCAGGCGACGCGGCATTACTTTCATCCTTTCGCCGCCATGTGGGAAGTGAACACGGGAGAAGATACGTACTGGCTCGACGCCAAAACCGCCGAGCTGCTCCCGATCCGGCCGGACGGCTGGGCGGAGCTCAAGGCCCGGCTCGCTTCCGCAAGCCGGACAAGCGGTCCTCCCGCGCCGGATGCGGACGACCGTCCGGCCCTCCTTACGCTGAACGAAACCTTCGATCCGTACGAGCGGCTTCCCTGGCTGATGGACGAACGGCCTTATGCGTCAGACGGCGCCAAACTCAAGCAAAGACTGGATGCGAAGGGCCATCTGCGGTTCGTCGCCACGCCGTTCGGCGAATCGATGCTGTATGCGCTGCCGGTCGTCGGGTACCAGGAATGGTCGTCCTCTCGGCTCGATCTTGCGCTGGACATGGCGGGGCTTCGGTTTATTCCGGCGGAAACGCTCATGGATCTCGGACTGTTTTATCGATAATAAGAGCAAAAAGCTCCGACAACGAACGAAAGCCGCAGGTCCCGGGCTTATGAGCCCGGAACGTGCGGCTTGTTTTTTCTCCGGTCTTGCCACCATAACTGGATGCCTACGGCCAGCATTCCAAACCAGCGGACGCCCCACGGCTCGCGGATCTGCTTGCGCTGCCGCCGAAGCTCTTTTCGGCTTTCGGCCGGAGTCGTCAGGTAAACCGCGAACCGGTTCGCCACCCATTTGAGCCATTCCAATCCGTCGTTCATCCGCAATTCCCCCTTTATGGCTTGCTATCTATATCATGTCCGGCCGGCGAATTTCCCAAACGCGGCGAAATTTTGGCCTTCTTTGCATGGGAGCCGCTTTCACGAGCCACGCTAAAGGAAGAAAATCCGTTTCGGAAGGAGGGTAAATCCCCATGAGGTCCTCCATCGTTCGCAAGCTTGGCATCGCCATCCTGACAGCAGCCACGCTGGCATGGAGCGTTCCGCTGCCTGCGGCGGCAACCCCGGAAGACGGCAGTTTCGAAGAGGACGATCGCAAAGCGGCCGTCCAAACTCCGCACAGCCTGCCGGTGGCCGATGTGCTGATCGACGCGGGACACGGCGGCATCGATTCCGGGACGCATTACAAGGATATTTTGGAAAAAGACATCAATCTGGCCATCGCCCGCAAGCTCTACTTGATTCTGAAAAGCCGCGGCGTTCGGGCGGTCCTGAACCGGACCGGCGATTACGCGCTGAGCAACGACAACCGCTGGCACCGGGCATCGCGCCATATGAGGGATTTGTCGCAGCGCGGAAGCTTGACCGAGGAGATCGAAGCCAAGCTGTTTGTCAGCATCCATGTCAACTGGTCGCCGAAAGGGAAAAAACGCGGCCCCCTCGTCATTCACCAGAAGGAAGGCCGCAGCGCCCTGCTTGCTTCCTTCATCCAGCAAGCCTTGAACCGCCAGCAAAATACGCGCCGCCTCCCGCAATCCGGCGGCAAATACTATGTGCTGAACCGGATCAAGGTGCCGAGCGTCATCGTCGAAACCGGGTTCCTGAACCATGACGGAGACCGGGCCATGCTGACGTCCCCGCGCGGCCAGACGCGGGTTGCGGCGGCCATTGCCGAAGGCATTTTCTTTTATCGCTGCATCGCCCCGTAGAGACGGACGAACCGGATCGCCGGCGGGTGCGGAAAGATGCATGAGGCTGTCCCTTAGCAATAAACTTGCGCAAGGGACAGCCTCGCCGTTATTGGCCCGTCTTAAGCGCCTCGTCCGGCAGTATCTGCGACAGCGTAACGAATTTGACCTTCTTCTGCAGTTCCGGAATGGCCGATTTCAGCGCTCCCGAGGTAATGAGCCCCGGCGGCCCGACGTGGCCGATCACGACGCATTTCTCGTCCTTCTCCAGCTTCTTTCTGACGACGGCAAGCTGCCGCGCGACGTGATTGGCCGTGTAAACGTCGTCGAGAAACACGTCGTTCTGCAGCAGCGGAACGCCGAGCTCCCGGGCGACTTTCGGCACGACGGTTTTGTAGGAGGTCCGGCTGTCCAGGAAAAACAGCCCTTTCTCCTTGCACACCTGAAGCACCACCCGCATGACGCGCTCGTCGGCCGTCGCCTTGGAGCCCATATGGTTGTTCATGCCGACCGCATGCGGCACGTCGGCGATGGCCTCCTCGACCCGCTTGCGGATCTCTTCGTCCGGCAGCGACGTCAAAATCGCTTTCGGCCCAAGCCAGTTCGGATTGCCCCGCACCGGCTCCATCGGCAAATGAACGATGACGTCATGGCCTTTGGCATGGGCAAGCTCCGCGTCTTCACGGGTGCTCGGAAGGAACGGCATGACCGCCGCGGTCAGGTGAACCGGCAGCTCCAGCATTTCCTTCGTCCCCTTCATCCTGTTGCCGAAATCGTCAATGACGATCGCGATCCGGCTAGACGTTTCGGTCGGTTCCGGCGTCATCGGAATCGGCTCGGCCGCCGCGGCCGCAGACAGGGAGCCCGCCGAGAGGCTCCCGATCGCCACGGCCACAGCCAGCCACAGCCCAATTCGGCGGATCGATCCGTCCGCCGCATGTCCTTTGTTTTCCACCTTCTCCTTAACCCTCCTTGACTGCCGCTGGAAGCAAATCTTCTATCATTGTGGCTAGCCGGCCGCCAAAATATTCCCGGAGATCCGCAGGTTCATGTTCGGCGGCCGGGTTCCCAAAGCCGATTCGTTTCCCGGCCATCAAGCCGAAGGCGCAGCTATGCATGCGCGGAATAATCGGGACTCCGGCCTCTTTAGGCATCCATACAAGCGTATGCATTTATCCTTTCGTATATTGTAAAAACCCAACGAAAGGAGATGAATGCCTTGTCTTCCCATCACGGACACTCCCCTTGTCCGGCCCAATCCGTCGTCGATCCGCCGGAAGTCGTTTACGAAGACTACTTTCATCCGCAGGTCGTTCAAGTGATTCATCCGATTGAAGTGATCCGCCGCCATCATTGCGTGCCGGTTCCGCACCACGTTTATACCGTCTCCTGCAAAGACGTCTTCTGCGGAGGAGCCGGTCCCCACGATTACCGCGGCGGACCGCGCCTCGCCGGCCTGCGCAAACGCCGCTGATTATTCGCGTTCTCATTGCCCTCGCGGCCTCCGCTTCAAGCCCCGGCTTGAGGCGGAGGGGTTTCCCTCTCATCAAAAAAACGGACAAAAGAGCGCCGTTCAGCGTCTTTTGCCCGTTCCTGCCACTGCGTTTGCGTTGCCGCTTATTCGTGCACCTGCGTCAGCAGTTTACCCAGCGTTTCCATCGCCTGTTCTTCTTGTTCGCCGTCGATTTCCAGCGTCACTTCGTCATACTGGGCAATGCCCAAGGTCAGCATGCTGAGCGAACTCTTGCCGTTCGCTTTTTTTCCTTTGCTGGAAACCGTTATTTTGCACGGAAACCCAGCGGCGGCCTGGACGAACGCTTTGGTCGGCCGCACGTGAAATCCCGTCGGATTGACTACCGTGAACGTTTTTGCAATCACTTGTTGTCCCCTCCCGAAAGTTGTTGGCGCACGAACGTTTGAACGTCGTCTTGGCTGGCGAATTGCAGCGCCCGGTCGGCAAGCGCAGTCCACTCGCCGTAAGACAGCTTGCCGATCTGTTCGCGCGCCGGAAGAATGCTGCCGGGGCTCATGCTGAATTCATGCAGACCCAACCCGAGCAGCAGCGGAATCGCGGTTTCGTCTCCGGCCATCTCGCCGCACATGCCGACCCACTTGCCTTCCCGGCGCGCCGCGTCGATGACCATCCGGATCAGCCGGAGAATCGACGGATGACACGGCTGGTACAAATACGACACCGATTCGTTCATCCGGTCCGCCGCCATCGTGTATTGAATGAGATCGTTGGTCCCGATGCTGAAAAAATCGACTTCTTTGGCGAACTGGTCCGCCGCGATCGCCGCGGCCGGCACTTCGATCATCATGCCGACTTCGATCGTTTCCGCCAGCTCCGCGCCTTCTTCGATCAGCTTCGCCTTCTCTTCCTCCAGCATCCGCTTGGCCGCCAGCAGTTCGTCCAGCACGGCGATCATCGGAAACATAATCTTCAGGTTGCCGTACCGGCTGGCCCGAAGCAGCGCCCGAAGCTGCGTTCGAAGCAGCTCCGGGCGCGTCAGGCAGAGTCGAAGCGCCCGCTGTCCGAGGAACGGATTGCTTTCCTTCGGCAGTTCCATATACGAAAGCTCCTTGTCCCCGCCGATATCGAGCGTCCGGATGACGACCGGTTTGCCGTTCATTTTCTCCAGCACGTATTTATAGCTGTTGAATTGTTCGTCCTCCGTCGGAAGCCGGTCGCGGCCCATGTACAAAAATTCCGTGCGGAACAGGCCGATCCCTTCCGCCCCGTTGTCAAGCGCCTTCTGCACGTCTTCCAACTGGCCGATGTTAGCGGCAAGTTCGACGCGATGGCCGTCTTGGGTCACGCTCGGACGGTCCACCCATTTTGCAAGCTCCGCCTTGCGGGCGTCGTAGCGGCTTTTTTTCTTGCGGTATTCCTCAAGCTCTTCCGGCGAAGGATCGGCTACGACCACTCCTTCTTCCGCGTCCAGCACGACCCATGCGCCGGGCCGGATTTCGCGCAGCGCCTCGCCCGCACCGACGACCGCCGGTATGCCCAGCGAACGGGCCATGATCGCCGAGTGGGAAGTGCGGCTGCCCACTTCGGTCGCAAATCCGTAGACCGTTTCGAGATTGAGCTGGGCCGTATCCGAAGGCGTCAAATCGGACGCGATCACGATGCACGCTTCGGAAATGCCGGACAAATCGGCGGATTCCGTTCCGCGCAAACGGTTCATGACGCGCCCGCATACGTCCTTAACGTCCGCCGCCCGGCCCCGGAGCGTTTCGTCGTCCAGTTGAAGCAGCGTTTCGACGAAAAACGCCGACGCTTCGTGCAGCGCGAATTCCGCATTGACCGCGTTATCCCGAATGTTCCCCTCAATCGTATCGATCAGCTCGGGGTCCTCCAGAATCAGCAGATGACCCTCGAAGATTTCCGCTTTTTCCTGGCCGAGCTTCTCTTCGGTTTGCCGGCGGATGAGCTCCAGCTCATCTTGCGCCTGTTTGACCGCTTCGCGAAAACGCTCCACTTCCCGCTCCGGATCGTCGACGGTCCGTTTTTCCGGAACGAACGTTTCCGATTTCAGCGGATAAGCTTTCGCAATGGCGATCCCGGGCGAAGCCCCGATGCCTTTGAAGTATCGTGTCATCGCGCGGCACTTCCTTTCGTATGCGGGTTGTTGTTCTTAAGCGTCTCGTAGGAATCGAGAATCCGCGCGTGCAGAGGATCGCTTTCGGCCAGTCCGGTATACCGGGCGACCGCTTCGGAAACGCCAAGCTCCCGCAGCGTTTGCTGAAGCTCCTTCGCCTCCGGATCTTCGGGGTAATCGAACAGCAGGGCCGCCGCGATCGCCTTGATGAGATAAGGCGTTTCGATGCCAAGTTCGCGCGCGATCGTTAACGGGCGGACGAGCCGTTCGTCCGGCGACAGCTTGCGGATCGGCGAACGTCCGACCCGGACCACTTCGTCCGTCAGGAACGGATTGCGGAACCGCTCCAGGATGTTCTCGATGTATTTGGCATGCTCGGCTTCATCGAAGCCGTACTGGCGGGTCAGGACCGCGCCCGTCTCTCCGAGCGCTCCGCGCACTTCCGCGACGACGGACGGGTCGCCCATCGCTTCCTGAATGGTGCGGTAGCCGTTTTCACCGCCGCGGGCATAAGCGTGATACGCCGCGGTGCAATGGCCCGTATTGACCGTAAACAGCTTCCGCTCAATATACGGCTGAAGCCGGTCGACATAGTGCACGCCCGGAATTTCGCGATAACCGTCCAGCATCGCGGAACGGTCCACCACCCACTCGTAGAACGGCTCGACGGTAACGGCCAGCCGGTCTTCGTGCTGCTGAATCGGCACGATCCGGTCGACGGCGGCGTCGGGAAAAGCGACGAAGCGTTCGGCGCGTTCCCGAATCCCCTCGGGCAGAAGCTCGAAGACGAGCTGCTTCAGCCGGGTGCTGGCGCCGATGGCGTTCTCGCAGGCGATAACGTGCAGCGGCTTCTCGGACAAGGCCAGACGGCGCTCGATGCCTTTGGCGATGGCGCCGGCGATGTGCTTCAGCACGCCCGCGCCTACCGCGGTCGTCACTACCTCCGCTTCGGCGATCGCCTGCGCCACCCGCTCCGTTTCATTGCCGTGGATCGCCGTAACGTTTTGGACAACCGTTTCTTCCGCTTCCGCATTGGCCAGCCGGACCGTGTACGCTCCCCGCTCCTGAAGGAGCCGGACCAGCTCGTCGTTCACGTCGACAAATTCCACCCGGTAACCGGCTTGGGACAGCAGCAGACCGATGAAGCCCCGGCCGATGTTTCCTCCTCCGAAATGAACGGCCTTCATGAAAGCTGCAGTCCTTTCTCAAAGATGGCAAGCAGTTCTTCCTCCGAAGAGGCCTTCAGGATGCGTTCCATTTCCTCGTCCTCGGACACCATCAACGCCAGGCTGGACAAAACCTCCAGGTGCTCGTCGCCGACGGCGGCAAGCCCGATGACCAGACGCACCGGCTCTCCGCCGAAGTCCACGGCGTCCGAAAGCACCAGAATGGACATGCCCGTGGAACGGATCAAGTGCTTCGAGTCGTTCGTTCCGTGAGGCAGGGCAAGACCGCCGCCGAGATACGTGGACGACAGCGTTTCGCGCTCGACCATTTTTTCCACGTAACCCGCTTCGACATGTCCCGCTTCGACCAGCAATTGCCCGGCAAGGCGAATGGCTTCGAATTTGTCGTTGACTTTTACGTTCAGCTTAATTTTTTGTTTGGATAAAAAACTCATGATGGTTCTCTCCATTCCGGTTTTGTTTTAATGTATATTTCCAACTGCTTCGAGAAAAACGCCCGGATGGCGTCCTCATCGCCTTCCCGAAGCAGGCGGCCGGCTTCCGGATCCAGCAGGAGCGCGCTGATTTCGCTCAGCACTTCCAGCGTCTCTTCGCTTGCGCCGGCGGGAGCCAGCATCAGAAACGCTTGCTTCGCCTCCGTGGCGGGTGTCGTCCGAAGCGGCGATTGCAGCCGGAACAGCGCAAGGACGGGAGCGCGAACCCACTCGCTTCTGACATGAAAGAAAGCCAGCTGCGTTTCGGGAAGAAGGACGCTGCCCTGGCGCTCCCTTTCCATAAGCTGCTCCGCGACCTTGGCTTCGTCGGCGACCGCCTTCCCGGGTCTTAGCTTGGCGAGCATGGCGGAAAGCGCGGCCTTAAGCGCGCCTTCCTCCGCGGAAACCGGCACGTTGAGCGAATAGACCCGGAACCTTTCCAGAACGACGACCATTTCGTTAAGGGATCGGTTCATGCGCTTAAGCCGCTCCCACGCCCCCCGTTCCTCCTCCGGCACCTCGGGCGCCGTCGGCTTGGGGTCGCCCGGAAGACGGCGAATGTAACCCCGGAGTTTATCCGTCTCCTCCCGGGTCAGCAATGGGCTCAGTTTGATATACCGTTCGGGTTCGATCGGCAAATCGACCGTAGAGATAATGAAATCATATTGATCCTGCGGCACGCGCGAAGCCTCGTACCACGAGTAATTGCCGATGATTTCGATTTGCGGTATTTCCTTGGTAATCCTAACCGCAAGCAGCTTCGAGGAGCCGATGCCGCTTGTGCACACCAGAAGCGCCCTGACGTGCTTGGGCGCCATCTGCCACCGCTCGATCGCGGCGCCGAAATGCATCGCGACATAGCCGATTTCTTCAGCCGGAATGGGCACGTCTTGCCACAATGCGTCCATTCCTTCCCGGACGGCGGCAAACAACCGCTCGTAATCCTTCTGGATTTGCGCCAGCAAAGGATTTCTCGGCACTTCCCCGCGGGCCAGCCGCTCCAGGGCGGGGCCGAGATGACGCACAAGGCCGTCCAGCAGCGACCGGTCCTGATCGAGCGGAAGCCCGATCCGTTCCCCGACCCGCCGAATCAGCCCGAGGGTTTTTTCCGCCAGTTCCAAGCCGCTCGCGTCAAGAAGAAAGGATACGGACGTCTCGGCGGCGGAGGCCTTGGCGTCCTCGATCAGCGAGTGCAGATGCGCGGCTTCCGGCTCGCGCCATTCAAGGCCGAGCGCGTCGAAGATCCGCTTGACGGTCTCGTCCGCGTTTCTCCTGCGGCCGGCGGCTTTCCGCGGCGGACGCTCCGCCGGATGGCCGCGCTTCATCCGGGCGACGGCTACCGACAGCCGAAGCAGGAGACGGGTATATTCCGGCTCCTGCAACTTTCGGATCCAATCCTCGCCCGCTTTCCACAATGACCGCTCAACCGCCAGAAACCACGGCTTTCCGGCCAGTTCGAGCAGCCGGCCGGCAAACGGCCAGCGGTCGGCATGCTCCCGCAAAGACCCGTAGAAATCGGACGCGTCCAAATATTCCTCCGCCATCCAGACAATCAGGTTGCGCTTGGAGCGTTCGGGGCCCCGGATTTCCACGCCGTAGCCCCGTTTCCGCACCAAATGCAAGCCGTTTTGAGCCAGCAGGGGCTCAAGCTCGTCCAGATCCCGGCTTACCGTCGGAATCGCCGCCCGGACGTCGCTGGCCAGCGCAAACAGCTTCACCGGCTCGGCTTCCTCCAGCAGCCGGCAAAGCATCCATCCTTTGCGCTCTTCCGCCGAGAATTCCGACGTATCCGATTTGCGCAGCTCTTCCCGGAACTTGTCCAGATCGCCGCCGCTTTCCGCCAGCGCGATGCCGATGCCGGTTTTTTTGACGAGAGACAACCCGTGGGCGGCCAGCAACGTCTCCAGTTCCATCAGTTCCCGGTGAACCGTTCTCGTGCTGGTCTGAACTTTTTCCGCCAATTCGCCTGCGGTTGCTCCTTCCTTCCGGTCAAGCAGCAAATTCAACAGGCGGCGCTGCCGATTGGACAATTTCATTCCGGTTAAACCTCATCTCTGAATTGAGCGCAAGCGCCTGTGCGCCTTACGAAGCGCCGCTGTTTAGGATTGTTTCAAACGCTCGACAAGCTCGTCGTACGCAGGGCTCTTCAGAAAATTGTCGATGGAGATGTGCTCGGCGTTCGGCGCTTTCAGCTTGGCGCGATCGGTCAGCGTTTTTTGCGTGATGACGATGTCCGCGTCCGCCGGAATGTCGCTGATCGCCGAATTGGTCACCTTCACCTTGCTGCCGGCCGCCTCCAGCTTCTTGCGCAGAATGGAGGCGCCCATGGCGCTGGAACCCATGCCCGCATCGCAGGCGAAAACGATTTTTTGGACTTCGGAAGCCGATTTGACGATTTCCGCAGCCTCAGCGGCCGCTGCGGCCGCCGCAGGCACTTCCCCTTTGGAAGCGGCTTTCATTTCTTTTACCTTTTCCTTAGCGGCATCCAGATCTTCTTCCTGCGTCTTGCGGCTTGTTTTCAGCAGCAGCGATGCTACGATAAACGATGCGGCGGCCGAAATCAAGACCCCGCTAAGAACCGGCACGTAACCGCCTTTGGGCGTCATGGCCAGGTAGGCGAAGATGCTTCCGGGCGACGGAGTGGCCACAAGCCCGGCCCCCGTAGCGGTAAAGGTCAACGCTCCGGCTACGCCGCCGGCGATGGCGGCCAGAATCAGGCGGGGATTCATCAAAATGTAAGGGAAGTAGATTTCGTGGATCCCGCCGAAAAAGTGAATGATGATGGCGCCGGGAGCCGATTGCTTGACGCTGCCCTTGCTGAACAGCCAGTACGCGAGCAGAATGCCAAGTCCCGGTCCGGGATTGGATTCGAGCATGAAGAGAATGGACTTGCCCGCCTTGGACGCTTGCTCAAGCGCGATCGGACCCAGTACGCCATGGTTGATCGCGTTGTTCAAAAACAGGACTTTGCCGGGCTCGATCAGCACATTGATCAGCGGAAGCAGTCCCGCGTCGATGAGCCATTGCACGCCGGAAGCGAGCGCTTTACTGATTCCTTGAACCACCGGCCCGATGACTTTGAACGCCCCGATCGCCAGCAGGCCGCCGATAATGCCCGCGGAGAAGTTGTTGACGAGCATCTCGAAGCCCGAGCGGATTTTGCCTTCGACCGCTTTGTCGAATTGCTTCAAAATCCAGGCGGCCAAAGGTCCGACGATCATGGCGCCGAGAAACATCGGAATTTCGGAACCGACGATGACGCCCATCGTCGCGACGGCGCCGATCACTCCGCCGCGCGTTCCGTGAATCGCCGTACCGCCCGTATAGCCGATCAGCAGCGGAAGCAAGTATTTGATCATCGGTTCGACAAGGGAAGCCAGGCTTTCGTTCGGGATCCAGCCGGTCGGAATAAACAATGCGGTAATCAGTCCCCACGCGATAAAAGCGCCCATGTTCGGCATGACCATACCGCTCAGAAATCGTCCGAACCGCTGGACGGCCACTTTCGCCCCCTGTCCGGAAGGGCCGGGTTGCGTATTCATGAGAAAAATAACCTCCTTTGGATTTGGAGCAGCGGATTTCGATTAGTATCCCACTGCGGTCTGAATCCATGATACTGTGCAAGCGTTTTCAGTTTCAATCAAAGAAAAAACAGCTTTCGTCATGAAAGCTGTTGACAAGATTTTTGTTGAACTATGCCGAAGTATGTCGAAATATGTTGAAAGCGGATGGTTATGATGCGTCTTTGCGCTCGATCCACCGGATCGCCCGATCCACGAGCACCCGGTTCGTTCGCTCGTTGATGTTGAGCGCCCTGCGGATTTCCTTGCGGTAAGCATGGACAGGCGAATACGGGTATTCCCCGCAGATGTCGACGCCGGCAATCTTCCGGCTCGACGCGATGCCGTCCAGAATGCCGAGCAGCTGGCGAAGCGTGACATTGCCCTGGTCCCAATCGGTTACCGCCTCGTTCCGGTTCAGCACATCCTTGTCGATGCTGACATAGACGAGCTCCGTCGGAATTTGCGACACAATCGACCGGACGTCGGATTCCAATCCCTCGATCGAACGGACCGAATAGGCGGCGACTTTGGAGCCGACCGACGCGGGAATCTCCCGTAGCCCCTCCTCGCCGACGCCGAGCAGCAGCACTTTGGCCAAAAAAGGATTGTTCCGGATGGCCTCAAGCACCCAGGAGCCGCAAGACAGAAGCGATTCGTCCGGCGGCTCCAGCATTTCCGTATGATAATCGAACAACACCAGGGTAAAAGGCCGGGCCATTTCCGACAAAAGCAGATAGCTGACGTAATGATAATTTCCGCCGCCGATGACGGTGACGCCGCGATTTCGGCGCGCTCGCAATCTGGCGTCTATTTTGCGGACCGAATCTTTTACACAGTATCCGTTTGTCTGCCTGATATCCGTAAAATCGATCCATTCGTACGCCGGCTTGCGAAAACTAAGCTGAGGACATAAAGATTGGTCGAAATTTAGTACGGATACGCCTTTCATAGCTCCCCTTCCCTCTTATTTTTCAATATTCGGAAAATTTGTCCGAAGACCATATTTATTTTACCATCCGAGGCTGAGCAAGGCAAAATTCGAGCGGTCCGGGCTTCGCGTTCGTTCGGGAAAACGGCTTCGAAAGGCGGGCATTCACCCGGCGGCGGGCAATGCATAGACTGATGCAGGACCATAAAAAAAGGAGCGCGAACATGTATCCCCAACAGTACGCCTATTACGGGTGGATTCCGGTGCGGGTTGCGCCCGCGGAAGGAGCCGGCGGCGAAGCGCCCTGCTTGCAGAAGGCGCTGCCGCTCATCAAGGAAGCCGTTCAGGGCGAACGGGAAGACGAGTTGTTTTATCAGCACCTCATTTCCCTGGCTCCTTCCAAGGAGGAAAAGGGCATCATCGCGTCCATCCGGGACGACGAGCGGAAGCACAACCGGATGTTCCGCCAAATCTACAAGGATCTCACGGGAAAAGAAATCCAGGCCCCGGAAAAAACGCCGTTCGAGCGGCCCTCTTCCTACCTGGACGGAATCCGGACGGCGCTGTTCGGCGAGTTGAAGGCGGTCGAGAACTACCGCCGGATCCGGCAATGCCTGCCCGCCGGCGGCCCGTACCGGGATATGCTTTTCGAAATTATTACGGACGAATTGAGGCATGCCTCGAAATACAACTATTTGTTCGCCTTGAACCGGAAGTAGGCTTTACCGGCGCAAGCTTGCGCGCTGCAAGCGAAGCGCGTTCAGCACGACGGAAACGGAGCTTAGCGCCATCGCCGCGCCGGCCACCCAAGGCGCGAGCAGCCCCAGGGCGGCAACCGGAATCCCCAGCGTGTTGTAGCCGAGCGCCCAGAACAGATTTTGCCGGATGTTGCGCATCGTCAGGCGGCTCATCTCGATGGCGTCGGCGATGCTGTTCAGGTCTCCGCGCATGAGCGTCACGTCCGCCGTTTCGATCGCGATATCGCTGCCGGTGCCGACCGCCATCCCGACGTCCGCCGCCGCGAGCGCCGGCGCGTCGTTGATGCCGTCCCCGACCATCGCGACCCTTCGGCCGATCGATTGCAGCTTCCTCACTTCCGCCGCCTTTTGCTCCGGAAGCACTTGCGCGCGCACCTGTTCGATGCCGGCTTGCCGCGCGATCGCTTTCGCCGTACGCTCGTTGTCCCCCGTGAGCATGATGACTTCGATGCCCATCTCCTTCAGACGGGCGACGGCGGCTTTCGACGTTTGCTTGATCGTGTCGGCGACCGCGACGATCCCCGCATAGCGGTTGCCGATCGCCGCGACCATCGCCGTCTTGCCCGCTTCCTCCAGCTTGGCCATCGTATCATAGGCGCGCGCCGCATCCGCAACTCCGTATTTCTCCATCAGCCTGCGAGTGCCGACCAGCAGCTCTTTGCCTTCGATCGTCGCCTTCACGCCATAGCCGGGAAGCGCTTCGAAGGAGGCCGCGTCCGGAATCTCGAGGTTTCTCGCCCGGGCGCCGGCCACGATCGCCTCCGCCAAAGGGTGCCCGGAATTTTTTTCCGCGGCGGCGACAAGCCGGAGAAATTCCGCCTCGTCCCCTTCCGCCAGCACATCCGTCAACTCCGGCTTCCCGCTGGTGATGGTGCCGGTTTTGTCCAACACGACGGTGTCGATTTTATGGGTTTGCTCCAAATGCTCCCCGCCCTTGAACAGGACGCCGAGCTCGGCCGCACGGCCGGAGCCTGCCATAATGGAGGTCGGCGTCGCCAGGCCGAGCGCGCAGGGACAAGCGATGACCAGAACCGCGATCGCGTTTTTCAACGCGGTCGCCAGTTCGCCGGGCGCGGCGAGCCAATACCAGACGATGAACACCAAAGCCGCGATGCCGACCACAATCGGGACGAAGATGCCCGATATGACGTCCGCGATCCGCTGAATGGGCGCTTTCGAGCCTTGGGCTTCCTCGACGACCTTAATGATTTGCGCCAGCGCCGCGTCTTTGCCGATCTTGGTCGCCCGAATCCGAAGGGCGCCGTTCTTGTTGATCGTCGCGCCGTAAACGGGGTCGCCGGCCGTTTTGAACACGGGAAGGCTTTCGCCCGTCAGCATCGACTCGTCGACCGTCGATTCGCCTTCCGCCACCGTGCCGTCCACCGGAATGTTGTCGCCGGGACGGACCAGCACGATGTCTCCCGGCACGACTTCCTCGACCGGCACGGTCCGCTCCTCGCCGCCGCGCAGCACGACGGCCGTCTTCGCCTGCAATTTCATCAAAGCGTAAATGGCGGCGGAGGTCCGCCCTTTGGCGAGCGACTCGAACAGCTTCCCCATCACGACCAGCGTGATCAGGATCGCGCTCGTCTCGTAATACAGGGGAGGCATATGATGCGCTCCGCCGCCGTGCGCAGCCCAATCGAGCGTTAAATACAGGCTGTAGAAATACGCGGCCGAAGTTCCGAGGGCGACCAGCACGTCCATGTTGGCGCTGCGGTTTCTCAGGGCTTTGTAGGCGCCCGCATAAAAAGGCATGCCGATATAAAATTGAACCGGTGTCGCAACCGCAAGCTGAAACCACGGGTTCATCAGCAGGTCCGGCACGTAAATCCAGGATGCAAGCGAGAAATGCGCGACCATGCTCCACAGCAGCGGAAACGAGAGAACGGCCGAAACGAGCAGCTTCCGTTTTTGCCGCGCCAGCCGGTCGCGGCGGTCCGGCGTTTGCGCGTCCGGCCGCTCCGGGATCGCTTCGTAGCCAAGTTGCTTCACTTTGTTCCGCATGTCTTCGACCGAGACTTCTCCCGGCACGTATTCGACCTGCGCCGTTTCCATGGCGAAGTTGACGGAAGCGCTCGTCACGCCGGCCAGCTTGCCCAGACCCTTCTCGATCCGGTTCGCGCATGCGGCGCAGGTCATGCCTTCCAGCTTGAAACGGGCGACCGCCTTGCCGTCCGCTTCCGGCGAGGTCTGCCTGGTTGCAAACGATGCTGCCGATTCCATGAGCGTTCACTCCTTGCAAAATACAGTTTTCTCTGATGACAGAATACCCCGGCACCCTATATTTTGATTGCCCTTATCATATACCCCCCCACCCTATATGTCAATAGGCCGCGGCAGCCGGACGGCCGGCAAAAGATCGCGGGGAATGACAGTTACCGTTCCGAATCGCCATCACTTTATACCGGAGTGGAATTTGTATCTGCCGGTACTGGTTAAGTGAACGTTGACATGAACATTGCGCAAAGCGTCTTCGTGCAAAACAAACTGATTCTCGTCCGCCAGCCGATGAAACGCGGCCGGATTATGCCGATAAAGCGTTTCGCCCAAATTATAAATATCCACCTTCCGCCGATAGGCTTTCGTGTAGGTGTTTCGAATTTGTTCTTCGATTTTTTGTCCGGCCATCTTCGCCAGTTCGCCCTCGGTCATTTCTTCAAACTGCTCGTTGATTACGGCTTTAACGTTCACGTTGATGTCGAAATACGCACGACCGTTCCGGATCGTGTGCCTGATGTCGATTTCCGGCGCTTCCATCACAAGCACGGCGGCCAATTCGTCGCCGCGGCCGATTGAAAGCGATATGCGGACCGTGCTGTTGTTCACCCACGGGACCCCTTCCAGTTCGGCCAGTTTCATGTGAACCGCAGGCCGATTACAATGAAACAGATGCAAACCGTCGTACTCCAACAGGGCGTGTTCTTGCCTGCTTTCTTTCCATTGGGTGCGATTGATTTTCAGGGAGGGCAAATAGGCCGTGCGCGGCTTTTCTTCCAACGCCATGATGAACTCGTACAGCCTGATCGGACGCACCATGGAACGCTGCCGGTAATGCTCGACCGGATTATGCAAGATCGAAGACTTCGGCGACAATCTGAAAAACGGGGTGACGCTAAGCACCTCATCAAGCGATTCCCTGGTGCTGTATGCCCAAATCAAATAACGGATTTCCCGGTACCGGTCGATCAATTCCAACGCTTCCCGGTATCTGTCTAGTTTCAAAATGCGTTCGCTGAAAACAACCGCTTCGACATGCCCCCACGTCACGTGTTGCTGCGAAGTTTCATACAAATGATTCACCGCATCCGTAAACGACTTTCCGATCCCTTTGCCGACCCAGACAGGCGTCTCTTCCTTTTTTTGCTGTCCTTCCAGCTTGGCGACCGAGGAGAAATCCAGCAACTGCACATACACGATATAATTTCCTTCTTCGTAATCGACGCCGATGGCGGCAGGATAATTTACGTTTTGGATCTCCCGACTGCTCCAGCAGCCGGTGGTCGCGGCAAGCATCAAAAGCAGCGCGAACAGCGCTTTCAGGCGCTTCATTTCTTATCTTCTCCCCCGCTTGTCGAATCGTCCGGATGCAAATACGTCGGCCTTCTTTTTCTCCATATCCATGGCATCCGGAAAAAGGCGTGTGCGATATCCTTGAAAAACATCGGGGAAAACGGCGCCAAATACGGCACGCCGTAGGACTGCAAACTTGACAAACGAATGAGCAGCACGAATACGGCCAGAAAAAATCCGTAAAGCCCGAACATGGCGGCCAGAAAAAAAATAAAGAACCGCAACGTGCTCACTGTTCCGATCAGGGATACGTTGGCAACCGTGGCGCCGAATACCTGTGTAATCGCCCCGATGACGACGATTGCCGGAGACAGAAACCCGGCCCGAATGGCGGCGTCGCCGATGATCAGGCCGCCGACAACCGTCAGCGTCGAACCGATCGAAGGCGAAAGCCGGACGCTGGCTTCCCTTAAGATTTCAAGGAATATCAAGGCGAGCAACATTTCCTGGGTAATGGAAAGCGGAATCCCCAGCCGATTCACCGTAATGGTGGCCAGCAGAAAAAAGGGGATTTGGTCCTGATGATGAGCCAAAAGCGCAACCCAAAATCCGGGCAGCAGCAATGAAACGACCAATCCCAGCAAGCGGATCGTTTGCCCGAAGGATGCGGAAAACCACGAAATATGGTTGTCCTCCGGCGTTTTCAGCACCATGGTCAAGGTAGCCGGGGCGACCAGGGCGGCAGGAGTGCCGTCCACCAGCAGGACAAAACGGCCGTTCAGCAAACAGGTCGCCGCAAAATCCGGCCGGCCCGTATAAAGCATCAGCGGAAACAAGGAGAATGATGGCGACAGCAGTTCCTCCAGTTGCGTCGCGCTGATGACTCCATCCATGTCGATGGTCTGAAGCTGCCGCTTTACCTCTTGAATGATCTTGGGATCCGCAATATCGTACATATACAATAAGGCGATTTTCGTCTTCGTGCGTTTGCCGATCGTGGTCATCTCGGATGCCAGAGAGACCGACCGAATCCGTTTGCGGATCAGCGCGATATTGGTCGAAACCTCCTCTACAAAACCGTCTCTGGGTCCCCGGACCGAAACGTCAATATTCGAATCCTCCGGATTTCGGGATGGCGTTAAGGCAATGTCAACGGAGCCGATAACGCGAAGGGCGGGAATGTACAGGATAAGTTTGCCTTCAAACGCCTGCTGCTCGGTTTGGCTTTGCCAATCCTCTTCCGGGAAAATCTCCAGCTGCAACTGGCTCTCTTTCTTCAACAGATTGGCGTCCTTAAAACCATGCGTTTCGTAAAACAGGCTCAGGCGGGGAAGAACCACCTCGTGAAGCATGAGTTGATTATCGCTTAAACTTTCGCAATTGACGAACAGAACCGTCGACTCGGGATCATCCGGCTTCAATACGTAAAAATGATGCTTGACGTCGCCGCATCGGCTGAACAAATCCAAGATGTCGGCGGCTTCCGGAGCCGCCGACATCTTGGCCGATATCGGCGGGCGGTCCGCGGTTTCCCGTTTCCCGGGCGGATTCGATTTGGCGATCAACCTTTTGAGCATTTGGGTGAACAGAGATTGGCGGACCATTGGATTTCACCTTCTCCTGATTCTGGCTATCGAGACTTTGATGACAAACAGCGCGGTCAATCCCAGGGAAACGCAAACAAAAACCGGAAAATACACGTCTCTAAGCAGGTTCAGAAAACGGGCGTCGCTGAGAGGCCATATAATCGCCACGATCATGGCCAACCCCGCGGCAGCTAGCCAAGTCCAACGGTTTCTGGGTTTCCAGATGTCAACCATCAAGAACAGCGCCAGCGATACCCGAATAAACGTGCCTGAAAGCCATTGGTAAATAGAAAAAAAGTCTAAATGGGCCAAGTATTGTCCGAGCTGTACCATACGCCACTGTTCGAAAGCGGGGTAACGCTGCTCGGCCGCCGCGTCCGGCCCAAAGATGGCAATGGCCCCCATCAGCGGTCCCAGGATCAGACCGGCCAACAGAACGCTGACGATCATCAGGCTGCCGAACTTGGGACGCTTGGACAAGTGTTCCTGGAAAAAAAGCAAGCCCATCAGTTCCAGATGCCCTCCGGCAGCGTAAACCATCCCATTCAAAATCGGCGTCATGCCAAATTCCATGACGGGAAACAACAGATGGTAATCTTTGTACTTAAAATTTGCGGACATGACAAATTCGCCAAGCACAATCACCACGGGCAGCAGAATGCCGGCCAGGATGGCCAAGGAACGCAAACCGGCGTTGGCCGCCAACACGCAGCCGATGACGGTCGCGAGCACGATCGCCAAAACCGGCGTTTGCGGCAAATAGGAGGCCACGGTCCAGGTTACCGTATCTTTCAACGAAATGATTCCCATGAAAAACAAGTAGGCCGAAAAGATGAGCAGCATCATCCTGGCCAACGTTTTTCCAAACTGCCTTGCCAGCCAAACCCTGAACGGAGTGCCGTTCATGTCTTTGATAATATAGGATAGACAAGCGACCCAGACCGGAGCGACCGCCAATGTAACCAGGACGGATAGCCACGCGTCTCGCTTTGCGGCTGTCAGCAATATCGGAACAATGATGACGTGATTCAAAATGCCGACAGCCATCATAATCAGGATATAGGCTTGAAACAGCGTAATTTTATTGCCGGTGTTGATTTGCGGAATGATAATCACCTTTTTCTTTCCATGTCCAAACATATGATTTCTACCGGTCTCCAGTTTTATACATTTGCAAACGTTGCCCGGCCCTGACCATGCAAAACGCAAAAAAGCCTCATGCCGGCGGCTGAAGCTTCTCTTTCAAACAAACCGCAATATGATTTTTATTCGCGAGGGAACCGGTTCTGCTCGATTTTGCGGATTTCCGAGGGATAGCATCCGAACATTTCCGTAAACAGCTTCGTAAAATGGCGCGTGCTATAATAGCCGACACGTTCGGCGACCTGCTTGATTTGCAGATTGGTGTTCAGCAGCAGTTCCTTTGCTTTGTACATGCGGATGCGCGTCAAATATTTGACGAAGGTCACGCCGGTTTTCTTGTGAAACAGCGTGCTTAAGTAAGCGGCCGAAACGTTAAGCTCGCCTGCGATTTGCCCGATGCCGATATCGTCCATGTAACGCTGCTCGATATATTGAATCACCTGATCCGCGAGATTGGCCGGCACCGGCTCTTTGGCTTCCCGAAGCAAGCGTTCCCCGAACTTGCGAAGCGCTTCGATCGTCTCGGAAGCCGGCGCCTGTCCCGGCAGTTCGAGCCCGATCGTATAGCGGATGAACAGACGGGCAGCTTGCCGGATGCAGGGCTGTTCGGCAAGGGGGGATGCTTCCAGCAGCGTTTCCAGGCTGCCAATGGCGTGCTGAACCTGCAGATGCATCCGGTTCTGCACATGCTCCGCGATGGCGGAGAGCAGCCGGCTCGCTTTCAGCTTTTCCGGATCGCCCGCTACCCTGGCGGCTTCCGAATAAGCCACATGCCTGCCGATGCCGAAGAGAGCCCGGAGCTCCGTCCACTGCATCAACTGCTGCAACTGGCGGTTCATCGCTTCAAAGCCCGCGCATTCGTCCGTCTTCAGCACGGTCATCATCATCTCCGGATTGCGCCGCTTCTCCGCCGCTTCCTTGACCTTGCCGAAGAAGCGGCTGACGCTCTCTTCGCCGGACCGCCCTTTCTCCGGATCCCACGCCGCCGCGGCGGCAATCTTCCCGCTCGGCAGCGAGAGCACCGCCGCATTCATGCCGTAGGCGAGATGCCGATCCGCGATCCGGCGCAGCTCTTCGTAGAACTCGCATTCCAATGCGGACACGCGGTTTGCGGGATGCGGCGCGTCCAAGACGAATATCCAGCCGGCAAAGCGGCCGCGGAAAAACATGCTGTCCCGTTCCTCGTACCTGAGCGAAGCGAGGCCGTTGCAAAGGGCAGACAAATGGTTCTCAAACTGCTGATTCAGCAAACGGATATATTCTTTGTTGTCCTTGTAAAGATTAAGCAGCGTCTTCTCCAGTTCCGCCTGCGCGACCGGCTTCAGCAAATAGTCCGAGACGCCGAGCTTTAACGCCTGCTGCGCATAAGCGAAATCGGAGAAGCCGCTCAGAATGATCCATTTGGTCAGCGGAGACAGGGCTTTGCCGGCGCGGATCGCTTCCAGTCCGTCCATCTTCGGCATGCGGAGGTCTACGATGGCGATGTCCGGCTTATGTTCGGCGACCAGTTCCAGCAGTTCCTCGCCGTTTGCGGCTTCGCCGGCAATACTCCACGCCGCTTCCATCTCCTTGATCATGCTTGTCAGGGCGGCTCTGACGAGGCTTTCGTCATCGGCGATGACCAGGTTCACTCTCCGTTCACATCCTTTAGCGGAATTTGTATGCGGACGAGCGTGCCGCGGCCGACAGCCGAGCTTACGTGCATGACCGCTTCCTTATACGCGAATTTCAGTCGTTCCCGGACGTTGGTCAAGCCTATGCCTTGGCGTGTCCGGCCCGGATCGAAACCCGCTCCGTTGTCGGCAATGCGGATGCCGATGCAGGCGCCGCCTTCGCCGAACGGCTCGACCGACGTTTCAACGGTGAGCGTGCAAGGCTCGGCGCTCGGTTCGACGCCGTGAATGATCGCATTTTCGACGATCGGCTGAAGCAGCAGCTTCGGAATGCGCGCGTTTTCCGTTCTCGGATCGCAATCGATTCGGACGTCCAGCTTTTCGGCAAACCGGATTTGCTGGAGCTCGGCGTATTTGGCGATAAAATCCAGCTCATCCTTAAGCCGCACCGTGTCGTGTCGATCAAGCGTATACCGCAGCATGCCGCTGAGCGCCAGAATCGCCCTTTCGAGCAAAACGCTCTGCCCCGTACGGTTCAACCCGATCAAGCTGTTTAACGTATTATACAGAAAATGCGGCTGAATTTGCGCCTGCAGCGCCCGATATTCGGCGTTTCGCCTGCTTAGCTCCGCGCGGAACTCCCTGTCGATCAGTTCGCCGAGCCGGGCGATCATCGTATTCAAATGGCTGCCGAGCTGGGCGACCTCGTCTTTGCCCCGCACCGGATAGAACGTGTTCAAATCGCCGCGCTGCACCCTTTTCATGACGCGCACCATCTTCTTGAACGGATTCGTCAGCCAGCGCGAAACGGTAAAGTAGAGCAGCAGCATCACGATCAGGCCGGATACGGCGACATAAAAGCCGACCCAATAGATTCGTTCGAGCTGGCTTTTTATCGCCGATTCGGGAAACAGGACGACGATCTGCCAGCCGGACCGGCTGACCGTCTTGCTTACAACCGAATAACGGTCCTTCGCATCGGCCAGTACGTTCCCCCCGGCCGCCAATTGGCGCTGCATCTCGGCGGGCAGCGGGCTGCTGGCATAGATGATCTTTTTCTTGTCGTCCAGGATCGCCGCGATCGAGCCGGAGGTGAGCTTGATCCCGCGAATCATCCGTTCCAGCACGATCGTATCCGCATCGGCCATCATGACGCCGAGCGGACGCCGCGAATCGGGGTCCTTGATCAGGCGGGCAACGGAGAACACCCTCTCTCCCCCGTCAATCAAATAGTCCTGCATATGCGCGCTGATGAACGCGACCTTTCCATCGGCCTCCAGCGCCTTGATATACCAGTCCTGCTTTTCGAACGGAAACCCTTTGACCGCCTGGTTCGTGTAGCCGTTTGGCGACGTCACGTAGACGGTGCCGTCCATCGGCAGCAGAATCGTGCCCAAAATATCCTGACGCATATTTTTCAAGTAATTCGGCAATGTCGAATAAAGCTGCTGATCCGCATACCATTGCTGGTACGGGGTAAGCGAATGCCATTGGGACGACGTCTTGGCCTTTAACGCTCTCATCACTTCATCGTTCAGGTAGGGGGCGATCGTCATGCGCTCCAAGTCGTCCAGATAGGTCTCGATTTGGAGCGTCAGCGCGGTCAGCGTCCCTTCCGTCAAGGAGGACGCCTGCTTCGTGATCAGCTTTTGATAATAGGACGGAAGCGTGACCACGAGAGCGGCGACGGGGATGACAACCGTGGCGAGAAAGAGCATCGACAATTTGAACCGGATCGATTGCAGCATGCGCTCCTCCTTATGGATGGCCGTCTTCTCTCCACCATTTTAGCGGATGCGCCTCGTCCCGGAAATCCGGAAACTAACCTTTGACCGCGCCGGACGAAAGTCCCGTAATGAAATACCGCTGCAGGAACAAGTAGATCGCGGCCATCGGCAGCGCGCCGATCAGCGACCCCGCGGCCACCCAGCCGATTTCGTTCGTGTATGAGCCGAAAAAGCTGGACAAGGCGACCGTAAACGTGCGCAGCTCTAGCTTTTGCAGGAAAAAGACGGAGAATTGATAGTCGTTCCAAACGGCCACGCCGGTCAAGATGACCACCGTCGCCGTGATCGGCTTCAGCAGCGGCAGAATGATCCGGTAAAACAAGGCGAGCCTTCCGGCGCCGTCGATCATGGACGCTTCGTCCAAATCGCGCGGTATCGTGCCGATAAATCCGGTATAGAGGAAAATCGTCATCGGCAAGTTGAACGTGACATGCAGCAGGACGATGCCCCAGTACGTGTTCATGCCCCCGATATCGACCATATATTTGTACAGCGGCACCAAAATGGTGAGCGGCGGCACGATCAAGGCCGACACGAACAGCGCATAGACGAACTTGTTCCAGCTTGTTTGCCGCCGGGCCAGCGGATAAGCCGCGACCGAACCGATCAGGACGATCAAGAGGACGGAGAGCGCAGTGACGATGAGATTATTGCGGAAGGCGGCGGCCAGATGGGCTTCGCGCCAGGCGTTGACGAAATTGTCCAGGTACAGATAGCCGGGAAGCACCCACTTGGAGCTCAAGTCGTCGCGGGCCTTGAACGAGGTCGTGATCAAAATGTAAAACGGCAGCAGATGAATCAAACAAATCAGGACCGAAAGGAAGGTCAGCCACCCGGTTTTGCTTTTGCCTGTCATGCCGATACCTCCCGTCTTCTTAACATTACAAGAGCCGCGATGCTGATCACGGATATGATGACAAACATGAGCACGCCGATCGTGGCTGCGTAACCCGCATCTTCGCGGCCGAAATAGAGCAGGTACATCATCGTGGAAAGCGACGCGGACGCATAGCCGGGACCGCTGTTTGTCATGGCCGCGATCACATCGAACAGCTTCAAGCCGCCGATCAGATTGAGCACCATGCTGACGGTGAACGACGGCGCCAGCAAGGGCCACGTCACGCGGAAGAACCTCGATACGGGACCCGCGCCGTCGATCGTAGCGGCTTCGTCGTACTCTTTCGGAATCGACTGCAATCCGGCCAGAAACAGCACCATGGCGATGCCCAGATACTGAAACGTATTGACGAACGTAATGACCCATACGTTCGCTTTCGGATTGCCGAGCAGATTCGCGGGCTGGTCCTGGAACAGCAGCAAAATGTCGTTAATCGCCCCGCCGTCGTATTGAAAGAAGAAGTACCATATATAGCCCATAATCAGGGCGCTTATGATCACCGGCAAATAGACAACCGTTCGGACGACGCCGCGCGTGCGGATGCTCGTGTTCAGCAAGAGCGCATAAAGCAAGCCGACCACGTTCTGCAAAATCGTGCTGCCGATCCCGTAGATGAACGTGTTTTTGACAACGGTTTTGATATCCGGATCGGCAAGCAGGCGGGAATAGTTGCCGAAGCCGATCCACTTGAAGTCCTGGTTGTAGCCGTTCCAATTCGTAAACGAGATTTGAATGCCTTTCAGGAACGGATAAAAAATAAACACGGCAAAAAGAAGAAGCGCCGGTGCGTATAGCAAATTCAGCGGCGCGCCGCTGCGGACGAGCCTTTTGACATAACCCGCTTTGGCAGGCGGCGCGGTCGAAGCTTGCCGAACCGGTGCGGCCATATGGGCATCCCCTCCTTGGGCATAAGGTGGCTTGGCGAGCAAACGGGAGGGTTCTCCCTCCCGTTCGGCCGATTATTGGTTGCGGAGACGTTCATATTCCGATTTCATCTTTTGGGAGAATTGTTCCGGCGTAACGCCTCCTGCAAGCAGCGCGGTACCCGTTTTGCACATGACGTCCCACATGCCGTTCGGCAAATAAACGCGGTCGAAGTACGGGAATACGCGTACGTTTGCATATTGCTCGTAGTAAGATGAAAATTCGTGGCTCGATTCGATGTTTTTCAATCCGGCCGGCAGTTTGGTGGCGTTCGCGATTTTCGACATATTTTCGGGCTTGGCGAAAAAGGCGATCAGCTTCTTGGCTTCCGCCAAATGTTTGCCGTCTTTCCACGCCCCCATCGTATAGCGCTCGCCCCCGGAGAAGTTCGGACTGTCGCCGGCCACCATCGAAGTGACGGGCATATAGCCGATTTTCACGTTCGGGTTCACTTTGTACACGTCGTCCGCGAATGAGGGTCCGCCGATCACGAACGCGACTTTTCCTTGCGCGAACCGCTGCGGCATGTCGCTGAATTTGGCGGTCAGCACGTCTTTGTTGAGGTAGCCTTTATTTTTCAGTTCCAGCAAGCTTTTCGCGAGCGGCGTCCATTTGTTCCAATCGAACGTCCCGTCAAGCAGGCTTTGCGCATCGTTCTGTTCCGGGCTAATCAAGAGCGACGTCGCATATTGGTCGAGGAATTGGCCGATCATGTAGTTGTCGACGCCGGACATGTAGAACGGAGATACTTCGCCTTTGCTTTCGGTTTTGATTTTTTCGGCCGCATTCATCAATTCCTCGAACGTTTGCGGCGGCTGTATTCCGTATTTTTCCAGAACATCGGCATTGTACGTAATGCCGTCTTTGGCTTCGCTCAGAACGAGAGCGTGGACTTTGCCGTCCTCGCCGGTGACGACCGGCTTGATCGTATCGGTCAATTGCGATACCCATGCTTCATCTCTGAGATCGGCCAAATATTGGCCGTAGCGGATGACCGCCCAACCGTGGGTATCGAATACGTCGGGCAAATCGTTCGCCGCCATCTTCACTTTCAGAATGTTCTCGTACTCGGAGCCCGGGAATTGAAAGTCGACTTGAATATTCGGATTTTCTTTCATAAAGTCGGCGGCAATGCTTTTCATCATTTCCTGGTTTTTCGTTTCATTCATCGTGCTGTAAACGGTAAGCCGGATTTGGTCGCCGCCGCTTGAAGCGTCAACGCTTTCCGGATTGGCCGGGCTGCTGGCCGGGCTCTGGCTTCCGGCGCTTCCGTCCGCTCCGCTCGGCCGTTGCGAACAGCCTGCAAGCGCTACCGAAAGGATCAACAGTACGGCGGCTATGGCGTTCATCGTCGTTCTCATGCTGTCGTTTAACCTCCCTTTTGCTTGGTCTGCCATGATTGTTTTACAATTGTATCGTAACACGGTTGGTAACGCTTTCAAGCGACACGATTGTTAGGTGTAAGCGCTATATTTTTTTGAGGAGTCTCCCTCTAGACTCCAAAGATCAGCTCTTGATCCACAAGCGTCTTTTCACCCACGCTATGCAGAACAGCAGTCCAGGAATGATCACGAATAAAGTGATAATGGCCAGCGTCACGGACGTGGCGATCGCATGCGTCAGTTCCTGAAAATTGGGGGCGACCCACATGCTGAACAAAATCAACAGCAACCCGAGCGGGAACACGATCGGCCGGTAATCGGACAGGTTCATCCATTGGGCGGCGCCGAGAACGGTCACGTAAAAAAATACGCAGATTTTCACAAACGCCCCCAACACCCAAATGGCCATGAACAGCGATTCCAAATGGGTGAAGAAATCGGCCAAATTGATGTACCTGGCAACAGTCAGAAAGGGATAGGTATAATTACCCGTTAACTCTCCCAGGAGCAGCAGGGTCACCAGATTGGAAACGATCAGGGTCAGGATGACCGCCAACAAGGAGATATAGACGCTTTTTTGCGACTTTTTTTGATCCGCTACAAACGGAAGCAAAAACGATGCCGTGAGAAATTCGCTAAACCAGGTCTGCAGGACGATGGCCCCCTCAATAGAAGGCCTAATCCCTTCCGGCATGATGGGAAGCATGTTCGTCACCTGCAGATCCGGAATGATCGGCACCACGATAAGCAAAAATAACGTAATAAAAGCGGGCAAAATGAGCTCGGAAAACCTTCCCACAATTTCAACGCCTCCGCGTGCGGCTATGGCGCATACCAGCACGATACTGCCCGACACCACGATAAGAGGGGTACGAATCAGGAAGGCGCCGACCACGAATTCGCTGTATTCCCGTACGATAATCCCGTTGAAATACAAATAAAATAACGGGAAAATGAACCCTATGATTTTTCCGGGAAACCGGCCGACGATGCGTTCGCACGCCTGAACGATATTCAGTCCGGGATACATGCGATGGAGCCGCAACGAGACAAAAATGACGATCAGCCCGCAAAGGGCCCAAATCGGCGAAATCCATAAATCCTGCTTCGCAAATTTGAACGTAATCGCAGGCGTAGTAAGAATCGCTGTAGGGAGGATGGCCAAGTACAGCATCTTTCCCATTTGGGATGCGGAAATTTTCCCTTTTTCGATCATCTTTTTATCCGCTCCTTTTCTCGATAAAATGATCCATCCATTTCACCAGCGGTTTGTACAGGGCATCAAGGCCTTGCGTTGGTCCCGGCATTTCCGGATAGAACACGAGCAACAAAGCCAGAGCCCCCCCCACGGCGGTTAAAACAGCATAGGCGGTTTTTTCCCTTTTCATTTGCGGTTTCAGTTGCGGCCATTCGTACCGGACCATAATAACCAGAACCGCTGCAATCCCCAAGACCGCCGCCCAGTCCATTTTTTGCTCACCTCTGATTCGGCTTAAATAGGTTTTTGCCTGTCAATCCCGGCCTGGAAATTTTAGGGTTGGCCTCCAACTTGACTTTCACCTTAGGAAAAATGTCGTCCCAGCGATCTTTGTTTTCATTCCATTTTTTCGGATATTTGCGGTAAAAAGCGTCGGCAAAACGGAAAATATCGGCATTTAATTCTTTTTGCGCCTTTGCCAAGGCCATGTCCGTGCGTTGCTTCATATCGTATCCCAATTCCGTTTCCAATTTTTTAATATGCTTCGGATTCGAAAGATCGAGATCCGTTGTATTTTCAACGATGTCGTCCCGGGCGTTTATTCGGACGGTGATGCTCCATTCGTCCCCTTGAATATGCGGAATCAATTCCGTATGGGCTCTTAGCAGTTGGATAGAAACATATCCTTTGGTGTTGTTCGGGGAAATGGTTAAGGTGCCTTCTTTGATTTCATTTCGAAGCCACATGATTCCGCGGGTTGCGCGATCGTTCACGCTCCCGACCATTTTCCCGTTTTTCAAGACTGCCGTTCCACGAATAAGCGGAAACGAGGTCGGATTTTCCTGTTCGGATTCGATCTCCACCAATGGGACGACAGCCGCCTTGGCTCTGCCGGCCATCATTTGCGCCAGTTCTTTCATCTTGACATTCAGTCCGGTTTGCGACTTGGACATTTCCCGCAACATATCCGCAACCGAACGTTCAATAGGGGGATTCAGCAGCAGCACATCTTTCGCAGCGCCTTTGCTGACGAATACATTTGCGCGTTCCCTCGGAGCGTAGTGCCTCGTCAAGAATTCCATCGGTTCGGCAAGTCCCTCTTTCGCCAATCTTTCTCCAAAAACAAACACCTCGTCCTGCCCCCAAAACATCCTGCGGCTGAGCAACTGCTGCAATCGGGATGCCGCATCCGCCATGTTCAAGCCTACCGCCGAACGAACAACCGACAGTCCGGCCGCTCCTTTATCGGGGCCAGAGGTCCCTCCCATCTGTTGAGAAGATGAGGAAGGGGACGTCAAATAGATTTTGACGGACAGTTCCAGTTGATGATCCTCCGTCAGATCCAAACCGGCTGCCGTAATAATGGCCAGATCGTTCAGTTCCGTCCGGTCCCAACAGCCGGCAAGCAATAACGCATGGATAGAAAGGGTAACCAGGACAAGAACGCTTTTTCGTTTTGTTGTACCCATGAAAATCCCCTTCCGAATTAACCTCCGTTATTCCCTTTAGGGGGTCTTGGCCGTTGTCCGGGAGCTTGCCGATAGGGGTTCCATTCTCCGGTCAGGTGCGGACGCGTGTTCGCCATCCAACGCGGTACCCGCAGAAGCACGTCTTTCAGCTCGCGGCTCTTCATCGGAGCCAAAGGCGACAAATAGGGAACCCCGAAAGAACGAAGGGTGAGAAGATGATTCAAAATCACGATGATTCCCAGGATCAAGCCGAGAAAGCCCAGGAACCCCGCAAGAAACATCATGGGGAAGCGAAGGAGCCGGATGGCAATTCCCACGGTAAACCGGGGCGCCATGAACGAAGCGATCCCCGTAATGGCCACCACCATCACCATCGGAGCGGATACGATGCCGGCCGCAATGGCCGCTTGACCGATGACGAGCGCCCCGACAATGCTGACGGCCGATCCGATTTGCTTGGGCAGTCTGGCGCCGGCTTCGCGCAGCGCTTCAAACATGGATTCCATCAGAACGGCCTCCACAAGGGCGGGAAACGGTACTTGTTCACGCGATTGCGCCACTGTTAATAAAAGAGTGGTCGGAATCATCTCCTGATGAAACGAAAGAACGGCGACGTACAGCGAAGGCCCGAGCAAAGAGATGGCAAAAAACAGATAACGCAGCCAACGGATCGCCGAACCGACTACATACCGCTCATAATAGTCTTCGGGCGATTGCAGCAAGGAAAAAAAGGTTACGGGCGCGATCAGCACGCTGGGGGTTCCGTCGGCGATGATGACGACATGTCCTTCCAGCAAATAGGCGCTTGCCACATCCGGCCGTTCCGTCGAAAGAACCTGAGGAAAAGGAGACGCCGGATTGTCTTCAATAAATTCCTCGATATAAGCGCTCGCCAATAAGCCGTCGTTCTCGATTCGCCGCAGCCGGCTCATCACTTCCTCGACCAATTCGGGAGCCGCAATCCCCTCGATGTAAGCAATGGCGACCGCCGTTCCGGAATACGTGCCGAGGTTCAACGATTTGATTTTCAGATTCGGACTTCGGACTTTCCGCCGCAGCAAAGCCGTATTGGAACGCAGCGTTTCAATGAAGCCTTCCCTTGGCCCCCGCAAAACCGACTCGGCCGTCGGCTCTTCGATTGACCGTTTCTCAAATTTGGACAATCCGAGCGACAATCCCCGGTTTTCTCCTTCCATGAACAGGACGGGATTTCCGCCGGATATTTCGGCAATGACATCATCTACGCTTTGCACATCTTTGATGGACGAGACGGCGATTTTTTTGCGAATGTTCGGAAGCGTATGCTCTTGAGGGAAATCCTGCTGAAGCGGCGCAAGCACATGCTGGTCGACCTCTTCGATATGCGTAAGACCATCAATGTAGATAAGCACGGCTTTAGTTCGTTCGCCAATGAAAAATTCGTGAAAAATGACATCGGTACAATCGGCATAGACGGCCTGAAGCAGCTGAAGGGTTTCGTTCAGGTTTTCGGAAAAACCTATTTGGGGCTGCGGATTATTGACCTGCAATCCGTCATTTGCAGGCGGCCGCCTTTTGCCACGCAGCAAACGGCTCAAGAACGTTTTTTTTTACCCATAACAATCCCCTCTTTGAAAAATTCGGCATCATCGTTGTTCTTCCTAAGTATGGATTGTTCACGCACCAAATATGCAAACAATTGGCGTATGGACTAATTTTTTCATGCCTGCCGCGTTGAGTTAGGCATGGCTGGAGAAGAAACGACAAAAAGCCGATGCATTCCCATGAACAAGGAATGATCGGCTTAATCTCAGCGAACCGTGCGAGGTAAAGGCGTTTACGTAACGCAACGATTGTCTGACCGGGCTTGGGGATCATCCCCTTGCGGGTGAACGGTCGATTGTTCGAACTCGGGAAGGTTTTGCTGTTCGATTTCCGGATGGTCGGGCGAATGGATTTCCGTTTCACGGTTTTCCGGCATATGGGAAGCCTCCTATACTCCTTGAATTTCCTCTTTGTTTCGATGGAACGTAAATCGGTTGGGCATACCGCGCATGCCATAGATTACATTTGCCGCTGTACAAGCTACGACATGACGGCTTGTATGCAGCGAATTTGTTATTTTGGATCGGCCTGCTGCTTTCACAAGCTGCTGAACCGTCAAACCTTTTTTCATTAAGGCTTCTTCAAACTCCTTCTGCGCAGCCTGTTTGGCCTTGAACAGCATCATCTGGATCCGGCTGTAAACGTTGACCGCCCCATCTCCCGTTGTCTCGATCGGGAGAAAGATCGCGTCGGGATATTTCTCGGTAATCAGCGACTGAACTCCGTCGGATACGCCGGAAGAAGGCATGCAGCCGAATGGCTTGACGGAAATCGTCATATTTACTTTGCGCTTGACCACATTGAGAATCAGTTTCCCGACTTCCATATGGCCTTCTCCGCCGCGCAGATGGTTGTTGTAGTGTTCATGGGCGACACGCGCGATTTCTTCCATGTCGGGCAGGTGATAATGATACAGCCCCATGGTTTTGGCGTACCTTTGGAACATGCCGCGGAGGACGCGGTCGGCGAGCCACAGCATGCGCAGGCGCAGCGCCGGATTTTTTCCTTTCAGTCCGTATTTTCCGGAATCCGCTTCACGCAGGTTCATTCGCCTCAGGGTGTCGAAGCGGCCCGACCAAATGAGGAACAAGATCCAGGCCGTCACCGACTGTACCTCAACCTCCGCTCCCTCGGTCTCCAGAAACCTCTGCAGCTGATAGTTGCCGTCGCCTTCGGTCGTCATGGCCCAAAACTCGCCGATGATGCTTACTTTCGGCTTCACCTGGGTGCGGTCTACCTGAACAGCCTGCAGCTCCTTGCGGCATCGAATCAGCGCCGGTCTCAGCCGCTTTCGCCTGCTTAAGGCTTCGTACAAATACTGCTTGCAGCGCTCCAGAGCGGCGTCCGTCGAACCGGCCGCCACTTCATAGGGCCGGATGCGGTAAGCCAGCGCGTTTAGAATATCCCCCAGCAGAACGGCTTTCAAAAAGCTGAGGAAAAACGACGTGTTCAATTTCAGGGCACATTCCCCTCCGGTAGCCTGTTTCAAGCCGTCCGTCTGCTGGAACAGCAGAACCCGAAAACCGTCAAATCCCGCATCCCGCAGCGCTTTCCGGTATTCCGTAACATAGGTGCCGAAGCGGCAAGGACCGCAGGAACCGCTCGTGATGAACAGGTAGTTGCGGATAATCTCCTCCTTGGATTTCCCTTCGACTTCGTGAAGGTAATGGAGGTGCTTGATCAAATTGCCGTCGGTGAAGTACGTCGGGTTGCATTGTCCCCTATTGCCGAACTCTTTCCCGTAGCGCAGCGATTCGTTATCCGGGCAGTCCAGATGCTCCACCCGGTACCCGAGCCCTTGCAGCGCTCCCTCGATCAAATAATCGTGGGCCATCGTCAGTCCCCCGAACAGCAGGGTCGTCGTGGATTTGTCTTTGGACAGAAATTGGCGGGGGACGGGATCGAACCATTGGTTCTTGTTTGCCTAATCCAAGCCTAACGCCTTTTCCTGTTCCTTTTGATACAGCAGCAGTTTCTCTTCAATGGACAGCCGATCCTCGGACTTATCCTTGTTTTTGGCAATCGCCATGCTTGGTGTCGCTCCTTTTTGATTTTTTGAGTATCTAGATAACCCCGGCTCGCTCGTTTTGCTGACTGCCCAGCAATTCGGCGCGTTTTTGATCCAGACGTTGTTGCAATTCCGCTTTTTTGCGGGCCAAATCCTGCAGCCGCTCTTCATGAAGTCCCAGACTGTGCGCGTAGGTCTTGACCCGGATTTTGATCGAACCGCTAGGCTTGTTGGCGTCAATATCATGCAGCGCCGAGAACGGAGTGCCTGCGGCCGAGATAATGGAGTCAATCAGCCCGTAAGTGGGGGCATCGTGTCCGCATTTGAAGCTGGACAGGTCCAATACCGCCACATGGGGATGGCGGGCGGCGAATTTGGCGGCCCATACCTTCTGCACACTGTTGGAACTGAAGTTTTCCGGCCATACGTCCGTAACTTCAAGCGCGTATTGCACCCGGCCGCTCTGCAAGTCGCCCTCGAAAAAACGGCGCAGCCAAGCCTCGTCCTTGGGAATGGACCGCATGGAAAGAACCGGGTAGCCAAGCACCTGAAATTCCTCCAGAACGCCGTGATTCAGACCGGGGTCGGAGTGGTAGGGACGGCCGATCATCAGAATGGCGAGGCGGTTTTCCCGTTCCACCTGCTCCAGGATCATGCGGCCCTTCTCCTGCATTTCATCGTCAAACAGCTGCATCGCTTTCCATCCCTGGTTCACGGCAAAGTCGCTTTCGTCCTCCGTGATCTGCAAATGCTCCGCGAATGCCTCATACAGCTGTTTCTTCAACAGGTTCGGTTCGGTAAACGTAACCGCCGGATCCAAATAAACGATCCCTTTATTTGCAAAAAAGTTTACTTCTTTCGTGAAGGCAGCCTTGATCACATTCGGAGCGCCGGCCACAATCGGGCAGCTGGCGGAATCCATTACATTGTTCAGATGGGTTGGAATATGGGTGATGCACGGGAAAAAAACATAATCGAGCGGCGTTTTTTCGTGGTGTTTGAACAACAGGTTATGCACATGAGCCTGCGCCACTTTCGAAGGGTAGCAAGGATCGATGGAGCCGTATTTGCCCCCTTCCTGCCACATCTCTTCGCTCGTATAGTCGCTGAATACGATGTTCCGTTGGCCCACGCCGAGCGTCTCGAGATACGTTCGCCAAAAAGGCGCCGTAGACCAAATGTTCAGCACCCGGGGAATCCCGATGCGGAGCTTGCTTCTCCGATCCATGGCCTCGGCTGAAGAGCGTTTGAATTGTCGGCGGTACCGGTCTTTTCGCATTCCGCCAAGCCCAAGCCAACCACGTTTAAGCCTTGCGTCATCCACCGGCGCATCCGATTCGGGCAGCGGATCCGGATCGTAGAAATGTTGAAACATACGGCGTGCTTCGTATTCCACCAGGTTTGGATAATGCTTTTTCAGTTCTTGCCGCTCCCTGGTCAATTTGACGACCGCATCTTGGTCTTCCACCGTTCCTTTTTCACAACTGAAGCCCGAGATGTAGCGTGCGGTTTTTCCGTCCGGCGTCTCGGAATCGATAAAGGTGCGGCTGCAGTGGTTCGGACAGAAATTGCACCGGGTCGATTCGTCGTTACGCGATACATAACGCAGATTAATAGCGGTATCCAGTCCCAAAAAGGTGGAATACCCCCGCCGTTTCACCACGCGCAGCGTTTCCATGGCGGCCCCGATCGCTCCTGCTTCTCCGGGATGCGGATGAACGTACACTTCGGCGTCGGGCACACGCTGTTTGATATAGTCGACCTGCGCCTTGACCGCAGCCAAATTATATTGGGTTCCTCCCTGCAATACGAATTTCCGCCCCAATTCGGACATGCGGGGAATCTGCACGACGTACTGCCATACGTTTTTCGGCAGCACCATGGCGAGACCTGCGAGCAATTCCTCCTTGGAATAACCCTCCTTCTGAAAATTCACCCGATCCGCATCCAAAAATACGGCGCAGCCGTAGGAAAATTTAGGACTTAAGCCGGCGCTGAAGGCGGTGTCCGCATATTCCTGAACCGGAATGCCGAACTGATCCGCCATCGCCTGCAGCAGCATCCCGTTCCCGGCGGAACATTGATTGGACAGCTTGAAATTGCGGATATCCCCGTTTTTCAGAAACAAGACCTTGATGTCCTGCCCGCCGATGTCGCAAATCACGTCGATATCGCCAAATTGATGGACGGCGCTCATCATGTGCGCGACCGTCTCCACAATATTCACATCCGCATTTAATGTTTTTTCCAGCACATCCGCGGCATATCCCGTCGCGCCAAAACCGATGATCTCCAAATCGGCTCCCTGGTCTTTCACCTTATCCCGAATCCGCTTCAACATTTCTTTCGTGTCTTCAAGCGGATTGCCTTTGGAGAGCTGATATTCCTTCAGCAGGATGGTTCCTTGCTCATCGACCAAAACGGCTTTGGAGGAAGTCGAACCGCCGTCAAGACCAATCGCGGCTCTCACCTTCTGCCCAGGTGCGAAAGAGGCCGGAGTGAAACGGGGAATGCGATATTGCCGGCGAAATTCATCCAGTTCCGTCTCGCTGGTGACCAGAGGAGGCCCCGCTTTCTCGCCCAGCTTCGCCTTCCGGCCATGGGCAATAAATTCCTTGAGCCCTTCCAGTCCGGAATAGGTGCCGACGCCGGCCGGTTCGTGCATGCCAAACAACACGGCGCCGTAAGCCGCATAGTACTGCGAATTGTCGGGCACAAAAATCAATTCTTCGATGGGCATATCTTCGGGATAAGCATATCCCCGATCCTTCCAAGTCTGAGGAATCCGCTTCCGCCAGCATTCTTGCAGGAAAGGCAGATATGTATTCGGTCCGCCCAGCAGGAGCACGCGGTGCCTCAGCGTATTGCCGCGTGTAAGGACGGAAAGGTTCTGCATGACGATGGCATCCGCCAAAGAGCACATGATTTCAGGCGACGGAATGCCGCTTTTCACCAGATTGACGATATCCGTTTCCGCGAACACCCCGCATTTGGCGGCCACATGGTGCAGCTTGCTGTCGTCGAAATGCAGCTTTCCCACTTCTTCCATGGGCATTCCAACTTTGATCATGCACTTGTCGATGGTGGCCCCCGTCCCCGATGCGCACTTGTCGTTCATGGAGGTCAGCGCTTGCTTATTCCCCGTCTCCTCGTTCTCCTTAAAAATGATGATCTTCGCGTCCTGTCCCCCTAATTCAATGACGCTCCCGACATCCGGATGAAGATGCTCGACCGCCATGGTGACGGCATTCACTTCCTGCACAAACTTCGCGCCAATATGCGGGGCAATGGGACCGCTGCCGGAACCCGTCGCAAAGACGCGGATGTTTTCTTGTTTGATGTCGGGAAATTCATTGCCGATCGCAACCAGCATGTCCAATACTTTTTCCGCTTGTTTCGTATGGTGGCGTTGATAGTCCGACCACAGGATTTGTTTATTTTCGGGATCCACAACAGTGGCTTTAACGGTGGTTGAACCCACATCCATGCCGATGATTAAATTGCCTTGCTTGCCGTATCCCATAACGGTCAACTCCTTTTTCCAGTCCTATGACATGGTTAGGTTGTACATATGGGACGATTTTATCCCAAACCGGAAGTTCCCATGTCGGGTTTGAACTTATTTGGGACAAGTTAATCAGAGCCCATGCTTATTAAGCGCACAAATACGCTTTGGCGGCCATGGAGGAGAGACGATACCCTTGCTCTGGATTATTTTGGCCCTCTTGCTTATGATCAGCCAAATGGCAGTCGTTCTCATTAATGAATATTGCCGTCCGCAAAAGGCGGTCGCCTGGCTTGTCTTGCTGTACGTTTTTCCGCTTGTCGGCTTCGTGGCCTATGGATTCGTCGCCAAAGAATATTCCCGTTTCCATCCCGCAAACCGCAAAGTGAACCGAACGCTGGCTCCTCTAAAAGAACAGATTGCGAAGCGTTGCATGCGCCGGATGGCGCTCGAACCGGTCGGGCCGCCCGGCAACGACAGTTTATATGCGATGCTGCAAAACCAAAATTTCCTTCCCATTACCGCAGGCAATCAAACAACGGTTTATTCGGAAGGGAAGGAAGCCTTTGAGGCGATGTTTGAATCCCTTTCCTTGGCGAAACATCATATCCACATTGAATTTTACATCATCCGCGACGATGGGCTTGGCGAGAAATTTCAACAACTGCTCATTCGCAAATCGCAGGAGGGAGTGAAGGTACGGCTCTTATATGACGGGATCGGATGCCATCGATTGCGGAAAACGTATTTGCAGGAGCTGCAGGATGCCGGCGTGGAGACCGGTTGCTTCGCTCCCCCGTTGTCCGCATTCCTGAACAAGCGAATCAATTATCGCAATCATCGGAAAATCGTGGTGGTGGACGGACAAGTCGGCTTTATCGGAGGCTTAAACATCGGCGATGAATATTTGGGAAAGAATGCGAAAACAGGCTATTGGCGGGATACCCATTTCAAAATACAAGGCGATGCGGCGTTGTGGATTCAGTATACCTTTGCCAAGGATTGGTTCTGCGTCAAACGGCGCTTGCTGACCGATCCGGTTTATTATCCCGTTCAGCCGGCGCAAGGAAACGAGCTTATCCAAATCATCAAAAGCGGCCCGGATGAAACCATTCTCGAGCTTATTTTCACGTTCGTCGCTTCCGCGAAGAAGCGAATCTACATCGAAACCCCTTATTTTGTGCCCGATTCCGGCGTATTGTTGGCTTTAAAAACGGCTGCCATGCGCGGAGTCGATGTCCGCATCGTCATTCCTGCCGTTCCGGATACGAAGCTTGTCTACTGGGCTTCCTTGTCCTATGTTCAGGAAATGCTGGACGCAGGCGTACGGGTTTACCGATATCAAAAAGGGTTCATTCACGCCAAAGTCATCCTGTGCGACGACGTCGCGTGCGCTGGCAGCGCCAATCTGGATATGCGCAGTTTTACCGGCCAATATGAGATCAACGCGATGTTCTTTGACGATCAGGTTGTCAACCGCCTGCATGCGGATTTCTTTTGCGATCTGAACGAATGCGAAGAAATAAAGCCCGAGGAATTCGGAGCACGGCCGGCTTCCCTGAAGGCGAAGGAAACGTTCGCGCGCCTTCTGTCCGCTTTGTTTTGAACGCGCCGCCCTTTTTCCCATGCGAAAAAGGATTCCCAAAGGAATCCGTTCGTTTGGTCAATATGAACACGTTCCCTTCAAGGCGATATGTCAAGCAACTCGGGAACGGTCACGAGCTTGACGCCGTCTTCCCTCAGCTTCTTGATCATTTCCGGAAGAGCGTTCACCGTCCCCGACAAATCTTCGCCGGCTCCCCCTGCGGCATGCTGCAGGACGATCGATCCCGGATGGACATGCGCGAGAACGTTGGTGGCGACCTGCTCCGTGCTTAACCCTTTCCAATCCAGCGAATCGACATTCCAGTTCACGATTTTTTTGTGCTGGCTGCTCAGCCAACGGATTTGATCCTCATCGATATTTCCGTATGGAGGTCTTACAAGATGAGGGGTATACCCGGTGTATGTCCTGATCAGGCTGTCCGTTTTCGTGATTTCTTCCCGAAAGGCGGAGTTCGACAACTTGGGGAGGTTGGCGTGGCTGTACGAATGGTTCCCGATCACATGCCCTTCCTGAACCATGCGCCTTACGATATCCGGATGGGCTTCGACCCGGTTTCCGACGACAAAAAAGGTTGCCTTTACGCCTTCTTTTTTTAAGGCATCCAATACCTTCGGAGTAAAGTTCGCGTCGGGCGCGTCGTCGAACGTTAAAGCCACTTCGCGCTTTGAAGCGGGACCGCTAAGAAGAAAGGTGCTGCGGTATTTGCTGCGCAAGTCCGCAAGGGACATCGGGGAGGGCTTCCGAAGCTGGCGTTCCGGCCCGCCCGCCAATTTCGGAGTTAACGATTGCGCTTTAGGTGTCGAGATTCCGGTTCGGTTGAGCATATCCGTGTTACTGCCAACCCATATTGGCCGGAATATGACAGTGTTAGGTGTCCAAGGTTTGCCAGAAATCGTGTCCTTAGTGAAGAGATAAGAGGAAAAGTCAGCACGGATGACTTTCCCTCTGCTTGTCGTTAGACGAACCGGACTTGGTAAATATCTTTACTCCTCAAGTTGAATCGCGCTTCTCTCATGATGACATACCAATTCCGGTCAAGCTCAAGCCGGCACCGAATACCGCGATCACCAACGCGTATCTCAAAGCATTCGCCAC
>NZ_KB899832.1 GCF_000378425.1 Cohnella laeviribosi DSM 21336 | reverse complement strand
ATCCGTTCCGGGTCAGCCGCCGGGCGGCCGGTACGTTCCGTATACAGCGGCGCCACCCAATCATGGATGATGGAAAAATCAAGCGCTTCGTTCAGTTGGCGCAGGATGTGTTTTTTCGGCACGAGATCATCCATATTCACGAATTGGAACAATTGCGGCTGGATGGCCGACGACTTATGGGCTTTCATGCTCATTCACTCTTTCGATCGTTTTGTTACTAAAATAAATTCGATAAAACCATGGGAAAGGCCTGCTTATACGGACTTTTTCACCGGACTTCTAGAATGTCCTTCAGGATCAAGCGGGAGGATGCATAAGATGAAACGATTGTTGCTGATCACGTTTACCGCACTCGTCCTGTCGATGATGGTAGCGGGAAACGACTGGCTCGGTCCCCGCGAGCGGCCGGAGCTCAAAGCCAAGGCGGCCGTCCTGCTGAACGCGGACACGGGCGAATGGCTTTATGCCAAGAACGAGAACCGGGCGATGCCGCCCGCGAGCATGTCGAAAATGATGACGGAGCTCCTGATTCTGGAAGACGTTCGGAACGGACGGCTCCGGTGGGATGAGCCGGTTACGGCCGGCCGCTATGCCGCAAGCGCCCCGGGAGCCGAAATGGGACTGGAGCCCGGGCAGACGGCCACGGTGGAGGAACTGTTCAGGGCGATGGCGGTTCATTCCGCCAACGACGCCGCTATTGCGCTGGCGGAGCGGGCGGCGGGAAGCGAAGCCGGGTTCGTGGAGCGAATGAACGCCAAAGCCGGGGAAATCGGATTGTCCAACAAAACGGTATTCGGAAACGCGACGGGGTTGCCCCGCAGCGATCTTCTGGACTTCCCGGAGGCTTCGTCCGAGCGGGATACGGTCATGACGGCCAAGGACGTGGCGCTGCTCGCCCGGTATTTGCTCGTGAACGAGCCCGAGGTGATCCGGTTTACGACGGAACCCGCCGCGGAAGGAACCGTCGGCGAAGGCGGCGAGACCGTCATGCTGCGGACGACCAACGAGATGCTCCCCGGCCAGCGGTTCGGCACCAAGGGCAACAACGGCTTGAAGACGGGCTATACCCGTTCGGCGGGGTATTGCTTTGCGGGTTCTTTTGTCCGCGACGGCCGGCGCTATATCACGGTCGTGATGGGAACGGACACGCCGGAGGAGCGGTTCGAGGAAACCCGGAAGCTGCTTAACGCCGCGCTGGCATGGGAGGGGACGTCGAGTTGAACGCGCCGGAAACGAGCGGACTTGCGGCCGCGGACAAAAGAAGAGCGCTCCAAAAGCTCGAACGCTACTGCTACCGGGTGTGCCTGTATCTGCTGAACGAGGAGGAACCCGCCTCCGAAGCGGCCAAGCAGGCTTTGGTCCAGTTGTACCGCGAAGACTCGCTGTGGTCCCTGAACGAAGGAAGCCGCGCGGATTACATCCGCAAAGTGTGCTCGTCTCACGCGCTGGCGCTGTGGAGACAAACGCTGGCCAAGACCAAGGGCCTTGAACGGAAGGCGCCCTGAAGGCTCCCCTTCCCCCTTTTCCCGGCCCGCCGCCGTTTTCTGCCCATCGCCCGTTCTGAACTCCCGACCGGGAGTTTTTTTTCTTTTCCGAAACCCTTCCGGGCAAAAAACGTTTGCTTTTAACGTAACGTCAAATTTTACAATGGGCATGGGAGGGAAAAGGCCATGAACCGTTTGATGTCCATCGGCGAATTCGCCAAGCTGACCGGCGTCAGTCTGCGGACGCTTCGCTATTACGACCAGATCGATTTGCTTAAGCCAAGCCACGTCAGCGATTCGGGACGCCGCTATTACACCGATCGGGATCTGATCCCGCTGCAGCACATCATCGCGCTGAAATATTTGGATTTTTCGCTCGACGACATTCGCGGCGCGCTTCCCCGCGAGCCCGCGGGCCTGAAGGAATCGCTCAAGCTGCAAAAAGAAGCGCTGCTGCGCAAGCAGGAGCGCCTCGCGCAAATGATGAAGGCGATCGATTACACCCTGTCGGTGCTGGAGGAGGCGGAGCCGGATACGCAAGTGGTCAGCTTCCTTATCCACAGCGTCCTGAAGGAACAAGACTACATGCGCTGGATGGCCCGCCATTTCCCGCAGCCCGCCGTCGAAAACATGGCGGAGGCGATGCGGACGAAAGAGCTGGAGCTGACAAAGCGGACCGCCGAAATTTTTCAGGCGTTGAAACGCGATCTTCCGCTGTACGAGCCGGATCATCCGCAGCTTCAGCGTTATGCGTCGCAGGTGATGGACTTGCTTAAGGAGATGCTGGGACCCGAATTCAAGCTGGAGGACCTCGACCTGAGCCCGGAGGCGATCTTGGAGGCGCCGGATACGTCCATCATCTCCCCCTTCACCCGCGAAGAGGAGCAGAAGCTGGGCGAAGTGTTCCAATACTATACGAACGGATTGAAAAAGGAGGAGTAGTCATGGACAAGCAAGCGGCCGTCGCCCCTGAAAGCTGGAGGAAATTCATCGCGCTGCTTAAGACCGGAAAGCCGGTGAAGCGGATTATCGTCTTCGCCGCCCTGCTCAGCCTGCTTGAGGCCGCGGCGGGTTTAATCGTCCCTTTGTTCGCGCGCGATTTCATCAATCGCTTTTCCGAAATCGGGTTCAACGCCATGCTCGTCGCCGGGCTGGCCGGCGCCTTCGTCCTGCAGGCGCTGGCGGGCGGCGTCGCCCATTACCTGCTGAACGCGACGGGGGAACGCATCGTCGCCGACATTCGCACGCGGTTGTGGAACCATACGCTCGAACTGCCGGTCGGCTTTTTCGACAAGCATGAGTCCGGCGAGCTGATGAGCCGGATCACCCAGGATACGGGCGCCATCAAGACGCTGGTCGCCAGCCATCTCGGCACGCTCGTATCCGGCATCGTCTCGATCGTCGGCGCCGTCATCCTGCTGTTTGTAATGGACTGGCAGATGACCGTCATCCTGCTCTCCGTGATTCCGCTGTCCATGCTTGTGCTGGTTCCGTTCGGCCGGAAAATGTACCGCATCTCCCTGCAGGCCCAGGATGAAATGGCCGGCTTCAGCGCGAGCCTCGGCCGCGTCCTCAGCGAAATCCGGCTGGTCAAAGCCTCCAATGCCCAGGCGGCGGAGCGGGCCAACGGCAGCCGCCAGATCGACAATCTGATGCGCTTCGGATTCAAGGAAGCCGTCTATCAGGCCGTCACCGCTCCGGTCATGACCACCGTCATCCTGCTCGTCTTTGTCGTCATCATCGGATATGGCGGCGCGCGGGTCGCTTCCGGCGACTTGCCGGCGGGGACGCTGGTGGCGATCTTGATCTACTTGTTCCAGATCATCACCCCGTTTACGATGATGGCGTCCTTTTTCACCGCTTTCCAAAAGGCGATGGGCGCGACGGAACGCATTCACGAGCTGCTGAACACCCCGCAGGAACAGCCCTCCGGCAACGAAGGGCGCGCGGCATCGGAGCGGCAGGCGAAACCGGATTTCAGCCAGCCTCTTGTGTTCGACGGCGTTTCCTTTAGCTACGACGCGGATAAGCGGATTCTTTCCGACATCCGCTTGACCATCCGGCCGGGCCAGACCGTTGCGTTCGTCGGGCCGAGCGGCGCGGGCAAGACTACGATTTTCTCGCTGATCGAAAGGTTCTACGCTCCAACGGAGGGACGCATCCGGCTTGGCGAAACGGACATCGCCGACCTGTCCCTGCCGCTTTGGCGGCAAGCGATCGGCTACGTATCCCAGGACAGTCCGCTGATGTCGGGCACGATTCGCGACAATATCTGCTACGGCATCGACCGCCGGATCGACGACCGCGAGCTGAAGCAAGCCGCCGAGCTTGCGAACGCGGCCGAATTCATCGCCAGACTGCCGGCAGGCTACGATACCGAAGTCGGCGAGCGCGGCGTCCGGCTGTCGGGCGGACAGCGTCAGCGGATCGCCATCGCCCGGGCGCTGCTGCGCAATCCGCAGCTGCTGCTGCTCGACGAGGCGACTTCGAGCCTGGACAGCGAATCCGAGGCGCTCGTGCAGCAGGCGCTGCAAAATTTGAAAAAAGACCGGACCACCCTCGTCATCGCCCATCGCCTTTCCACCGTTTTCGAAGCCGATCAAATCATCGTGCTCGAACGCGGCCGGATTACCGGCCAGGGAACGCATGAGGAGCTGCTGAACACCCACCCGCTTTATCAAAAGCTGGTCAGCCAACAGATGAAAGCCGCCCTCGCTTCCGCCGACAGGGAACAGGATTTCGCCGCGATGTAAAGAAGTTGAAGGGTTGCCAGGCCCGAGTCTTCGGCTTTATGATAGGAGGTACACAAAGAGACAGCGGGATAGGGATAGGAGAATGGCGAGCATGGCATATAAAATCGTATTTTTCGATATAGACGGCACATTGGTGGACGAAGAGAAGCAAATTCCCGGGGACGCGGCCAAGGCGATCCGCGAGCTTCAGGAGAAAGGGATTGTAACCGCCATCGCCACGGGCCGGGCCCCTTATTTCTTTCAACCGATCGCGGCGGAGGTCGGCATTGCCTCTTATATCAGCCTGAACGGAGCCTACGTCGTTCACGACGGCGCTCCGATCTACAAGCATACGATCCCGCGGACCGCATTGGAAACGCTTGTCGGCCTGGCGGCTACGCACGGCCATCCGCTTGTCTTCCAAGGAAGCGAGGGGTATTTCGCCAACGCGGACGCCCATCCCCATGTGATCGAATCGATCAGTTCCCTTAAAGTCGAACTGCCGGGGTTCAACCCTTCTTTCTGGGAAACGGACGAGATTTTTCAGGCGTTCCTTCACTGCGAGGAGCATGAAGAGCATCTGTACGGGGAACTGCTGAACGAGCTTCGGCTCGTGCGCTGGCACCAGAAGGCGATGGACGTGCTGCCGAACGGGGGGTCCAAGGCGCGGGGCATCGAGCAGTTGCTCAAGCACCTGGGCATCGCGCCGGAGGAAGCCGTCGCATTCGGCGACGGGCTGAACGACAAGGAAATGCTGTCCTTCGTCGGACTCGGCATCGCGATGGGCAACGCCCACGAGCAGTTAAAGCCGTACGCCGACTATGTTACCGCCAGGGTGGACGAGGGCGGCATCGTGAGCGGGCTTCGGTATGCCGGGCTGATCTGAAGCCGGTTTAACGGGCAAGAGCCGAATCCGGCAACCCGGCTCCGCCGTTCGCGCGCCGCCATGCGCGCTTGAACGGGCGGACCCTTATCGGTTCTGGGCGGCGATCGCCTGCCGCATCGATTCCCGCTCTTCCGAGGTCAGCCGAGGGCAATTGTAGCACTTGGCTCCTTCGGCGCGGCAGTAATACATGCAGCACGACGAACGCATCATCATCCGCTCGCCGGGCCGGTACGGGTCTTCGATATAACGGGGGCGGTACACGAACGGGTTCCGCTTGCGGCGAAACAGCTCCGCGGGCAGCCCGGTTAACGTCCGAACGTCGTGATCCAGCCTCGCCAGCGCATCATCGCGGCGTTCCTCCCGGACGGCGAATTCCCTGACCCTCGCAAGATGCCCGCCGAACTGGCCCCATATCAACTCCGGCTTCACGCCCGCGCCTGCGGCAATCGCTTCGACGGCGGGCACAACCGCTTCCCGGAACCAGGGGATCCACTCCTGGACGGCAGACGCCGCCCGTTCCGTTCCCGGGCTTTCGGGTATATCCTTCCAACGGAGATCGTGGATTTTATAACCGAAATAAAAAAAGCTCCCTTGCGATTCCAACTGGAACGTCAGATTCGACAGCGACAAATCCGGCATCCGGTTGTGCCGCGCCATCACGATCAGCGAGACCGCGCACAGGTTGCACAAGGTCAATCCCGCAAACGATGCCGGCAATTCGAGCCCGGTCGCCCTGACGATCCGGCCGGCCGCCTCCAGCGCGGGCAGCAGCTTGCTTCCGTCGAGCAGGTCCGTCCCCGGAAGCTCCGACACCGGGTTCTCCGCGCCTTCGGGCGAAATGCGGAAAAACCCGCGGATCCATGTAAAATCGATTTCGGTCGACATCGGAAAACCCCTTTGGCTTTCATTGATATCATCATACTGTGTGCGGACCCCTTTTTCAATGAGAAGGATTATTAATATCAATATTTCACCTTGATGTCCCCGGACCGGCATGCCTGTTCCGTATTGCGGATCATGCCGTCAACCGCCTGCAGAACCTTCTCCTGACCGTATTGCCGGATCAGGTTCAGGATCGAACGCTGCGCCTCCCGGCAGCAGGAATGCATCGCCTCCAGATCGGCGCCGAGCCAATCCGGCGTCCGGCTGCTGGCCGTCAGGAAGCGAAACACGTTAGGCTGCAGTTTGCCGCCCGCGAACAGCTTCACCGGCGTCATGCGGACGCGCTCCTGCCACCATTCGTAGGCGGCCGGGTTGAATCCGCCCGCCAGTTCGCCCTCGGAATCCGCAAGCTGCGCCCGGATGGCCGGAAACAGCGTCAGTTGGCCGTTCACGAAGACGGGAATCGCCATCGTCAACGCTTGCCCGGCCGTCCCGCCGGCGTACGGGTCGGCGGTCACGATGACGTCGCCTTCGGCGATGTCGCGGGCGAAAACGCCGAACGCGCGGCGCACCGACGCCCGCAAGGCGCAGAGAGGCGCGTTCCCGAACCGGATCTGATGGGCCAGCTCGAGCCTCGCGGTCAGCACGGCCGCGGCGAACATCCGGTTCTCCGCTTTGTCCGAAGAACGAAAAGCGCGCCGCAAACGATCGCCGGCATGCCGATTCAAGGCCGCGATCTCGCCATAAATCGTTTGCTGTTCGATCCGGTCAGCTGTTGCCTTCGCCACCTTGAACCCCCCTCTCTTTCCCGCCGGACTTCGTCATGCAGCCGCCATTGCCGCCCAAAGACGCTTCGCGCCCGGATAAACGGCATAGGGCTCCTCCGTTACTCCGATTCATAACGCAATTCGCTTCCCCGCTTGAGCGTATTGCCGATCGTGCAGAGCTGCGAAGCGTGCCGAAGCAGCTTCTCCTTGTAGCCGGGCTCAAACAGCGGCGGCAGCTCCACGTCAATCTCGAAGCTTTCCAGACGCGGGGCTCCCGCTGCGGCCTTGGCGGCGCGAACCGCCACGACGAATGCGTCCGCTTCCACCCCGTCGCGCTCCATGACGATATTCAGCGATTTCGCTACGCAGAACGCAAGCGAGCATTCGAGCAGCTCGACCGGCGTCCACGACGCGGACGCTTCCGTTCCCCATACGGCGCCGTCTCCGTTTTTGACCTTGTACTGCCTGTCGCTCCAGCTCACTTCGATCATGCTTGTTCCCCCCATACGGTCCGGACCGGTCAACGCCTTCGTTCGGCGCGACCGCACGCAAACAATCCGATATATGCCCGTCCGCGCCGTCGCTTGCGGCGAGCGCTTTCGGGTATCGGCTTCGTCAAATTCGTTACCGAACGTCTCCAATCCTATTTCTCGATTGATTAGTCAGTCATGTAAATCATATGGGATAACTGCGGGATTTTCAATCCATAAAAATAAGGGTCCCTTCGCTCAGGGACCTTCGTTCAGGGCCGGACGAGCGGCCGGATTCCCGTCAAAATGACGTGCAGCCCCGCCTCCGGCTCCCGGCGGACGATCGCTTCAACCCCGTAAATCTCGCGGATGGCGCGCTCCGTAATCACGTCTTCGGGCTCGCCCGCGGCCACGATCCGCCCGTCCTTCATGACGATAATCTTGTCGCTGTAGCGGATGGCCTGATTGATGTCGTGCAGCACCATCACGATCGTAAGCCCGTGCTTGCGGTTCAGCTCCCTGATGAATTCGAGCATCTCGAGTTGGTAATAGATGTCCAGGTAGGTCGTCGGCTCGTCGAGAAACAGAATCGGCGTCTTTTGCGCCAGCGCCATCGCCACCCATACCCGTTGCCTTTCCCCTCCGGACAGCCTATCGATCGGCAGCTTGCGTTTGGCCTCCAGATTGGTGCAGGACAGCGCCCAGTCGACCGCCCGCTCGTCCTCCTCCCGGTCGCCGCCGAACATCGTCCGGTACGGCATGCGTCCGTACGCGACAAGCCGCTCCACCGTCATGTCCGAAGGCGCGCCGTTCTGCTGGTGCACGACCGCCAGCTTGCGCGCCAGTTCTTTGGGCTTGTAATGGTGAATCGCCTTGCCGTCCAGCACCGCCTGGCCCCCGCCCGGAAGATGGTTGCCCGACATGACGCCGAGCAGGGTGGACTTGCCGCAGCCGTTCGGGCCGATAATCGTCGTGATTTTGCCTTTCGGAACGCTGCCGGAAACGCCTTTCAACTGATCCGTCTTCTTGTCGTAGGAAAAGACAACGTTATGAATCTCCATGCATATGCGCGCTCCTTCTAAGCAGGAAAATGAGGAAGGGGCCGCCGATGACCGTCATGATAATGGAAGCCGGAATTTCGGTCGGAGCCAGCACGGTTCTGCCCAGCGTGTCCGCCGTCAAGATCAGAAGCGCGCCCGAAAGCGCCGAAAAAGGGATCAGCGTCCTGTGGTCCGAGCCGACCAGCGAACGGGCGATATGCGGAACGAGCAGTCCGACGAAGGCGATCAGCCCTCCGATCGCGGTCGCGACGGCGGCGAGCAGCACGGCGACGGCCGAGACGAGCAGCCGGGCGCGATGGACATGCAGCCCCAGGTTCCGGGCGGTTTTGTCCTGCATGGCGAGCAGATTGCACCACGAGGACAGAAGCATGGCCAGCACGAGGCCGGCGGTGCCGTAAATGAGCATCGTCTGCACGTCCGTCCACGTTTTCAGCGTAAAGATCGAGGTCGTCGCCTGGTTTACGCTCGTCACCGCATAGCTTCCGCGGTAGTTGAACGATTGTCCCAGCCCCGTAAAGGTGGCGTTGACGGCAATGCCGACAAGCACAAGCCGAAGCGGGCTTAAGCCCGACTTCCACGAGAGCGAATAGACAAGAAAGCAGGCGAAAACCCCGCCGAGAAATGCAAAGAACGGCAGCCAGAAAAACAGCGTCGGGAAAAGGGTGACAAATAGCAGCGAGATGAGCCCCGCTCCCGAGGAGATGCCGATCACGCCCGCATCCGCCAGCGGGTTGCGCATTACCGCCTGCAGCAGCACGCCGGATACCGCGAGCGAGGCGCCGACAAACAGCGCGACGATCAGGCGCGGCAAACGCAAATCCCGAATCACCTCGACCTTTTCGTTGGTCCCGGTTAATAGCCCTCGAATCAGTTCCGCAAAGCCGACTTTGATGCTGCCGATCGCCATCGAAAGCACGATAGCGGCGAGCAGCAGCAGAATGACGACGACAAAGCTCCATCCTTTCCTGGTCATGGGTACAGCATCCCTACCAGCGCGTCCAGCGCCTTATCGGCCGCCAGATTTCCCGTCGTCCCGAACAGCGCCTCTTCCAGATCGTATACCCGGCCGTTCTTGACCGCATTGAAATGCTTCCAAATATCGTTCTCCTTGAATTCCTTGTCGAACATCTTGATCACCTCGTCCGGCATGCCGTGCGCCGCGCGCAGAATGACGTCCGGATTGGACCGGTGCAAATATTCGCTGTTGGAAGCGAGGTACTCCACCGTCTCTCCCTGCACGACGTTCACCCCTCCGGCTATTTTGACAAGATCTCCGATGTAGGAATGCTCCGTCGCGACCAGATAGCTTCCCGGCACACCCATCAGAATCAGCACTTTGGGATGCGGCTTGCCTTCGACCGCCTTTTTGATCTCCTCGACCTTCTCGTCGTATTTCGCGATGAGCGCCCTCGCTTCTTCTTCCTTGCCGTACTTGCGGCCGATGTCTGCGATCGCTTTCTGCATGGAAGCCAAGCTGGTCAAATCCACGAAGCGCGCCTTAATGCCCGCGCTCTCGAATTTGGGCTGCAAGTCGTACTTCAGCGTCGTGACGGAAAGTACCTCCGTCGGCTTCAGCGACTTGACGATTTCCATATCCGGGCTCATCGGATTGCCGACCTTCGTCACGCCTTTGTAGCGGGCGGGAAGCGTCTTGGAGCTGGTCGGCACGCCCACGAGGTCGATGCCGAGCGCATCCATGATCTGCGTCACGGCGACGGTCGTAGATACGATGCGGTGCGGTTCGGCCGGCGGGTTTGCCTGGCTCGCCTGCGCGGAAGCGGAAGGAGACGGAGACGAAGCGCCTTCGGTCGCGGACGACCCGCAGCCGGCCGCAAACAGGAGCATAAACAGGCATAGCACGGCGCTTGTTTTTTTCTTCATCGTTTCAATCCCCTTTGCTTTCTCTTCATGCCGGCAAAGCACGCGAAGGATGCCGGCAGCCGGCACCCCCGCGAGTTTCGCCGCATTTGGAGACGACGATTACGGCTTTTGCTTCAGCAGCCGCAGGATGAACGTGACCGCTTCCGCCCGCGTCGCGCTGTCGTTGGGTTTCAGCAGCTCGTTCGATTTGCCGCCGATCAGGCCCTGCTTGTAAGCCGTGGCGACATAAGGACGGGCCCAGGATTGGACCTGGTCCGCATCCTTGAACGGCAGCGCCGCCGTTTCGTCGGGCTCGATGCCGAGCGCGCGGACCAGAATGACGGCGATCTCGGCGCGCGTAATCGGATGAAAGGAACGGAACGTACCGTCCGCATAGCCGTTCAGAAGACCGGCCTCCACCGCCTGCGCGATATACGGTCTGACCCAGGGCGGAATGCTGCCGAGATCCTTGAAGGTCAGCCTGTTGGCCGCGCTTTCCAGCTTGAGCGCCCGGGCGATCATCGCCGCAAACTCGGCGCGGCTGACCTGCGCGTCGGGTCGGAACGTGCCGTCCGGGAAGCCGGTTGCAAAGCCGAGCTTCACCGCTTCGTCGATCGCGCCTTTGGCCCAGTGGTACTGAATGTCGCTCAATTGAACCGTCTTGCCGGCCGTACCGCCGTTGCCGTCGCCGCCGGCGGCATCGTTGCCGTTCTCTTCGGACTTCTTATCGCCGATTTCAATTTTGTTCAGCACCGGACGGGGCGCCCCGAACTTCAGATCGACTTCGTAATCGTGGAAATAGTTGTATTCCGGCCATTCGACCTTCACCCAGGCGGGAATAATCGCCGTAAGATCGGCAACTTCGAATTCGACCGTGCGGGTGTTCGCCACCGGGTCGCTTTCGATCGTATTCGGCGTGATTCCGTTTACGGTGAACGCGGTAATCTCCTTGCTTTGCTTCAGGGTGACCGCCACGTAGTTCACTTTGTTTTCGACCCTGAGTTTGGCCGTGTTGACCACATAGCCGTTCATGACGGACGGTTCGGCCGTCCCTTTCTTCAAGACGGTAAAATCCATCGTATAAAGGCCGTCGGACAGCAGATAACCGCCGCTTCCGCCGCCGCCTCCCGGATTTCCGTTCCCTTCGTCGTCTTCGTCAACCGGCGTAGCGCCGCTTAACCGGACTTCGAACGGACGTTCGGATTCTTCCCCGTCAATCCTCAGGTATGCGGTATAAGCGGCGTTCAGATCGTCGATTTTGAACTGCGCCGCTTTCGTCGTAGTGGCGGCCAGCGCCGCGACTTCGGACGTTATCGGTTCGATGAAATCGCTGCTGCCCGCTTTTTGCAGCTTGGAAACGGTCGAGCCTTGGACCGTTTTGAAGGTCACGACATATTGGCCGTTTTGCACCGACAGCCCCAGGGAGCCGTCCACGTAATCCTTGACGTTGTCCGGAAGGGTCAGCGATACGTTGTACTCGCCGTCCGCAAGCGTCGGCGCGATGCTGTCGAGATCAAACGCCAGGCGAATGTCGTGGGTCATCTCGTATGGCGTTTCAACGCCATCGCGGACATAAGACGTGACGATATGCACTTTCGCCTTGAGCACATCGCTCAGCTTGGCGACTTCGAACTGCACGACGCGGGTGTCGGCCTTCTCATCCGCGCTCAGCGTCGCGGCTTCCACAAAGTTCTCGCCGTCCGCCGCCACTTTGAACTCCTTGATCACCGAACTGTCCTTCAGCGTGGCTGTAACCAGCTTTTTCCCGCCTTTTACCGTGAGCCGCTTGGGCGCCAGAAAATAGGCGTTCATCGACGACGGCTGGTCTTTGGTGGCGTGCAAAGCCTGAAAACCGATCGTATACGCGCCGTCCGCAAGCGCCGGTTCCGCCGGACCTACGGACGCGAGCGGAATGGAGGAGGTGTCGAATCCGAATTCGACATCGTATTTGTGGTTGTAGCCCGGTACCGTATCCGATGCGTCGACATGTACGTAAGCCTTCGTTCTTGCGCCTATGTCCTTGACTTTGAACTTGACGGTCCGCTTGTTGGCGGCCGGATCTTCGCTGACGACCGTCACCGCCGGATATTTCTCGTCGTCAGGCCCTTTCTCGTCGCCGCTGTCCACCTCCAGCGAAACCCACCATTTCGCCTGGTTCAGCACGACGGTCACCCAGGTTTCGCCGTTTGCGATGCGTACCTCGGCTTTCGCCTCCTTGTCCATAAAGGTGTCCATCTGGGATGGCGTGTCGGTTCCGAGGCCGGTTCCGGTATCCACTTTGTACACCGTATAATTGACCGAATAAGTGCCGTCTTGATAAACCGCGGAAGAGACCGACGGATTCGACGCGGCGGAAGCTGTTCCCGGAACGAGGTGAAGTCCGGCAACAAGCGTAAGCACCGCTGTCCATAACGCAATCAATTTTACATAGGGCTTGCTCAAGGTCACTCTTCTCCTTTGCCTATTAAATCGATTGTTCCGGGGCCGGATCGGCCGCGGAGCGTTTGCGAAGCTTGGCTCTGCGCAGCAAATACGCCGTCGCGGCGCCGGACAGCACAAGCAGTCCGAGCACCAGCGCGGCCGCGCCCGCGTTCAGGCGGCCGGAGACCTTATCCTCCGGCGCCACGGCGGGGGCGCCGGACTCCGCTTCGGCGGCTTCGCCGGCCGACGCATTCTGCCCGGCCGTTGGCGGCGCAGGCTCGGCGGCCGGGCTGCTTGCCGCCGCTTCTGCGGAAGCGAAGGCGGCCGGAGCCGCTGCCGCAGGCGAAGCGGCTTCGGCGGACGGCGTGGCCTCGGCGGCCGACGGCGGCGCGGCGGTTTTCTCGCCGGCCGAAGCGCCCGCTGCCGAGCCGGCCGGAAGCGGCGAAGCTCCGGATGCTGAGCTGCTAGCCGAAGCGGACGACGAACCGGACTTGCCGCTTTCCGAATTCCCTGCCGGAGCGGCAGCGCCCTTGGCCGGAGCCGGGGATGAAGGCGCGCTTGCAGAAGCGCCTGCAGTAACGCCTTTGGAGACGCCTGCGCCCGCCGCAGCTCCCGCTTTCGCGTTCCCCCCCGAACCGGCAGGCGCTCCGGACGCGTTGCCCGGTGCGGCTTGGGCCGGCGCGTCCGATTTCGCCGTTCCCGCCGGCTTATCGGCAGGCTTATCCGCCGCTTTCACAAGCTTGGCGCTGCCCGTGTCGAACACGAACCGCACCGTATAATCATGGTCGTAATCGATCGATTCGACCGTCACGTGCATTTTCACCGCAAGCGGCGAGCTCAGATCGTCAACGCCAAAACGCACCGTGCGGGTATCCGCCTCCTTGTCGCTGGCCACGACGGGCGCATCCACATAGGAACCGCTTACGGGAACCATGAATTCCGTAATCCATGCGCTGTGGTTCATGCGGATTTTTACGGTCGCCGCGCCGTTTTCCACCGTCATCTCGGCCGGTTTGTCGAAGTAATCGTTTGCAATCGAAACGGAATCGTCGTCCGCCCTTTTGATCACATAATCGATCGTATACGTGCCGTCGGCCAGGTCAAAGGCCGCCAGCGCCGTCGGACAGGACGCAAGCAACGCCGCAAGCCAGACAAGCGGCACCCATGCGCCCAGAATTTGAAACAGCCGTCTCATCGGGAGCAAACAACCTCCTTTCGTTTGGACATCCCCTTTTTATCAATGATTATCATTCTCAATATAGGGGTTTAAAAAAATGCCGCCTGCTGCGGACTTCACCCTCACTCCGCCTATTCCGGATGACACCGATTCTACTTCATCCCATCACCTCGACTTGTTCGGAACGATTCGAGTATACCACTAGAAGATATTGACATCAAGAACGATTCTCATTATCATTGAGAACAAATCTCAATAATTGCAGGGGAATGGATACATGAAACGATTCAAGATATGGGGGCTTGCCCTCCTCTCGCTTGCCATGGCGGGATGCCAGAATGCCGGGGGCTCGGGAAGTCCGGGAACGCCCAATGCGGCCGGCGCCACTGGAGAAAAACCGCTCATGACGATCCGGGACTTTGCGGACCGGACGATCGTTTTTTCGAAAGTGCCGGAGAATATCGTAGCCCTGAGCAACGGGGATATGGATATCGTCTACGCGTTAGGCGGAAAGCTGGTCGGCAGGCCGACTTCCGCCGGACCGCTTCCGGTTCCCGAGGCGGCCGAGGTCGAGCAGATCGGCTCCACGCATCAAGTCGACCTGGAGAAGATTACGCTCGTAAAACCCGATGTCGTGCTCGGCAATGTCTCGTTGAATGCGAAGGACGTTCCGGCCATCGAAGGCCTAGGGGCCCAAATGGTGTTAACCGAGGCCAATTCGGTCGACGACATCAAAAAGCAAATCGCCCTGTTCGGCGACATGCTGCAAAAGCAGGAACAAGCGAAAAAGCTGATCGCGAACATCGATGCGAAGCTGAACGAGGCGAAGGCGCAAGCGCCGGACCCCAAGCCCCGGGTGCTGCTCGTTTACGGTACGCCCGGCACGAATATGGCCGCCCTGCCGAAATCGCTGGGGGGCAATCTGCTGGAATTGGCGGGCGGGGTCAATATTGCCGCCGATTTCCCCGGCTTGCAGAGCTTCCCGCAATACGCCCAACTGAACGTCGAACGCATCATGCAAGCGAACCCGCAATATATTCTGATCATGACGCACGGCGATCCGGAAGCGGTTCGGGCCAGCTTTGTGAAGGAAATGGAGAAAAACGCCGCCTGGAACGACCTGGACGCGGTTCGCAACGGCCGGGTGGACGTTCTGCCTTCCGACCTGTTCGGCACCAACCCGGGGACGCGAGTGACGGAAGCCATCGATCGGCTCCAGGGCATCTTCCGGGCGGTGAAGTGACGGGATGAGCAGCCTTACGTTAAGCAAAAGGCGCAAGCGCATCGTCTGGGCCCTGCCGTTTGTTCTCCTTTTGACCGTGCTCTACGGTCTGCACTACGGCTCGGTATCGATTCCGCCGCAAGAGATTTGGACGGTGTTCTTCTCGGGCGGGGATCCGCTCTACCGTCAGATCCTGATCGACTTGCGGCTGCCCAGAGTGGCGATCGGCCTTCTGGTGGGCGCCTGTCTTGCCGCGGCCGGCGCGCTGCTGCAAGGCGTCATGCGCAATCCGCTGGCCGATCCCGGCGTGATCGGCGTTTCCGCGGGCGGCGGCGTTGCGGCCATCCTGACGATGGTCGTGTGGCCGCAGGCCGGATTTTGGCTTCCGGCCGCCGCATTTGCGGGAGCGCTGGCCTCCTCGCTGGCCGTCTATTTTCTCGCATGGGATAAAGGAGCTTCTCCCGTCAAAATCGTGCTTGCGGGCGTCGCCGTCAATGCGCTGCTCGGAGCGGTGACAAGCGGGCTGATGGTCGTCTACAGCGACCGGGTGCAGGCGGTGATCCCCTGGCTTGCGGGCGGGCTGGAAGGACGCAGCTGGCATCATCTCCGGTTCATGGCCCCTTACGCCGTTGCCGGACTGCTGCTGTCGGTACCGGCGATCAAGCCGGCCAACCTGCTTCTGCTCGGCGACGACTCCGCCAAGCTGCTCGGCCAGCGGGTCGAGCTTCAGCGGATGCTGCTCATCCTGCTCGCCTCCCTGCTCGCCGGAACCGCAGTCAGCGTCGCCGGACTCGTCAGCTTCGTCGGACTGGTCGTCCCCCACGCCATGCGCCTTCTGGTCGGCGACGATTACCGATACCTGCTGCCCCTGTCCGTTGCCGGCGGCGCCGCGCTGGTGACGCTTGCGGATACGGCCGCCCGGACGTGGTTCGACCCGATCGAGCTGCCGGTCGGGATCTTGCTCGCCTGCCTTGGCGCACCGTTCTTTCTGATCCTGCTGCGGAGGAGGAAGCGGCTCATATGACGGCTATGACGGCGATTCAAACGGAACACCTGCAGCTTGATCTCGGGCACTTTCAGTTGGACGGCGTCACGGTTTCGATCCCCGAAGGGCGAATCACCGCGATCGTCGGCCCGAACGGCTCCGGCAAATCGACTTTGCTCAAGATCGTCTCCCGGCTGGCCGCGGCGGACGGCGGCGAGATTCGCGTCGGCGACCGCTTGGTTCAAACGTTTAAGCCCGCGGAGTTTGCGCGGACGCTCACGATGCTGCCGCAGTCCAAGGAGATGTTTCCGGATTTGACGGTGCAGGAGATTGTCGCCTACGGCCGCTCGCCGCACAAGCGGTTCTGGGAGAACCGGATGTCGGCGGAAGACCGGGAAGCGATCGAATGGGCGATGGAGGCGACGGGTACAGAGAAGCACCGGGACCGGTTGTTCCATACGTTGTCCGGGGGCGAGCAGCAAAAGGTCCGGATCGCGATGGCCTTAGCCCAAAAAACCGGCATTCTGCTGCTGGATGAGCCGACCACGTTTCTGGATTTGTCCCATCAGTTGGATGTGATGGAGATGCTGCAGCGCCTCAACCGCGAATGGGGCTTGACGATTGTGATGGTGCTGCACGATCTTCAGCAAGCGGCGGCGTACTGCCATTATCTGATTGCGATGAAGCACGGCCTGGCGGTCGCGGAAGGAGAGCCGCGCAAGGTCATCACCCCGCGGTTTCTCCGGTATGTCTACGATATTGACGCCAAAGTCAGGTTTGAAGAGGATTATCCCATTATTATACCGGTCCAAAAGGCCAAGGAGGACTCGACGATGGTTATCGTGACGAACACATCCCAAATTAAGAAAGGCCATGCGCACAAGCTGATCGAACGGTTTGACAAGGTGGGCAAAGTCGAATTCATGGAAGGCTTTCTCGGTCTGGAAGTGCTGCTGACGGAAAATACGAAGGATTACGAGGAAGTCAGCGTCGTGACCCGCTGGCGGCGCAAGGAGGATTTCCAGGCGTGGACCAGGAGCAGCGCGTTTAAGGAATCCCATAGGCATCGGGATATTCCGGATTATATCCTCAGCAACAAAATCACGTTCCAGGAAGTCAAAATCGTGCGCGAGCCGAGAACGGCCGGCACGGAGCCGGCGGAGACAGCGCAATCGGCGGAACAATCGGGGCAAGCGGTACAATCGGTGCAATCGGCGCAAACGGTAGAAACGGAAGAAACGGCGGAAACCGCGGAGACCGTCGAAAAAACCGGCTGAACGCCGCAAGCGGCGAGCATTCCCGCTCATCCGCTCCGGCGGGCTGTGTGTACCGGATTTAATTGCCTCTATGGCACTTAAATCGGGCGTGCGCCCGATATCGGACTTTGCAATTGCCGTTAAAGCAACTGCATTCACAACCAACCGCTCCGGCGGGACGGATACAAAACAAATGAACCTCCAGCCCCACTTATGACAGTGGTTTTTGGAGGTTCATTTGTTTTACAGATACAGAATCAGTGCAAGAACAACCGCCAGCGCGAGGCGGTAAATCGCAAACGGCACCAGCTTGATGCGGTCGATCAGCTTCAGGAAGAAACGGATCGAAATCAACGCGAACACGAACGAACTGATGAAGCCGACGATGAAGAACGGAAGATATTCCGCGGTAAAGTATTCCCAATTTTTCACCAGCGACAGGAAGCTCGCTCCGGCCATGATCGGCACGGCCATAATAAAAGTAAAGTCGGCGGCGGTCCGGTGGCTCATGCCAAGCAGCACCCCGCCGGAAATCGTCGATCCGGATCGCGAGAAGCCCGGCCAGAGCGAGACGCATTGGAACAAGCCGACCAGCAGCGCCTGCTTGTATGTGACCTGGTCCACCGTTTCGGCCTTCGCTCGCTTGGGCGCAAACCGGTCGGCGGCCAGCATCAGCAGCGCCCCGGCCACCAGGCCGATCAAAACCGTCTCCGTGGAAAACAGATATTCGTCAATGTAGTCTTCGAACAAGAAGCCCAACACGGCGGCCGGAAGCAACCCGACGATGACTTGCAGCAGATTCAGCCGGCTTTTCCGCCCGCCTTCCTGCCCTTTCAGCTTTTTCAGCCCGAGAAGATCCAAAAACCGGTCCTTGAAAACGAACAGAACAGCCAGAATCGAGCCGAGCTGGACGACCACCTTGAACGTGTTGGCGACGGGCTTGGTCAAAAACTGCTCCGAATGAAGCCACATGTCGTCGACGATGACCATATGCCCGGTGGACGATACGGGCGCGAATTCCGTCAAACCTTCAACCGCCCCGAGAACAACCGACTTGAGCAACTCCAACCAATCCAACAGCGTTCACACCTTTTTTGATAAAGTGATGGTTCCGGTTTTTGCGCGCAGCGGTTTCATCATACTGAGAACGAAAGGGAAAATCAATCGGACCCGAGACCAGGACTTGCCGCCGGCCGGAACGTACGGTCCGCTATGCCTTGATCTTGCGGAAGGAAAGATGGATGACCTCGGACAGCACGAGGCCGAACGCGATCGCCCCCGAAAGCGTGAACGCCTGAAACGCCAGCTGCACCGCAAGGTCGTAGTGGTTCTGAACCACATTCCGCATCGCCGCGTACGCGACGCCGCCGGGCACGAGCGGCACGATGCCCGAAACGTTGTAGACGGTAATCGGCGCTTTCAGCCTTCTGGCGAACCATTGGCTTGCAAGCGAAACGGCAAGCGACGCGAGCCATGTCGCCAGCACCGGGTTGGCATCGGCTTGCTGCAAGCCGTAATAAATCATCCACCCGATCATCCCGGCCGCCCCGGCGGGCGCCAGATGGCGGCGGGGCACATTGAACAGCAGCCCGAAAGCGGCGGAAGCGACGAAGCTGGTCAACAGCTGCACGAACGCCGTCATAGCGCCACCCCTCCGCGCAAGGCGAGCACGATCGCGATGCCCGCCCCGATCGCAAACGCCGTCAGCAGCGCTTCGGCTCCTTTGGACAGCCCGGATACGAAATGGCCGGCCATCAAATCCCGGACCGCATTCGTAATCAGCACCCCGGGCACGAGCGGCATCACCGAGCCGATGACAATCGAGTCAAGCTCGCGGCCCCAGCCGGCCAGCACGAACAGGCACGCCAGCAATCCCACGGCGAAGGAGGCGACAAACTCCGCAAACAGCTTGATCGCGATTCGCCCGGAAGCGCAAATCAAGGCCAAATACCCCGCTCCTCCGGCCGCCATCGCGGGAACGAAGTCGTTCCAGCTCCCCCCGAACATGATGAGAAAGCAGCCGCTGGCCACCGCCGCCGCGGCCGTTTTCAGCCGGGCGGGATAACCCTTGCCCCCGCTTTCCGTCTCCTTGAGCAGCCGGTATGCGCCGTCGGCCGACAGTTCGCCGGCGCCGATGCGCCGGGAAATGGCATTGACTTCCATGACCTTTTGCAAGTCGGTCGCGCGGTTCGTAATGCGGCTGAGGCTGGTAAACGAATCCGCCCCTTCCCCCTCGGCTCCTTCGATCGTGAAAATGATGCCGGTCGGGGTCACGAAGCTGTGCGAACGCGGCAAGCCGTAAGCACGGGCGATCCGCGTCATCGTATCCTCGACCCGGTACGTTTCCGCGCCGTTTTCGATCATGATCTTGCCGGCCAGAAGGCACAACCCCGCGATCCGGCGGGTATACTCGGATGACTGCGGCACTGTCGTCTGTCTCCTCCGCTTGACGTTGCAATCTTTTGTCCCATTTTATCAAAAAAGGCGCGAATGCTTAAGAAAAACGCGAACGGTGTCCGGACGGGAATGGTTGCCAATCCCGGTACTCCCGCTTTACGCGGCCGCTTTTAAGGCGTTTGAATCGCCGCCTTCGGCGGAAAATTCCCCTGCAGCTACGGTAAAGTCACTTGCCGCGCGAATTTTTGCGGTACGCATAACGGCCGTTTCGTGCGCCTTCGGGGAGCGTCCGTTGGGAGAATCCCGTCTTTCGCAACGTTCAAAAAAAACCGTCCGGAGCGAATGCTTTCGCTTCCGAACGGTTTTTGGGGGGTCATGCGTCCTTCTTGGGCTTCCTCCATTCCGCCGGTCCCCATCCGTCTTCTCCGTCCTCTCCGCCCGCTTCGACCATGCGCTTAAGCGCGGACAGCTTGTTGTCCCAATACCGGTCGAAATAGGACAGCCAGCGCTTCAGCTCGAGCAGCGGATCGGGCTCCAGCCGGTAGCGCGTCTCCCGGCCGATCTTCCGCTCCTTCACCAGCCCGGCCTCCGCGAGGACGCGCAGATGCTTGGACACGGCCGTCCGGCTTATCGGATAATGCCCGCTGATCGCCGTAACGGGCATCTCCCCGTCTGCGAGCAGCCGGATCATGCTGCGGCGGGTCGGGTCGGCGAGCGCCTGGAAGACATCGTGCTTGCGAGCAGCGGATGCCGGCATGTCAACCCTCGACGTACGCGCGGAGCTTCTCCGCCAGTCCGCTCCAGCCGTTGTCCATCCGCTCGCGCACGACCCGGTGAGACTCGTTGAATTCCGTTACCTTTTCGGGGTCCCAGCCGGAATGGATGAGCGTAAATTCGGTTTTCCCGTCCCGCTCCTTCAATTCAAAGGCAAGCGTCCAGTCCTTCCCCCATCGAAAAGCCAAGCGATGCGGCGGGTCCAGCTCGGTTACCTTGCAAGGAGAGTCGCCGAACGGCCCGGCGTGCAGCGTAAACTCGTAGCCGAGCTCCGGCTTGAAGTCGTTCGGCATGAACCAGGCGGCGATGCCCTCCGCGGTGGCGACGGCCGCCCACACCTTGTCGATCGAAGCGTTCAGCACCAGCGTCTTGCGAATATCGGGAAGCGCCTGCTTCTGCTGATCCATGGTTATTCCTCCTGTCTGAAAATCCGGTTTCGGCAAAACGCCGGTTTTGGATGCGAATATGAAACCGATAGGTTTCGCTTTTTGATTTTACGAAACCTTTGGGTTTCATGTCAAGCGGACGAAAAAACAGGACACCCGGTTAACCTGAACCGCCGATTGCCGGATGCCCTGCCTTTTTGGGCCTATTCTATATCGTATCCAATTTGGGCCTGATGGGCTTCATGCGCCCGGTTCCTGCGGTCTGTTTGCCATTGAGGGACCAGCCTCGCTTTCCAGCGCAAAAACCAGCTCCGCCGCTTTCGCCGTTTCCTCCGGATGATGCTGCGGAATCATATGGGCCGCATCGGGCAAAACCATCAGCCTCGAACCGGCCAGCTCGCGATGCAGCCGGAAGCTGTGTTCCTTCGTCGAAAAAGGATCGTTCTCCCCGACGACGATCACGGTCGGCACGCGGATTTCGGCATAGCGCGGGCTCAGCGCTTCCGCCGCCGGAACGAACGCGAGCACATCCTCGCGATTGGCCTTGAACTGGGACGGACGGAGCCAGAGAGCCAGCGCTCTTCGGAGGTACGCTTGCGGCACGGGCTCGGGAGCGAAGGTCGCCTTCAGCATGCCGCGGGCCGCCAATGGTCCGAGCGCCGCCAATAGGGCGTGCAGCGCCAAATCGCCCAAAACCGGCAAAACGGCCAATACGGAGACGGGATCCCATCGGCCGGCGGGATACCCTTCTTTGTACATGCCCCCTCCGAGCGTGACGATTCCGGCGGTGTCTTCCGGATAACGCAGCGCGTACGCAAGCGCCAGAAGTCCGCTCCAGGAATGCCCGACGATGACGGGCCGCTCAATCCCGAGTTCCTTGAGCGCCTCGTGAATCAGTTCCGCCTGCTTCATCGGCGTCAGCCTCGGGCCTCGCGGCCGTTCGCTGTGTCCGTAGCCGGGGCGGTCGAAAGCCAGCGCCCGCCGCCCTCCGGCCGCGCAAAGCCTTAGCGCTTCGTCGAAATCGCGGCCGTCCAGCACCCCGCCGTGCAGAAAAACGACCGGTCTTCCTTCTCCCGCTTCGGTGTAATGCAGCTTGACGCCCTGCACGGACACGAAGCGTCCGGCGGGCCGATAGGTCCGTTCCGCCCGATGCACCCGGCGCTTGCCGTACCCGTACGATACAAGCCAAAACACGAAAATGGCCGACAGGAGCCAACCGTAAACCGCCATATGCTCGCCTCCTAGGTCCGTCCCCGGAATTCAACCGGCTTCCCGATGGGTGCAAGCCCGTTCCACAGCAGGCGGGCGGCATCCGAAGCGAACCGCTCCGCTTTCAGCTCTGCGGGAGCCAGCATCCAGGAAACCAGAAGACCGTTCAGGACGGTTTGAATAAACACCGCCAGCGAGCGCGGATCCACATCGGCCCGCAGCGCGCCCCGCTCCTGCAAGCCCGCAAACATGCCGGCGACAGCGCCATAAAACGTTGCGAACGCCTGCCGCAAGCTCTCCCTGGCGTCCGGATCGCGGCTCGAAACCAAAAACTCGAAAAACAGCAGCGGACGCTCCGGCACCGCCATGCAATGGCGGAGCTGTTCCGACAGCCACTCCGCCAAAGCTTCCTCCGGCCGCCCGGCACCGACAATCGTTTCCGCCTGCTGCGGCACAACCCGCGCCTGCTGCTCCAAATTCCGCCTGCAAATGGCCAGGTAAAGCTCGGCTTTGTTCGCGAAATGCCAGTAAACGGCCCCCTTCGTCTGTCCCGCTTCCGCAGCCACCTGGTCCATGGTCGCTCCCGCATAGCCATGCCTGGCAAAAACCCGAATGCCCGCATCCAGCAAGCGGGTTCGCCCGTCTTCGCCGGAAATGCCGAGCTCCTCCTGCGTCTGAAGCAGCAGCCGCTTCAATTCGCGCTTATCGCCAAGCCGCCGCCGAACGGTCGTCCAGTGCACGCCCGCCCGGCGGGCGATATCGGCATAGCCGATCCGGTCCGCCGGCCGCTCCGCCGCAAGCTCGCGGACGGCGCGGAAAATTTCGTTTTCGCTGCCCATCCCCGTCCGATCCCCTCCAAAAAGTGATATTAACATTCTTATTAGTATGCTATTATCATATTTAGAGACGATCCGGTTGTCAATCCGGGCGTCCGGCGAGGAACGCAAGATACTTTTTGTTTTCCGCGCAGGAACGGTTTACAATGAAAGGTAAAAGAAAGGTAAAAAAATCAGTCTCGCGAGGAGATGAACCGTCGTTGAAACAAGACCTGATCCGCAGATTAACCGCTTATGCGCAGGTGGATACGCAGTCCGATGACAGCAGCGATACGTGCCCGTCCACGGAGGGACAATGGACGCTGGCCCGCATGCTGGCCGAAGAGCTGAAATCGATCGGCATGCAGGACGTCACGATCGACGGCAACGGTTACGTGATGGCCACGTTGCCCGCGAATACGGACAAAGAAGTGCCCGTCATCGGCTTCCTCGCGCATATGGACACGGCGACCGAATTCACCGGAAAAGGCGTGAAGCCGCAAGTCGTCGAACGCTACGACGGCAAGGACATCGTCCTGAACGAAGCGCAGCGGATCGTGCTGTCGCCTCGGGATTTTCCCGATCTCGCCCGTTACGTTGGGCATACTCTGATCACGACGGACGGCACGACGCTGCTCGGCGCCGACGACAAGGCGGGCATCGCCGAAATCATGACGGCCATGGACTATTTGCTGCGCCACCCGGAAATCAAGCACGGCAAGATCCGGGTCGCTTTCACCCCGGACGAGGAGATCGGCCGCGGGCCGCACCGGTTCGACGTCGCCGCCTTCGGCGCCGAGTACGCGTACACGATGGACGGCGGACCGCTTGGCGAGCTGCAGTACGAGAGCTTTAACGCCGCCGCGGCCAAGATCACGTTCAAGGGGAAAAACGTGCACCCCGGCACGGCCAAGGACAAAATGATCAACTCCATCAAGCTGGCGATGGAGTTGCACAACCGGCTTCCGGCAGACGAAGCGCCGGAGCGGACGGAGGGCTACGAGGGCTTCTTCCACCTCCTGTCTTTCCAAGGGGATGTGGAAGAAACGGTGCTTCGCTATATCATCCGCGATTTCGACCGGCAGCGGTTCGAAGCCCGCAAAGCGCTCATTTCCTCCCTGGTCGACGAGATGAGAGCGAAGGTCGGCGCGGAGCGCATCGAGCTGGAACTGAAGGATCAATACTTCAATATGCGGGAAAAGATCGAGCCCGTCCGCCATATCGTCGACATCGCGAAGCAGGCGATGGAGAATCTCGGCATCCGCCCGGACGTCAAGCCGATCCGCGGCGGCACGGACGGCTCGCAGCTGTCGTATATGGGGCTGCCGACGCCCAACATCTTCACCGGCGGGGAAAACTACCACGGCCGCTACGAATACGTCTCGGTCGACGATATGGTCAAAGCGACAAGCGTCATCATCGAAATCGCCCGGCTGTTCGAGCAGCAGGCCGGTTAAGCCGCGGGAAGCCTGTCCGGCGCATGCGGCCCCTGCCGTCCGGGTGGACGGCCCGGACGCAGCAAGGCCCGGCATTCCAGTATCGGAATGCCGGGCCTTTGTCGTGTTGCCAACCGTCTGCCCGAAAACGTTCCCGCGCCTTCGGACCGCGAGGCTTGCATCCGCATCGGACTCGCGGAAAGTCCGGATTTGGATGATGACTATAAAATTCAAGATGCCGCTATCTCCGTCCTGCGGGCCGCAGCGCCGACCAGCCGGTTGCTGCCCGCCCCAAGCCCGCAGAAAAACAAGGCCACGGATACCGCAACCATCAGAAGCAGCGGAATGTGCCAGCTATGCGTAACGTCGTGAATATAACCGAACAGAGCCGGGCCGACCGCCGCCAGCAGATAGCCGAACGATTGGGCCATGCCGGACAGCTCCGCCGCCTGTTGGGACGATTCCGTACGCAGGTTGAAGAACATCATGGCCAGGCTGAACGTTCCGCCTCCGCCGATTCCGAAAATGATCATCCACAGCAGGATCCATTGGGTGCCGCCGTAGAGCAGGCCGAGAAACGCGATCAGCAGCAGCAGGGAGCCTGCCGCGGCCAGCCACCGCTGATGGGACATGCGGCCGGCTATAACCGGAACGATGAAGGTGAACGGAAGCTGCGAAAGCTGCATGACGGACAGCAGCAGGCCCGCCCGATCCGCGGGAATGCCGCGCTCGGCGAGAATTTCCGGCAGCCAGGCGATCGCGACGTAGAACGTGAGCGACTGCAGCCCCATAAACAACGTGACTTCCCAGGCCAAAGGAGAGCGCAGCAGGCCCGATTGGGTCCCGCCTCTCCGGGCCTCAACGGCGGCTTCCGCCCCGCGGCCGCGAACCAGCGGCAGCCAAAGCAAGAGCGCCGCCAGGCAGAGCGCGCTCCACACGCCCAAAGCGCCTTGCCACCCCCAAAAAACGGCAATGGGAATACTGATGCCCGAGCCGATGGCTCCGAACAAATTCATGGACACGGAGTATACGCCCGTCACCGAGCCGATCCGGCCGGGGAATTCCTGTTTGACCAGCGCGGGCATCAGCACGTTGCAAACCGCAATCGCCACGCCCAGCATAGCCGTTCCCAGAAACAACGAAACGCTTCCGGACGCCGAACGCAGCAAAATGCCCGCGCCCAGCACCAAGATGGCGGAAAAAAGGACCGGTCTCATGCCGAAGCGCCGCGCCAGCCCGGGAGCAAACGGCGAAAACAGGGCAAAGGCGATCAGAGGCAGCGTGGTCATGGTACCGGCCATGGCATTGGATAGGTGAAGCTGATCCCGAATGGCTCCGGCCAAGGGACCGACGGATGTCAAGGGAGCCCGCATCGTGGCCGAGATGAGAATGATCCCGCAGATCAGCAGCCAGACCGGGCGGCTCCCGCTATGAAACTTAGAATTCATTGACCGTTCCTCCAAAACTTGGCGTTGTCCTCGTTCGAGGAATGCAAGTAATTCTAAGTTTAAAGCCTGAATCTGTCAATGAGAACGGCCGATTCTTCGCTTGCGCGGTCACGCATAGACCGAGGCGAACCAAGCCGCGGCGGCGGCGACCTCCGTGCCGGTCAGCTGATGGCCTCCGGCCTCCCAATGAACGGAGACGGAAGCGCCCGCCCGCTCAAGCAGGCCGGCCAGCTCCTCGGTCTCCTCCGGAGCGCAGATCGGATCGTGGCGTCCGGCGCCGATAAAGCAGCTTATGCCCGAAAGATCCGGAAGCGCGATGCCGCGGCGCGGCACCATCGGATGATGGAGGATCGCTCCGCGCAGCGCGTCCGAATAGTGGAACAATAGGCTTGCGGCGATGTTCGCCCCGTTGGAATAGCCGATGGCGACGAGATTGCCGCGGTCGAATTTGTATTCGGCGGCCGCTTGGTTCAGAAAGCCGTACAACTCCTTCGTCCGAAACACGAGGTCCTGCTCGTCGAACACCCCTTCGGCCAGCCGGCGGAAAAACCGGGGCATGCCGTTTTCCAGCACGTTGCCGCGAACCGACAACACCGACGATCCCGGGGAAATGCTTCCCGCCAGCGGAAGCAGGTCGCGCTCCGTGCCGCCGGTGCCGTGGAAAAGCACGAGCACCGGCACCTTCGGATCGGTTCCTTGCTGAAAAATATGCTTCATCCTTTATCCTCCTTAAGCGCCCGCAGTTCAAACGGCGGCAGCCCTTTTTCGATTTGCGCGCGATACGGCTCGTACCAGGCCGGCAGCATCAGCTTCTCGCCCAGGCGGTCCGGCTCCTCGTCCTTCGCAAATCCGGGCGGATCGGTCGCGATTTCGAACAAAATGCCGCCCTGCTCGCGGAAATAAACCGCGTTGAAATACTGCCGGTCCGTAACGGGCGTCGGATGAAAGCCCGCCTGCTCGACCCGCCGCCGCCACAGAAGCTGCTCCGCATCGTCCTTGGCCCGCCAGGCGATATGGTGAACCGTTCCCGCTCCGCCGGCGCCGAAGCTCGTGACCGACGTATCCAGATCGATGAGATTGCCCAGCTGTCCTTCGGCACGAAACCGCACGACGCTCCTTTCGCTCCCGGTTCGTTCAAGGCCCATCACCCGCTCCAGCACAAGACCCGTGTGCTCCGGAGCGGCGCTGTACAGCACCGCCCCTCCGAAGCCTTTGATCGCTTTCTCCGCCGGCACGCCGCCGAACGACCAACGGCTAGCCGGTCCTCCCTCGCGGGCGACGATCTCCAGCTCCAGGCCGTCCGGATCCCGAAACCGGATGTACGTTTCGGAAAACCGGACGTGTTCCGAAACCGCAATGCCGAACTTGGCGAGCCGCCCCTTCCAGAAATCCAGCGTCCCTGCGGGAACGGCATAGGTCGTCACGCCGACCTGTCCCGCTCCGATTCGTCCCCGGCGCGATGCGGGCCAAGGGAAAAACGTCATGATCGTCCCCGGGCTCCCCGTCTCGTTCCCGAAGTACAAGTGGTATACCTCCGGCGCGTCGAAATTGACCGTTTTCTTGACCAGCCTTAGCCCGAGCACGCCCGCGTAAAAGTCGACCGTAGCCTGCGCGTCTCTTACGAATGCGGTAATATGGTGGATGCCTGCCGTTCGCAAGGTCATGCCGTCCCACTCCTTTTTTTCAAATTCAAGTTTCTTAAAATCGAGATATTTGCGGCGCATGCTTTCCTCCCGCGCGCGGCCACAAGGCAAACCGTCCCGCGGTCTTCGGACGCTATCCTTCCGGATAGCGCCGCTCGGCAAATTTCCCAAGCTTCTTGAGCAGCCGGCTCGCCTCTTTCTTCTCTTCGGCCGTCAAGCCCGCCACCGCCCGGTGAATGACGGAAGCGTGCTGCGGGAACACCTCTTCGATGAACGCCTTGCCCTTGTCCGTAATCTCCGCAAAAACAAGCCTGCGGTCCTCGGTCGAAGCTCTGCGGAACACATAGCCCTTGTCCTGCAGCTTGTCGACGACATACGTGATATTTCCGCTGCTCATCAGGATCTTGCCTCCGATCTGCTGGATCGGCTGCGGACCTTTATGATACAGCAGCTCCAGCACCCCGAATTCGGTCCGGTTCAGACCGTACCGCTTAATATCCCGATCCGCGTGCGCGTTTACCCACTGGCTGGCTCTGGAAAGCGCGATGTACAGATCCAGGGAGTCCTCTTGTCCGTCGGCCATGCGGCACCCTTCTTTCGCGAATTGCACAAGTCCATTATCTTAAAATTAAGATACATGAATTCGAGGGATTCGTCAACTCAAACCGTTTTAGTCTGATTCCGTTTTTAAGTTGCTATAGATTTGTTAGTTAAATGGCGTTATAATACATGACTGGAAGCCCCGGCATACGGAAATAAATTCTGTTAGGCTTCAGGGACGGCCGGACCGCAACCGGCCACGCCAAAGCCGGGCCAGCAAAAAGGAGGACCATACGAACATGAGCAATCCGAATGCAACCGCAACCCCGTTCCGTCAAGCTGCGCACCCGATCGACCCGATCTATCTGAACCGCTGGTCGCCCCGTTCCTTCCTGGAGAAGGAAGTGCCCGAGAGCACGCTGCTCACCGTGCTGGAAGCGGCCCGCTGGGCGCCTTCCGCCTTCAACCTCCAGCCGTGGAGATTCATCGTCGCCAAGACCAAGGAAGAACGCGAACGCTTCTTCCCGTTCATCGGGGAGTTTAACCGCACCTGGTGCGAGAAAGCGCCCGTTCTCATTCTGATTGTGTCCAAGACGACTTGGGAGCAAGGCCAGATCGGCTCCCATGCGTTCGACACCGGCGCCGCCTGGGCGTTCCTGGCGCTGGAAGCGACGCGGCAAGGACTGGCGACGCACCCGATGACCGGCATTGATTTTGCCAAAGCCCGCGAGATCGTCGGCTTGCCGGAGGATTACGCGGTACAGGCGCTTGTGGCGCTTGGCTATCAAGGGCCCAAGGAAAACCTGCCCGAAGCGCTGCAGCAGCGCGAACAGCCTTCTCCGCGCAACCCCATCGAAGATTCGATTTACCAAGGCGCATTCGGCCAACCGTTCCAACCGCTTAAATAAAACCAAAACCACCGTCAGGGGCATCGCGCTTGACGGTGGTTTTTTTCGGCGCTTCGGAGGCTTTCGGGCAAAAGGGACGGAACGTTTCCCTTGCGCCGCGGGTCGTCAGCCCAGGCCGAAGTGCTCCCTTACAAACTGGAGCATGAGACGATTGTGCCCGGGAACGACGGCGTGGCCGGTAAACGGGTAGACGCGGATCGTTTTGGGCCCCGGAATCCGGTTGTAGACGGCAAAGATCGTTTCCGGCAAACAAACGGTGTCTTTCAGTCCGACGGACAGCAGCGCCGGGATGCGGATGCGGTCCGCCAGATTGACCAAATCGAAATAGCTGAGCGTATCCAGCACCTGATCCAGCTTGTCGGGGAACCGGGCGACGAATTCCGCCGCTTCCGTCAGCGAGCCCGTGGAGTTGAGCAAACCGAAGTCCATCTGGCACATGTTCGGGATGTTCGCGAGGACCAGCGCGGGCTTCTCGCTCAGCGCGGCCGCGATCAAGGCGAGCCCCCCGCCCTGGCTCGAGCCGACGACGGCGATGCGGGACGGATCGATTTCGGGCTGCTCGCCTGCCCATTCGAGCGCCTTGAGGCTGTCGACCGCAATCGCCCGGTAATAGCAGCGCTCCTTGTCCGTGATGCCCTGCGTGATCCAGCCCTTGGTCATCCCGAACGTCTGCGGCAGCAGATTGCCCGTCTCTCCGCCCTGTCCGCGGACATCGACCGCGAAAACGGCCAGCCCCATAAGCAGCCACTGGCTGTATTCTTCGGGAAAGCCGCTGCCCCCGGTGTACCCGTGATAGTGCACGACGCAGGGCAAATTCCGCTGCGGAACGAAGGCCGGCAACAGAAACCAGCCGTGAAGGGGCGTTGCGTCAAAGCCTTCGTACGTAACCCTGTAAGCGTCGACAAACTGCAGCGGCGTATCCCGCTTCTCCCGCCGGCCGTTTAGCGGCTTCGGGCCGAACTCCGCCAAGGTCCGCTCCCAGAAGCGGTCCAGATCGTCTCGGGCCGTGGAAGGAGCATCGATCCGCATCAGCTCGTCGATCCGCTGCTGAATGGCGTTCGGATAAGTCGGATTCAAGCGTCCGCCTCCTCGTTGGGTCGGTCTGGCCAGGCCGTTACGCCTGCTTCTGTTCCATCGGAATGAGGATGACAAACTCGGGATCGGGGTCGTCCGGGTCCTGAAGGAGCGGATATTCCTCGAAATGGGTCGGCCCGCCTTGCAGCGGCGAATCGCCTTGTTCCTCCATCCATTGATAGACGTTCCGATAGGACTGTTCGATGCTTTGTCCTTTCCGGTGCTCGGTCCGGGCATACGTTAACGCCGGCACTTCGATCTCCGTCATGCCTTCCGGCACCTGTCCCCGCTCCGCGACTTCCACCGCCGAATAATGCGTAAAGCGGTCCGCGCCGGGCGCGGCATGATAGAACAGTCCCAGCAAACCCCGGTTTGCTTCATCCTTCCATCTCATCATACAATATACAACTCTATCTGCGATCCTGCCAGAAATTCAGCGGCTCCATCTTCTCGTCGATGGCCACAAACTTGTACCCCTCGTCCTCCAGCGCATCCAGGATGCGCGGCAGCAGGGCGATCGTCGCCGAGCGGTCGTGCAGCAGCACGACCGGCGCGGTACCTTTCTTTTTGAGCGCGCGCACGTCCTGCACCAGCTTGCTCAGCAGCTTGTCCGGCTGCTTTTTGTACATCCAATCGTCCGTGTCGACGTTCCAGTCCCACAGATGGTAACCCGCCTTGGCCGCCGCATCCCGATATTCCTGCGTGAAATACGGCTTGCTCCCGTAAGGCGTCCGAATCAAGGTCGCCGTCACGTTCGCGGCCTTCTTCAGCCGGCTGTTCGCTTCGTTCATTTCGTTTAGCGCGGTTTGGGGGGTTTTGTAAAACTTCTTCACGTCATGCGTCATTCCGTGCAAACCGAGCCGGTGGCCTTCCGCCGCCATCCGTTTGACCGCCTCCGGATAGCCTGAGATTCCGGGACCCAGCATAAAAAACGTCGCTTTCGCCCCGTGCTCGTCCAAAATGTCGAGAAGCTCCATCGTATGCGCCGTGGGACCGTCGTCGAAGGTCAGATAGATCGGCAGCTTGCGCGCCGCCTCTTCCTGATCGATGCGGGCTTTCTCCCGCTTGACGAATTCCCCGCCGTCAAGCTTCGCCCCGCCATTGGTCATCCGCATCATCGGCAGCTCCGGATACGAGGCCAGCTCATAACCGAAATAAGCCGCCAAGAACGAAAGCGGGACCATCAGACGGCCGTTTTGCACAAACAGCCACAGCTCGATCCGCTGCCCTCCCGGCTTGACCGCCTTGTTCTCCTTGACGAGCAGCGTGACGGATTTCGTTTTGCCGGATAAACGGACTTTCGGGCCCGCCGCCTCGACTTTCAGGTTCATCGCCGCCGCCATATCCCTTACCGGGACGAATACGGTCGAAGCCCGCTTCTCGGGCTGCGCGTCCGCAAACGAAAGCCTTTGGTCGTTGACGGCGATATACAGCTTTTGTCCCGAACGGGCGAAGGCCGAAGAGGAATGTCCAGCAAACAAATAGACGAGAATCAGAGCCAAAGACAAAAAAACGAGTTTGGTCCGCATCTAGGCCAACTCCCCGCTGCCGTATGGATTCTATCGTGTATTACAAGACTATCATTTTTCGGAGAAAAATGGAACGAATCTCGCATTCCCCGAATAAGGAGCGGTTGCAGCGGCGGGTACGCAGCCTTAAACCGGCGCCGCTAGCACATTTTTTCTCCAAAAACCATCCGTCTTGGGACCGATCCGAAACTTCCCTAAGGTACGAAGAAACCGCCGGACGGCGGTGATAAGCTTATAGCAAACCGTCAATCTTAAGGGAGTGAACGATTTTGCAGATCAGCCGCAGCGGCCTCCTGGGGCCGATTCTTGTTCTTTTGGGCGTCATGATGCTGTTTTGGGGCGACTTCAGTCTCGGTGCGGGTGAAATATTCGCTTATTTCTGGCCGGTTCTGTTCGTGATGCCGGTCGGATTGTTTTTCCACTGGATGTATTTCTCCGTTCTGGAGCGCAGAGGGGTAGGCCTTCTCGTTCCCGGAGGCATTGTGCTCGCGGCGGGAATCGTCTGCCAGATTGCCACGCTGTTCGACAGCTGGGATGTCATGTGGCCCGGGTTCATATTGGCCGCCGCCGTCGGCCTCTTCGAGCTGTATTGGTTCGGCGGCCGTAATAAATGGCTGCTCATTCCGATTAACATCTTGTCCGCTTTGTCCTTGCTGTTCTTTGCCGTCTTTTCCGTCGCCAGCCTGTTCAGCAGCCTGTCCAGCAGCCGACCGTTCGTGACGTTGGCGCTTATCGTTGCCGGGGGACTGCTGATGCTGAGCGGGCGCAGAAGCGTTTGACCGAATAGGCGCATGAACAATTAGGACTTTTTTATCTATTCGCTTTCCAAATTAAAGAATTTTAACGGTTTTTTAAGAAAAGGGCTGCGACCTTTGAGGGAGCGGCCCTTTTTTTCACCTTGGGAAAATTTATGAAATTTCGAATGTGTTATAGTGTTTCTCAGCAAAAAACGGTCTCTTTCGTCCAAATCATACAAGGAGGATCATGGCTCGATGATGAAACGAAAGTTTGCGAAACTCGCATCCATCGGTTTACTGACGGCACTGGGATACTTCGGGTTCACCGCCGTTTCGTCAACCCAGGCCAGCGCGGCTACGGCGGAATCGCTTCGGCTCGTCGCTCTGGGCAAGGAATATATCGGAACGCCATACCTGTACGGCGCCCCAAGCTTTATCGAATACGCGTTCGACTGCTCTTCTTACGTTCAATTTGTGTACAGCAAATTGGGCATTTCGCTGCCCCGCACTTCCGGCTCCCAAGCCGCGGTCGGCGAGAAGGTGAACAAAGCCTACCTGAGCATGGGCGATCTGGTCTTCTTCAAATCCGACAGCAATGCGATCGGTCACGTCGGCATCTATGCCGGCAACGGCAAGTTTCTGCACGCGTCGAGCAGCAAAGGCGTCACGCTGTCCGATCTTAACTCCAGCTACTGGAAAGTGCGCTATGTAACGGCTCGCAGGGTGCTGTAATTCCTGCTTTCTCCGGCCGCTTTGTTTGGTTTCCAGGTGTAGGCGCGCCGGGCGGTTGGCCTCCCCGCTGCGGGGTTGCATCGAAGAGCGGCCTTCCTAAAAACGCGAAAAGATGGAATTGACAGGAGAATCATCCTTCTGTATGATGAACCCATGAACGCGCGTTTATAAGGAAAGGTGCAAAACGATTGAAAAAGGCTGAAATCAACAGCACGGAAATCGCCAGGCTGGCAGGCGTATCACGCAGTACCGTGAGCAGGGTGATCAACAACTACCCGAACGTCCCGGCGGAAACGCGCGAAAAGGTGATGAAAGTCATCCGGCAGTACAATTACTACCCGAATATGTCGGCACAAGTGCTTGCGGGAAAGAAGACGCGGACGATCGGCCTGTTCCTGATCGACGCCGGCCACGTTTCGAGCGACATTCTGACGAACATGCTGATTTCCAGCGTCATCGAGAACGCTTCGGCATACGGTTATTACGTGCTGACGAACATTATCCGCAACACGCAGGACCAGGACGCGGTCAGGAGCGTCAAGGAGATATTCTATCAACGCCGGATTGACGGCGGTATTTTTATCGGGGCGGCCAATCACGAGCCGCTCATCGAGGAACTGATCGCGGAAGGCTTCATGATCGGCATCGTCGACCAGCATCTGCCGGGGCGGACCGAGCCGAACCGGATCGTGGCCAATTTCGACAACGACCGGGGCATGGAACTGGCGATCGATTACCTCGCCGGTCTCGGGCACAGCAAGATCGGCGTGATCAACGGCGATATGAAACGCCAGTCCGGTCCCTCGAAATACGAGGGCTATCTGAAAGCCATGGCAAAACGCGGTTTCGAGGTACGTCCGGAATGGGTGCTGCCGGGAGACTTCCACCAGGAAGCGGGCTACCAAGCGATACAGAAGCTGCTGCAAAGCGCATCCAGCCTGCCCACGGCCATCATCGCCGCCAACGACAGCGTCGCCTTTGGTGCCATTCAAGCCCTGCACGAAAACGGGCTAAGTGTTCCGCGGGACATCTCGGTCATCGGGTTCGACGATCACGCTTTAAGCCGCATGCATCAGCCGCCCCTGACGACGATCCGGGTCGACTTTATGCACATGATGAACCGTCTGACCGGCGCGCTGATCAAGAAAATCGAGCAGGGCGCGGACCGGTTCGAGCCTTTTACCATCGGCTGCGAGCTCGTCGTGCGCGACTCCTGCAGGCCGCTCTAATTTTTTTTACCGCTTTGTGAACGCGCGTTTACACCACTACTCGTTGCTATTCCGACTTTAAATTTTTTTCGGTGCTTGTGAACGCGTGTTTATAGAATAACGCAGCCTTAAGGAGGGATCGGAATGTAGCTGAGCTTGCCCGTCGGAAAACCATTCTGCTTGCTGTACAACCAATTCCTTTTAAGGAGGAGTCCTCGTGAAAAAAGGTTGGCTCGGTTGGGTGTGCACGATCATTGTATTTGCGCTAATGACAGCCGGCTGCTCCGGAGGCGGCGCCGGCAAAGGCACGGACGGCAGCAGCCCCGCCGGCTCGGGCGGCAAGACGAGCGAAGGTTCCGAAGCGGCCGGCGTAACCTTCAAATATTGGTATCCCTGGGGCGGCGACTCCGAGAAATGGGATAAATGGCGGATGGAAGCGTTCGTCAAGGCCAATCCCGGCTACAAAATCGACGCCACCTATGTCCCGCCGGACGGAGGCCTTACCAACGGCAAGCTCGTGGCGGCCATCTCGGGCAAAAACCCGCCGGACGTTGTCATCAGTTCCGAATATGCAAGCGCTTACGCATTGGCGGCGCAAGGAGCGCTCGAGCCGCTGGACGACTTGCTGGCTAGCGCCGGCTTTCAGCAGTCCGACGTGCTGGAATCCTTTTACGACCTGATGAAATACAACGGCAAGACGTATCTGTTCCCCCAGGATTCCAACGTAAACCTTCTCTATTACAACGTGAAGATGTTCAAGGAGGCCGGTCTCGATCCCGATAACCCGCCGAAAACGATCGAGGAGCTGGATGCCGCGGCGGAAGCCTTGTCCAAAGTAAGCGGCAACGGCATCGAGCGTCTTGGCTTCATTCCGTGGCTGGACGCCGGCGACGATGCGTTCCTGTGGGGCTGGATCTTCGGCGCGAACTTCTACGATCCGGCCGACAATAAGATCCTGCTGAACGACGAGAAGCTGGCCAAGATGTACAGCTGGATGAATACGTACGCGCAGAAATACAATCCGGAAAAAATCAAGTCGTTCACGTCCGGTTTCGGAGGCGCTTTCACGCCGGACCATCCGTTCTTTACCGGCAAGGTCGCCATGACGGTCAACGGCAACTGGTTCGCCAACGCGCTCAAAATTTACGCGCCCGATATCGAATACCGCGTCGCGCCCATTCCCTACCCGAAGGGCGGGCGCGAGAAGGCGACCACGTTCGGCACCAACGTCTTCATGGTTCCGAAAGGCGCCAAAAACCCGGAAGCGGCCGTCAAGTTCATGCTGTACGCCGGCCAGCCGGAGATTCTCGCCGACAACATCAATACGTGGCGGTCGATCTCCATCTACAAGAAGCCGAGCGACGCGATCAAATGGGATAAGGAAAAGGATCCGGTGTACGAGGTGGTCCGCGAAGTCGCCCAGTCTCCCAACTCCGGCCATCCGGCGCTGACCGCGGTAGCCAAGGAAATGTCCAACGAACTGAAGCTGCTCCGGGACAACGTCATCTACAACAACAAAGACCCGAAGCCGCTTCTTGAGGACGCGGAGAAGAAGCTGCAGAAAGAAGCGGACAAAAAGAAATAGCCGGTCTTCCCCCCGGCATAAGGTGGTGGATTTCATGAGCGGCCATGTTCGTTCTTATCCTACAAGCGCCGGCATCACTCCGTCCAAAGTCCGCTCCAGGAAACGAACGGAACGTCTGGAGCTTGCCGTCGTGTATGCGATCCTGATTTTGTTTGCGCTCGCATTCATTCTTCCGTTTCTGTGGCTCGTGCTAGGATCGTTCAAGAGCAGCACGGAGCTGTTCGCCAATCCTCCCGTCTGGCTGCCTTCCAGGCTCCATTGGGAGAATTACGCGACGGGATTTACGGAATTTCCTTTTCTGCTGTACTTGCGGAACACGCTGCTGATCGCCGCCGTCAACATCGTCGGGGCGGTCGTCTCCAATACGATGATCGCCTACGGTTTTTCCCGCATCGACTGGAAATACCGCGACGGGGTCTTCGTGCTCGTGCTCGCGACGATGATGCTTCCGTTTCAGGTGACGATGATCCCGCTTTTCATCCTGTTCCAGAAGCTGGGCTGGATCGGCACGTTTCTCCCGCTGATGGTGCCGGCCTTCTTCGGCAATCCGTACTTTATTTTTCTACTGCGGCAGTTTTTTGTCGGCATTCCGAAGGAGCTGTCCCAATCGGCGAAGGTGGACGGAGCGAGCGAATTCCGGATTTACTGGCAGATGATCGTTCCGCTCTCGATGCCGGTTGTCACGACCGTGATGATCTTCTCTTTTACGCACGCCTGGGGGGATTTCATCGGACCGCTCGTGTTCCTGAGCGACAACAAGCTGTATACGCTGTCGCTCGGCATCCAGCAGATCATGTCCGAGAACGACCCGAGATGGCCGCTGCTGCTTGCGGTCGGCGTCAGCATGACGCTGCCGGTCATCGTCATCTTCTTCCTGCTGCAAAAGTATTTCATCCAAGGCATAACGTTTTCCGGAATCAAGGGGTAAAGGGGGGTTGCGGCGAATATGAATATGAACCAAAAAAACACGATCAACGGCATCCTGTTTATTCTGCCCTGGATCGTCGGCTTTCTGGCGTTTACCGCTTATCCGCTGGTCAGCTCCTTCTATTACTCGCTGACGGATTACGACATCATCAACGCGCCCGTGTTCGTCGGATTTGACAATTACAAGCAGCTGTTTACGGGCGACAGCTTGTTTTACAAGACGCTGGGGAACACTCTGTACATGATTTTTGTCGGTCTGACGGTCATAACGCTCGTCACGCTGGTTGTCGCCATCCTGCTGAACAACCGGAAAATCAAAGGCCTGTCCTTTTTCCGGGCCGTCTTCTTCCTGCCGACGCTCGTGCCGTTCGTCATCCTCTCGATCCTGTGGATCTGGGTGCTCCAGCCGGATTCGGGCGTCGTCAATACGATTCTCGGCTGGCTAGGCATCGACGGCCCGGGCTGGTTCGCCAGTCCGACCTGGTCAAAGCCCGCTTTCATTCTGATGGGCATCTGGGGTGCCGGCGGTTCGATCATCATTTATTTGGCGGGGCTGCAGGGCATTCCGGAATCGCTGTACGAAGCGGCGGCCATCGATGGTGCAAGCGCTTTCGGAAAGGTGTTCCACATAACGATCCCGATGCTGCGGCCCGTCATTCTGTTCAACGTCATCACCGGCATCATCGGCACGTTCCAGTCGTTCGCGGAGGCGTTCATCATCACCGAGGGCGGCCCGGACGGCTCGACGACCTTTTATTCGCTGTACCTGTACCAGAACGCTTTCCAGTATGCCAAGATGGGCTACGCTTCCGCAATGGCCTGGATTCTGCTCGTCATCGCGCTGGCGTTTACGCTGCTGCTCTTCAAGGTATCCAACCGCTTCGGGAGCGACGAGTAGCCCGTCTTTTGCATAAGCACCTTTTCCAAATCACCCAAAGGAGTGCATGACAAATGGCAAATGGCATCCTAGGCACGAAGACGATTACGCAAATCGGCATCCTGGTCAACGACATCGAGAAGGTGAGCCAGGCTTACGCGGACTTCTTCGGCGTGGAGAAGCCGAACTTCATCGTGACCGACGCCCCCGACATCGCGCAGACGGAGTACCGCGGAAGCCGCACCGAAGCCCGGGCCAAGCTGGCGTTCTTCGATATGGGATCGCTGCAGCTTGAGCTGATCGAGCCGGACCACAACCCGAGCACCTGGCGCGAATATTTGGACGAACACGGCGAAGGCCCGCACCACATCGCGTTCGTGATCGAAGGGATGAAAGAGAAGATCACCCTGCTCGAAGGCAAGCAAATGGCGCTGCTGCAAAAAGGCGAGTACACGGGCGGACGCTACGCCTATATGGATACCATGAACGAGCTGAAGGTGATCATCGAGCTGCTCGAGAACGACAAGTAACCCGAAGATGCGGCCCATCGCGCCGCAAACGAAATCCTTACGAACCGGCAAAGGACGTGCAAACCATGCGGCATATCGACAACCACAACCTGGTCAAAATCGGCATCGTCGTCGACGACATTGAAGCGGCGGCGAAGAAATACTGCGAACTGTTCGGCATCCCGATGCCGTCCTTCAGCATTCCGGACCCGGACGCCCCCGTTGCGCATACCGAGGACAGCTACACCTGGTACCGCGGCGAGAACGTACCCGCCCGGACCAAATTCGCCAACCTGCAAATGGGCCCCGTTACGGTCGAGCTTCTGGAACCCTATGACGAGGCCAGCCCGTGGAACGAGTTCAAACAAAAGCACGGCCAAGGCGTTCACTTCATCACGTTCACGGTGAACGGCTTCGAACAGCACATCCGCTTTGTCGAGAAGCAGGGTCTGCCGCTGATTCATAAGGGCGAATACGGGTCCGGACGGTACTGCTATTTCGACTCCGAGGGGCCGCTCGGGGTCGTACTCGGTCTGCAGGAGCTCGGACAAAGGCAGGCGGATGCCGGATGAACCTGCTCATTACAGGGGCAAACCGCGGCCTCGGGCTCGCGCTTGCCGCCGAAGCGCTTAGGCGGGGACACCGCGTTCTGGCCGGAACGCGCTCCCCCCATGACGCCGGCTCGAAGCTGGACGCGCTCCGGTCGGCGTTCCCGGACCGGCTATCCGTCCATATCCTTGACGTCGCGCGGGAGGAACATGCCGCCCGCCTTGCCGCGGAACTTGCGGAGCAAGGCGTCGTCCTGGACGGCATCATCAATAATGCCGGCATTCTATTGGGCCGGGACAGCCCGATCGAGCAGCTCGACATGGATCAGGTCCGGCAAACGTTCGAAATCAACCTGTTCGGACCGATGACGGTCGTCAAGCATATGCTTCCGCTTATGGCGCATTCGGCAGGCGGCATCATCCTGAACATTTCATCGGAAGCCGGGAGCCTGACCAACGCCTACGGCGGGGATTATCCGTACGCCATTTCGAAAACGGCGCTGAACATGTTTACCGAGCAGTTAAAGCATGCGGTCAAGGACCGCGGAATCCGGGCGCTGAGCGTTCATCCGGGCTGGATCCGGACCGATATGGGCGGCGGCCAGGCGCCGGGCGATCCGCGGGAAAGCGCCGCGGGCATTCTCGATCTGGCGGAAGGAAAAACGGTGCCGGACTGCCGTTTTGCGTTCGTCGATTATTTGGGGCGGCCGATGGCGATTTGAGGAGGAGGAGCGAATATGAAAACGATTCTGGCGGTCGTAGGCGATTATTACCATCCCGAGCAGGCCATTAAGGCCGCCCTGGAGAAAGCGGTAGCCACCACCTCGGGCCGCGCGGAGATCCAGCTCCGCTACACGACCGCGGACCGGCTGGCCGAAGGGCTCTCCGACAAGCCGGATGCGGCTATCCTGTTCAAGGAAGACCGGATCAATCCCCAGGACGAGCAAGTCAGGATGTGGATGACGGAAGCGGCGGAAGCCGCTATCGTCTCATACGTTCGGGAAGGCGGCGGCTGGCTCGCATGGCACTCCGGCCTTGCCTCCTATCGCGAGGACGGAGCGTATGTTGCGATGCTGCGGGGCTATTTCAAGTACCATCCCGACAAGCATCAAATCGTGCGCTACGAGGCCGTCAGCGCGGGCGGAGGTCCGCTCGGCCTTGCCGGCGCGGCATCCGCGTTCGACATTCTGGATGAGCACTATTTCGTTTATTGCGACGAAGCGAACACGAACGTCTTCCTCCGCTCCGCGTCGGTGGACGGCGAATCGATCGCCGGCTGGTCGCACGCGTTTGGCCAAGGACGCGTCTTATGCCTGACGCCGGCGCACAACCCGGAAGGGCTACTCCATCCCGGCATGATCGATACGCTCGGCGCGTGCATCGTGTGGTGCGCGGGAGGCTGAACGCTCTCGGGCATGCTTTCGCGCCGGTTGTCTGGAGCATGACGTCCGTCGGGCACACGTGGAACGTCGTCAGCTACCTGCGAACCTCTAAAACGCTCAGCACGGGCGGCAATCTCCGCGACTTCATCAACGACGCCAGAAACAAGGGTTGGATCAGCCCGAACCCGTACATCGTCGGAATCGAGCTCAGCAACGAAATCATGCAGGGCCACGGCTTCTTCAACTGCACAAACTACAGCTTGTCTCCGTAACCGGTTGAGATCGTTTCGGCAAGTCCATTCAAGCCCCCGTTTTTCGGGGGCTTGTATGTTATGAATCCCGCGCAAGGAGTCTGGCTGCCAAGTGGTCCGGAGCCGACCCGGCGATCGAAATGGAGAGCACCCGCACGATAGAATGCCCTTCTGCCCGCCGCTTTACGCGCTGCCGTTTTCGGAGCACGCTCGTTTAGCGGCCTTCGGCATTGCGGGGTTTACCCGGTTTGCCTGGTTTGTCGGGTTTATCGGGTTTGCCGGGCCTGTCGGGTTTATCCGGCTTACCAGGTTTGCCGGGTTTGCCCGGTTTGTCCGGCTTATCCGGCTTGTCGGGCTTATCCTTGACCGTCACCGTCAGTGAGCGGCTTGCTTCACTTTCGTTATGCAGCCTGTCGACCGCCGTAACGATATAGGTATACGGCTGGCCTTTCTGCACCTGTTCATCAATAAAAGTTTGCTTTCCTCCCGGCCCCTTGCGCAGCTTGCCGACAATCGCGGAAGGATCTTCGATGCTGCCGGCCTTTCTGCCGTCAAAACGGTACACCACATAATAGCTTTCGTCGCCCTTCGAATGCCACCTCAGCTCCACAACGCCGTCCTTCGACGAATCGGCCGATAGGCCCGACGGCGCCTCCGGCGCCTCGGCGTCCAGCCAGGGCATGGACGGAACGAGCGCGGGATAGCGGTAGAAGTCGTTGCGCAGCCGGTCCGTAAAGCCCAGCGGGTTCGCGGCGAACCATTTTGCGCTGAAAAACATGCTGCCCGACACGTCGTCGAAATTCCGGTTGTACAGAAGCTGGTTCGGCATTTCCTCCGCATTCAGCCAGCCATCCGCCGTTCCGATCCGATAAACCGCTTGACCGCTGTACAACTGCACGTTTTTGCCTCTGACCACTCCGCTCCACCACTCGATCAGCTTGTCGTAAGCGGCGGGCGAGTAGCCCATGTACCAGTAGATTTGCGGCGCGATATAGTCGATCCATTCGTTCTCGACCCATGCTTTCGAATCGGCGTAAATGGCCTCGTAGCTGCTGAGACCGTTGGTGTCCGAGCCGAGCGGATCGGCGCTTTTGTTTTTCCAGATGCCGAAGGGACTGATGCCGAATTTGACGTAACTCTTCTCCCGCTTGATCGCTTCCCCGACTTCCTGTACGAACCGGTTGACATTGTCCCTTCTCCAGTCGGCCTTATTCGTGAAGTTCCCATGATATTTCGCGAAGCTCGCATCATCCGGAAAGTCGACGCCGGCCACCGGATACGGATAAAAATAATCGTCAAAATGAACCGCATCGATGTCGTACTTCTTGACGACTTCCATTACGCTGTCGATAATAAACCGCTTGGCTTCAGGGTTCCCCGGATCGAAGTAAAGCTTGCCTCCATATGAAACGACCCAGTCGGGATGCTGTCTGGCCGGGTGATTTTCCACGAGCTTTGCGATATCGTCCTGCAGGCTGATCCGGTACGGATTGAACCAGGCGTGAAATTCCATATTGCGCTTGTGCGCTTCTTCCAGCATGAACGCCAGCGGATCGTAGCCGGGGTCCTGCCCCTGCACGCCGGTCAGCCATTCCGACCAGGGACCGTATTCGGACGGATAAAAAGCGTCCGCCGTCGGCTTGACCTGCACGATGACCGCGTTCATTCCGGCCGCCTCCAGCTGATCGAGCAGCTCGACAAACTGCTTCTTTTGCTCCTCCGCGCCGGTTGTCCCCTTGGCCGGCCAATCGACGTTGTCGACGGTCGCAATCCATGCGGCCCTCATCTCGGCTTTCGGGATGGCGGTTCTCCGGTTGACCGTCAAATAAATCGAGCTGCTCTTCCCTGCGTACGTTGCCGTAATCCGCGCCGCGCCGACCCGGATTCCCGTAATCTTCCCGGAGGCGTCCACCGCAGCCGTTTCCGGATTGCTGCTCGTATAAACCACTCCTTCGGTCAGCTTCACCGGCTCGTTCAGCCAGGTATATGTGCCGTAAACGGCCGTTTCGGCGCTGTCTCCCTCGTACATTGAGGTCACGCCCCGCAGCTCGATGCTCTGCAGCACGGGAACGGGATCGCTGACCGTCACTTGATGAACGGCAGATACCCCTTTGTACGTGACGGTGATCGCCGCCGTGCCCTTGGACTTGGCCGTAATCCGGCCCGAGGCGTCCGCTTCCGCGATCTCCGGGCGGTCGCTTGCGAAAGTCACCCCTTCCACAAGCGGAATCGGCCCGGATATGCCTTCATATACCGCAAAAGCTTTCAGCTCGCCGGACATCCCGGATTCCAGCCGCTGCGGCCCGGACAGCTCGAGTTTTTGCAGAACCGGAGGCGTCTCCGTGACGATCAGCGTGCTTCGGGCGGCGGGCGCGTCCCTATACGTTGCCGTAATCGTCACGATTCCCGGCGCCAAAGCCGTTACGGTCCCGTATGTAGTGCCGGACACGGTCGCAACGGTCTCGTCGCTGCTGACAAAGGCAACGCCTTCCGCCACCCGCTCAGGTTGGCCGGCATTCGCATAGGTCGCATAGAGATGAATGGGTGCCGATTCGCCGACCTGCAACGGCGTCAGCCCCGCCAGCTCGAGACCATAGATTTCGGAATTCGTATAGAAGGCGGACAAGCGATCGAAATACAAGCTGCCGCTGTTTTTGTTCGTATCCTTGGTTTCCGCAACGTAGATCTGATTGATCTTGAGAGGAGGAATCGCGGAGGAAGGAACGGGAATCGTTACGAATCTCCAGCCTTTCCAGTTGAGGCCGCTTGCGGACGTGATATCGACCGTCGATTTGATGCCGGCGCTGTCCTGAAGCTGCGCGCGCAGCCAGTGGTTGTTGCCGTCGCCGTACACCCAAAGCCCCAGCTTGACGGGAGACCCCGTAATGCTTCGGCCCGCCTGGCCGTCCGGGTCCTTGAAGTTCAGATAAGCGGCGGAGGTTCCCGCCTGTCCGGTAAAATCATAGTCCAGCCTCGCCGCATGATAACCGTAATAAATGCTTTCCGGCCTGCTCGCAAGCTCCAGCTTAACCGTGTTGGCCCTGACCGAGCTGGCCGACAGGAGGGTGAGCTCTTCGAAGTCTTCAATGACCGAAGGCGATTCCCCTTCCCCCTCCGCATAGACCCGTAAAGCGTTTCCCAAACCGGTTAAGCCCGTTCCCATCAGGAGCAGAACCGCCAACACGAGGGATACGATTCTGTCCCGCGCTGAATGCCGTACGATTTTCATGTCCGTTTCACTCCTCGTCCCTTTACTATATAAAATCTATACTTATCGTAATGAAGAAATATTTCGAACATCAATTGATTTTTTAAAAATTATTTTTGAAAAAATATTCAACAGACACGCCGGCTACCAATGATTTCATGCGCTCTTTTGGCGCCAAGTTGTTGTCTCTTGCCATTTATATGGGTATACTGAGGGAGGAGAGGGAACTCTCATGATTAAACGAGGAGGGTTTTTATGAAAGCGCTTGTTTATAACGGACAGAATGGAAAAGAGCTCGTTGAAAAGCCAAAACCAACCCTCTTGAAGCCGACGGATGCCATAATTAAAATTACAAAAACCACCATCTGCGGCACGGATTTGCACATACTGGGCGGAGATGTTCCCGCTGTAACGGCAGGCCGGACATTGGGACACGAAGGTGTCGGCATCGTCGAAGAAGTCGGATCGGCCGTCAACAATTTCAAGCCGGGGGACCGGGTGCTGATTTCCTGCATTACGTCCTGCGGTAAATGCGAAAACTGCAAGAAAGGCCTGTACGCCCATTGCGATGACGGCGGATGGATTCTGGGCCACTTGATCGACGGCACGCAAGCGGAGTATGTCCGCATCCCGCATGCCGACAACAGCTTGTACCACATTCCGGAAGGCGTGGACGAAGAAGCGCTCGTCATGCTTAGCGATATTTTGCCTACCGGCTTTGAAATCGGCGTGCTTTCCGGACAAGTTAAACCCGGCGATACGGTAGCCATTATCGGCGGAGGCCCCGTAGGCATGGCCGCTCTGCTGACGGCTCAGTTCTATTCTCCCGCCGAAATCATCATGGTCGATCTGGACGACAACCGTCTTGAAGTCGCCCAAAAATTCGGAGCGACCAAAGTGGTGAACTCCTCCGACGGGAAAGCGGTTGAAAAGATATTGGAGCTTACGGGCAATAAAGGCGTAGACGTTGCGATTGAAGCCGTCGGAATTCCCGCGACCTTCGCGCTCTGCCAGGAAATCGTCGCCGCGGGCGGACACATCGCCAATGTCGGGGTACATGGCAAAAGCGTCGAGCTTCACCTCGAAAAACTGTGGATTCGCAACGTCACCATTACGACCGGCCTCGTCAGCACCAATTCGACGCCTATGCTCCTGAACACGGTAAAATCGGGCAAGCTGAAACCCGAGCAATTGGTTACTCACCGGTTCAGTTTCGATCAGATCGAAGAAGCGTATGACGTCTTTAGAAACGCGGCAAAAAACAAAGCGTTGAAGGTCATTATCTCCAACGCCTGAGTCTTGCCGTACGGTAAAAACGCGGTTTAACGTATGGGGGCTGTCCCGGACTTATTCCGATGGACAGCCCCCGTTTATTGAACGATCCCATTCCGAAGCGCCATGACGACCGCTTGCGTCCGATCTTCGCAGCCGAACTTTTGCAGAATGCGGTGGACATGCGACTTGACGGTCCCTTCGGAGATGACCAGCTTTCGGGCAATCTGGTCATTCCGCAACCCGTAAGCCATCTCCTGCAAAATTTCCCGCTCCCGATCCGTCAGCGGCTCCAACAGAATCGAATCGGGGTCCGCTCCCGGAATCGCGAAACCGGAGCTAAAGCGGAAAATCATCAGGTCTTGCAAGAGGGCGGTCCCGCTTCATCCCGGCGGGCCGCCTTGATTTTTGCTTCCACGGATTGCGGTGCTGGGCAGCCGTTCAGTAATCGTCTCCTCCATTATATAACTTACTTTAGTTGAGAGGCATTAAAAAATAGAGTAAACTATAGAGAAAATAAAGGAGGCGAAACGAATTGGCCGAATTGGCAAAACCGATGGAAATCGGGATCAGCACCTTTTTGGAGGCGACGCCGGACCCGGTGACGGGAGCGGTCATCAGCCATGCCGAGCGGCTGCGCAACGCGGTCGAGGAGATTGTCCTGGCCGATCAGGTCGGTCTGGATGTGTATGGGATCGGGGAGCATCACCGGCCCGATTACGCCGGGAGCGCACCCGCCGTTGTTCTGGCTGCGGCGGCGGCCATGACCAAGCGAATTAGGCTCACAAGCGCCGTTACCGTGCTGTCTTCGGACGATCCGGTGCGCGTGTATCAGGCTTTCGCCACCCTGGACGGGATCTCGAACGGCCGGGCGGAAATCATGGCGGGACGGGGATCGTTCATCGAATCCTTTCCGCTGTTCGGATACAGCCTGGATGATTATGACGAGCTGTTCGAGGAAAAGCTGGAGCTGCTGCTGAAAATCAGAGCCTCGGAAAAGGTGACCTGGCGCGGCGGCCACCGTCCCGCCATCGATAACCTCGGCGTCTATCCCCGGTCCGTCCAGAATCCGCTGCCGGTGTGGATCGCCAGCGGCGGGAATCCGGAGTCTGCCGTGCGGGCGGGGAAGCTGGGCCTTCCGATCGTGTTCGCCATTATCGGCGGAATGCCGGAGCGGTTTGCTCCATTGGTCGCCCTGTATAAGGAAGCTGCCGCGCGGGCCGGGCACAACCCCGACACGCTGCCGATCGCGACGCATTCGCACGGCTTTGTCGCCGATACGACCGAGCAAGCGGCCGAACTTTTCTTTCCTCCAACGCAGGCCCAAATGAACGTCATCGGCCGCGAGCGGGGGTGGCCGCCCTATACACGCGAAACGTTCGATGCCGCACGCAGCCTTCGCGGCGCGCTTTATGTCGGCGATCCCGAATATGTCGCGGAGAAGATCGTGCTGCTTCGCAAAAATCTGGGGGTTACGCGTTTCTTCCTGCATGTGAACGTCGGGACGATGCCGCACCGCGAAGTGCTGCGCGCCATCGAGCTGCTCGGCACCAAGGTCGCGCCGCTCGTGCGCAAGGAGCTTGCCCGGATCGAGGCGAAGGAATAGGACAACTCTTCAGTCTGGTTGTAGGGCAATTTGTCTCGTTCGCCTTTGGAAACTAGGCTTTTTTCAATGAGCTGATTGCCCGACACCTCACTTTTTCTACTCCCCTGACAGCAAAGAACCCGGCACCCTTTCGCAAGGGACCGGGCCAATCGAATATCTCAAGATTACTGTACGTGAGCCATGGCTACCCTTTCACCGCGCCGCCCACGATGCCTTTCACAATCTGTTTCTGCATCAGAATGAAGAAGATGAAGATCGGCACAAGCGTAATGACGGTCATCGTCATGAACATCGGCCAGTTGACGGTGAATTCGCCCTTGGCTTTGTAGATTTCCAGCACGAGCGTCGCATTGCTGCGGGAGCTTAGGAACAGCAGCGGAGCCAGGAAATCGTTCCAGATCCACATCGCCTGGAAGATGATGCTGGTCACGGTGATCGGCTTGAGCAGGGGCAGGATGATGCGCCAGAAAATGCCCCAGATCGAGCAGCCGTCGATGATGGCCGCCTCGGACAGATCTTTCGGGATGGTCCGCATGTAGCCCATCATCAAGAAGAAGACGAATACCGCTCCTCCGAGATACAGGAGGATCAATCCGTACAGCTTGTTCACCAGCTGCATATCGGTCATCAATTGAAATAGCGGGATGAGCGTCGTCTGGAACGGAATCATGAATCCCGCCAGCAGGTAAAGCGTGACGAGCCGGTTCAACCTGTTCGGATTGAATACGACCGGATAGGCGGCCATGGCGCCGATCAGCACCATGACCAACACCGAACAAACCGTAAGGATCAGACTGTTGCTGAAGCTTTGAAGGATCGGCGTTTGCTCGAACACCTGCTTGTAATTGTCAAAAACCCATTCACCCGGCAGGCTCATCGGTCTGGAAATCGCTTCATGCTCGGACTTGAACGTGTTGACAATGATCAGGTAAAACGGAAAGAACATGACGATGCCGACCGGGAGCATCAGAATGTCGAGTATCCACGAACGTTTCAGCGATCCCGTCATTGGATCCGTTCCTCCCTCTTCTGCATCATCGTCACCTGGAAACAAGCGATCACCAGCACGATCAGGAAGAAGACGACGGACATGGCCGAGGCCAGGCCGAACTGCGTTTCGGAAATCCCCCGCAGCACGATGACCTGCGTGATCGTATGCGTCTCGAAGCCCGGTCCCCCTTTGGTCAGCGCAAACGGAATTTCGAACACCTTCAGCCCGCCTGTCAGGAGCAGCATAACGCTGACGGTCATCGCAGGCGCGAGCAGCGGCAGCGTGATATACCGGATTTGCTGCAGGCGGCTGGCGCCGTCGATCGCTGCCGCTTCAAAATAATCCTTGGGGATGGATTGGAGAAACGCCAGGTATAACACCGCATGCCAGCCCGTTTGCGCCCAGACCGCCACGATGATCGTGGATAGTTTGGCCAGTAAGGGATCGGACAGCCACGGTTGCGCGCCAAGGCCGAACACTTCCCGAAGAATCGTGTTGAATACGCCCGATGCGACAGGCGAAAGAATAAATCCCCAGATGAAGGCCAGCAGCAAGCCGCTCGGAATCGACGGGAAGAAGAAGAGGGCCCTGTGGATGTGCTTGGTAAAAAAGTTCTGATCGAGCAGGATCGCCAGCGGAATCGCCATGACGGTGATCAGGGCGGTGCTGCACAGGGCGAACGTCAACGTGAACAAAATGCCGGATACGATCGCATCGTCGGAAAACAATTTGATGTAGTTTTTCAGACCGACGAAATGGTAATCGGTGCTGTAACCGTTAAAGTCGGTCAGACTGAGCTCAAACGACCGGATGAGCGGAACGATCGTGAACAGCGTATAAATAATCAAGATCGGGAGCAAGAAGACTTCATACTGCAGATATCGAAGGAATTTTACCACATTGGCCTCCTTCTATTTGTTCTCCATTTCCTTCAGTTTCTTGTCGATCGCCGCCACGGCTTCTTCCGGCGTAATCTTGCCGACCGCCATATCCTGGGTGACGATGACGAACTGGTTCCGGAGCGCTTCCTGATGTCTCGGCCAGGACACCATCGGAAGGTAGATTTTCCCCTTCATTAACCCTTCCTCGTAGGCCTGCTGCATCGACGGATGCACTTTCGCTTCAAACCCTTTCGCCGTCATGATGGATCCCGTGCCTTGATAGAACAGTTCCAATCCTTCCTGCGTGCTCAAATATTCGATGAACTTCAGCGCTTCTTCCTTATGCTTCGTCTTGCTGTTCACGGCAAAGCCGACGCCCGGCGCCCCCACATAGTAGGTCTCGCCCGGAACCGGTCCCGGAACGGGGATCATGCTGAAATTCAGGTTGGGCGTCGCCGACAGCTTGGCGATGCTCCAGGGGCCGCCGAAGAACATGGCGACGTTGCCGAGCGTAAATTCGCTCTCGATCTGGTCGCCGGTCAGTCCGATCATATCCGGCGTAATAATCTTCTTGTCGATCATGTCTTTTTTCCACAGTTTGAACACTTCCAGCCAGCCGTCCGCGAACGTTTTTTCGCCGGAGAAGATTTTTTCGTCGAAGTTCGGATCTTTCGAAAGGGTCATATTCCCGTACAGGGAGGAGTGAATCTGGGTTAAGTCCTGCATGTTGTCGTACAGCGGCGTAATGCCGGCTTCTTTCAGCTTCAGGCAGACTTCGACAAATTCGTCCCAGGTGGTCGGAAGCTTGGTAATGCCCGCCTTTGCAAAAAGGTCCTTGTTGTAGAACCAGCCGCCCACCCAGCCGTTATTGGTGAAGGCGTACGTTCTGCCGTTCTTGCTGAGCATCGGCTTGTTGCTGTCCAGCATCACGTCCATGAACGGATAGTCGGTCAGATCAAGCGCGTGTCCGCTGTCGATGACCTCATTGCGGTTCTCCGCGGCGATGATGAAGATGTCGGGCGCCGAATCGGACAGCAGCATCGTCTGCAGCTTGGCGATGTAGTCCTTGACTGGCGGAGCGAACTGGAAGTCAAACGAGATGTTCGGGTATTTCTTCATGAACCCGTCCATGACCGGTTTCATTTCCGTCTCGTTGTTCCACGCCAGAATGCTGAGCTTCACTTTTTCCTGTTTGCCGCTTTCCCCGGATGCCTGATCGCCTGCGCCGCTCTGCTTGCCGCCGTCGCTCGCGTTGCCGCAGGCCGACAGCGCAAGCGATACGGCCACGATCAAGATGAGAAGCAAAAATCCCGTCTTTCTCATGTTCACAATTCCCCCGTCAGAAGAGTTTGGAAGCACTTTCACGATTCATCATAGACGAAACAAGGCCGGGGAATAAATTCATATTGTTGCACAATGATTTGTATTTCGTTGCAGCGCTCAGGCAAGAGGGGTTCCGGCGGACGCGCCCCCCTTGGACTGGCGAAATTCTCTGGGGGTCATCCCGTAATACTTTTTGAACGCCCGGCTGAAGTGGCTCTCGTCGACAAAGCCGGTGGCAGCGGCAATCACGCTGTTTTTCAGATCTGTGCCGGTCAGCATCTCCGCCGCTTTTTCCATCCGCACCTGCGTCACATAAGTCCAATAGTTCACGTTGAATTGCTGCTTGAACACCCGGCTCAACTGAAACCGGTCGATCGCGAACAATTGCGATACGGTGTGCAGGGACAGATCCTCTCCGTAATGAAGCTGGACGTACTCCCTGACTTTCATGACCGTTTCGCTCAGGCCAGGCGCCTCCTCCATCGCTTCCGCCAGCTGCCGGATCATGGCGGTGAAGGCGGCCTCCAGCTCGGCGATATGACGGGATTGCCTCAGTGTATCCAACGAGATCCCATCCAGAAAGGCATTCTTCATGCCCGTGCGGTTCATCGCCTGTCCGATGGTGTAAAGATAATGCAGCGCCAGCGCGTACACGTTGTCGGGATGAATGCGCTTTTGGCGGAAATCCCGGAACAGCTCGGCCACAAGTTGGATCAGCGCTTGCTGGCGGAATTCGAGCGCGACTTTCTCCTTGAAGGCATTTTTGTATTTTTGGAAATCGCTTACACACCAATCCTGGCTAAAGCAACCCTCCGTGTACATGCTGACGTTCTCCGGCGCGTAGAAGTTCAGCAGATTGGCTTCTTCGCTTTCCCCGATCAGGTCCAGCAGCAAGGAAGGGTCCGCCGCCGTGCGGCTGACGCCGATGGAAACCCGGGCCTCCGGAAAGCTGGCGGTCCATCGGGCCGAAACGCGCCGAGCCAGCTCCAGAAGCGACGATTCCGGCTCCGGCAGTTCGGCGGTTAGACCCAACAGACAGGAATAACCGTTCGGGCTCTTGCGGTAGATCACCGGACGGACGGTGGCTTCCGAATCGGCCGGTCCGCCGGAACCGCCTTCGGAGATCCACGCTTTCATCAAGCTCTCGGAGCCGGACTCGCCGTATACGTCCAAAACCGCATAGCGCCGGATCCGCAGCGCCTGAAACGCCTCTCCGATCGCCTGCAGCGACCCGGGTTCGAAGACACGGGAATGAACCAGCCTCCCGAATGCATGGGTGATCGACGCTTCCCGTTCCTTGCGAATGTCCGACACCAGACTCCGGACCGCCGCTTCCATCAATGAGATGTCCACCGGCTTCAGCAAGTACTGGACCGCGTTCAGCTGCAAGGCGTCGCGCGCGTATTCAAATTCGTCGTGGGCGCTCAGAATGATCGTTTTCGGCTTTCGCGAGCATTCCTGCAGCGATTTAAGCGCTTCCAGACCGGTCATGAACGGCATGCGGATGTCGAGGATGAGCAGGTCGGGCGCAAATTGTTCGGCGAGCCGCAACGTTTCCTTGCCGTCGTAGGCGTGCCTGACGTCCGTTATGCCGAGCGCCTCCCAATTCATCGTCCGGTCAAGGAAAATATGGAGAGATTCCTGGTCATCCGCAATCAGCAGCTTCATGGCGGTCGCCCCTTTCCATGTGGTCTTTCGTCATGACAGGCAGCAGAATATAGACCGTCATGTGAACACCCTCGGCGCTCCGGATGCGCAAGCCGTAATCGTCGCCGTATTTCAGCTTGATCCGCTGGCTCACATTGTACAGTCCGATGTTGCCCGTATGCCGGCCCGTCGGCCGGTCGGAATTGCCGATATGTTGTCTTAACGATCGCAGGCTGTTCTTGTCCATCCCCTTGCCGTTGTCGCGGATCGTGATGAGCAGTCCTTTCCTGACCAGCGACGCGCGGATCTGGATCGATCCTTCGCGCCGGTCATCGCCGAAGCCGTGCCGGATCGAATTTTCCACGACGGGCTGCAAAATCAGCTTGGGGATTTGATAGTGCAAAATGGCGGGATCGGCGATCGTACAGGTGTAGGCGATGCGGTCGCTGTACTTTTTGTTCATGATGTACAAATAATCCTTCACATGATCCAGTTCCGTCTTCAGATCGACCAGTTCCTCCGATTGCCGCATGGAGTATCTGAACAAATTGCTGAGCGAGACCACGATATGGTTGGAGGATTCAATGTTACCGCATACAATTTCGGTTTGCAAAAGCTGCAGCGTGTTGAACAGGAAATGCGGATTGATCTGCGACTGAAGCGCCTTGAGCTCCTCTTCCTTGAGCGCGATGCGGGACAGGTAATTTTGCCGGATCAACAGGTTGATCCGATCCATCAATTCCATGAATTTGGTGCCGATATGATTGAGCTCCCGGTAACGGTAGTTCCTCGTTTTGACATAGAGCGTGTCTTCTTCGCCCAGCCTGTCCAGCGTCCGAAGCAGCTTGTTGACCGGACTGGAGATGCGGAAGGTGATCGCCAGGCTGATCAGAATGTTCAAGACAATGCCCAGATACAGCATGCGGGCCAGATTGGTTTTGATCGGCGCAGATTGGCTGGTGATTTCCGACATCGGCACAGTCGAGATCATAATCCATCCGGTCAAGTCGGTAGGCTGAAAAATCACCAGATGCTCCTCGCCGTTGATTTTTGCCGTATAATGGCCCGACCGGTTCCGGTCAATCGTGTTCAGCCCCTCGATGTCCAAAATTTGACCGATTTTGCCGCTGTCCTGATGGACGATGATCCGCCGGTTCTCGTCGATCATAAAGATGTTCCCGCCGCTTTGATAGGCGTTGCGTTCGAACATGCCGTTCATCTTTTGCAAATCCAGGTTGGCGATGACCGCTCCCACCACTTCGCCGCCAAAACCTCTCACCTGCATGGCGACCGACAGCGTGGGTTGGTTGTAACGGGAAATATCGTGCTCCAGATAATAGTCCTGTTTGTGAACGCCGACGCTGAAGAAATTGCCTTGCGGTTTGGCGTTGAACGCCGTCTTCACCCAGGGCTGCTCGCCGAACCGATAGTCCCAGCGCAATGATTTGCGGCCGTCCAGATTGTTCACGTAGCCGTTCTTGCCCAGGATCAGCACGTCGCTGATCAGGGATTGAAAGGTGTATATCCCGCTTGCGATCTCCGCGACCGCTCGTTCATGATTCAGGATGTTCGCCATGACCACGGGACTTTTTTCCGTCATGATCGAGATGGTGGCGTAATTTCCGGCGAGCATGACCAGCGAGCGTTTCGTTTCCTCCAGATTGAAGCCGATCCCCTGCGCGGCCTGTTCCATGACCTTGTTGCTGGATTTGATGATCTCGTCCGTGATCATGCGGGTGGAATCACGGATGGATAACACGCCGAGCAGCAACAGCAGCAATAGGTTCACCAGCAGGTAGGAAAACAGGATCGTCCGGTAGATCGATTTCTCGAATAGGAAATAACGCAGCATCGGGTATACGCTCTTCATCTCAAGGCCTCCGGCGATGGAAGTCGAAGTTTATTAAAGTATACGTGTCCCGGGCTATATTGAAAAGGCTGTCCTCCGGTTGATATGCTCCCCTTAAGGTAGACAGGTTAAAAAATAAAACCTGCTACTGTGAGGGGAGCATATCACCTGAAGGACAGCCTTATCTGTTGTATGGCTATAGCTCGCTTAGAACTCAAGATTGCGCTTGGCTAACGATTTCCCGCAGAACTTCTTCCAGCGGGGTGATTGGCCGGCCCAACAGCTTCTCGAAATCGTTGCTTTCGATTTCCAAAGCTCCCTCGCGAATCGCGCTCTGGATCCCAACGAGAATGGGAAGCACCGGTTCCGGCACGCCCGCTTCGGCCATTATTTTGGCATAGGTATCGTCATCCACTTGTTGTACGGGTACCTCTCTCCCCAGAACGCGGGCGAGAATCGATGCCAGTTCTTCTTGGGTAAGCGGTTTGCCCGAGAGCTCATAGATGCTATTCTCATGACCGTCGCCGACTAGAACGGCTGCCGCTGCTTGCGCATAGTCACGGCGCGCCGCCCACCCAACCTTGCCGGAGCCTGCCGAGGTCAGCCAGGGCGCTCCTTTCAGAACAGCTTCAATGGTGCCGATTTCGTTTTCAAGATACCAGTTGTTGCGCAAAAAAGAGTAAGGAATGCCCGTCTGACGAATGGCCTCCTCCGTTGCGCGATGCACCGGAGCAAGAAACAACGGGCTTGTGTCCGCATGTCCAAGGCTTGTATAAGCAATGAAGCCCACGTTGGCGCGCTTGGCAGCCTCTACCGCGGCCTTATGCTGGCGAATCCGGGTGTCGTTGTCCCCATCCGTGGATATAATCAGGAGCCGGTCCACACCGGCAAACGCCTTATCCAGCGTTTCGGGTCGGTCAAAATCGCCATGACGAACGTCGACGCCGCGCGCACGAAGACCTTCCGCTTTCTCCGGGTTCCGGACGCTGACCGCCAGATGTTCAGCCGGTACGGTTTGCAACAAGGTATCTACCACGATCGATCCCAGTTTCCCCGTCGCGCCTGTAACCAAAATCTTCATCGGATTTCCCTCCAGTATGTTTATAAAACATGAGATTAGAAGAGCTATCTTTGAGGCATTTATTGCTTAAGCCGAGCAGGCAATCGGTCTAATACTAGCTCCTCTTACCTGTAACCATTGTAGTTACTTCTTTGCGGGATGTCAATCGATCATGTCGTTTGCGGCATGAACTCGAAGGCCAGGTTTAAGAAGCGGCGGCGAGAAAAACAACAACAGCGTGTGAATGGTAACAGCCGGGATGCCATTGGAACGGTCGATCCGTCCACCGCGTTATGACTCGATCTCCATCCATTTTTCACGATAATCTTGCGGACAATGCACGCACAACCGCAAAGCTCTTGTTCTTGTCCCTTTAGGGCAAAAACAGTCCGCAGATAAAATGAAAAGCCCCCGACAGTTCCGTAGGCATATGCCCTATCCGACCGCGGGGGTTCTTGTTTGGCTATGAAGAAGAATCTGCGTGAGATTTCAAATCAGATTCAAGGCCGCTCCCGATTCGCCAGCCGCTCCTGGGCGAGACGAATCATTTCGCGAACCATCGGTCCGCCGATCTTGCCGCCGACCCGGCCGACCGATTCCGTCGACAGCTCGCCGTTGTCCCGCGGCCGAAGCGGCACTCCGAGATCTTTGGCCACCTCGAATTTCGCGTCGTCCGGCCGATTCGGGTTCACGGCATAGCCTTCCTGCTTCATCACGTCAGCTTTGAAGTGCTGCATCCCCTGTTCCGCACCCGGCACAACATAACTTCTTTTCCTTCTGCCCACGCACGCTCACTCCCCGACACCTTTTCCCTTAACATGCCCGGAAACGAGAAAATCCATTCTTTTACGGAAGCCTTCCTATGGTTTCTGCACGGCCTTCGAGCTGCAACCGCAGCGTTCAGTTTCATCAGCAGACAGGAAAACAGAATTGTCTCCGAAACAAAAATGTCCTGGTTCCGTTTATTTGAAAACCGGCGCGCCTCGAGCATTGGATTTCTAGGATACATCAAAGTTTAAAGGCACCCGCTTGGGTGCCTTACGCTGGAACAGAAGTGTGAATTCTTTATACGGCGAACCTCTAGCCTCGCGTCAGCCGCAGCACTTGAAGTTCGCGGTCTTCGACCGTCGTTTGGTAAGCAGGCGTCCAAGTCCTTTGGAGCGACGACGCTACCGGACTCGCTAACAAGCGCTCCAGGACGGCGGTGGCATCCGTGCAAGAGCGCCCCGTTACACCCTGCACTCGCTCCTCAATCACCCCGTCTGCCCTTTTGGTCACGGTGACGGATTTTCCGGCTGTGCCAAAGGTGAGGACAAAAACGGGCCCTTCCGCCGTCACGCTCTCGCTCACTTCCGCATGCAAGCCCGCTTCCCGGTATCGTCTGCAGGCTTCGTTGACGGCACATCGCAGGTAGGCGGCCTGAACCTCGGCCAGCAGCTCCTTACCCGCGGCCTCAAGCGCCTCGCCAGAGAGGCTGCCGCATTCAAACACCGGCTGTAAACCATCCTCCGTCTCCATAAAAATCAGGTGAAGACGACCTCTTGTGCCTGTAAGCAGCTTGCCGATCTCCGAGCCGCCTATCCCCAGCTTCTTCTGCCATTCCCTCCCGAACGATTGCCATACCCTATTCTCCGGGTTCAGTCCCGTCTCGCGCATTGCGCGGAACAGAAGCCGCTTGTCCCGAAAGACCATAGGGTAAGTCGTACAGTGACTCATGTCGGTGCCCCCGTCCCTCAGAAGTCAATATTGCGTCCAACCGTTACCTCCCGCGCTTCGGCGGAGAACGATGACGTCTGCTCGGGCGCATAGCTCGCTCTCACCGCATTTTCCGCCGCCCAAGTACGCATATAACCGATATCCTCTTTGCGCACGCGGCTTAGCGGCACAGATTGAAGGATCGCCTTCTCGATATCCGCGGAAGTGATGTCGCCCTCCGGATGAGCAGCCGTATTTCTTGCAAAAAATGCTTCCAGCAGCGCCTGATTTACGCAGGCTTCGATCTCTGAGCCGGTCAACCGTACGCCGTCGCCCCAGGTAGCTTCACCCGACAGCTTGACCAGTCTTGCTATATCGAATTTAGCCGGATCGCGCTTTATGCGTTTAATATGAATGCGGAATATCTCCGCGCGTTCTTGTTCGTTCGGCAGATCGACGAAGAAAATCTCGTCGAACCGGCCTTTGCGGAGCAGTTCGGGCGGAAGGCTGGCGATATTGTTCGCCGTAGCGAAAACGAAGACGGGACTCTTTTTTTCCTGCATCCACGTCAAAATGGTACCGAACACGCGCGAGGTTGTGCCTCCGTCGCTCTGATTGCTGCTGGCGTGCCCGGACAGGGCCTTCTCGATCTCGTCGATCCAGAGAATCGAAGGCGAGACCGCCTCGCACATGAAAAGAGCCAACCGAATGTTGGCTTCCGACGTGCCGACGTACATGCCGAACACCCGGCCAAGGTCGAGCCGCAGCAGCGGCATTTTCCAGGAGGCGGCTACACATTTGGCGCTCAGGCTCTTGCCGCAGCCCGGCACGCCGACGAGCAGGACGCCTTTGGGCCAACTAATTCCAAACCGCTCCGCTTCGGGCGTATAAGCCATCTTGCGAATCTCCAGCCACTTTTTCAAATTGTCCAGTCCGCCGATATCGGAAGTCTCCAGTTTCTCCGTGTCGACGTATTCCAGAATCCCCGCTTTGCGGATGTTTTGCTTCTTCTCCTCCAATATAAAGTCGATATCCTGGCTGGTGATCCGCTTATGCTTGACGAGCGACTTGGCCAAACAGTTCTCGATCTCGCTCTTCGACAGACCAATCGACGCTCTGCCGAGCGCATCCAGCGTGGCCTCCGAGCAGTCGATCTCCAACTCGGGACGGTCCGCGTACTGCTGCGCGAACTGGGAGATAATCGTCTTGAGCTCGGCAAGATCGGGATAGGGCATATCGATGATCGCGACTTCCTTCTGGAGCTCGATCGGAATGTCCATCAGGGGTCCGACGATGATCGAATTAGACGGCATGCCCTCTCGGATCTCCTGTGCGAGTTCCTTGAAACGCCGGATGAAAACCGGGGAGCTGTTCAAATGGGACTGAAGGTCAAGCCAAACGAACAGGGAGGGCTCCTCTGCAAGCTTCTCCGCTCGGTTGATGGCGGCCATCAGATCAACCGTGTCGGGATGGACCGCCGTCTTGCCCTCGATAATCAACCCTTTCGTGCACGACCACGTCAGCAGTCGCTTGTTCAGCTTGCGGGCCAGGCCTGCGAGCAAATCAAGCGCTCTCTCCTCCTCCAGCGTATTAATCAGAATAATGCCGTAACGGGCGCGAATAAGAACCTCAAGCTCTTGGATGAACTCATCTCTGGTCATGTTGGAACTCCTGTTTCATCAGATTGAAAAACACTTCGCGCTGCGATTCGTCCGGGTATCCGGACAGCCTCAGCCGGCTGCCGGACTGAAGCGATACTTCCAGGCGCCGTTCAGGCATCAGCGTGTGCGGTTCGATCCGATTCGTTACGAGGATGAGGCGCTTGCCTCTCCAAATTTCGAGCGGGTCGTCCGATGCCAAATAGGGCCCGGCGAGCACCGCATCGGCCTGCAATACCGCGGAACGGGCAGACTCGGAGGCGAAAATCCGCTCGGGAGTGAAGCCGCTGAAAATCAGCACCGTACCGGCATTCGCCCGCCGGAAGGACTGGATCAGGGCGGAAACGGCCTCTGGCTGCTCCAACGGCTCACCGCCGGACAGTGTCAGGCCATCGACGGGCAGCCGCCCGAGATCATCGCCCAACGCTTCGGGATCAACCCCTTCCGCCGTGAGCGGCATGATGGGATGCGTATCGGGATTGAAGCAGCCCGGGCAGCCGATGCTGCAGCCCTGCACCCAGACGACCGCCCGGGCGCCGGGACCGTTGACGAAGCTGCAGCGGTTGATTTCATGAACAAACAATTTGACGCTCACCGGCTCATCACGTCTCCCTCTGCCCGATTCGCCGTAGGCTTAGAAATCAAGCATGCGCCTGCCTGCCGGAACAGATACAGGGCTCGCAGAGGACTCCTCAAGGTCCGTATGCGCTGCATGCTCTGCGGTCTCGTTTTGCCGCTCTTGCTCCTGCGCCCCGGGTTGCGTCTCATGCAGATCGAGATGCCGGATGACCGGGCGCGGCCCACCGTCCTGAAATGCCGTTCCTTCGGGATGAGATCGCCCGGCCTTCTCCGGCTCCGCAACGGCCCCAGTCTCCGCGAGCGCCCGATCCAGCGCGCGCAGAAAAGCTTGAAAGAACTGTTCCGGAGAGTCCTGATAGCTCTCCCCGACCAAGGACAGGCGGATCACCGTCTCGTCTGCCAAACCTAGCGTTATAATCATCCCCTGACCTTGCTTCCCTGAGGCAATTACGCCGAGACCGGCAATTTCTTTCAACCGGATCTCATAGCGTTCACCCGCTTCGGGCGACGTCATGTGGATGACAATAAGACGGTCCGGTGTCAGCACAAGCACCTTGGCGTCCGCCGGAACCTCCGACCAGACGGCGAAGTCCTTGTACAATCCGATCACCGGTTCGTCCGGTTCGATAATGCCCAACTCCTCCAGCTCGAAGAGGCTCGCGTCGTCGATATCGGTATGCAGCCGGATTCGGCGCTTGACCACCGCCTGGATGTAGTAGATCCCAAACAGCGCGGAGAAAGCCATATACCAATTGAAATAGCCGGCCCACCAGAATAAGAGAAGCAGAAGAATAAGGACCCATTGCCCCGCCGTCAGATAAATCTTTTTGCTTCGGGGAGACATTCGGTAATACCAGTAGCCCTTACCGGGCCGGTAAGGGGTCAGCGTGACGTTAATCTGCCTTCGGATGATGATGAGCGCCGCCAGCGACAGAATTGTCATGACGGCGCCCAAGACCCCCATCAACCCTTCTCCGTCCGCAAAACCGATGATGGCAACCAGACCGAAAAATAAAATCCCGAACCACGACGCCATTTTTTTGCCCCTCATTTGCCGTAATGCCTGTTGATCCATGAAATGCGCTCCTTGAAGAAGATATTCGAATTAAAGCTATCAGTTGAAAGAGAGACATCCGGAATTCGGTTGCCCTCTTTCCCCCAAGCAGAATTACCGTGCGATATTACGTAGCATAACCCCAAGATAGAAAATGTTGGGGTCTCTGGTCAAATTTTATTCCTTTCGACGGCGTTCGGCAATGGCTTTTCCAAAATATTCTGCAGGCCTGAGGGCTGACTACTCCTGAGGAAACTTCCGAAGCAAGGAAGCTGCGACCCAGGCCAATAGTAGCCGAAAGTAGGGTGAGGAAGAAGGTGGCATTCGACGAATCAAGCGGGTCTAATCCGACGACAGACTCCTGCAAACCATAATCGGTTACTTACAGACAAGATCATCGACTTTTTCATTTCGCGAAATTTGATTGAAAGTTTGTTAAAACCGGCGATGTTCTGCAGAGATAGTGAATCTATTCTGTAGTAAACGAGGAATGAAGACTAGGTGGCACGACCATCGGACAGAGTAAAAGTCTAGCCACGGGGGTCTTTATCTGAAAGGTTGTCAAGCCAGCATAGGTTTATTGGGTCTACCATGTCCGCTACTCCATGTAAACCATGTGTTATGGGACGGGACTCCAATGAATGCCGTCTGCTGATTCGAAATAGACAATCTGATTGTTTATTTCATCGCGGCATTTTATGAGGGTATATCCGTCTTTTTCGGTCCATTCTTCTACTCGGTACTGCAATTTGACTTCAGGCGTGTAGTAAAAAATACTTTGGTCAATTTTGCTGCCCGTGGCGTTACTATCGCCGCTAGCCAGAAATGAAACGGATTTTATATGATAGGACCAGTTCGACGCTTCCCAGGGCCACTGTCCTTTCGGAAACACGGTTACCGTTGCATTGGGGATGGGATACTGTTCCATCAGAGCGTTCGTTACCATCACTTTCGAAGCAAGCTGAAAACCGAAATACAATATGATAACGGAAACGCCTACGGCGGCCAGCAATCGGATTTTCTTAAGAGCAAAACCGACGGCTATTGCAACGAACGCCACGATCCAAACCATAGGGGACGCTTTGCTAATGATGCTGTACCCCAAATCATTCTTTATAAGTGGATAAAATAATTCATTACCGTCATCCAAAAAATCCAGAAGGATATGTCCAAATACAATTGCCGCAAAAAAAGCACCAAAAAGCCTGATGAAAGGTTCGTTTCTCAAATAAAGCTTCAATACCCAAGCACATAGAACTGAAACGAACGGCGCAACAAAAAGAGAATGGAGAACCAGATCCTCAAACAGCACTTTTGTCACGTCCGGAAGAAGAGCGGCAACAACACCTATAACGAAATAAAGCCAAGTTCTTTTCGCCGTGCTAAACAGCAGCGCCAGGACTGCTCCGGCAAAGGCGTGGTGTAGAATATCATTCCAGTTTATCATCACGGTCTCCTCATCTTTGAGAACGAAGCATGCATCACCAGGAGTTTCATTTGCTGCACGAATTCCAGTTGAGTCTATTTTACTCTATAATTAGATAAAAATAGAATCCCAGGATAATTGTATACAATCCTTAATATCTTGGAGTAACTAAAGGAGATGAAGTTATGGATTTAAAAAACAAAGTGGCTCTTGTTACAGGAGGCGGTACAGGAATCGGCAGAGCTACTTCTTTCGCACTTTCTAAACGAGGGGTAGCCGTGGCTGTAAACTATTCGCGCTCAAAAACGGATGCGGAAGAATATAATGCTCCCATAGGTTGAGACACGAGAGAGGTGATAAATAAGTTATAATGAGGCTATGGAAAAACAGAACCGATATTCCTCAGAATTCAAGACAAAGGTTGTGTTGGAGGTCCTCCGTGAGGAGCATACCGTAAATGAGATCGCTGCTAAGTATGAACTGAGCCCGGTGATGGTTAGCCGATGGAAGGCTGAGTTCCTTGAGCGTGCTTCAATGGTGTTCGAAAATAAAACCAGCGAAGCCGACAAACTGAGAAAGGAGTATGAGAGCAAGCAGGAGCATCTAGAGAAGCTGGTTGGCCAACTCACAGTCGAGGTCAACTGGCTCAAAAAAAAATCTGGCCTTAAATGAACCGCTCGAAGCTCGAAAAGCGATGGTAGAGCGCGACAATGCTGAGATTACGATTAAGCGCCAGACAGAATTGCTAAGCGTGAACAGGACTAGCGTCTATCGTCCCGACAAAGAGCATTATGAGAGTGAAGAAAATGTACAGATCATGCATCGAAT
>NZ_KB899831.1 GCF_000378425.1 Cohnella laeviribosi DSM 21336 | reverse complement strand
CACTCCAAGTCGCATCCCACAGGGATGCGTGGATTGAAACCAGGACTTGCTTTACGTCGCTGACATGCTGCACGTGTCGCATCCCGCAGGGGAGCGTAGATTGAAACGACACATGCCTAGAAAAACAAGCAAAATAAAAAGCCCGCCAGTCCTGGCAGGCTATTGAATATGGTATAATCTACTTACAACAGAAAGGCTTGCAAGGGCGGTCGGCTAATCTCCCGGAAGGGAGGTGATGCCCGTGGAAGTATATCAGGCCTTGACGCTGATGATTTCATTCGCGACATTGGTCGTTATGATACTTTCCTTCCATAAACAGAAATAGACCGCCCTCGCCAAAGGTATCGGTCTATTTCGGATCGTTTACCCGCAAGCCAACCGCCCTTAAAAGCGGCTGTTGTCGGGGAAGCCGTGCTGCAACACGGCTTCCTTTGTTATTTTAAGCTTAGCACAGACACTTTAGACGTGCAATCTTTCAACAATTACTTCCCTTTGCATCTATTTTTTATTTCGCTCGGGTACCCGTCTCGTAAACGTCAAATGTCGAAACGGTAATGCCGGTCGTCGGTTCTTTGTAACCGTTCAATCCCATACATCTGGAAGCGTAGCCAGGAGAAAGCACGGCTAGACGTCTCGAACTGTAAAACCCGAGGCTGAAGTAGTCGTACCGCCCGTCCGCTCAGGATTATCCTCCCGCTTGACATGGTTCGTTTCACCAGTTGCCTAAAAAGCAATTATTTCGGCCGGTACCGGCTGTTTCGCGCTAGCAGTTGCTTTTTTGCGAATTCGCGGCTCGACTTTACCGGGTTTCAGGTGCAAAGCGCGTTGGAATTGCGTTTATAGCACTTCGATCGCACCCTTCCGCGAAAAAGGTCGATGCAGTTGCTATAAAGTCACTTACTGTGCGCTAACCAATTGTACGCAAGCAGTCTTTCTTTGGCGCTAGATGACAGCCGCCCCCTTCGGGTTCCATTCATTTTTTAACGCCTTTTACCGCCAAAGAAAATCGCCCTCTACCAGGCCAACAGGCCTAATAGAGGGTGATGCCATTCAAGGACGAATACACTCATCCCGTTCTATTATCCGAATACCGTTCCCCGTCCGCTCAAAAAATCTGCTGATTATACCCGAGCAGGCGCTTCCTGCGCGGATTGGCGCGTTGAAGGATTTCCTCCGGCACCCGGTAGAGGGCGTTGACGTCATGGCACATATGCGGCACGATAAATTTCTTTCGATAAATCACCTGCTGCACATAGCGCGGCCGGTCGGTCCGGTTGGGAGCGCCCCGGTGCCAGAGCTGGCTGTTGAACACAAGACAGTCGCCCGCATTCGCCAGTACCGATATCGGTCCCTGCCCTTTGTATAGGCCGATTTCTTCGGTGAAAGCCAGATGCTTGCCCGCCCGGTGGGAGCCGGGAACAACCTGCGTCGGCCCGAGCTCTTCCGAGACGTCGTCCAGATAGTAGAGCGCATTGGTCAAATAGACCGGCATCTGGATTCGCGGATCAAGCTCGACGCCGTCCGGCAGCGGAAAAAACAGCGCTTCGTCCACATGCCATTTGCTGACCGCGTTTTCCCTGATCGTCCGCATCCCGTTCATGCTGCTCAATTGGCAGTCCGGACCGAGCACCGCTTCGATGAAGTCGATGATGCCGGGGTAGTCGATGAGCGACTCGAAAATTTCCCCTTTCTCGAACATCGGCCCCTGAAGCATAGATTCCGGCCCCTTGCCTTCGAACGCCTGGCGGATGCCTTCTTTTACGGCCGCGACCTGCGCCGGGTCCAGCACGTTTTTGAACAGCACGTAACCGTCCCGGTGAAATTGCTCCAGCTCCTGCGCGTAGCGTTCGACCGTCGTTTGCATCGTCATACACGCTCCCTTTTCGGATTAAGTTTGGAAAAAAAGATTCCCCTATCGCACGGCCGGTTCGGCTCGTCCGCCTTCCGCTTCCGGAAGCGGCGTTCGGATTTTTTTCATGCGGCTGCTTGTGAGCGATTCGGTCGTCACGACGATCTTCTGCGGAATTTTGTAGGCGGGCAGCTTGTCCGCGCAATATGCCCAGATCCGGCGGCGCAGCTCCCTGAGGGGCAGTTCCTCCCGCAGCCTGACCGTTGCCGTCACCATTTGTCCCGTGATGCCGCTCGGCTCGGCGCCGACGGCGACTTCCTCGATGCAGTCGAGCTGCTGCAGCACGTTCTCCACCTCGGCCGGGTACACCTTCTCTCCGCCGACGTTGATGATTTCCGAGCGGCGGCCGAGAATGCGGATATACCCGCCCTCGGCGACCGCTTCGTCTCCCGTCCGCAGCCAGCCGTCTTCGGTAAACGGATCGGGGGCGTTCAAGTAGCCCAGCATCGCGGTTGCCGTCTTGACCTCCAGCATGCCGTCCACGATGCGGTACTGCGCGCCGTCCTCGTTGATGGAGAACAGCAGCGAGTCCGTACTTTTGGACTTTGTCCGCAAAATCCCGATTTCCGACATGCCGTAAGCCTGCACCGTGCGCACCCCGGGAAACAGTGCGTTCCAGGCCGCAAGCGTGCTCTCCGGCATCACTTCGGAACCGTAGGAGACGACTTGCAGGCTGGAGAGATCGAACTCTTTGTACGCCTCGCTCAAGAGCAGCAGGTTCATGAACGTGGGCGACACCGGCAGCGCTTCGACGCGGTATTGTTCGATGACTCTGCATACTTCCGCGGGAGACCGATCCTGCAGCATGTACAGGCTGCCCCCGTTCGCCAGCGTCTGCAGCAGCGTGTTCATGCCGCCGATATGGTCGAACATCATAAACGGTATCGTCCGCCTCGCAGTTCCAATCCTCCGGTATTTCGCCAACAAACGGTCGACATGGTGAACGGCGGCCTTGCTCTTCCCGGTCGATCCGGAGGAGAAAAGGACGAGTCCGGGCGCCCCCTCCATCAACAAGGAAGCGAGCAGCGGATGGGCGGCTCTCCCGTCCCGGTGCGGGCGAACGGAGAGGCCGCCTTCGCCCGCGCGAATTCGGGCCTGGGCCTCGCCGATCTTCAAATACTCCCGGATCTTGTTCTCGACCAGCTTGTTGTCGAGCGGAAGCACGATGCATCGGCTGCCGAACAGGGCAAACAGCGCGGCGACGGCATAAGGCGAGTATTCCTCCTCCAGCGAGACGACTTTCCTTTCGATGTCCGCGGCCCAAAGCTGTTCGGACATCCGCGCGATGCAGTCCAGCAGCCATTCGTACGAATACTCCGTTCCGCGCCATACGAACGCCGTCCGCGGACCGAATTCCTCGAACCGATCCAACAGGAAGCTTCGATACATGCTCCACCTCCTTCAAATAGCTTCCCCGGCCTCGGCCCTCTCCGGCATCCGTTCCAGCAGGTAGCCTACGAAGCTGTCCACGGTCCGGTACGGGCTGTCGGCCATGGCGGGCGCCAGCTCCGATCCGCCGGACAGCGCCAGCCCGATGCCGAGTTCCTCCTGAATCCCCTGCTCGACCGTGGCCAGCAGCGTGACGAGGCCGAGCGAGTCGAGATGGCCGTTGCGCCCGTAGAGCGGCGCCTGCAGCCCCAGCTCGACGGGGATCGAGCCGTTATGGTACCGGTTCATTTCCCGGCAGCTCTCGAGCACGATCCGAACGAGCGCCTCCCGATGCCGCGACGCCTCCGCCCGCTCGGGTTTGCCCGCCTTGGCGAACGGCGGGATGGCCGCATGGTCCGCCCGAATGCGCTCGTACAGCCGATACTCGTGTCCGATGAGCCGTTCCAGCGCAACGCTGAGCTCGCGGAGCCGGTCCGCGGCCTTCGTTCTCGTCCCGAGTCCCTGCAGCCTCTTGTGCGCGTTCTCCCATTCCTCGACGATTTCGGCGAATTCGGCCAAATAGCCGGCATGCGCGCCGCCGAACCGCTCCGCCAGCTCGCGCAGCAAATCGCGGGCGAAATAGCGGCTCCAGCGCATGTCGAACAGAAATCCGGAAATGGAGCCGAGCGAGGCTTCAGGTTCGGCAAGCCCGAGATGCAGCCGTTTCAGCAGCTGCAGCGAGACGGCATGACCGAAATAGTACGTGCGCTCGCCCTTCGTTACTTCCCTTCCGGCAAGGAACTCGTGCGCTTGCGTAGCCAGCGCGCGCAGCAGCGCTTCCTTGAACAAAGCCGGAGTCAGCTTCGACTCCGCTTCGATGTCGACGGTGCCGTACGTATAAAGCCGTTCTTTCCGCTTGGCTCCCGCAAGCTCGGGGATCGCCCCGTTCCCTTTCCAGAAATCGCCGAAGGCCTTGACGGACAGAGAGCCGGTATAGCGGGCGGGAACCGGATCGTAGACGAAGACCCGGTCGTCCTCCGCGCCGTATACGCCAAGCCAATGGTCCACCAGATATAGCCGGGAGCCAGGTTCGGTCAGTTTTTCGATGTACTTGGGGTTGAGATAGTCGTCGGTGTAGGGAAGATAGTAGCTGGTGCCGGTGGCGATCGTCAGCTCGCCGCGGCTTGCGCGCCGCCGAATGTGGGCAAGTCCCTCTTCGAGGCTCGGATACTCCGTTCGGCCTTTCGTTTTCCAGATGGCTTCGCCGTAATCCAGCTTGTCGAAATAAGTCTTGACGAGTCCCGAACTTGAGCAGGACGGCAGTCCGTACAGGCGGGAATTGGCCAGAAGGCTCAGGCTGCTCTCCGAGCCCTGCCCTTTCAACACTTCGTGAATCAGGGGAAAATGGCAAGGATAGTAATAGGGAATGTCCGTTGCGGGCTCAAAAGGTTTGATCTGCATGGCTCCTCCTCTCCGGCGAGTCGACAGCCTTTTCCTCCCAGCGCTCGACCTTGTAATGAAGAACCAGATCCTCCGCCGCGCGGAAAGCCCGGTTGGGCAGCGCGCTTCCGTCGGCCGCCGTTTCAAATCTGCGGAAGCCTCTGGTAAAGCGGAACCGGTAGCCGGTATCGCGGGGCACGAGAAAGCGGCCGGCATACCGGCCGCCGCCGTCGCGCATCAGCTTCATGCCCATCCCGCCGTAAATGCTTTCGGCTGGCGCCGATTCGGGGGGCACTTCCACGCTCATCGCGACGTTGACGAATTCGGACAGCTCGTTCACGACGCGGTACGTCCGTGTCGCCTCGACGCCGTCTACGGTCAGCGTTACGGCGGTTTCGCCTTCCCGCTTGGGCTTGACGGTCCCGTCCGGCAGCACTTCCAGCACCTCCGGGTCTTGAACCCGGTAATCGCCGTTCAGCACGCTCAGCTCGAGGCCGTTATCGTACCGCGCGACCGCGTTGATCTGCGTCTTCATCCCTTTGAGCGCGGCGGAATCCCGGCCCAGAAGCTCTACGGCTGCGACGCGTCCCGGCGTTTTGCCGAACATGAAAATCAGCGGAATATGCACTCTCTCGCCCCAGTCCGCTTCCTGATGGGCGGCATCCGGCTTGAGCAGATAGCCGATATCCTCTCCGTACCGGTAGCCCGCTGCCACCAGCCGGTCGACGACGCCGCGGACATGCCGGGGCAGGAACAGCCCCTCCGCATCGCCGATGTCGAACCACAGCTTCAGCGGCAGCTTGTCCGTATACGGCCGGTACAGCGTCTCTTCGCCAAGCTTCGCCTCTCCGTTTTCGTCCAGCCATGCCTTTACGAAGTACGGGGACAGCATGATCAGCTTGCCGAACACGTCCGGATTGCGGAAGCCGATATGATACGTGGACAAGCCTCCGGCGGACGATCCGATCAGACCGGTGTTCGCGGGACCGGGAAGCGTCCGGAACCGCCGGTCGATATAAGGCTTCAAATCGCGGATAATGAAATGCTCGTAATCGAGACCCGTGCACGCGATGTGCTTGGCCTCGGCAGCCGGCGCGACAAAATGGTAGTATTCGTTGGACGTCACCGGCCGGACGTGGGCAATCGCCACGATGATGATTTCCTCGATGATTCCTTCTTCGATCAGACGGTCAGCCGCCTTATGGATGTTCCACGACTCCGTCCCGGGCTTCGCCGGCTCGAAAGCCCGCTGTCCGGCATGCATGTACAGGACGGGATACCGTTTGGACGTCCTCTCTTCGTAACCGGGCGGCAAATATACGAGTATCCTTCTCTCATTGTTCAATCTGCGAGCATAAAAGCTGTCGATGGTGACGATTGCGGATTGGCCCGGCAATGGTCCTCCTCCCTTCGTCGCTTAGGCTCACGATGCTCCGTATGCGGAATTTCTCGCCTCCTTCGGACAACCGCCAATGCGGGGACATGCGCGAGCCGGCGCAACGGCAAAAAACCCCGCGTCTCCTCTCGAGATCACGGGGTTGTCTCTGAAACCATCGGTCGTTTCAGCGAAGCATGGCCCTCAGATTGTCGGAAGTTTGAAATTTCACTTTCATGATAGTATGAATCTACTATTTTGTAAAGATTTCATTAAAAATAATATATTGACAGATTACCTATAATCTGTTTAATATAATCTCGCGGAATAATTTGAGGGCTCTGATTTCTTAAGCCGTTCCGGTTTGAGAACAACCCCGGTATCTCCCCTTGGAGCTGCCGGGGTTTTTGCTTTAAAGGAGGTGACGGCGATGTCCTGAAGTCCCGCGTTTGCGGCAGGATTTTTTGTAAGCGTTTTACCAAAAAGCGGTTCCGCACGGGCTTTCCTAACAAAAATAAAAAACAATAAGGTGGGAAATTATGGTTAATCATTTGAAAAAATGGATCGCCGGCATGGCGTTGACGCTCGCTCTGTTGACCGGGACGGTCGTTCCCGGCCTTCCGGTCCAGGTCGCTTCCGCCGCGCCCGACACCTCCGTATCGAACAAGCAGAACTTCAGCACGGACGTGATTTACCAGATTTTCACCGACCGGTTCGCCGACGGCAATCCCGCCAACAATCCGACGGGCTCGGCCTTCAGCCCCGGCTGCACGAATTTGCGGCTGTACTGCGGCGGCGACTGGAAAGGCATTACGGACAAGATCAACGCCGGTTATTTCACCAATATGGGCGTAACGGCGCTGTGGATTTCGCAGCCGGTGGAAAACATTTATTCCGTCATCAACTACTCCGGCGTCAACAATACGTCCTACCACGGGTACTGGGCTCGCGATTTCAAAAAGACCAACCCTTATTACGGCACGTTCGCGGATTTGCAAACCCTGATCAATGCCGCGCATGCCAAAGGCATCAAGATCGTGATCGACTTCGCGCCCAATCACACCTCGCCGGCCCTGGAAACGGACAGCTCCTTCGCCGAGAACGGCCGGCTGTACGACAACGGCACGCTGCTCGGCGGCTATACGAACGACACGAACGGCTACTTCCATCATAACGGGGGAACCGATTTTTCCTCGCTGGAAGACGGCATTTACAGAAACCTGTACGACCTCGCCGACCTCAACCACAACGTCAGCCGGATCGACACCTACTTCAAGGAAGCGATCAAAGTCTGGCTCGACTTGGGAATCGACGGCATCCGCGTCGATGCGGTCAAGCATATGCCGATGGGCTGGCAGAAGAACTGGATGTCCTACATCTACGGTTACAAACCGGTGTTCACCTTCGGCGAGTGGTTCCTCGGCACGAACGAGAACGACCCGAGCAACGTCTATTTCGCCAACGAATCCGGCATGAGCCTGCTCGACTTCCGCTTCGCCCAGAAGGTTCGCCAGGTGCTCCGCGACAACACCGACACGATGTACGGGCTGGATTCGATGATTTCCTCCACCGCCTCCGACTACGCGCAGGTCGCCGACCAGGTCACCTTCATCGACAATCACGACATGGAGCGGTTCAAATCGGGCTCGGTCAGCAACCGCCGGGTGGAGCAGGCGCTTGCGCTGCTGCTGACGTCCCGCGGCGTTCCCGCCATCTATTACGGAACGGAGCAGTATATGAGCGGCGGCACCGATCCGGACAACCGCGCGATGATGTCCTCCTTCTCCGAGACGACGACCGCGTTTAACGTAATCAAAAAACTCGCTCCGCTTCGCAAGTCGAATCCCGCCATCGCATACGGTTCGACCCAGCAGCGGTGGATCAACAACGACGTTTACATTTACGAGCGGAAATTCGGAAACAGCGTGGCGGTCGTCGCCATCAACCGCAACTTGTCCAGCTCCGCGTCGATCAGCGGATTGGTCACTTCCTTCCCGGCGGGCACCTATACGGACCAACTGGGCGGCCTGCTCGGCGGCGGCAGCATCACGGCAAGCAGCACCGGCGCCGTATCGACGTTTACGCTCGGAGCGGGAGCCGTAGCCGTATGGCAATATACGCCGGCCCAAACGACGCCGGTGATCGGCCATGTCGGTCCGGTCATGGGCAAAGCCGGCAACACCGTCACGATCGACGGCAGAGGCTTCGGCTCCACGAAGGGCACCGTCTACTTCGGCACGACTGCGGTGACCGGTTCGGGCATCGTTTCGTGGGAAGACACGCAGATCAAGGTCGTCGTGCCTTCCGTCGCCGCAGGCAAATACAGCGTGAAAGTCCGCACGTCGGGCTCGGTCGACAGCAACAGCTACAACGGCTTTAATGTGTTGACGGGCAACCAGGTGTCCGTGCGCTTCATCGTGCAAAACGCGACGACCGTCAGCGGCGAAAACGTCTATCTCGTCGGCAACGTCGCCGAACTCGGCAACTGGGATCCGGCCTCGGCCATAGGCCCGATGTTCAACCGGGTCATCCGAACCTATCCGACCTGGTATTTTGACGTCAGCGTACCGGCCGGCACCGCCCTGGAATTCAAATTTATCAAAAAGAACGGCTCCGTCGTGACCTGGGAAGGCGGCTCCAACCATACGTACACGACCCCGGCCAGCGGCACCGGCACCATAACGGTCAACTGGCAGTAACCCGTTGGAAGCCAGGCGGCGCATAGCCGCCGCCGGAAGCCGTGCCCGGATTCCCCGACAGATGGCGCAACTCGCCGCGGGGGGTCCGCGGCACGGCTTTTCCGTTGCCGGACGCTTCTTTGACCGCGATCCGCCCGCTCCGGCTGTGGGCCTTCTAACGATAAGACCGGACCGGCTTTAACAGCCAGACGGCCGCAAGGCTTGCGGCGAACAGGCACCCGCCGACCGCGCCGAGCACATTCGAAGCGCCCCATCGGTCGGCCAAGGCGGAGGTAACCGCAAGCCCGACGGTCGGCGCTACATTCGTAATCGCGCCCATCGTGCCGTAAATTCTCCCCTGCATGTCGACGGCGACTTCCGAACGAAGAATGATTTGCGTCAGCATCGAGCAAAAGGCAAACATGACGCCTCCGGCCAGCACGAGCGGAAGCGCCGCATGCGCGCTCGGCATCTCCGCAATCAGGCAGAAGACGGGGCCGAGCGCAACCAATCCCGTCATGATCCAACTTCCTCTTTTGCCGAGCCTGGAGCTGAAGGCCATGATCAGCCCCGCCCCGATCATATAGCCGAGCGGGATGCACATTTCGATCAGGCCGAAGGCGACCGGCCCCGCTTTCCATTCCTTGACGGCGATCACTTGAACGAGCATGAGAGCGGACATAAAAAACAAAATGAGCAGAGGATTCAAAATGACGATCGACCGGGTAAGCGGGTCCCGGCGGATGAAGGCTAAGCCTCCGTTCCAGTCTTTGAAGAACGAACCGTTCGCCGAGGAGGCCCGGCGCTCAAGAGGCGGAAAGGCTCCCGCCGCAAGGACGCAGACAGCCGAGACGAAAAACGTAATCGAGGTAAACAGCATCGCGGAAAAGCCGCCGAAAGCCGCCACGACGACCCCGGCCAGCGCCAGCCCCGATATCCGCGCGACGTTGTCCGCCAGGTGGACGGTGCTCGTCGCCTGCTGCACCCGTTCTTTGCCTGCCAGATGCGTGACCGAGGCGTGAAAGGCGGGGCCCTGAAACAAGCTGGCAAAGGCCGAAAGCGTAACCAGTACAAGCACGACGGCAAACGGCGTTTGAAGATAGAACAGGCATACGGCCAGCGTGCCCGCGATGCTCGCTCTCAGCAGATCCGAGAGCAGCATCAGCTTGCGCCGGTCCACCCGGTCCGCCACCGTTCCCGCGAAGGAGCCGAACAGGATGGTGGAGGCCATATAGCAAATTTGGATCGCCGCCATAAGCTTCGCGCTCCCGGTCGTTTGCAGCACCCACAGGCTGAGGGCGATTCCGTTGAAGCAGTCGCCGAACACGGAGACCGTATTGCCCGCCAAAATCGACACGAACGCCCGGTTTTTCCATAACGGGCGCCCGGATTCCAGCGCCGGCCGCTTTTTACGGAGAACGGGCTTTTGTTCCTCGTGCGGACGCGAAATTTCCATCGTCGTCTCCCCTGTCCCGCGCCGTCCGGCGGACGGCGTTTGTTGGCCATCGGCTTCGTCCTTCCCTTCCCGCCAAGCCCGGCTTAAAACGATCCCGTTCGCCGCCGGAAAGGGGACGAACCAAAACGGCACAGCCGCGCGGAGAGCTGCTCTTGTAGGCTCTTTGACCGTCGTTGCTGTGCCGTTTTTTCCGTATGCGATAGGCGATGAAGGTGGTGAGCGCCGGATCGCTAGCGGATGATGACCGTGCTGAACGGAGCGATGGAGAGCGTTTCCCCGTCAAGCGAAGCGCCTTCGCCGCCGCTGCCGGTCTGGCGCACGATTTCCCGGAACGCTCCGTACCGCTCCGACGCCGTCAGCTTCGCCGACTGCTTCTCGCCGCTCATATTGTGCACGACGAGGACTCGGGCGTCCTTCGTCATCCGCACGTAAGCGCCGAGCTTCGCGTTGCCGGTATCGTACTCGTCGATATCCCCGTCCCGCAGCTCGGGCATTTCATTCCGCCACTTGATCAGCGTGCGGTAATGATGGAGCAGCGACCGCTCGTCCCGCTCCTGCTGCTCGACCGATGTGGCGCCGGGCTTGTTGTAGCGCAGCGGTTCCCAAGACGTCTGCCCCGGACCGCCCGATGGGCCGGCGTACCAAGGCATGGGCTCGCGGATCGCTTCATCGGGCTTCATGCCGAGCATGCCGATTTCCTCCCCGTAATAAAGGAAAGGATTGCCCGGCAGCGTCAGCAGCACCGCCGCGGCCATCTTCGCGTGATTTACGTTCCCGCCGAGCACGCTCATGGCGCGGTTCTGGTCGTGATTGGAGAGAAACGTCGCGTCCGTGAACGAACCGCCGGACGCTTGGCCGTAAGCGCCGTATACCCGCTTCAGGCTGAAGGCGACGTCCGGGTCGCGTTCCCCCTTCGCGGCGTCTAGAATCCGTCCCGCCAAATCGAAGTTGAATCCGGAATTGAGCGCCTTGTCGAGCAGAGGCGCGATCGTCGTCGCCGAATCCCAGATTTCGCCCACGAGGTAAGCGTTCGGATTGGCCTCGTTCAACCCGCTGCGGAATTCCTGCCACCACGCTTTGTTTTTGCCCGCGATTTCCTCCGAGTGGACGGTGGAGGCGAAATCCCCGTAAATATGCTTGGCCGCATCCAGCCGGAAGCCGTCAACCCCCTGCTCCAGCCAGTACCGGCCGACCTTGATCATCTCTTCGCGAACCTTCGGCTCGTCGAAATTCAAATCGGGCATGCCTTCCCAGAAAATCCCGAGGTATTTGTAGCTGCCCGCATCATGCCAGGGACTGCCGGTCCCCGCCGCGTTGTCCGAAGGCGCCGCCTCGTCCGGCGGTTTGATCGTATACCAGTTGCGGTAAGGGCTGTCCGGATCGGCAAGCGCCTCCTTGAACCAGGGATGCTCGCGGCTCGTATGGTTGACGACAAGATCCATAATGACTTTGATGCCCCGCGCATGCGCTTCGGCCAGCAGCCTTTTCAAGTCTTCCAACGTGCCGTAGTCGGGGTTGATCGCATAGTAGTCCGTCACATCGTAGCCATGGTAGCTCGGCGACGCGTTGATCGGCATCAGCCAGATGCCGCCGACTCCCAACTCCTTCAAATAGTCGAGCTTCTCCGTCACGCCGTTCAAATCCCCGATGCCGTCTCCGTCGGAGTCGTAGAACGAGCGCACGAAAATCTCGTAAAACACCGTCGACGGTTGTTCATCCGCTTTCCACCCTGCGGCTGCCGCGGACGGGACCGGCGCCGGCGTTCCGTCCGGAGCGGAAGACCGGGCCGCATGATCGGCAGGCGCGCTTTCTCCCCCGAAGCAGCCCGCCAGCAAGCATACGAGGACAAGCCACGCTGCCCAACGCGGCTTCATCCTTTGGACGCCCCCGACGTCAGCCCTTGAACGAGGAACCGCTGCAGGAAAATGAACAGCAGCGTAATCGGAATCGCGATGAGCACGGACCCGGCGGCAAACATCGTGAAGTTGCTGTTCTGATAACTGTTGACCAGATCCCACATGCCGACGGCCAGCGTCCATTTTTCCTTCGTCCGCAGCACCAGACGGGCGAAAATAAAATCAACCCAGGCGCCCGTAAAGCTGGTCAGCGCCACATAGGTCAGCATCGGCCGGGACAACGGCAGCATGATGCGGGTGAACACCTTCAGGTGGCTGGCGCCGTCGATCCGCGCCGCCTCGTCGAGGCTGCGCGGAATCGTGTCGAAGAAGCCTTTGACAATGAAGCCGCCTAGCACCGCCCCCGCCGAATACACGATCACGAGCGCCGCATGCGTGTCCAGCAGCTTGAGCTGCAGCAGGATGATGTACAGCGCGATCATGCTCATAAAGCTGGGGAACATGCCGAGCACGAGCATGATCGTAAGCGTCGTCTGCCGGCCGCGGAAGCGAAAGCGCGACAGCGAATACATGCCGAGCGTCACCAGTATCGTGGAAAAGATCATCGACAAGGTCGCGATTTTGAGCGTATTCAGGTACCACGTGGCGTAAGGGAACGCCTTGTTCCCGAACAGCTCCCGGTAATGATCGAGGGTAAACCGGCTGGGCCACATGCTCTCGCTGTACAGCGCCGCCCCGGGCCGAAGCGAGGACAGCACGACCCACAGCACGGGGTATATGGACACGACCGCAATCGCGATCAGCAGAATGTAGCTTAGCGTCAGCCGAACTTTGCCTTTGCGCTTTTTCATTGGATCATATCCTCCTCTTTAAACGACCGCGACCGCCGGAAATTCCAGATCGAGAACGAAGCGATCATGAGGAAGATGACAATGCCGATCGCCGAGGCCACGTTGAACTTGCTGTTGTCCAGCGTCAGCTTGTAGAGCCATGTCACCAGCAGGTCGGTCGCTCCCGCGAACTGGTAGTCTCCCTTGATCGGGCCGCCGTTCGTCAGCAGGAAGATGACGTTGAAGTTGTTGATGTTGCCCGCAAATTGCATGATCAGCACCGGAGCCGTCGCGAACAGAATGAACGGCATCGTAATAATGCGAAACTTCTGGAACGAGCTTGCCCCGTCCACTTCCGCCGCTTCGTACAGATCCTTCGGAATCGCGGTCAGAACGCCGAGAATGAGCACCATGCTGACCGGGATGCCCAGCCACATGTTGACGACGATGACCGTCACCTTCGCCCAGAACGGATCCGTCAGCCAGGGCAGTCCGTCCAGACCGAACGCCTTGAAATATTGATTGATCGGGCCGAATTGGCCGTTGAACAGGTTTTTCATAATGAGCAGCGAGATGAGCTGCGGCACCGCGTAAGGAAGAATAAAGATGGTGCGCCAAAGCTTTTTGAACCGGATTCCCTGCTGCTCGATGAGCAGCGCGACCAGAACGCCTCCGAAATAGGTCGTCACGGTCGCGACCACGGCCCAAACGATCGTCCAGAACAGCACGCCGAAAAACGTATGGCTCCAGCTCTTCAGGAACAGCAAATCTTTAAACGTCTTGAAGCCGACCCAGTCGACCAGCTTGGCCGGCGGTATATGGTCAGGCGCCGAATAGTTCGTAAACGCCAGCAATATCGTGAATATAATGGGCATGATGGTAAAAAACAAAACGCCGAGCGCCGGCAACGCCAGCATGAGATAAGGAAAGTACCGGCCGGTCGCATTTTCGTAGGATTGCCTGAAGCTTTTCGGCTTTTCGCCGCGGTCCCGGAGCAAGCCGGTTTTGTAAGCGTCTTGAATATTGAGAACGTAAATGACGAGAAAAACGATCAAAACAAAAACGACGATCAAGCCGTTGAGCATCAGGAAAATGGAATGATCGCCTTTGACCAGTTGCGCCGAATTGTTGACTTTCACGAACTTTTGCGTTGTCTCGCCGAGGGTCGCAAGCCCCCAGAACGCTTCGCCGAGGCGCGGAACCAAATAGACGAGTCCCAGCGCTTCGATCAGCAGCAGAACGATGCCTTTCAGCCGCTGTCCGTTGTAAATCTGACCGAGTCCCTGCACCAGAACGGACAAAATGGTCGCGGTCGTGCGATGCTGTTTCATGTTGTCCGGCTCCTTCCGTTAAAATGCCGGGATCACCCGCCGGGTGCGTTCCGGCGGGTGAACCGCGTTTCGGTAACCACGATTATTGCTGACCCGATGCGATCCCTTCCTTGATCTGGTTGACGGCTTTATCGAGCGATGCTTTGACATCTTTGCCTTCGTCCCAAATCTCGGTAATTGCGGCGGTAATCGGATTCCAGACGCTGCCCATTTCCGGAATGGCCGGCATCGGAACGGAGTTGGCGAACTGTTCGAGGAACGCGATCGTCACCTCGTCGCTCTTCACTTTCGGATCTTCGGCCACTTCCTTGTTGGCAGGCAAAATGCCGTTCATTTCAAAGTTTTTGAGCTGCGCTTCCTTGCTGAAGATGTAATGCGCAAACAGCTTGGATGCGTTGGGGTATTTCGTATTCGCGTTCACATAGTACGCCTTGACGCCGGAGAACGAAACGAACTTGTTGCCGTCGATCGTCGGCAGCGGAGCGACGCCGATATCGATGCCCGCGTTGCGGTAATCGGTAAGCGCCCAAGGCCCGTTGATGTCCATCGCCAGCGTGCCGCCCGTAAACAGCCCCTTCTTGATGTCGTAGTTGACGTCGCCCGTTTTGATCGGCAGCAGCTCCTTATGCAGCCGTTGCAGGAATTGCCCGCCTTTGACGGCGCCTTCGTTGTTCAGGCCGATATCGTCCTTGTTCGTGCCGTTGTCGCCGAACATGTACCCGCCCGTCGTGGCCAGGAACCCGAAGTCGTAGTAGAACTGCTGCAGTTCCCACATCATGGCGTATTTGTTGTTTTTCGGATCGTTAAACGTCTTGGCGAATTCGATGACTTCCTCGAACGATTTCGGCGCTTCGGGGATCAGTTTTTTGTTGTAGATGAGCGCATAGGTTTCAACCGTGTACGGATAGCCGTACAACACTCCGTCGAACGTGACGGCGTTCACCGCGTTTTCCAGACTGCTGTTTTTCGTTTCTTCCTCATAGACGTCGTTCGGCAGGATCAGACCCGCAGTGGCCGCGCGGCCGATCTGGTCGGAAGGAAAGACGACAACGTCCGCCGCGAGCCCGGCCGGCCCGTCGGTCGTCAGCTTGGTGACCTGTTCGGGCGGCGCGACCTTTTCCATCTTGACGGGCACGCCGTATTTCTCTTCGAATTCCTTGGCGATCGTCTCGACGAATGCGCGCTGATTTTCGTCTTCCCAAATCACGAGGCTTGCGCCCGGCTCCGGCTGCAGTTTTTCCGCCCCCGATTCGTTCGGATCCGAGGATGCGGAGGGCGATTCGGACGAAGCCGACGGCGACGACGATGCAGACGGCGAGGCTTGATTGTTCCCGTTGTTTCCGCCGCAAGCCGCCAGGGCGAACACCATAACGCTCGCGAGCGCGATTCCAAGCCATTTTTTCATTTGACTTTCCCCTTCCGTAATCGTTTTTTCTTTTCGAAACGAGCGCCGGTTTCGATCCCGCTTCCGCCCCTGTCGGGACGGCGATGCCGGCCGGTTGCGCGGAAAACCGGGAAACGATCAGGCCGACCGGAAAACGTTTGTGCAAACGTTTGTCCTAAATCAGCCGAAATCGCCCGAATTCCTCCGCGAAACCGTTGAAACCCAGCATAGCACAGGATCATTCACGGAATGTAAACGCTGTATTCGCATCCTCATCATACACCACGATGCCGCTATTGTAAAAACGTTTGCACAATTCATTTCGGGCGATTTCCCGAACGGAACGCCCTTTATTCTCCCGATTACGCGTTTTTGCGGTGTATGGCTCGTTATTTCGTCGCCTGGAATCCGTTTTCATGCTTTCTATTTACATTGTTTCCGCTTTGCATTAACATTAGGAATGACCTCTCGAGTGTGTTTGTTCAAACGATTGCAGAAAGGTGAAATCAGCCATGGTCACCATTAAGGATATCGCGAAGCTTGCCGGCGTCTCGCCTTCCACCGTATCCCGCGTCGTTTCGAATCATCCTCGCATCAGCGCCGAAACGTCGCGCAAAGTCAAGAAGATCATGGAAGAGCTCGGCTATCATCCGAACGTCATGGCTAAGAGCCTCGTCTCCAAAACGACCCATACGATCGGCATCATGCTGCCGCGGCCCGCGGAAGAGCTGTTCCGGAACGATTTTTTCGGCGAGCTGCTGCGCGGCATCGTCACCCAGTCGACCCGCATGGGGTACGATGTGCTGCTGACCACCGCCACTTCCGAACAGGATGAGCTGGGCGCCATTTCCCGCCTCGTGCGCGGGCGCCGCGTCGACGGCATCGTGCTGCTCAGTTCCCGCCGGGACGATCCGCTTATCGCCTATCTGAACGAAGAAAAGTTTCCGTTTGTCCTGATCGGACGCAGCGAAGCGTATGCCGACGTTTTGATGGTCGACAACAACAACGTTCAGGCCTCCTACGACGCGACCAAGCACCTGATCGCCCAAGGGCACGAGCGGATCGGCTTCGTCAGCGGGCCTCCGAACCTGATCCTGTCGCACGACCGGCTGAAGGGATACGAAAAGGCGCTGGCCGAGGCCGGGCTCGAGAAACGCTCCGAGTGGATTGTCGAGGGCGAATTCCTGCAGGAAAGCGGATTTCGCGCCATGTCGCTGTTCATGAGCCTGCCGGAGCGGCCGACCGCGCTCGTCGTCATCGACGACAACGTCGCCTTCGGCGTGCTGAGGGGACTTGCCGAGCTGGGCTACCGGGTTCCCGAAGACATCAGCGTCGTCAGCTTCAACAATATTCCGCTGGCGGAGCTGGCGACCCCTCCGCTCAGCTCGATCGACATCGGCACCTATCAGCTCGGCTACACCGCCGTGCAATCGTTGCTCCGCCTTGTCCAGGGCGAGCCCATTCATCAGAATCCGATCGTTATTCCGCACCGGCTCGTCGTTCGCGAGTCGTCCATTAATCCCGCTTTGAAGAGGAGTTAGAGCCACATGTCCAACAAACCTTATCTCATCGACGCCGTGATCGGCAACGGGCGGATGCTCGGTTCCCTCGGACGGACCGGACGCCTGTACCGCTTGTGGTGGCCGCATATCGACCACCCTCAGCACATCGATCGGATTCGCACCGGCATCCGGCTTTCCGAAGGGCGCACGACCTGGTTCGATGAAGAGGCGGATGGCTGGCGTCACCGGATCGGCTATTTGCCGGGAACGAACATCGTCCGGATCGGGGCCGCACGGCCGCAATTCCCCTTGGAAGTTCGGCAGCATGATTTCGCGCTTCCGGAGGAAGACGTGCTTGTCCGCCATTATACGTTTACGAATATTTCGAACGGCGACGTTTCGTTCCGCTTTGTCTGGTACTCGTCCTTTCACGTCGATGAAAGCCCGTTGTACAATACGACCCTGTTCAACGAAGAGCAGGACGCTCTTGTTCATTACCATAAACGGTCTTTTTTTGCGGTCTCGGGCGCAAACGTTTGCGCTGAATTCCAGTGCGGATCGGCCTGGGACGCGGCCGAAGGCGGCAGTCTGAACGGCAGCGAGATCGACATGCAGCCCGACGGCGCGATGGCATGGGAAATCAAACGGCTTGCGAGCGGAGAAAGCGTCAGCTTGCCGGTCTACATCGCCGCCGGCGAAAACCTGCCCCAAGCGCTGGAGCGGCTTGCCGCGGTCAAGCGGTTCCCGGCGGAGCATTGGCTGGAGCAAACCCGGACGCATTGGCACAACGAGCTGGGCAAAGCGCGCCCGTGCCCCGGCGGCGGCCCGGAAATCGCGGAGCTGTACGAGCGGTCCGTGCTGACGTTCAAGCTGATGTCCGACCGGCAGAGCGGCAGCCTCCTCGCGGCGCCCGAGGTGGACGAGAACCATGCCCGCTGCGGGGGGTATGCCTACTGCTGGGGAAGAGACGCGGCCTTCATTACGACCGCGCTGGACCGCTGCGGTTTGACGAAGGCATCCCGACGTTTCTACGAATGGACGCTGACCGCCCAGGATCCGGACGGCTCCTGGCAGCAGCGCCACTTCCACGACGGCAGCCTGGCCCCGTCCTGGGGATTGCAGATCGACGAAGGCGCCTCGATCATCTGGGGCATGTGGCAGCATTACGCCGCCACCGGCGACGACTCGTTCGCCCGCCGCATGTGGCCTGCCGTGGCGAAGGGGGCCGAGTTCCTCGCCGGATTTATCGATCCGGACACCGGCTTGCCGAAGCCGAGCGTCGACCTGTGGGAGGAACGGAACGCCCAGCATACGTATTCTTCCGCCGCGGTGTGCGCGGGACTGCAGGCTGCGGCGTCCTTCGCGCGGCTGATGGGGGATGAAGCCGCGGCGGCCGCGTGGGAGCAAGCCGCGGGCCGCATCGCTTCCGCGATTGAAACGCTTTGCTGGAACGAAGCGGAGAGCAGCTTCTACCGGGGGCTGCACCTGAAGGTCAGCCGCGACGAATACGAACGGGCGACCCGCTCCGGGGCGGAAGGCAGCGTGACCTATACGGCCAAGGGCTATCCCGTATACCGGTTGAAATACGACCCGATCGTCGACATCAGCCTGCTGGGCGTATCCGTCCCGTTCGGCGTGCTGCCGCCGGAACACGGCTATATGCGCCGGCTTGCCGACACGATCGAACGCAAGCTCACCTCTCCGCGGGTCGGAGGCATCAAGCGATATGAGAACGACCCGTACATCGGCGGCAACCCGTGGATTCTGACGACGCTGTGGCTCGCCCATTACCGGACGGCCGTCGGACAATACGAAGCGGCTCGCGAGCTGCTGGATTGGGCCGTCCGCCACCGCACCGAAACCGGCCTGCTGCCCGAGCAGGTCGACAAGGATACGGGGGCGCCGGCCTGGATCGTTCCGCTCACCTGGTCGCACGCCATGTTCGTGCTGGCGGTCGACATGCTGGCTGCGGCCGGGCAGTTGCCCGCAGGAGAGACAGCGCGGGCGGAGGCGGATTCGGCCGCCGGCAAAAGCTGACCGCTTGCGGCGGTTCGGCGGTTCCTCCGGTCGGGCTCCCTCCTGCCGGCACAAAGGTGAACCCGGCACAGCGCCGAACCCCGACGGGCGGGAGTAGCTGGCCGCTTGCGGGCGGTAACTCCCCTGGAGCGGCATTCTCCTGCTTGTGCACCCAGCCGGTTGCTATTTTTTCTAAGGCCGCCTCGGCAGTGTTCAAGGGAGCGTCATCGGAGCGTATGTTGGAAAAAATCCAGCAAAATCGAACGTTTGGGCGCCGGGAGCCGAACTACGTTGGATTTATCCAGTCTAGGAGCCCGTTCTGGCCGGAAATGGCGTCTTGCTTAGCCTTTTTATTGGATCAAGTCCAACATAGGTGGCGGGTTAGAGCCGAAAGCGCGCGTATCCTGCACGAAATCCAGCATAGTCTTGCGCAAAGCCTGTGCATGCGGTTTGGCAGCCGCCATGCAGCCGCATGCAGCGCGCAACAGGAGCCGGAAGCGGCTCGCATTGGGGAAACGTTAGACGCGCTACCACGCGCGGCCGACATGACCGAGGTTCGGCACCAACTCACCATGAACCGGACTCCGCCGCAAATCGCATACTCTTTTCCGCAATAAAGCGGCAAGCGTCCCTTCCGCCGTAGGGTTCGCCTCCGACGCGGGACGCTTGCCTTTTTATATGCTCCAATGATGCCATTCCTGCTGGCGCTGTTCATAGCCGCCCAACCAGTCCGCGGTGGCCTGAAACAGCTCCTTTTTGTGTTTGCCGTTTGAATACGTATGATCCGCCTGAAAAATGATCACTTTGTCGCAGCGCCCCTCTCCCCGGAGCCAGAACGTCTTCTCGAGCAAAAACGTATAATCCGCCGGGATCACATCGTCGCCCGTTCCGTGCACAAGCAATACGTCGCCCGAAAACCGCTGCGTTTCCTGAAACGGCTGATGCCGCATCAGCGAGTCGAAAAACTCGGGCTTCAGCGTATAGCCGAGATAATCGGCGGAGCCGCGGGTTACCGATTCGTCGTACGTTTTCCGGCCCACGATGCGCAAAATATCGTTGAACGGATACCCGACCGTCGACCAGAGCACGAGCGATTTGATCCGCCGGTCCCGGGCGGCCGTCAGCAGCGCGACCGCTCCGCCCAGACTGTGGCCGAGCAGCGTTACGCGCAAGGGATCGACAAGGTCGAGCGAAAGGCCGTATTCCAGCACCGTCCGGGTTTGCTCAATCATCGAGTCGAGCCCGTGTTCGCCGTAGACGCCTTCGCTTTCCCCGCAGCCCGCAAAGTCGAAACGGATGACCAGATTGCCCTTTTGCGCAAATTCCCTGGCGGCGAGCACAAACAGCCGGTCCACGCCGATCCGGTTGCCCACAAAGCCGTGATTGATAATGATCAGCGGCAGCTTCTGCCCTTCCTTCTTGCCTTCCAGATTCGGATAGTGGATGGTGGCGGCAAGATTCAAGCCTTCGTGGCGTATCGTAAACGGTCTTTCCATAACGCAAGTCCCTCTATTCCTTATATTCCGATTAAATTACTGTGTTTTAAATCTTAACATTCCGGCCGACTCTCTGTCAATAGACGCCGAAAAAAACCGTCCCGTTCGGGGCATGCTACATTTGCCTTCGTTTCCAGCGGAGCGACTCTAGACAAAGCAGGTGTCAGGATGAACGCACTCGTGAACTGGCTGTCGAGCCATGTGCTCACAACGATTCTGATCATCGGAACCCTCGTTTCCGTCGGTTGGATTATTGCTCACCGTAAAACCTTGTTCTATAAAGAATAACCCGAATCGGTTCCAAAAATAAACGGCGGCGCGCCCGGTTTTGTCCGCATCAAGCCGTTCAGGCCCGGCCGCTATAAAAACCACAAAAAGACGGCCCGCCCGAAAGAGCGGAGCCGCCAGCGAACCTCATGTTTTTTCTTGCTCCCGTTTGTTATCCCTTGACCGTTTGCGCCTGCAAGGCCTTCATGGCAATATCGGTGCGGAAATGCTTGCCCTGGAATCGGATTCGTTCAGCGGCCGCATAGGCGCGTTCCCTTGCCTGCGCGATGTCCGCCCCTAATCCGACCACACCCAGAACCCGGCCGCCGCTCGTGACGACTTTACCGTCGCTGCGGGCTGTTCCCGCATGGAAAACAAGGACGTCGCCGGTTTGTTCCAGCCCCTCGATCGGCAGCCCTTTCGCGTAAGCTCCCGGATACCCTTCGGAAGCCAGCACTACGCAAACGGCGGCCTCGTCGCTCCACGAAATGTCGATATCGTGCAAACGGCCGTTGATCGAGGCGAGGATAATATCGACCAGATCCGTCTTCAGCCGCGGCAGCACGACCTGCGTTTCCGGATCGCCGAACCGGGCGTTGAACTCGATCGTTTTCGGGCCGTCCTTCGTCACCATCAGCCCGGCGAACAGCACGCCGCGGAACGGCCGGCCCTCGGCCACCATCGCCCGGGCGGTCGGCTTGATGATGTTCTCGATCGCATCGTCGATGACCGATTGCGGAATGTGCGGCAGCGGCGAATAGGTTCCCATGCCGCCCGTGTTCGGCCCTTTGTCGCCGTCGAACACCGGCTTGTGGTCTTGCGCCGGCACCATCGGCCGGACGGTCTCGCCGTCGACGAACGACAGAATGGACATTTCCTGGCCTTCCAGATACTCCTCGATCACCACCTTGTCGCCGGCCGCGCCGAACGACTTTTCGACCATGGTCTCCCGCAGCGCCCGCTCGGCTTCTTCGGCCGTAAAGCAGACGGTGACGCCCTTGCCGGCGGCAAGGCCGTCCGCCTTGATCACGATCGGAACCGGCTGGCTGCGAAGGTACGCGAGCGCCGATTCGTAATCCGTAAACGTCTCGTATTTGGCCGTCGGAATGCCGTATTTGCGAAGCAGGTTTTTCATGAAAATTTTGCTGCCTTCGATTTCCGCGGCGTTTTTGCGCGGACCGTATACCGGCACTCCGGCCGCCTCGAATGCGTCCACGATGCCTGCCGCAAGCGGATCGTCCGGCCCGACGACGACCAGATCGACCGCGTTGTCCTGCGCGAACTGCACGAGGCGGTCGAATTCCATTTCGCCGATGTCCACGTTTTCCGCAAGCAACGCCGTTCCGGCATTGCCCGGAGCGCAAAAGATATGCTTGACCTTCTCGCTGCGTTTCAGCGCCCAGACGATCGCATGCTCGCGCCCGCCGCGCCCGATGACAAGTATTCGCATGTTAACAGGCTCCTCCTTCATGTTCCTCCGCCAAGTCCTTGGGTCCGGACCCCGGACGGCGCCGAGCGGCGGGCTCTCAGTGCTTGAAGTGGCGCACGCCGGTCATGACCATCGCGATGTTGTTGGCGTTCGCCACCGTGATGGACTCCTCGTCCTTGATCGAGCCGCCGGGCTGGATGACGGCCGTAATGCCGGCCTTCGCCGCCAGCTCGAGCGTGTCGCCCATCGGGAAGAACGCGTCCGAAGCGAGCACGGCTCCGCGCGCTTTTGCCCCCGCCTGTTCGATCGCGATTCTCGCCGCTCCTACGCGGTTCATCTGCCCTGCGCCGACGCCGACCGTCATGCTGTCCTTCGCGAGCAAAATCGCGTTCGACTTCACATGCTTGACGACCTTCCAGCCGAACAGAAGCTGCTTCAGCTCTTCGGGGGTCGGCGCGCGGTCGGTGACCACCTTCAAGTCGGCCTCGCTCAGGCTGTGCACGTCGCTCTGCTGCACGAGCATGCCGCCTTCGACGCTGCTGATCAGCCATTCCGGCTTGCGTTCGGCCGCCGCCGCGATATCGCCGAGCCGGAGCAGGCGGATGTTCTTTTTCTTCGTCAAAATGTCCAGCGCCTCCGGCGTGAAGTCGGGCGCCAGGACGATCTCCAGAAAGATTTCGCTAAGCCGCTTTGCGGTCTCCGCGCCGATGACCCGGTTGGCCGCGACGATGCCGCCGAAGATCGAGGTCGGATCGGCTTCGTACGCCTTGCGGTACGCTTCGTCGATGTCGCCGCCGATGCCGACGCCGCACGGGTTCATATGCTTGACGGCCACGACCGCCGGCTCGTCGAATTCCTTCACGATCGCAAGGGCCGCGTTCGCGTCGTTGATGTTGTTGTACGACAGCTCTTTGCCGTGAAGCTGTTCCGCCGTCGTAATGCTGCCCGGAGACGAAATCGGCTTGCGGTAAAACGCGGCCCGCTGGTGCGGATTTTCGCCGTAGCGCAGATCCTGCACCTTCTCGTACGTCACCGTCAGGCGCTCCGGCAGCGGCTCGTCCAGCACTTTGGCGAAATAATCGGAAATCAGGGCATCGTACGCCGCCGTGTGGCGGAAGACTTTGGCCGCCAGCCTTTTGCGCGTATCCAGCGTCGTATCGCCGCTTTGGCGCACTTCCTCCAGCACCTTGGCGTAGTCGCCCGCATCGACGACGACGGTGACGAAAGCGTGGTTTTTGGCGGCGGAACGCAGCATCGTCGGCCCGCCGATATCGATATTTTCGATCGCTTCCTCGTACGTGACGCCCGGCTTTTCGATCGTCGCCTGGAACGGGTACAGATTCACAACCACCAGATCGATGTAATCGAGGCCCAGCTTCTCCATCGTTTCGCGGTGCTCCGCGTTGTCCCGGATCGCGAGAAGCCCGCTGTGCACCGCCGGGTGCAGCGTCTTGACGCGGCCGTCAAGCACCTCGGGAAAGCCCGTTACGTCCGAAATGCCGATGACCGGCACGTTTTCCTTTTCCAGCAGCGTTTTGGTTCCGCCCGTCGAAATGATTTCGACGCCAAGCTGCGACAGCTCCCGGCAAAACTCCACAATGCCCGTCTTGTCCGATACGCTGACCAGCGCCCTTCTGATCGCCATGATTTCACTCCCAATCTTCTGACTTCGCCGCTCACCGCGGCGGCCACTGCCTGCAAAAAAACTTCTGTACGCATCGATCATCATCCTGCCGGCCCGCATACGAAACCGAATCAAAATACGATTGCGGCGCTATGGCCTATGACCTATGGCCCGACTTCCTTCGCAACCGTAACCTTCCGTCCGTCCAGCTTGATGCGGCCTTCCGCCATCCACCGCACCACGCGCGGCAGCAGCTCGTGCTCGGCCGCATGAATGCGCTCGGCGAGCGTTTCCTCCGTGTCCCCGTCCAGCACTTCGACCGCCTGCTGCGCGATGATCGGACCCGTATCCATCCCGCCGTCGACAAAATGGACCGTCGCTCCGGTCAGCTTGACGCCGTATTCCAGCGCCTGGCGGACGGCTCCGATGCCCGGGAACGCGGGCAGCAGCGATGGGTGGATATTGATCATCCGTCCGTAAAAAGGGTTGAGCAAAATGCCCGTGATCAGCCTCATGTAGCCCGCCAGCACGACCAGCTCCACGCCCTCGGCTTCCAGCCGGGCGACGATTTCCCGCTCGTACGCTTCGCGCGAGGCGTATTCCTTCGGCCGGAACAGCAGCGTCGGCACGCCGAGCGCCTCGGCGCGCCGGACCACTTTCGCCTCCGGCCTGTCGCACACCAGCAGCGCCAGCTCGGCCGGAATGCCGCCTCCCGCGATCGCTTCGGCCAGCGCCTGAAAGTTGCTGCCGCTGCCCGAAGCGAATACGGCGATCCGCAGGGGAGACGAAACCATTATAGCTCAACGCCTCCAAACGTCACGATGCGGCTCCCCGGCGTTACTTTCCCGATCGTATAGGCTTTATCCCCGCATTCGCCGGCCAGCGCCACCGCCCGTTCGGCTTGCCCGGCCGGAACGACCAGCACCATGCCGATGCCCATGTTGAACGTCGTGAACATGTCGCGGTCGCTGATGGCGCCGTCGCGTTGCATGATGCCGAAAATCGGAGGGACCGGCCAGGCGCCGCGCTCGATGTCCACGTTCACGCCCTCCGGCAGCACGCGCGGAATGTTCTCGATGAAGCCGCCGCCGGTAATATGCGCCATGCCCTTCACCTGCACGCTTTCCAGCAGGCGAAGCACCGTCTTGACGTAAATCCGCGTCGGTTCGAGCAGCACATCGCCGAGCGTCCTGCCTTCCAGCTCGGGAAGCTTGTCGGTCAAGCGGTAGCCTTGCTTCTCCAGCAGCAGCTTCCGCACGAGCGAAAAGCCGTTCGAGTGGACGCCGCTCGAAGCGAGCCCGATGACCGTATCTCCCGGCGCGATCGCCGATCCGTCGATCGCCTTCTTCTTGTCGACGATGCCGACGGCAAAGCCGGCGATATCGTATTCGCCGTCTGGGTACATGCCCGGCATCTCCGCCGTCTCGCCGCCGATCAGCGCGCAGCCCGCCTGCTCGCAGCCGTCCGCGACGCCTTTGACGATCGCCTCGATTTTTTCCGGCACGAGTTTGCCGCAGGCTAGATAATCGAGGAAAAACAGCGGCTCCGCCCCCGTTACGACGACGTCGTTGACGCACATGGCGACCGCATCGATGCCGATCGTGTCGTGTTTGTCCATCTCGAACGCCAGCTTCAGCTTCGTGCCGACGCCGTCGGTTCCGGACACCAGCACCGGCTCCTCGTATTTGTCTTTGTTCAGCCCGAACAGCCCGCCGAATCCGCCGAGCCCGGTCAGCACCTCGGGACGGAACGTCCGCTTCACGTGCTTCTTCATCCGTTCGACCGCTTCGTTGCCCGCCGCGATGTCGACGCCGGCCTGTTTGTACGCTTCGGACACTGGATGGTCCCCTCTTTCCGTTGTGGTTGGATGCCGCTTCTATTCTCTATTTGCAGCAGCATTTGCAGCAGCCGTTGCGCCTTGCTTGCCGGGCCGTGCGCCGCGCTCATCGGATGGCGCGCGGCGCACGGCCTCAGTCGCAGCTGCAGGACGTCGCCTTCGCAAGCTCGAACTTCACCTGCGTCGGGTAGTCGTTATCGAAGCAGCTCAGGCACAGGCCGCGGTTTTTCTCGTTCTCGTGGCCGCCGATCGCTTCCAGCAGACCCTGTTTGCTCAGAAAATACAGCGAATCCGCATGAATCGCCTTGCGAATCTCTTCGACCGTTTTCGTCGAGGCGATCAGGTCGGCCGGGTTCGGCGTGTCGATCCCGTAAAAACACGGATTCATGAACGGCGGCGACGTAATCCGCACGTGCACCTCGACCGCGCCGGCCTCCCGCAGCAGGTTGACGATCCGCAGCGAGGTCGTGCCGCGCACGATCGAATCGTCGATCATGACGACGCGCTTGCCCTCGACGACCTTGCGGACGGCGGACAGCTTCATTTTGACGCCCCGCTCCCGCAGTTCCTGCGAAGGCTGGATAAACGTCCGGCCCGTATATTTGTTTTTGATCAGCCCCAGCTCGTAAGGAATGCCCGTTTGCTCCGCGTAGCCGATTGCGGCCGAGATGCTGGAGTCGGGAACGCCCGTTACGACGTCGGCGTCGACGAACGATTCGAGCGCGAGCCGTTGCCCCATCCGCTTGCGGGCCGAGTGCAGGTTGATCTGGTTGATGTCGCTGTCCGGACGGGCGAAATAGATGTACTCCATGGCGCAGACCGCGCGCCTCTCCAGCGGGGCGTACCGCTCCTCGCGCAGGCCGTCCTTGTCCAGCACGAGGATTTCTCCCGGCTCAACATCGCGCACGTACTCGGCGCCGACCGTCTCCAGCGCGCACGTTTCCGAAGCGAACACGTACCCCTCTCCCAGGCGTCCCATCACCAGCGGGCGGAACCCGTTCGGATCGCACGCCGCGATCAGGCAGTCCTTCGTCATGATCAAAAACGCGTACCCGCCGATCAAGCGGGCGAACGCGTCCTTGACCGCCTCGACCAACTCCTTCGGCGAACGGGCGATCAGGTGCGCGATGACCTCGGTGTCGCTTGTCGTCTGGAAAATCGAGCCCTGCTCCTCCAGCTCGCGGCGAAGGACCGGCTCGTTGACGAGGTTGCCGTTCGTGCATACGGCGAGGTCGCCCCCGCGGTATTTGAACACCAGCGGCTGCGCGTTGCCGATGTGGCTGGACCCGGAGGTCGAGTAGCGGACATGGCCGATCGCGCGGTCGCCGGTCAGCGAATCCAGCTTTTCGCGGTCGAACACTTCCTTGACGAGCCCCATGCCGCGATGGTAATGGAACCGGCCGCCGTCGGCCGTGCAGATGCCGCAGCTTTCCTCGCCCCGGTGCTGAAGGGCATGGAGGCCGTAGTAGGTGAGCGAAGACGCATGGGGAATGTTGAACACCCCGAATACGCCGCACTCCTCTTTCAATTTGTCGAAGACGTCCTCGTGAGCGTGGCCCTCGTTGTAGTAATCCCCGGTCCAAAAGCGCGACGGCGACGAGGCCGCGGCCCCGATGGCAGCGCCTGCCGCAGCCGAAGCCGCCGTGCGTCCGGAATTCACTTCATCCGGCATGGGATCGCATCCTTCCATTCTTTGCGGAGTTCGTCCACGGAAGCATCGATGGCCGCGCGGCCGTTCACGCGGATCGTCAGCCGGTCGCCGCCGACCGTTCCGAGACGCTGCGCCGGAACGCCTTGCGAGTCGAGCCAAGCGGCCAATTCATCCGCGCGTTCGGGTCTTGCGGACAGCAGCGCGCGCGATTGCGATTCGCTGAACAGCGCGATGTCGGGGCGCAGATTCGATTGAAAATCGACCGAAGCGCCCAGCCCGCGGCCGAAGCAGGCTTCCGCCAGCGCCGCCGCAAGTCCGCCTTCGGACAAGTCGTGTGCCGAAGCGACGAGGCCCTGTCGGATCGCGCCCAGAATCGCGCCGTGCAGCTTCTTCTCCGCCGCAAGATCCAGCTCCGGCGGCCGGCCTTCGGTTACGCCGTGGATGGCGTACTGGAACTCGCTTCCGCCCAATTCCGCCTTCGTCTCGCCGAGGAGGAAGATCACGTCGCCTTCCGCTTTGAATTCCTGCGTCGTAATATGATCGAGATCGTGCACAAGGCCGACCATGCCGACGACCGGCGTCGGGTAGATGGCCCCTTTCGCGTTTTCATTGTACAGCGACACGTTGCCGCCGATAACCGGCGTCTCGAAATAGCGGCAGGCTTCGGCCATGCCGTCGACCGCCTTTTCCATCTGCCAGAACACTTCCGGCTTCTCCGGAGAGCCGAAGTTCAGGTTGTCCGTTATCGCAAGCGGCTCGCCGCCGGAGCAGACGATGTTGCGCGCCGCTTCCGCGACCGCGATCCGTCCGCCGACTTCGGGATCGAGATAGACATAGCGCCCGTTGCAGTCGGTCGTCATCGCCAGCGCCTTGCGCGTGCCGCGGATCGTCACGACCGCCGCGTCCGAACCCGGCACAACCGCCGTCGACGTTCGGACCTGGTAGTCGTACTGGCTGTACACCCACTCTTTGCTCGCCAGCGACGGCGAACCGAGCACTTTTTTCAAAGCGCCGTTCAAATCGAGCACCTGCTCGTAGCGGTTCGTATCGATCGAGCCGTTCTTCACATAATAATCCGGCACCTTGGAAGGCTTGTGGTATACCGGGCAGTCGTCCACCAGCGCCTTGACCGGAATGTCGGCGACCTGCTCGCCCTTGTGGAACAGCCGCAGCCGCCCGTCGTCCGTCACTTTGCCGACTTTGACGCAATCCAGGCCCCACCGCGCAAAAATCGCCTTCGCCTGCTCCTCGTGCTGCGGCTCGGTGACAAACAGCATCCGCTCCTGCGATTCCGACAGCATCATTTCGTACGCAGTCATGCCTTCCTCGCGCTGCGGCACCTCGTCGAGATACAGCTCCATGCCGTTGCCGGCCTTGCTCGCCATCTCCGCGCTGGAGCACGTCAGCCCCGCTGCGCCCATATCCTGAATGCCGAGCACGATGCCGGATTCGATCAGCTCCAGCGTCGCTTCCATAACCAGCTTTTCCATAAACGGATCGCCCACTTGCACCGCCGAGCGCTTCGCTTCCGATTCCGCCGTCAGGTCCTCGGACGCGAACGTCGCGCCGTGGATGCCGTCGCGGCCGGTGGCCGGCCCCACATAGAACACCGGGTTGCCCACGCCCTTGGCGACGCCGCGCTGAATCCTGTCGTGGTCGATCAGGCCGACGCACATCGCGTTGACGAGCGGGTTGCCTTCGTACGACTCGTCGAACATGACCTCGCCGCCGACGGTCGGAATGCCGATGCAGTTGCCGTAGCCGGCGATGCCGGCGACAACGTTCTCGAACAGGTAACGCACGCGGTCGTTCTCCAGGCGGCCGAACCGCAGGGAGTTAAGCAGCGCGATCGGACGGGCGCCCATCGAGAAGATGTCGCGGATAATGCCGCCCACGCCGGTCGCCGCTCCCTGGTAAGGCTCGACGGCCGACGGGTGGTTGTGCGATTCGATTTTGAACGCGACCGCCTGGTTGTCGCCGATGTCGACGATGCCGGCCCCTTCTCCCGGACCCATGAGGACGCGCGGACCGGTCGTCGGGAACCGTTTGAGCAGCGGCTTGGAGTTTTTGTACGCGCAATGCTCCGACCACATGACGCTGAACACGCCGATTTCGGTGTAGTTCGGCCGGCGTCCGAGGAAGCCGCAGATAAGCTCGTACTCGGCGTCGGTCACGCCGAACTGGCGGTAAATTTTTTGCTCGGCGATCTGCTCCGCCGTCGGTTCTTTTGCGGACACTTGCTGCGCCATTGCGTTACCTCCTTAGTAGGCCCGGGCGCCGGTCGTGGCGCCGGACTCGGCCCGCTTCTTAAAAGCGTTTAGTACTGACGTAAACATCCGCGCGCCGCCCGTGGACCCGAGCAGCTCGGAAACGGCGCGTTCCGGATGGGGCATCATGCCGACGACGTTGCCGGCTTCGTTGCAGATGCCCGCAATGTTGTCGACGGAGCCGTTCGGGTTCTCCCCCGCGTAGCGGAACACGATCTGGTTGTTCGCTTTAAGCTGCGCGAGCGTTTCTTCGCTGCAGTAATAGTTGCCTTCCCCGTGCGCGATCGGGATCGTAACCACTTCGCCTTCCTCGTAGTCGAGCGTAAACGCCGTGTTCGCGTTCTCGACGCGCAGATCGACCGGATGGCAGCGGAATTTGAGCGACTTGTTGCGGATGAGCGCGCCGGGCAGCAGCCCCGCTTCGGTCAAAATCTGGAAGCCGTTGCACACGCCGAGAATGAACTTCCCTTCCGCCGCCGCTTTGCGCACTTCGTTCATAACCGGGGCGAACCGGGCGATGGCGCCGCAGCGGAGATAATCCCCGTAGGAGAAGCCTCCCGGCACGAGAATGGCGTCGTATTTCGAAAGGTCGTCGGCCGTATGCCGCACATAATCGACGGGCTGGCCGACCGTGTCTTCCACGGCCTTCAGCATGTCGATATCGCAGTTGGAACCGGGAAACACGAGTACCGCAAAGTTCATGAACGCCTCAGCCCTCCAATTCAAAGCGATAATCTTCGATGACGGTGTTGGCGAGCAGCTTCTCGCACATCGCCTTGACGCGTTCTTCCGCCTGCGCGCGGTCCGCCGTGTCGAGCTGGATTTCCATGTACTTGCCGATGCGGACTTTGCCGACTTCGTGGAAGCCCATCGTATGCAGAGCGTTTTGAACGGCGTTGCCCTGCGGATCCAGGACGTTCGCTTTGATGGTCACATATACCGTCGCTTTCATGTATGAGGTTCTCCTCCTAAGGTGGGGATTGTTTGGGGAAAAAAATAATGGCCGCAAGCCTTGGCGAATCCGCGCGATGAAGCGAGATTCCGTGAGATTGGCGGGATTTACGTTTACGATTGGGTCAATCGGCGGAAAATATCCCGGTAGCGCTCGGATGTCGCGTTCACCACTTCGTCCGGCAGCGGCGGCGGCGGGCTGTTTTTGTCCCAATCCGAACGGGCCAGATAGGTCCGTACCGGCTCCTTGTCCATGCTGTCGATCTCGATGTCGAGCGCGTATTTCTCCTGCGCCCAGAAGCGCGAGGAATCCGGGGTGAACAGTTCGTCGATCAGAACGACTTGCCCGTCGATCAGGCCGAACTCGAATTTGCAATCGGCCAAAATAATGCCGTGCTTAGCGCAATAATCGCGGCCGAATTCGTACAGCCGGAGGCTGCGGTCGCGAAGGCTTTCCGCGAGCTCCTTGCCGATGCGGCGGGCCATTTCCCCGAACGGGATGTCCTCGTCGTGGCCGACGTCGTTTTTGCCTGCGGGCGTGAAGACAGGCTGCTCGAGCTTGGCGTTTTTGCGCAGGCCTTCGGGCAGCTTGATGCCGTTCACTTCGCCGGCGGCCCGGTACTGCCGCCAGCCGCCGCCGGTGATGTAGCCGCGCACGACGCACTCGATGTCGATCCGCTGCGCCTTGCGGGCGACCATGATGCGGCCCTGCAGCTTGTCCGGATCGCGGATGACGCCGCCGAGCCGGCTTGCATCGGTATGCACGACGTGGTTCGGCTGGATGCTCTCGGTGAGCCGGAACCAGTGGGCGCTAAGCTCGTTCAGCACCCGGCCCTTGTCCGGCACGGCGGGCTCGAGCACATAGTCGAACGCGGAAATGCGGTCGGTGACGACGATGAGCAGGTGCTCGCCCAGATCGTACAGCTCCCGAACCTTGCCTTTGTGGATGAGCGGGGCGTTCACGAGCCCGGCTGCGGTAGTCAAAGCTTCTGTCGACATGGCGGCCTCCTTCCACCCCCCGATATATAATCGGTCGGGTTGTCCGGCCAACGGCCCGAACGGCCGTTAACCGGCGATATCCAAGCGGGTTTTCAATTCAGTCCAAGGCGTTCAAAAATCGTGTCCACATGCTTCAGATGCCAGCTCGGATCGAAGCAGTCGGCGATTTCTTCCGGGGACAAAAGGCTCGTAATTTCCGGCGTGGAAGATACAATCTCGCGGAAATCGCGCTGCTCCTCCCAAGCCTGCATCGCGCGCGGCTGCACCGTGTCGTAGGCCTGTTCGCGGCTTAAGCCTTTGTCGATCAGCTTGGTCATGACGCGTCCGGAAAACGGCACGTTGTACGTTCTGCGCATGTTCCGCTTCATGTTTTCCGGGAACACCGTCAGGTTTTTCACGATATTGCCGAACCGGTTCAACATGTAATTCAGCAGCATGGTCGCGTCCGGGAGAATGATCCGCTCGACCGAGGAGTGCGAAATGTCGCGCTCGTGCCACAGCGGCACGTTCTCGTATGCGGACAGCATGTGGCCGCGGATGACGCGCGCCAGGCCGCTCATGTTCTCGCAGCCGATCGGGTTGCGCTTGTGCGGCATCGCCGACGAGCCCTTCTGGCCTTTGGCGAACGGTTCCTCGACTTCGCGGAACTCGCTTTTTTGCAGGCCGCGAATCTCCGTGGCGAACTTGTCGATGGACGTGGCGATCAGCGCCAGCGTCGCCATGTATTCGGCATGCCGGTCGCGCTGCAGCGTCTGCGTGGAAATCGGCGCGGGCTTGATACCCAGCTTTTGGCATACGTACTGCTCTACGAACGGGTCGATGTTGGCGTAGGTGCCGACGGCTCCGGACAGCTTGCCGAATTGGACGCCGTCCGCCGCCCTGCGGAACCGCTCCAGATTGCGCTTCATTTCCTCGTGCCACAGCGCCAGCTTCAGGCCGAACGTCGTCGGCTCCGCGTGCACGCCGTGAGTGCGCCCCATCATCGGGGTATGCTTGTATTTGATCGCCTGGCTGCGCAAAATCTCGATAAACGCGACAAGATCCCGCTCCAGGATGGCGTTCGCCTGCTTCAGCAGGTAGCCGAGCGCCGTGTCGACGACATCCGTCGAAGTCAGCCCGTAATGCACCCACTTCCGTTCCGGTCCGAGGCTTTCGGATACCGCGCGGGTAAAGGCGATGACGTCGTGGCGCGTCTCCTCCTCGATTTCATAGATGCGCTTGATGTCGAACTTGGCGTTTTGCCTAAGCTTGACTACGTCCTCCTTGGGAATGTGCCCAAGCTCCGCCCAGGCTTCGCAGGCGGCCAGCTCCACCTCGAGCCATGCCCGGAATTTGTTCTCTTCCGTCCAGATGGCCCGCATCTCCGGGCGGCTGTAACGATCGATCATGCTGTATCAGACCCTCCATATTTTCGATTGGCTTATCCACTCAAGCGCCGCGCCGACATCCGGGGCAAGCACATTGACGTGTCCCATTTTGCGCTTCGGTTTGGCATCGGCCTTGCCGTACAAATGCACCTTCGGCTCCACGCCCAGCCGTTCCGCCGCCGGGTCGCGCTCCCGCATCCATTCGAGAAGCGGCGCGACATGCTCGCCGAGAATATTCGCCATGACGACCGGCGTCAGCAGGGCGGTATCCCCAAGCGGCAGATCGCAGATGGCGCGGATGTGCTGCTCGAACTGGGACGTGCGGCAGGCTTCGATCGTATAATGGCCGGAATTGTGCGGCCTTGGCGCCAGCTCGTTCACATAAATCGTGCCGTCCTTCGCCACAAACATCTCGACGGCGATCAGGCCGACGACGCCGAGCGTCTCGGCAATCGACACCGCGAGCCGCTCCGCCTCGCGGCGCACGTCTTCCCCGATGCGGGCGGGCACGATCGACAGATGCAAAATGTTGTTCACGTGCACGTTCTCCGCCGGCGGAAACGTCCGCACCTCGCCCGATGGCCGCCGCGCGGCGATCACCGAAATTTCCATCGCGAAGTCGATGAACTTCTCGAGCACCAGCTCCGTTCCGGCGCGCTCCGCTTCCAGCCAGGCCGGCTCCAGGTCCGCCTCGCCGCGCAGCACCCACTGGCCTTTGCCGTCGTAGCCTCCGGTCGCCGTCTTCAGCACCGCCGGCAGGCCCAGCCTGGCCGCCGCCGCTTTCAGCTCCGCAAGCGAAGCGATCGCCGCGTAAGGCGCAACCCGCGCGCCCGCCGCCTCGACGGCGCGCTTCTCCCGCAGCCGGTGCTGCGTCGTGTGCAGCAGCGCGCTGCCCTGGGGCACGTACGATTCGGCCTCCAGCATCGCGGCTACGCCCGCGTCGACGTTTTCGAACTCGTACGTGATGACGTCCGCGCGGCGCGCCAGCTCGCGCGCCGCCTCGCGGTCCGCGTAGCCGGCGACGATCTGCTCCGCCGTCTGGCCGCAAGGCGAATCCGGCGTCGGATCGAGCGTCACGAACCGGTAGCCCATCCGGCTGCCGGCATGCGCCAGCATCCGGCCGAGCTGCCCGCCGCCGAGCACGCCGATGGTCGCGCCGGGCGGAATGACGCGGCGGGCGCGGTCCGCGCCCGATGCGCCGGCAAGCGCGCCTGCCGCGCCCGGCAGGGCGTTGGCGCCGTCCGTCACGCCGTCCTTCGCGCCTTCCGCTTCCCCGCCGATCGGACCGCAGCCGTCCGCGCCGCAGACAAGCCCTCCGTCAAACAGGCGTTCCAGTTTGTTCTCTTCGTTCATGGCAGTTCTCCATTCGCCAGCACTTCCTGCGTAATTCGCTCGCGGCGTGCCTCAACGCGCCGCTGAACGTCCGGGTCGAACGCCCCGATGATCTGGGCGGCCAACAGCCCGGCGTTCGTCGCCCCGGCCGCGCCGATGGCGACGGTCGCCACCGGAACGCCCCCCGGCATCTGCACGATCGACAGCAACGAATCAAGCCCGTTCAAGGCTTGCGACTTGACGGGCACCCCGATGACGGGCAGGACGGTTTTGGCCGCGACCATGCCCGGCAGATGAGCCGCGCCGCCCGCTCCCGCGATGATGACCTTAAGCCCCCGGGACGCGGCGGATGCGGCGTATTCGAACATCAGATCCGGCGTGCGGTGCGCCGAGACGACTTTTTTCTCGTAGGCAATGCCCAGTTCATCGAGCACGTCGCACGCTTTTTTCATCGTTTCCCAGTCCGACGTGCTTCCCATGATGACTCCGACGAGTGCGGACATGATTCCACCCTTTCCCGGCCGACCGGTGATCGTTCCCAAACATACAAAAAGGGCGACGGGTCCATGTGGTAAGCATTCCCCGTCAAGCCCATCTTCTCTCGCGAAACCGGCCCTTTCGGCCAGCAGCCAACAGGACGTCGCTAAGGCGCAACACCGCCCGGTCGAATGTTGTCGCAGACCGATAGCGGCATTCCACCTGCCGTCCAGTTGGCTCGTAGTCCGAAAATTTACGGTTTCCGGGTAGAGACGATCGGGCCATATTCCCGAAGATATACGAGCAAAATTGCGGTTTTACGGTTCTAAGTTTACTGTAATGGCGGCCGATTGTCAAACGAAAGACGAACGCTAATGTTACATGAAAATATAAATGTTCGGATTTTGGAGCAAGAGAAGGCAGGAGAAAAAACAAAAAACGGACAAGGCCCCATGACGGGCCCTGTCCGCCGCCGCGCCGGTCCGTGGCGTGCGTTATTCGCTCCACAGCTTGACGCGGTCTTTCACCAGCTGCGTTCTCAGCTCCTCGGCCTTATGAACGCCCGCTTTTTCGAGCTGCTGCAAGTAATCGTCCCACACCCGGTCGAATTCTTCCGGCTTCGCCAGAACCGCTTTCGGAATCATTTTCCAGGTGATCGTTTTCAGCTTCTCGTCCAGCACCGTCAGCTCGTTGTCGCTCGGCACCGGAATGTTCCAGGCCGCGCCCCACGGCTTGACTTTGAATTCGCTCTCCTTCGGGAACAGGTCTTTCCAGGTCGTGGCCCCGTACGCCTTAAGCACTTCCTTCTCCACGTCGCTGTAGCCTTCCACGAGCTGTTCGGGAAACCTCAGCGTGTAATAGTTGCCGCTCGGGTCCTTGACGCCGTCGCCGTAGTGCGGACCGATCGTATTGTAGTTGCCGATGCCGGTCTCCTTCTGGAAATTGGTGGCGTCGTTGACGCGGCGGTCGTTCACTTCCTTGATCATCGAGCGCTTGCCGTTTGCGTCCACCGTATAGTGCTTATCCTTGATGCCCCAGTTCAGCAGCACTTGCCCTTCGTCGGAAGCGAGGTAATCCAGGAATTTGATCGTGCGCACCGGGTCCGGGTTCGTCTTGGAAATCGCGATTCCGTAGCCGGCTAGGAAGCCCGTCGGCCAAAAAGACGTGTCCTTGTAGTTTTCGTTTAACGTAACCGGATAATGGCCGTACGTATATTCGAACTTGCCTTCGGCTTTCAGCGCTTTCTCTCCGTCGGCGTAATCCCACAGCTGGTCGATCAGCCCGAGCACGCGGCCGGAGGCGATTTTCGCTTTGTACTGGTCGTATTTCTGCACGAAGCTGTCGGGATCGAGCAGGCCTTCCGCGTTCATATGGTTGAGCCAGCGGAAGTATTCCTTCTCCTCCGGACGGAGGTAATGATACGTTGCTTCGTAGGTGTTCATGTCGATGTAATATTCGCCGTCATCCGGCGCGCCCGTGGCGAAGAAGGCCGGGTTCGTCACGGAGATGTACATGTGCCAGTCGTCCGCGTTCAGCGACACGCCGATGTTTTTGTTTCCGTTCTCATCCGTCGGATGCTTGGCGAGATATTGCTTAATAGCGTTTTCAAAATCCTGGACCGTGCGGATTTTCGGATAGCCCAGCTCCTTGACGACGCGATGCTGCAGCGAGAAGCCGCCGCCCGCTTCGAAAATCGTATTGCCTACGCCGTCGTACGTCGGGATGACGTAGATGGAAGGATCGTCGTTGCTGTAGCGGAGACGGTTCATCTGGTCTCCGAACAGCTTCTTGATGTTCGGGGCGTGCTGGTCGATCAGCTCCGTCAAGTCGATGACGGCGCCCGCGTCGACGAATTTGTTGATGCTGTTTTTGGCGCTGATGATGTCCGGATATTTGCCGCTGGATGCGATCAGCGCGGATTTCTGCACCGGGTCGCCGACCGCAAATTCCGCATTCAGGGTAACGCCGGTCTTTTCCGTAATGACTTTGCCGATCTCATCCTGCATGTTGGTCCAGTTCGGATTCGGGTCCTCGCTGTAAAAGGTGAATGTAATCGGCTTCAAATCGTCCGATGCCCCCGAACCCGCTTCCGCGGAGCCGGAGCCCGACGGACCGGCGTTGCCGCCGCCGCTTTCGCCGCAGCCCGCCAGCAAGCCGACCGAAAGCGCCGCAGTCAACAGCACGGCCGGCCATTTTTTCTTGACTGCCATGTTTGTACCCCTCCTGTTGGTTCAGCAAATGTATTGTATAACAGGTCGCCCTGTCTATACCGGATGTCTGCCCAGGCGTCAGCCCTTTACGGCGCCGAGCGTCATGCCTTTGACAAAATACCGCTGGAGAAACGGATACACGAGCAGGATCGGCACGGTGACGACCATCGTGATCGCCATTTTGACCGATTCGGGGGAGACGGTCGACAGCACTTGCGTCATGTTGGTGGTGCGGTAGTCCCCGCCGTTGCCGGCCGTCGTGCTCTGCAGCACTTTGGTCAGCTCGTACTGCAGCGTCGTCAGATGCGGGCTGGTCGCGTTGTACAAATACGTGTCGAACCAGGAATTCCACTGGCCGACCGCGATGAACAGCGCGATTGTCGCCAGCGCGGGCGTCGTCATCGGCAGCACGATGCGCCAGTAGATCGTAAAATCGTTCGCCCCGTCGATCTTCGCCGATTCCTGCAGAGCGTACGGAAGCCCGTCGATAAAGGAGCGGATCACGAACACGTTGAACGCGCTGACGAGCCCCGGCAGAATATAAACGGCGAACGTCCCCATCAGATGCAGATCCTTGATCAGCAGATAAACGGGAATCAGCCCTGCCGACACGTACATCGTGATGGCCAAATAGACGGATACGAACCGGCGTCCCTGGAAGTCGGGACGGGCGAGCGCATAGGCCAGCATGGAGGAGCTGATCAGGCCCAGCAACGTGCCGACGACCGTTCTCAGCACCGAAATTTTAAAGCCGGTCACAAGCCCGCCGAAGGAGAAGATGAGCTTGTAATTTTCCAGGGTGAACTCGCGGGGGATAATCGTGATGCCTCCCCGCACGCTGTCCGTCGAATCGTTTAAGGAAAGCGCGAGCACGTTCAGGAACGGATAGATCGTCACGATCGCGACGGCGGCCAGAATGACGGTGATGAACAGGTCAAGCAGCCGATCCGCCCAGGAAACGCTTTTGCGCCAGGTTTGGGTTGCCAACGGGGTACCTCCTCGCATGATGCATGCCATGATGGGTTACATAATGCTTTCTTTCGTCATGCGCTTGAACAGGCCGTTCGCGACGAACAGCAGAATCAGACTGACGACCGAGTTGAAAATGTTCACCGCGACGCCGAAGGAATAGCGGTTCATTTGCAGCCCGTATTGCAGCGAATACAGGTCGAGCACCTGCGAATAGTCGAGCACGAGATTGTTGCCGAGCAGGAACTGCTTCTCGAACCCGATGCTGACCAGATGGCCGATCGACAAAATCATCAGCACGATGATCGTGGAACGGATGCCGGGCAGCGTAATGTGCCAGATTTGCCGCAGACGGCTGGCGCCGTCGACCTTGGCCGCTTCGTACAATTCGCCGCTGATGCCCGTCATCGCCGCCAGATAGATGATCGCGTTCCAGCCGGTTTCCTTCCAGACGTCGGAAAGCGTGACGATGCCCCAGAAGAAATGGCCGTTCGCCATAAACTGGATCGGTTTGTCGATGAGGCCGAGCCCCATCAAAATATCGTTTACGACCCCGTTGTCGGTGGCGAGCATCCGGGTGACGATGCTGGCGGCAACGGCCCAGGACACGAAGTGCGGCAGATAGGATACCGTTTGCACGAACCGTTTGAAAAACATGTTGCGGACTTCGTTAAGCAACAAGGCGAATACGATCGGAACCGTAAAGGCGGCGATCAGCCCCATCACGCTCATGGCCAGCGTGTTGCGCAGAACCTGGTAAAACAGGTCGTCCTGGAACAGCGTTTTGAACTGATCGAACCCGACCCATTTCTGCTCGAATAGCGGCTTTCCCGGCTTGAAGCTTTGAAACGCCATCAGCCATCCCCAGAGCGGATAGTAGCTGAAGACGAACACCCAGGCGACGAACGGAAGCGTCATCAAATACAAGTACCGGTTGCGGTAAGCGGTTTTCCAGAATTTCGGCGCTCGCCCCTCGGGCGGCATGCCGCCGCTTGGAACGGCCGCGCTTGACATCGCTTTCATGAAACCCCTCCCTGCTGTATGCCTCCATGATAAAAAAACCGGACCCTCCGCTCTACCCGAAGGATCCGGCATAAATTCATATCAAAATTAGTGGAGGCGCTTACGGTATTCGGAGGGCGAGACGCCCACGTATTTGCGGAATTTGCCGTGAAAATAATCGACATTGGCATAGCCGACCCGTTCCGCGACCTGATACACTTTCATTCCGTCGGCCAGCAGTTCCTTCGCCTTCTCGATGCGGACCTGATCCAGATACGTGTTGAAAGAAACGCCCGTCGTCTGTTTGAACAGCTTGCCGAGGTACGAGCTGTTGTAATTGAACACTTCCGCCAGCGATTCCAGCTTCAGATTTTCGGAATAGTTCCGCCGGATGAGCTCGATCATCCGCTGGACCTGCTTGTCGCCCCCGCAGCCGCGGAACGGCTCCGCCATCTCGCGGGCCAGTGCGGTCAGCCGCCCGATCAGACCGGAAAACCGGTATTCGGCGTAGATGTCCGGCACCGCGGAGGAATAGGCCTGCACTTTCTCCTTAAGCTCCGGCCGGTTCTGCGCCAGCTTGCCCAGCGCCATCGTCAGCATTTGCGCGAATCCCGCCTTGATCTCCTGCTCGGTCATTCCGGCCTCAAGCATCGCCTCGCCCGTACCCCGGATCAGCTCGGCCGCCGTGTCCGCGTTCCCGATATCCAGCGCAAGCAGCAGCTTTTCGCCCGCGGCGTTCAGATCGGGCGCCTCCTTGCCGCCGCCGGCCGCGCCGCCCCCGGCATGCCCTTCGGACGCCGGCGGTTCCCAGACATGCACCTTGCCCCCTTCGAGCGCAAACCGGCTCTTCATCCTCTCACGGGCGTTGCGGTAGGAGCGTTCCAGCTCGTCCAGCCGGGCGACGGCTCCTCCGCTGACGGCGGTAAAATCCAGGCCGCTATCCGCGCAGGCCCGCGCGATGGCCCGGCAAGCCGCGTCGAGCGCTCCCGGATCGCCCGCGCTGTTTTTCAGCACGATGCCCAAATACGGGTCCATGGAAAAGACGACGCCCCTGCCCGCCGGCTCGTAGGTTTCCGACAGCTTGCGCTTGACGCGGGCGGTTGTCGCTCCGTCGATCTCCTCCCTGCTCTGCGGCTTGATCAGCACCACCTCGAATGAATCGCCGTCAAGCCCCGCGCCGGCGACCGCTTCCTCGGGCACCGAGCCGAAGTCGCCGGCCAGCAGGGACGCAACGATCCGTTCCCCGCTCCATTCGGCTGGCGGCACTTTTTCCTTCCGGCTTTCCTCGTCCAGAATGCTTTTCATCTTCGCCAGATGCTCGGTCAGCTCGTCCTCGTCGACCGGCTTCAGCAGGTAGCCTTCCGCCTTCATCTCCAGCGCCCTTCGCGCGTATTCGAAATCCGCATGCCCGCTCAGAATGAGAAAATGCGGCTTGGGCCGGGACCGTTCCCGGACGGCGCGAATCAGGTTCAGCCCGTCCATGCCCGGCATCCGGACATCGACGATAACCAGATCGGGCGCAAGCTTCTCCGTCTTTTGGAGCCCCTCCAGACCGTCCGAGGCGCTTCCCGCCACGACGAACCCGTGCTCCTCCCAGTTGACGATCGTCCGCAGTCCTTCCCGGATCAACGGCTCGTCGTCCACGATCAATACTCTGTACATTCGATTATCCCTCCAACGGAATCCGGAATTCGATTCGGGTTCCCGTCCGATGTCCGCTCTCGATCCGCAGGCCGGAAGCTTCGCCGTACGTCAGCAGCAGCCTTTGATGGACGTTGTATAGCCCGATCCGCTCGGCTTCCTGCTCCGCGAACGACTGCCGGATTTGCTCCAGCTTGTCGGGAGCAATGCCGATCCCGTTGTCTTCGACGCAAACGCGAAGCTCCCCGTCCGCCCTTCGGGCGCTGACCTTCACTATGCCGCCGCCGGAACTGCCCTCCAGGCCGTGAACCACCGAGTTTTCGACCAGGGGCTGAATCAACAGCGGGGGCAGCTTTACGTTCAAGACGGCCGGATCGATATCCAGCTCGTAGTCCAGCCGGTCCTCGTGACGGAATTTTTGAATCTCCAGATAGCAGCGGCTGAGCTCGATCTCGTCTCTCAGGGGGATCGCTTGTCCGGTCAGTTCCAGGTTTTTGCGCAGCAGCTTGCCGAGCATCTTGACCGCTTGGGAGATTTCTTTTTGCCCGTTGATATGCGCTTTCATGCGGATCGATTCCAACGCGTTGTAGAGAAAATGCGGATGGATCTGGCTGGCCAGCATTTTCAACTTGATCTCGTTTTGCTTGCGCTCCAGCTCGCTGGCGCGGCGATGGGAAAGCGTGACCTCCTCCATCAGCTCTTTGATGTTTGCGACCATCTGGTTGAACTGCCGCGAAATCTGGCCGATCTCGTCTTTCCCGTCCACGGTCAGCACCGCATTGAAGTTCCCCGTCGACACTTTGCTGATCTGGCGGCTGAATTTAAGCAGCCGGTTCGTCAAAACCGTGCAGATGAAGTAGATGAGCAGAACCGACAGCACGACGAAGACGGCGATGATCTTCATGCCGAGGACGCTGATCCGGTTCGCTTCGTGCACGATGCTGTCGATCGAATAGATCGTGATGACGTTCAGGCTGGTAAAGCTCTTGTCCGGCAAAAGCCGGTCGATGATCACCTTGGACCTCACGCCGTCGACCCTCATTTCGTAAGTGCCGGGCTTCTTCTGCCCGATGTCGGGACCAAGCCGCGTATCTTTGAGCAGCCGGCCGGTCAGGTTCGGGCGGTTGGAGGCGACCACGTATCCGTTCTCGTCCGTCAGCAGCGTCTCGGAATTTTCCTGCTTCAGCACCGAATTCAAGTAATCGGTATTCAAGTCGATCACAAGCACCCCGAAGGACTTGCTCTCCTGGAAATAAACGCTGCGGACCAGACTCAGCAGGCTGCTTGGCGTCCGGGTTTCGTCCGTGAAATAATACCAGCCGATCAAACCGCTGTGCTTTAGCGCGGCCTCATACCAGAATGTATGCGTTTTCTCCGGACCGGCGGGGAAAAACTCCCAGTTGTTGAGCAGGGTAGGGTTCTCGACAAGCAGTTTGATCTGGTGGATTTCCGGATTGAATTCGAGGTAGGTCCTGAACGTGTTGTAATCCCGGTAAGCTTCCACGACATCGCTTGTATTGGCGTAATGCGTCGTCGCGATCTGCTGCATCGTCTGGTCGAGCATGAGCCTGCTTGACAGATTGATCGCCACCTGCAACGTTTCGTCCGTCCGGTTTTTCACCCGTTCCACCGCACTCTCCGTCTGTTCGATCGCCTTGTCGAGCGCGGACTCGCGGTACTCTCGTACGATAAAAAAGCCGACGATGATGACCGGCAGAATGAAAAACAGCATGTAGGATAACACCATTTTGTTGCGCAGCTTCATGTCGTTAAACCGCATAAACAAGCCCTTCAAAACGTTCCCCTCCCCCGGCCGCAGCACCCGCAAAGCGCATGTGAGCTTGCGATTGAACTTATTTTGAAGCAAGATTTCCGGCGGACGCAACCCTTTTCTTCAATTTGTCCCTGCGCGGTCTCCCCGCTTCGCGGACGCAAGGACATCGTTTTGGAACTGAGCGAAGGCGTTCGGATCGCCTGGTTCCGCTTCGCTTGACGCTGGCTTTCCCTTTTAGACGCACAGAGGCTGTCCACGGCATAAGCCGTGAACAGCCTCTGTTTATGCGGGATTCGCGATTCCGCTGGTACCGCCTCTTCATTATTCCGAATTATTCCGAACCGACGAACAGGTAGCGGGCGATGACGAGAACGAACAGAATCCACATCAGCCAATGCACGCTGTATTTCTTTTTGCCGAACCAGCTCGACACGGAAGCCAGCAGCACGTAAGCAACGATGCCGAACGAAATGCCGTTGGCGATGTTGTACGTGAACGGCATGAGCGCGACCGTCAGGAAGGCCGGAATGCCGATGACCAGGTCGGAGAAGTCGATTTCCTTGACCGACTGCATCATCAGCACGCCCACGATAATGAGCGCCGCGCTCGTGGCCGGCGTCGGAACGAGCAGCGCGATCGGCGCAAGGAACAGGGAGATGAGGAACAGCACGCCGGTCGTGGACGAAGTCAGGCCGGTCCGGCCGCCTTCCGCGATGCCCGCGGAGCTTTCCACATAGGCCGTCATCGTGCTCGTGCCGAGAATCGCGCCGCCGCTGACGGCAATCGAGTCGACCAGCATCGCTTTGCCGATGCGCTTGTTGCCTTCTTCCTTGTTCTTGAGGAACCCGGCGCGGTTCGCCGTGCCGACGAGCGTGCCGAACGTGTCGAACAGCTCGACGAACGTGAACGTGGCGATCGCCGACAGCAGACCGGTCGTCAGCAGATCCCCGAAATCGAAGTCGAAGAAGTTCAGCTTGCTGAAATCCGGCACCCAGTTTTGACCCTTAAGCGAATCGAAGTTTACGACGTCTACACCCGGAATGGCGCCGATCAGGGTCGTAATCAGCATGCCGATCAAGATCGCTCCGCGCACGTTCAGCACCATCAGAATGCCGATCAGGAACAGTCCGACAATCGTCAGCCATACCGACGGCTGCGTCAAATCGCCCAGATGGATGACCGTCTCGTTGCCCGCCAGCGCCGTATAGGAGCCCTGAGGGAACTCGCGACCGAACGCGTCGAGCGAAATCGTCAGCACGCCGCTGTTTTTGAGCCCGATGATGGCGATAAACAGGCCGATCCCGACCGTAATCGCATGCTTGAGCCCGTCCGGCACGGCCACGACGAGCATTTGGCGGATTTGGGTGACCGTCAGAATGAGGAAAATAATCCCCGAAATAAAGACGGCCGCCAGCGCCATCGAAGGGGTGATCGGATGGCCGGTCGCTTGCGAGGCGACGACGGTCGTGGCGAAATAAGCATTAAGCCCCATTCCGGGCGCAAGCGCCACGGGAAAATTGACGAAGAGGCCCATTGCGATCGTAAAAATGCCTGCGGCCAGCGCAGTCGCAAGGAAAATGCTGTAGCTGTCCAGTCCCGATGCTCCGAGGATGACCGGATTGACCGCGAGGATGTACGCCATCGTCATGAACGTGGTAATGCCCGCCATGATTTCCGTGCGCACGTTGGTCCCGTTTTCCTTCAGCTTAAAAAACTTTTCCATCCGAAAGCGTTCCCTCCTTGATATCGTCCGCTACAGGGATAACCGAAAATAACCGGGCCAAAAAACGAAACTCGACTCTTCTAGGTTCCGTAAGGCAGCCAAAAAGCATTCGGGAAAAACGCGAACGTTCCTTTTCGCAACCTGCCGTGCGGACATTCCCGCCGAGTCGGCCGGGCCCATTTCGTACATATCCTTTGTTGCCCTTCCTCATTCTAGGTAGAAAGACCTCGCCCGTCAACCATTAAAACGAACATTTTTATATTTTTTCGGTAAATTTGTTCGATTTGAAAGCGATTACATATGAATTTTCGAGACTTTTTTCGGTTTATCGCTCGTAGAGAGACGTTGATCGGTTCCATCGGGCGGGCGCAAAAGGGGCGGCACCTAAGGAGGAATTCCAATAAAGCCGGTTTCGATAAAAAAATGAACCTCCCACAACCCGCTGTAAAAGCAGGTTTTTTGGAGGTTCATTTGGAGTATCCGGTCTGACGGACCGGACGGGCGAAGCTGTAGTTGCCCTAACAGCAACTGCAAAGCCGGGTTTTGCCGCGGCCCCCGGTTTAAGTGCCAAAACGGCAACTGCATCGGGCATCCGGTCCGCTGGACTGGTCGGGTGAAGCTGCAGTTGCCCTAACAGCAACTGCAAAGCCGGGTTTCGCCGCGACCCCCGATTTAAGTGCCAAAACGGCAACTGCATCGAGCATCCGAGCCGTCGAACCGGTCGGGCGAAGCTTGGATTCGCACAAGGGCTTCCGCCATTACTCCCATTCGATCGTCGCCGGCGGCTTCGACGTAATGTCGTAAACGACCCGGTTTACGTTTTGCACCTCGTTGACGATGCGCACGGAGATTTTCTCCAGGACATCCCACGGGATGCGCGCCCAGTCGGCGGTCATGCCGTCGATCGAGGTGACCGCGCGGATGCCGACCGTATACGAGTACGTTCGGCCGTCGCCCATGACGCCGACGCTCTTCATATTCGGCAACGCCGTAAAATACTGCCAAATTTCGCGGTCGAGGCCCGCTTTGGCGATTTCCTCGCGCAGAATCGCATCGGATTCGCGCACGATTTCCAGCTTCTCTTCGGTTACTTCCCCAAGCACGCGGATAGCCAGACCCGGTCCCGGGAACGGCTGGCGCCAAACGATGGCGTCAGGCAGACCAAGTTCCTCTCCGACCTTACGCACCTCGTCCTTGAACAGCGACTTGAGTGGCTCGACCAGCTTGAACTTCATGTCTTTGGGCAGGCCGCCGACGTTGTGGTGCGACTTGATCGTCTGCGCCGTAGCCGTCCCGCTTTCGACGATGTCGGTGTACAGCGTTCCTTGCGCCAAAAAAGCGAAGTCGTCGAAACGGGCGGACTCTTCCTCGAATACGCGGATAAATTCCGTGCCGATGATTTTCCGTTTCTGTTCCGGGTCCTCCACGCCGCGCAGTTTGCCGAGGAAGCGCTCGCTTGCGTCGATCTTGACGACGTTCATATCGAATTTGCCGACGAACGTGTCCATGACGCTCTCCGCTTCTCCTTTGCGCAGCAGGCCGTGATCGATGAACATACAGGTAAGCTGATCGCCGACCGCGCGGTGAACCAGCGCCGCCACGACGGACGAATCGACGCCGCCCGAGAGCGCGCACAGCACCTTCTGGTTGCCGACCTGGCTGCGAATGTCCTGAATCATATCCTCGATGAACGATTCCATGCTCCAGTCGCCTTTGCATCCGCAAATCCGGTACAGGAAGTTGCGGATCATCTCGTTGCCGTGCACCGAATGGCGCACTTCGGGATGGAACTGGACCGCATAGAGCTTGCGGGAGCGGTCGCTCATGGCGGCCACGGGCGCATGCGGCGTGCTTGCGTCGACAACAAAGCCCTTCGGAAGCTCGGTCACGTGATCGCTGTGGCTCATCCATACGGTCTGACGGCTGTCCAACCCGTGGATCAGCTCGCAATCGGCATTAAAGTCGACATCCGCTTTGCCGTATTCGCGTTTGAGCGCAGGCTCGACCTTGCCTCCTTGCTGATGCGTCATCAACTGCATGCCGTAGCAGATGCCGAGAATCGGCACGCCAAGCTCGTACACGCCGGGATCGACCGTCGGGGCACCGTCGGCATAAACGCTTGCCGGACCGCCGGAGAAAACGATGCCTTTCGGGTTCAGTTCCCGGATTTTGGCGGCGGGCGTATTGTAAGGGAGCAGCTCGCTGTATACGCCAAGATCGCGGATACGGCGGGCGATAAGCTGGTTGTATTGACCGCCGAAGTCGATGACGACGATCAGTTCGTGCGATTTGTTGTTCACGGTGGGTAACGGGCCTCCTGAGTGTAAATCTAAATCGCCCGACCGGGAACGCTTTGCGCTTAAGGGGCGCAGGGCGCTGCTGCGGCAAAACGGGCGATTGCGCTTTTAGCGGGACATGCTAGTCAATTGAGGTAATTATAGCTTTGCGCAAGAGAAAGCGTCAAGGCGGGCGTTTCGCGCCGTCCCGGTACGACGGCCCCTGGCCGGCGAGGCGGTCGCAGTGTCTTTCAGACGCAAACTTGCTTTCCTCGTTCTTTGACCTGCCCAGCCGTTCCAGAAACCTCGGTGCTCAGCCGCTAAGCAGTCCGCTCAGTACGCTTCTTTGCCGCCAACCCCGACGCTGACCCGCCATGTAGTCCGCCCAGTACCCTTCTTTGCCGCCAGCCCCGACGCTGACCCGCCATGTAGTCCGCTCAGTACGCTTCTTTGCCGCCAACCCCGACGCTGACCCGCCATGTAGTCCGCCCAGTACCCTTCTTTACCGCCAACCCCGACGCTGACCCGCCATGTAGTCCGCTCAGTACCCTTCATGGCCTCCAATGTCCAGATCAGCGGTAAAGCACCCGCAGAGATTTTACTCTGCCTTTGCCCTATTCGTCCGCCCGCTCGAAGACCAGCGCCTCCAGCCGGACGGGGGCCCTTTGCGCTTGCAGCACCAACCGGTGAGCGCCGCTGTCGAGCGGCGGAAGCTCGCGGTCAAGTTCAGCCGTCTCCCATTTTTCGCCTGCCGCCTGCACTTCGCCGACGGTTTCCCCGTTCAAGGATACGGCAACCGAAGCGGCTCCGTCGGGAGCCGCAAGCCGCAGCCTCAGACGGAAGCGGCCGGCGCTCTCGTCCCCGGAAGGCGATCCTGCCGTAAAATCGTAGGCCAGCCAGTCTCCGGGGGCAAGCTGCACGCAGAGCTTCTCGTCCGGGTCCCAGCGATGCCAGCCCGTTCCCTCCGGCGGCGTCTTGGGCTGACCGTCCAGATGGCGAATCTCGACGCCGTCGCTCTTGCGGTAGCCGCTTTCCCAAGCGCTCCGCTTCGCGATGCCGAAGCTTTTGCCTTCGCCCTCGTAGCCGTAATGAATGGCGGGAATGCGCACCGGCAGCCTGCGGAACAGCGCCCGGACGACCTCGGGCCGGTAATCGCAGGCTTCAAGCGGCAGATTGTCCAAATATTCGCCGAGAATCCGCTTCGCGCTCTCGCGGTCCGGACGCTCTCCCCCTTGCAAATACGCGCCGAGCGCTTCCCAACCCTGCGGCTTTCGGATCGAACACGGCGAGTTTAACGTATCCATCTTTTTCCACGTCCAAAAATTCCAGCCAATTCGGTGATCTTCGAACAGCCGAAAAGCGCCGGCGTACCAGTCCAGATCGTTTTCTCCGCCCTCGCCCATAAAAACGGGAACGTTCCAGCCATCCCGGAAATCCAGATAGCGTTGAATGCTTTCCGTGTCGGGGTTGTTCCAGTATTTGTGGAACTGGTACAGCACGTTGTCGTCCAGCCGCTCCGTAAAAATCGAAAAATCCGTCGCCCAATGCGCTCCTTCCAAAATGATCAGATGCCTGTCGTCGACTTCGCGTATGGCCCGGATCATGTCCCGGTACAGCGGCTGCAACAGGCTGTTGTACGCGCCGTGGTAGTCGGGCAGCGGCTCGTTCAGCAGATCGTAGCCCGCGACGATCCACTCGTCCCGGTAACGCTTCGCCAGCATGCGCCACATATCAATCGCCGCTTGGCGATATTCCTCACGGATGAACAGCTCCGGCTGATCGCGCTCGGAATCGTCGATATTCGCGCCTGTCTGCCCTCCCGGGGCGCCGTGCATGTCGAGGATGACGTACAGCTTCCAGGTCCGGCACCAGCCGATGACGCGATCGAGCAGCGCAAGAGCGGAATCGTTGTATCCTTCCGCGTTCGTCTCCCCTTCCAGCAGCATCCGCGCATTAAACGGAACCCGCACGGAATTGAAGCCCTCCTCCGCGATCCGCCGGATATCGTCTTCGGCAATATAGCGGTCGCGGTACGTTTTCCAGAAAACAGACGCTTCCTCAGGGCCGACCAAGTCCTCAACCAGACGCTCGATCCGCCGCGGCCGGTCTCCGCCCTCCGGCAGCTTCCACATGTAGCCCTCGGGGAGAAGCCAACTGCCCAGGCCCACCCCTCGCAGAATCAATTCCTCTCCCCGTCCGTTGACGAGCTTCTTTCCTACCGCCCGCACCCAGCCTTCCGCTTCCTGCCGCTTCCATTCCGCCACGGGAACTCCTCCTTCAGTCAAAAACGGATTGAACTCCGATACACTTGCCTGAAAAAACATCCGGAGCCGAGCCTGCAGAGCGCCAGGCTTATGGCATCCGCTAACTCGACGCAAACCAGCGCCAGGGCCTCACAGCTCCCACTGACCCGGCAACAAGGCATCAAGCCTTACGACTCCGCCCACCAGACGAGAACCAGCGTCAAGCTCCTCAACATTCCCTAGCCCAACGCGAACCAACATCACGGTTCCTGCTAACCCGGCGAATACCGACTTCAAGCCTCACAGCATCCGCTAGACCCGTGAGAACGAGCGCCGCCGCCCCGCATACGCCCGGGCTTTCACGACGGCCCCCGCCCCCGGAACTGCCGCCGGCTCCTGTATTCCAACGGCGAAATGCCCTCGGCTTCCTTGAACACCCGGGTAAAATGCTTGACGCAGTCGAACCCGGCTTGCGAGCTGATTTCATACACTTTAAGCTCCGTATGCTCCAGCAGCTCCTTGGCCTTAGCCAGGCGCAGCTTGCGGAGGTAGGCGGAGAAGCTCTCCCCCGTGTACTCTTTGAACGCCTGGCTGAAGTAGGTGTAGTTCAGCGAGATGTAGTTGGACACGACGGCCATGTTGAGATCCTGCTGGAAATGTTCGTGAATGTACTCCAGCGCCTTTTGCATATCCGTGCGTTCGGCATGGGCGGAGCGGACGCGGCCGACATATTCGTCCAGACGCTCCATCAATTGCTCCACATGCCGGTAGTAATCGTGGAACCGCGCGAAATTGTCGAAATGGCCCGCTTGCTTGTACAGCTTAAGAATTTCGATCGACTCTTCCCCGTAGCTGCGGAACACCCGGTCGAACACTTCCTCGTTGAGTTTGCGGCCGACCGTCTCCAGATAGCCGATCTCGCAGCGGGCGATCGTGCGGATGTCCAGCACCTGCTGCAGCAGCCGCTTCATTTCCGGCAGCCGGTTCGAGCCCATCAGATTGGAAATTTTCCGGATTTTGTCCTCCGGAACGGGGCAGCCCGAATCCAGGCTGCGGATGCTGTCGTACGCGACGATTCCGCCTTCGGCATGCAGCAGGAAATATTTCAGCGCCTGCCGGGCCTGGCTGTAAGCGAGGCGCAGCCGCTCCATGCCCTTGATCCGCGAACTGAGGCCGATCCGGGGCTGAAAAAGCGCGTGGCCCGCTATACGTTCCAGCAGCCGCGCAAAAAACGCCGGGTCCCGCGCAACGACGACCGTAAGCCCCTCCCGGTCCTGACAGCGTCCCCAAAACGCCTCCCCTTCCAGCAGCCGGTCCAGTCCCGACAGCATCGCCTGACGGCCGGAATCGCCGCCCGTTTCCTTAAGCAGGCCGACCGCATATTCGCCGTCCAGCCACTCCAGACCGGCCTGCGCCAACCGCTCCCGGATTTCCCGTTCGTCCGCGCTCTCCTGCAGCAGCACGTACGCAAGCTGATCCGCCGCAGCCCTTGCCGCCGGCAGCGGCGCCGAGCCGCCCCGCTGTTCGCTCCGCCGCCCCAGCTCCGTCTCCATCCGCTCCAGCACGGAAAACAGCTCTTCGCGCACGATCGGCTTCAGCATATACTCCTTGGCCTGATAGCGGATCGCCGCCTTGGCATACGGAAAATCGTCGTACCCGCTCAAGATGACGACCGCCGGCCTCTCCGGCAGCTCCTGCAGCCGTTCCATCAGCTCGATCCCGTCCATGACGGGCATCCGGATGTCGGTAATCATCAAATCCACGCTCTCGCGGGCAAGGACGGCCAGCGCCTCGGCGCCGTTGTCCGCGAACGAAAACTCGTAGCGCGCGGGATACTGCCGCTCGATCATCGCTTTCAGGCCGACCCGGATATTTTTTTCGTCATCGGCGATCAGCAGCCTGCGTTTCATCGGCTCTCCCCTCCGGCCAAAATGAAATGCGGCAACGTCATGACGACGCGGGTGAAGCGGCCCTCCACGCTCTCCACCCGGATGCCGTGCTCCATGCCGTAGCTCATGACCAGCCTTTGGTCAACGTTGCGCAGTCCGATGCCGCTGCTTTCCCGGCCGTCCCGCTCGAGCCGGCTCCGCAGCTCCATGTAGTCGGACTCCTCCATGCGCAGCATGCGGTTGAGCAGCCGCAGGCGATCCTCGGAAATGCCGCAGCCGTTATCCGTAATCTCGATGATGCACGCGTCCATCCGCACGGCGGCGGACAGCGCGATCGAGAGCTTTTTCCCTTGCTGGCCGGAGCGGTTCATGCCGTGCTTGACGGCATTTTCGACGATCGGCTGAAGCGTCATTTTGAGCACCTCCTGATCCAGAAGCTCCGGCGGAACGTCCAGACGCAGCTCAAGCCGGCCGTCGTAACGGATGTTCATGATGGCGATATAGTTTTGAATGTGCTGGATTTCGTCCCGGAGCCAAACGCGGTCGCGCGTCCACTGGAGGCTGTAGCGCATCATCCCCCCCAGCGAGGTCAGCGCGTCGGAGATCGTATAATGGCCTTCGACTTCCGCCAGCATCTTCAAATTTTCCAGCGTGTTGTAAAGGAAATGCGAATCGATCTGGTTCTTGAGCGAACGCAGCTCCGCTTCCTTGGTCGCCGCTTGCCGGTTAACCTGTTCCACGATCAGCTCGTTGATCTTCTTCAGCAGCTGCCGGTAATGATGGCCGAGCTCTCCCACCTCGTCGGTGCCGTATACGGGCACGTCCAGATGGAAGTCGCCGACGCGCACCTTCTTCATGGAATCGCGCAGCACGCGGAGCCGCTTGAGAATGAGCGAATGCATGAAGTAGGAAATGATGCACAAGACGCCGACCAGCACGAAAACGATGAGCACCATGTTGCTTCGCGTCCGCCGGATATCGGCCAGCGTGTCCGCCAGCGAAACGACGTTGACCAGATGAACATCCAGCCGCGGAATATAGGACTGAATCGCCAGATACGACTGCCCCTCGTAGTCGAACACTTCGCTATGGTTGCCTTCCTGCTTGGTCAAGGCGATCCGTTCCGCGAGCTTTGCGGCGGGAGCGTTTTGGAAAATGCCGGCTTTTTCGTCCGTATACACCTCTCCGCTGCGGGTGACGACAAGCAGTTGCGAGCTCGGATCCTGAACGCTGCTGAACGTCTTCGTGAAAAAATGGCTGACCTCCATGCTGACTTCCAAAATGCCGTTATGGGTCAAATCGGGATACGTAAATTCCCGGAACAAAGACACATACGGCGTCTCGACGGCCGGGCCGACGGTCGTGTCGGACAGGATTTCCCGGCTCCGCTGGATTTCCCACCAGACGATCCCTTTTTGCCGCATAACCGTATCGTACCAGGGCTTGTTGCGGATTCTGGACTCGTTTAGGACAACGGGCCAAAACTCATGCACGTACGGGTTGTCGGTAAAAAGCCGGATGTTCGCGATACGCGGGTTGTTGAACAGGAAATGCTGGAAGCTGCTGAACGTTTTCGTCTTGAATTCGAGCAGCCAGGCGGTATCCATCTCCTCCCGAAGCTGCAAATAGTCGTTCATATCCTGGTTCGACAGCGCAATCTGCCCCGTCCATTCCATGACCTCGATGTTGTTTTGGATATTGATTTTTTCGATGTCGAGGATGTTCTCGTTTTTCTTGACGAGCTCCTGAATGGCGTTGTCGGAGATGCCGTTGAACATGTACCAGGAAAAGAAAAGGGTCGGAATGAAAATGATCAGCACAAACGACAAAATCAGCTTCACCTGAATGGGCAAGCTACCTGTAAAAGATCGGATCGCCGATATCCGTTTTCTTCCGGTTCCTGTCAAGTTGGCGCTCACATCCCGCTAGTTATGGATGCAAGCCCGGCCGCCCGCCGGAATCGGGACGGGGACCAGGCTTGCGTTCTGCAGTAAGGCGCGGCTTGGATGCTTCCTTATTTGTTGTTGATTTCTTCCAGCTTTTTGATATTTTCCTCGTACGCTTTTTGGCGATAGGCTTCGATAGCCTCTTGATCGGCGCGGTTTTGCAAATATTCGTTAAAGATTTTATCAAATTCTTCGTCCGATTTCGCCAGCAGCAGCTTCGGCAGCGTCTTGCCCCAGAGGCGGGCGTTTTTGCTGTTCGACACGCCTTCCTTCGACGTCGGCGGCGGGTCCAGGTTGTCGAACTCGGACATGCTGATCGACTTGCCTTTCGTCCAGTCCTCCATCTGCTTGGCGGGATCGACGCTCGGCGGAGCCCACTGCAGGTTCATGTTCGTATCCATCAGCATCCAGTACGTGTAGGAAGCGCCGTATTTTTGGTCGAAGGCGGCCCGGTCCGTGTTCAGCAGATTAAGCACTTCCGGCTTGAACTGGTCTTTTCCGTCGATCGTATCGTACGTGACGCCCTTTTCGCCGAGGAACAAATCCTTGTTGCCTTCTTCGCTGATCAGGTAGCTCATGAACGCGATGGCCCGCTTCTTGTCTTTCACGTCCTTGGAGATCAGCGTGACCGTCCAGCCGGAGATGCCGGGACCGGCCAGCGTCGGCTGATCCTTGGCGGCATTGGCCGGACCGTCGATCGCGATGTAGGCGGAGTTGGGGTCTTTCTGGTAGCGCGCGATGTTTTGCGTAGCAAAGTCGGTGCGTTGGTACAGCATCGCAAAATACCGGCCCTGCGCGATCTTCTCCTCCATTTGCGGACGCTTGTCGATGAAGATGTCCTTGGCGAGCAGCCCCATCTCGTTGGCTTTGCGGAACGTCTTCAGCCAGCGGAGATATTCCGGGTCCTGCCTGCGGTCGTACAGCTTGCCGTCCTTCTGCTGCGGAATGGCCAGGAAGTTCTGCAGGTACGACTCCAGCGAGTAGTTGCCCGTATCGGTGAATTCATGCAGCCCGAGCGGAATGAGCGGCTGGCCGTCCACTTCCGGGAACTTCTCCTTCGCGGCCTTCAGGGCGTTCAGGAAGCCTTCCGGCGTGCTCATATCGGGCTTGCCGAGCGCTTCGTACATGTCCTTGCGCACGACGAACGTCTGGTTGGAGGTGAAGTTCTTCCCGTACTTCTCGTAATCCGCCGGAGAGGAGGAGGCGTTCGGATAGCCGTACACGTTGCCGTCCGGCTGCGTATACCAGCCCAGCTTGGCCGGGTCGGTCACCTTGAAGAAGTACGGATCGTACTGCTCGGCCAGCTTGTTCAGCGGCAGCACCAGCTTGCCGTTGATCATCTTTTTGACCGCTTCGTTGTTCCAGTCCAGCGTGATGAAATCGGGCAGCGAGCCGGAAGCGAGCATCGTGTTCAACTTCTCGTTTTCGTTGCCGGCCGGCACGATGAAGTTGATGCTGACGCCGGTTTTTTTGGTGACGTATTCCGCCGTGGCGTCGCCGCCCCATTTTTTGTTGAACCACGAGAAGTTGATGTACCAGTCGAAAGTGATCGGCGACGTGTCCTGCTGCCAGCCCGGCGTGTCGCCGGACGGTTGCTGCGGCTCCGCGGACGCTTCCTGGCTTGCGGACGGACTTGCCGGGCTGCTTGCGGGCTGGCCGCCGTTTGCGGCTTTGTTGCCGCCGGAGCATGCCGCAAGCGAGAAGATCATCGCCGCCGCGATCGCGGAGGTCAGCCATTTGCGTTTTGCACCCATGTTTCAGGCCCCTTTGCTATCGTATTTTGATTTATTATCAGTTCGCGCCGCCGGCGCGGACGGATAATCGAGCGGATTGCCGCCTGGCCCCGGATGGTTGGCATGTCTTCCCTGAGGTTGGCCTGGCCGGGCCGGATGCGGGTTGCCGGTTGCCGGGCCCCGAGGGCATTAGCCCTTGATGGAGCCGATCATGAAGCCTTTTACGAAATATTTCTGCAGGAAGGGATACACGAAGACGATCGGAGCGGTCGTCACGACCATGGTGGCGAGCTTGAGCGACTGGCTCGTGACGTTGACGGCAACGCCGCTCGGCATCGCCGCAATCATCTGGTTGGAGCTCGACTGCGCCACGACCCGGTAAAGATAGGTTTGGATAGGCTGCATATCGGTGTCGTTGATATAGATCATTCCGGTAAAATAGTCGTTCCACTGGTAGACGCCGTGGAACAGGGCGATCGTCGCCACGACCGGCATGGAAACGGGAATGACGACGCGCAGGAAAATCGAGAAGTCGTTCGCCCCGTCGATCTTGGCCGCCTCCTCCAGTCCGACGGGAATTTCCCGGAAGAAGCTGAGGAAGATGATCAGGTCGAAAAAGCTGAACATCACCGGGATGATGTAGACGAGAAACTGGTCCAGCAGGCCGAGATCGCGGATCAGCAGGTAGGTCGGAATCAGGCCGCCGCCGAAAAACATCGTGATCGTGCCGATGATCATATAAAGATTGCGGCCGATCAGCTCCTTGCGCGACACCGCATAGGCGACCATCGCCGTGAACAGAACGTGGACGACGGTGCCGACGACGGTTTTGGCCACCGTGATTCCCATCGCGGTCATAATGCCGTCGCTGCGGAATACGGTCACGAAGCTGTCGAGGCTGAACTTGCGGGGCCACCAGTAGATGCCGCCCCTCATCGCGTCCGCCCCGTCGTTGAAGGCGTTTACAAGGACGTACCAAATCGGGTACAGCGTCAGAAAGCAGATAACCAGCATCAGAAAGCCGTTGACGAGCTCGAATATCGCTTCGCCCGGCGTCCGGCGTTTGAGAAGGGTGAACATGGACTCGCCGCCTTTCGGGGAAAATCGGTCCGGCCGCCGCCGGTTGGGGAGCCGGCCGGAACCGGAATCAGAACAGAGAAGTATTGTTCAGCTTCTTCGTTACGTAGTTCGCCCCGAGCAACAGGCCGAGCGCGAACACCGATTTGAGCAGGCCGACCGCCGTCGAATAGGAGTAGCGGCCGTCCACGATGCCGGTCTGGTAAACGTAGATGTCGATGACGCTGCTGGCGCTGTCGTTGAGCGAGTTGCGCAGCACGAGAATCTGATCGAAGTTGGAGTTGAGCAGGCCGCTCACCGCCAGAATAAACAGGATGGTAATCGTGCCCTTGATGGTGGGCAGCGTAATGTTCCACATTTTCTGAAAGCGCCCCGCCCCGTCGATCGTCGCCGCTTCGTACAGATCGGGCGAAACGCTGCTGATTGCAGCCAAGTAAATGATGGCCGACCAGCCCAGCTCCTTCCAGATGTCGGAGGTAATAACGATGGACCAGAAATATTTGGGCTCCGCCAAGTACGTGATCGGGGCGTCGATGAGGTTCAGCGCCATCAGGATTTTGTTGATAATCCCCACATCCGCCAGCCAGGTGGACAAGATGCCGCCCAGGATGACCCAGGAAAGAAAGTGGGGCAGATAGGAGATCGTTTGAATCGACTTTTTGAACAGGACGGAGCGGATTTCATTCAGCAAAAGCGCAAAGATGATCGGCAGCGGAAACCCGATGACAAGCTTGATCAGGCTGATGCCGAGCGTGTTGCGGATCACGTTGCCGAGGCTGTCGTCGTTCAGAAACTCCTTGAAATGATCCAGTCCGACCCACGGCGCCTGGGAAATCGGCAAAATAATGTCGAATTCCTTGAAGGCGATGATGATGCCGTACATCGGAATATAGTTGAACACAATCATCCAGGCGACGCCGAGCAGCGCCATCACCTGCAAATACCGCTGACCGTACAGCTTCTTCAGCCATTTCACCCATCTCTCTTTGCCGGAAGCCGTTGCGGCGGTCCGAACCTTCGCCTCTGCACTCGGTTTCACCTCTTGGGGCACCTCCGCGTCCTGTTGCGATTTAAGCGCGTTCAAGCCTGTTCGGATTCATTGTAAGCGCTTCATACGCCGAATAAAAGACAGTAAATTATAGGTAGAGTGATATTTTTTCGGGTCCGATCCAACGATTTTCCATACCGGGACGACGCACAAAAAAAGCGGGCCCCCGACGCCGGGAAACCCGCTTCTTGCCGTTTTTCTGTCCGGCGTTACGGCCGGGCCGCCGCCAGAACCTCTTCCACATGTCCCTTGACCTTGACATTCCGCCATTCCTTCGCGAGCACGCCCTGCTCGTCGATCAGAAACGTCGAACGCACGATGCCCATGTACGTTTTGCCGAACGTTTTTTTCTCCTGCCAGACGCCGAACATCTCCGCCACCTTATGATCGGTGTCCGCCAGCAGCGGAAACGGGAGATGGTGCTTGGCGATAAATTTGGCATGGGATTGGACCGGATCCGGACTGATGCCGAGCACGACGGCGTTCGCTTCCCCGAACGAAGCGTTGGCGTCTCTGAAGTCGCACGATTCCTGGGTGCAGGTCGGCGTCATGTCCTTGGGATAAAAGTAGAGCACGACCTTGCGGCCGCGAAATTGGCTGAGCCGGACAAGCGTCCCGTCCGAAGACGGGAGCTCGAAATCCGGCACGGGTTGTCCGATTTGAACTTGAGACATGCCTATTGCTCCTTCCGAATTCATCTTTTGGGCTTCGCCCGATCGGCATCCGTCATTTCCGCCTCGCCCCGCCGCCGGTCAGGATCCCGCGCCGCGGTATCGTTTGACCCCATGGTTCCAGACGGCCAGCCCGATGGCGGCGAAGATCGCGCCCATGACCGGCGTCAGCCACGCCATCAGCAGGTGGTGATGCCGCTCCAGGAAAAAGGCCGCCGGATATACGCCGACGAACGCGAACGGCAGCACCCAGGTCAGCAGAAACCGGATGCCCTTGTTGTAAATCTGGATCGGATAGCGGCCGTAGTTCTGAATGTTGAACATGAGCGGCACGATCCCGGTCGGCGCGTCGGAGTAAAACGAGATGGCGGCGAGCGCAATGTAGATGCCCATGTAAATCAGCACGGAGCCGGCGACCATCACGATCAGCACAAGCGGATCGTACCAGTCCAGCGGCAGCCCGAGCCGCGCCCAGGCCGCGCCCATAATCCCGAGGCCGACCAGCGACCCGATGAGCGAAGGCGGATCGACGTTTTCCAGCAGCACCTGCGACAGCGAGCCGGCCGGCCGGGTCAGCACCCGGTCCATTTCGCCCTTGACAATGTACCGTTCGCTGAAATTCCACAGGTTGACGAACGCGCCGAAAATCCCGTACGGGATCATGAAATACCCATATACGAACACGACCTCGGCCTGGCTCCAGTCTCCGAGAGACGGCGTATGCTGGAACACGACGAAGATAAAGACCAAATTCATGGCCGAAAACATCAGATCGGAGACGACCTCCACCCAGAAGTCCGCGCGGTAGGTCATCTTCGTTTTGATGTAGTTCGCCAAATATTCCCGAAACAACGACAGCGTATACCCGATTTTCAAACGGCTTCAACCTCCCTGCACAAACAGCCGCTTGCGCGCCGCCCGCCACATGAGCGCGATCGGCGCAATCAGCGCTACGAACCAGGCGGCCTGGACGAGCAGCGCCTCCCAAACGGCGGAGCCGGCGATGCGCCCCGTAAACACCGAGCCGGGCAAATACGTGATCGCCTGAAACGGCAGCCACTTCAGCACTTCCGAGGCCCACCCGGGGAAAAACGCAATCGGCACGACAACCCCGGATAGCAGGTCCACCGTCACCCTTTTCATCCGCATAAGCCCCTCGTTGTTTTCCACAAAGAAAGCGAACAATCCCGTCATTACGTTGATCTGCGAATTGATGAGAAAGCTGAACCAGATCATGACCAAGAAAATCATCCACAAAACGGGATCGGTTGGCAGCTCGATGGGAAAAATAAGGGTGACGACGACCATCCCGGGCGCCATGAACAGCAGCAGCCGGAACAGCCCTTCGCCGAAGCCCTGCATCATTTTGACCATAATGTAGGAATAGGGCCGCGTCATCTGCACCGCAACGCTGCCGTCGCGGATATCGTTGGAGATCTCCCGGTCGAGATTGTTGAAGTAAAACGCCCTGGCCATCCAGGACACCGCGACATAGGTGGTCATTTGGCCGGCCGTAAAGCCGCCAAGCTGCTCCGCGTCGCCATAGATCGCTTTCCACATAAAGTAATAGGCGCCGATGTTGATGGCATAGATGACGATGCCGCTGTAATAATTAACGCGATAAGCGAGCATCGTCAGAAACCGGATGCGGATAAAATCGACGTATGCGCTAATCACGGCTGTCCGCCCCCGCCATGGCCGGCAAGGCCTCGCCGTTTTCGGCTTCCGCCGTTTTTTCCGAACCGCCCGTCCGGTAAATCTCGCGCACGATTTCATCGGTGTTCGTTTCGAAAATTTTGATGTCGCTGATTTCCATCGCGCCGACGACGCGGGACAGCACGTCCGACACGTTCATCTCGCGCGGAATCCAGACTTTCGCCGTCATTTCGTTCTCCTTCGTCCAGCGGACCCCCTGCCCGGCGGTAAGGGCGGACAAGGCCTGCAGCGACACCGGGTCCGAAAACTGGAATTGCACTTCGCGGCCTTTGCTCCAGCGGCTCTTGAGCTCCTCCAGGCTGCCGTCGTAAATAATGTTGCCGTCATCCAGCATGATGACGCGGGAACAGAGCGCCTCGATGTCCTGCAGGTCGTGGGTCGTCAGCAGAATCGTGGTGCCGTGTTCGCGGTTGAGACGCTTCAGAAATTCGCGGATTTCGGTTTTGACCACGATATCGAGCCCGATCGTCGGCTCATCCAGAAACAAAATCGACGGGTTGTGCAGGAGCGCCGCCACCAGCTCGCAGCGCATCCGCTGGCCGAGGCTCAGCTTGCGCACGGGGCGGTTCAGCAGATCGCCAAGCTGCAGCGTCTCGACCAGCTCGTCCAGACGCCGCTTGAAATCCCGCTCGTCGACCCGGTATACCTTGCGCAGCAGGCGGAACGATTCGATCACGCCGATATCCCACCAAAGCTGGCTGCGCTGGCCGAACACGACGCCGATGCCCTGCACGAAGGTTTCGCGGTCTTTGTACGGTACATAGCCGTTGACGAGAATTTTGCCGGACGTAGGCACGAGGATGCCGGTCAACATCTTGATGGTCGTCGATTTGCCGGCTCCGTTCTCGCCGATGTAACCGCATATTTCGCCCTGCGGAATCCGAAAGCTGATGTCCTTGACGGCCGTCACCTCGGTATATTCCCGTTTGAACAGATCGAGCAGCGCGCCTTTGAGGCCTTCGCGGTTTTTTTGCACTTTAAACTGCTTGCGCAGCCGTTCGACTTCTATAGCTAACATGGTGTATGAACGGTCCCCCAATTTTCGACAATACTTGCTTCAACCCTCTAGTAAACTTTATAATTTCATAATATGCAATCATACATCCAGATCCCACCCGCGTAAACGGTCATTCGCCGTTTGCGCCGAAAGGAAACAATGGTATGCGCAAAAACAAAACCAAAAAAAGAAAAATATTCGTCTACAGTCTTCTAGCCGTATTCTTGGCCGTTATCGCCGCGGTAAGCTGGTACGTGTACAGCGGCTACTCCCAGATGAAAGGCCTGCAAAAATCGGACAGCGAATCGCGTTTCGGCCAATTCGAGTCCAAACCGGAGGATAAGCCCCCGGAATGGACCGGAACCGAGCGAGTCAACGTGCTGCTGATGGGCGGAGACGAGCGCGGTCTGCGCGAAGGGGAAGTTCCCCGTTCCGACTCCATGCTGGTCGCCTCCATCGACCCTTCGACGAAGCGGATTCATTTGTTCTCCGTCCTTCGCGACACCTATATCGAAATTCCGGGCCACGGCAAAGACCGGGCCAACGCCGCGCTGGCGATCGGCGGTCCCGAGCTGGCCATGAAGGCGATCGGCAACCTGCTCGATCTCGATATCCAGTACTACGTGTACGTGGACTTCCAGGGATTTATCAAGCTGGTCGACGCCATCGGCGGAGTGGACTTCTACGTCGAGAAGGATATGCACTACACCGACGCGGCGGACGGGCACGTTTACGACATCGATTTGAAGAAAGGGCAGCAGCATCTGGACGGGGAGAAGGCGCTGCAGTACGTCCGTTTCCGCCACGACAAACTGTCCGACTTCACGCGCACGGAACGCCAGCGCAACTTCCTTAAGGCGGTGGCGGACAAGCTGCAGTCCGGCTGGAACATCGTGAAGCTCCCGCAGATTATCGGCGAAATCAGTCCGTATATCGAAACGAACCTGTCGCCGGAAGATATGTTAAAGCTCGCGAGCCTCGGCTTCAAGTCCCATCAGGCGGGCTCCGCGCAGGTTCCTCCGATGGAGCTCATCTCCGAGGAACGCGTCGGCGGCGCCGCCGTACTGGGCGTGCGGGATTTGGACGAGCTGCAACAGTACGTCCGGGAGGTGCTGGCGACGGACAGCTCCGTCAGCCCATCGCCGTCTCCAAGCGCCTCGCCGTCGGCCTCGGACGCTGAAGGCGGCTCGCCGGGAGGCTCCGAGTAAGCCTGCAAGAAACTGAACACCCATCGGAAAGCGGGGATCGCCGGCTGGCGGTCTCCTTTTCCGTTTTGGAACGGCGCCGGTGAAAGGCCGCTCACCTGAATCGGCGTAGCCATCTTCGCCAACCTGAAGCGTTGCTGCCATCGTCGTTAATCTGAAGCGATACTGCCATCTTCGCCAACCTAAACGTTATACCCATCGTCGTTAACTTGAAACACGTAGCAACCATCGCCGTTAACTTGAAACACGTAGCAACCATCGCCGTTAACCTGAGCGCCGTAACCGTCGCCGTTCCCAAGCGGAAATTTCTTTTCACAAACTGAACCTGGAGGTCGTTGAACATGCAGCGTACAAAATCCGAAGCTCTTTACGAGGAAGCCCTGCGCCATATCGTCGGAGGCGTGAACAGTCCTTCGCGCTCGTTCAAGGCGGTCGGAGGCGGCGCGCCGGTCTTCATGCAACGCGCCGAGGGCGCCTATTTCTGGGATGCGGACGGCAACCGCTACATCGACTATTTGGCGGCGTTTGGGCCGATCATTACGGGTCACGCCCACCCGCGGGTGACGGAGGCGATCGTGAACGCCGCCCGCAACGGCACGCTGTACGGCACGCCGACGGAAGGGGAAATCGAGCTGGCGCGCAGGCTGAAAGAAGCGATCCCGTCCATGGACAAAGTCCGGTTCGTCAACTCCGGCACGGAGGCGGTCATGACGACGATCCGCGTAGCCAGGGCCGCCACCGGCCGCACCAAAATCGTCAAATTCGCCGGCTGCTACCACGGCCATTCCGACCTCGTGCTCGTCGCCGCCGGTTCCGGTCCGTCGACGCTCGGCACCCCCGACAGCGCAGGCGTGCCGGTCAGCATCGCCAACGAAGTCGTCACCGTGCCGTTTAACGATGCCGACGGCCTGAGGCTGGCGCTGGAACGCTGGGGCGAAGATGTCGCGGCCGTCCTGGTGGAGCCGATCGTCGGCAACTTCGGCATGGTCATGCCGCAGCCCGGCTTCCTGGAGACGGTATGCCGGTTGGCCCGGGACGCGGGCGCGCTCGTCATTTACGACGAAGTCATCACCGCATTCCGGTTCCACTACGGCTCCGCCCAAACGTTCCGCGCCTTCCCGGACCCTTCCGCCATCGAGCCGGACTTGACCGCGCTCGGCAAAATCATCGGCGGCGGGCTTCCGATTGGCGCCTACGGCGGCAAACGCGAGATCATGGACCGGGTCGCGCCGCTCGGTCCGGCTTATCAGGCCGGCACGATGGCGGGCAATCCCGCCTCTGTCGCCGCCGGGCTTGCCTGCCTGGACGTGCTCCGCGAGCCGGGCGTCTACGAGCGGATGGAGGCGATGGCGGTACGCCTCACGGAAGGACTTCAGGCGTCGGCCGACCGGTACGGCATCCCGCTCACGATCAACCGCATCGTCGGCGCGTTTTCAACGCATTTCTGCAGCCACCCCGTCACCAACTACGAGCAGGCTCAAGATACCGACGGGGAAGCGTTCGCCCGCTTCTTCCGCGAAATGCTGGACCGCGGCGTCTATCTCGCGCCGTCGAAGTACGAGGCGTGGTTTTTGACGACCGCGCATACGGATCGGGACATCGACGACACGCTGGAGGCGGCGGAGGCGTCGTTCAAAGCGATGAGCGCAACCTGACGTACGACCCTCGCCGCGCATGGGTGTGACGGAAGACATGGTCGGTCACAAGCTTGGGCATCCTGATTCGCGGCCCTCGCCGCGCATGGGTGCATCGGGTGCGCAGGTTTGATCCGGTGCTCCGCTTTGCCGGTGTGTTGCTTACATCTCGGAGCGCACTCCGATGCGCTGCCTTTACCGATGCGCAGCTTTCATCGGAGCGCAGCTTTCATCCAATGACTAGCTTGCATTCCAATGTGCAGCTTTGATCCGGTGCGTAACCTTTGTCGATGCGCCGCCTTTACACGATACGCCGCTTTCACCGGCCCCGCCGTTTGATCAGAAAGCGGCGGGCCGGCTCTCCCTCCTTTCCCGGACGTGGACAGAAGATCCGCTATTTCCTACATGCAACCGAAAAACGTCCCCCTTCCGGACCGTAGAGCCGTTGATATGAACGAAACCTGTCAACCATTCTGTGGGCAGCCTTGTTTTTGGCGCACCTAAATAGAGCCTGTCAAGCGTTTTTCTTTACAGGCGACTCCATTTGCCCATACTTTCAAGGTCACCCGGCATTTTTGCCGGGCCTGCCTTACGGCGAGTAACGGGGTGCAGGGGGTTGTACTCCCTGCGTTTCCCCTTTAGGGGACGGAAGGGGGGATTCTTCCTTAGCTCAGAGGCAAAAGCAATACGTTGGTCGGCAAG
>NZ_KB899830.1 GCF_000378425.1 Cohnella laeviribosi DSM 21336 | reverse complement strand
ACCGCTTGCAGCTTAAGCTCGGCTGAATAACTTCGATTGCGAGTTTGTCTCTCTAACCCTTCGTACCCGTACACCTCATAACGACTTCGCCATTTCACCAAGGTGGTTTTGGGAATACCGTATTTTTTAGCTGCAGCCTTAACGCCGATCTGGCCACTTTCGATTTCCTGTAGGATGGCGAATTTCTCCGACGCACTATATTGTTTATTAGGCATGAAAAAAGCTCCCTTTCAGCAGCAGGTTTTATTATTTCACCTGTCTACCTTAAGGGGAGCATATCAAGGTCGGAAAACGACCGGGGACAGCCCCTTGCGGTTCAGATCGAGGACGAAATTACAATTGAATGGTAAGCGTGCCGACCGTGTCGCTAGGCACGATGCGGACGCCTTCGGCTGTTTGTTCGGCGGTGCCGCCGGCGACGCTTGCGACGGTGGAGACGCCTCTGAGCAGCAGGCTCCATCCGTTCGACGTCCCTTCGGCGTTCACGTCGATGCGGCTGCCGCTGCGAGCCGCGGAGACGGTCAGGACCGGATGGCCCGCCGTATCCGGCACGACGGCCGAAGCGGTTGCGCCGTCGGCCAGCTCGAACAGATGGAACGTCACGCCGTCCGCATAAGCGTAATCCGGCCGGCTGTCTTCGCTGCCGACCGCGATGATCGAGTTCGGCCGCGCGAACAGCGGCAGTCCGAAGTAATCGTATTTCTCGTTGCGCCAAACGCCGCCCTCCACTTTCTCGCCGGTCAGAAAGTGCGTCCACGTTCCTTCCGGGAGATAATAGGAAGAGACGCCCTCTTCGTTGAAGATCGGAGCCACAAGCAGCGAATCGCCGAGCATGTATTGCCGGTCGAGATAATCGACGCTCGGGTTTCCTTGGAATTCCAGCACCATGGCGCGCATCATCGGCAGGCCGAGCTTGCTCGACTGCACCGCCTGGCCGAACAGGTAAGGCATGAGCCGCAGCTTGAGCTTCGTAAAGTGGCGGAGCACGTCGACCGATTCCTCGTCAAACAGCCACGGCACGCGGTACGAGGTGCTGCCGTGCAGGCGGCTGTGGCTGGACAGCAGCCCGAAGGCGACCCAGCGCTTGTACAGATCCGGCGTCGCGCTTTGCTCGAAACCGCCGATATCGTGACTCCAGAAGCCGAAGCCGGATAGGCCGAGGGAGAGACCGCCGCGCAGGCTTTCCGCCATCGACTCGTACGTCGCCTCGCAGTCGCCGCCCCAGTGGACCGGGAACTGCTGGCCGCCGGCCGTCGCCGAGCGGGCGAACAATGCCGCTTCCCCGCGGCCCCGTTTTTCTTCAAGCACCTCGAAGACGACTTTGTTGTACAAATACGTGTAGTAGTTGTGCATTTGCACCGGATCGGACCCGTCGAAGTACACGACGTCCGTCGGAATGCGTTCGCCGAAGTCGGTCTTGAACGAATCGACGCCCATGTCGAGCAGCGCGCGCAGCTTGTCGCCGAACCATTTGCACGCATCCGGATTCGTAAAGTCGACCAGACCCATGCCGTACTGCCACATATCCCATTGCCATACGCTGCCGTCCGGACGTTTAAGCAGGTAGCCGCGCTCCATCCCTTCGTCGAACAGCGGCGAGCGCTGCGCGATGTACGGGTTGATCCAGACGCAGATGTGCAGGCCTTTCGCTTTCAGCCGTTCCAGCATCCCCTTCGGGTCCGGAAACACCCGCTCGTCCCATTCGAAATTGCACCACTCGTATTCCTTCATCCAGAAGCAGTCGAAGTGGAACACCGCAAGCGGCAGATCGCGTTCCGCCATCCCGTCGATGAAGCTGTTGACCGTCGCCTCGTCGTAGTTGGTGGTAAACGACGTCGTCAGCCACAGGCCGAACGACCAGGCGGGCGGAAGCGCCGGCTTGCCGGTCAGCGACGTGTAGTTTTCAAGCACTTTTTTCAACGAATCCCCGCCGATCAGGAAATACTCCAGCATTTCGCCGGGAACGCTGAACTGCGTTTTGGACACCGTTTCCGACGCTACCTCGAACGACACCTTCTCCGGATGGTTCACGAACACGCCGTATCCGCGGTTGGTGACGTAAAACGGAATGTTTTTGTACGCCTGCTCGGAGGCCGTGCCGCCGTCCTCGTTCCAGATGTCGACCACCTGGCCGTTCTTGACGAAGGCCGTAAAGCGTTCGCCCAGGCCGTATACCGTTTCGCCGACGCTCAGGTGGAGCTGCTCGCGGAAGTGATGATGGCCGTCATCCGCTTTGATGTAAGCGGTCGAACGGGTGCCGCTGCGCGTCAGGAAGCGTCCTTTGTACGTATAGGTGATCGAGACGGGGTGTTTTTTCGTAATCGTAACGGTCGTATCTCCGCTCGTCAGGCTGACGAATTCTTCCGTGTTCTCGATGGAAACGGGAGCGTTCCCTGCGATTTTCAGCGGGAAGGAGGAGGGGGCGCCGCGTTTTTGCCCTTTGTGGTGATAGAATTTGGCGCGGATGATATCCTTGGCCGGAGACGAAAATTCCATCGTCATCAGCGGCTCGTTCAGCGTATTGCCCCGATGCTCCAGATGGCGGTGCGTGGCGAAAACGGTGATCGAATCGGTTCCGACTTTGACGTCGTGTATTTCGTACGGGCTCAATACGCGATAACCTTCACGCGTTAACCAGTAACCGTTGCTGAATTTCATGCCTATACCTTCCTTTCTCGTTTGCTTGTCTATAAGCTTTCATTCTATTACACTGTCATTATACTGATAAAATATCGCGAATTCTTGCACTATTACATTTAAAATTAACACGATTCTGATATATTGGAGGGTGCGGGATGGATCTGACCCATCTTCGGGAAAATCGCAGGCATGGCACGCAAGGGTTTCCGGTCGGCGTCTATCGGGTCGAGCAGCCCGCAGGCCGGACGATTCTGGACAACCATTGGCACGATGAAATGGAATTTCTGTTCGTCGAAAGCGGCCAAGCCGTCTTTCAGATCGGAACGGCCGAGTACGAGGTTCATGCCGGCGAAGCGATTGCCGTACCCTGCGGCGAAATCCACGGCGGCTATCCGTTGGAACAGTCTCCTTGCACGTACGCGGCGATCGTGTTCGATCTGGAGTGGCTGATCAACGGCCGGGACGGCGACTCGGCGCGCTTTCTGCAGCGCTTGCTTCGCAAACGCGCGGCGCTTCCGCCGAAGCTGGACCCGGCGTCGCCCTGGGGAAGAAAAGCGATCCGGCGCCTGAAGCGCCTGTTTAAGCTGTACGAGTCGGCCGACCCGGCGAGAGAGATGAAGGTGACCGGCGAGCTTTACTTGCTGCTGGCCGAATTTTGGTCCGCGGGCGCCTGGTCCCCGCGCGGGCTTGAAGCGCCGTCCGAAGCCCGAACGCTGGAGCGGCTGAAGGAAGCGCTCAAGGTGGCCGAACAGAATTTCGGGCGCAAGCTCACCGTCCGGGAGCTGGCGGATGCCGCCGGGATGAGCGAGGGGCATTTCAGCCGCCTGTTCAAGGCATATATGCGGAGAACGCCCGTCGAGTACGTCAACCTGCTCCGCCTCCGGTACGCCGCCCGGCGCCTTGCCGATTCCGACGCGACCGTCGGCGAGGTGGCGGCCGAAGCGGGCTTTGACAACTTCAGCTATTTTAGCAAATTGTTCCGGGCTTTATACGATTGCACCCCGTCGGCGTACCGCAAAAGCCGGGGATACGCTGGGCCCGTCCGCAAATAAACAAGGCCCCGCGCCGGGAATCGGCGCAGGGCCTTCGAGGATGGACAAATCGTGCGCTACTCGACCGTTCCTCCGTTGTCGGAGTTGGACGGCCGGGGGGGCCGAGGGCGTTTCGGCATAAATCGGGACGCTACGTAGTTGTGCTTGCGGTCGCGGAAAAAAATCCAGCCGCCGATAAAGCCGACACCCGCCATAAACAAAACGAAGCCAAAGGCAAACGAGAGCCACTCGAAGCTTGGATTCTGCAGCTCAACGTTTCCAAGCTGAGCGAAATACTCGAACAATGCATCCTTCATAAGCAGAAATCCGTACGCCGCGGCCAAACCGGGCACGACAAGGAGTAAAATGGCGATAAGGCGGGAAAAAACAAGTCTCACCGGACACCTCTCCTTCCACTTCTTTTATCATACCGATTTTGGCCGAATCTGTCCATTGCAGGCCGAAAATCGACTGTGCGGACAAAAAACGTTACAATAGAAGGCGGACCATACATAGATTCATGGATTTCGTTGCGACGAGAACGAGGTTTATCGATCGGAGGAAGAGATTATGCCTATAGAAACGGATGTCGCCGTGCTGGGAGGCGGACCGGGCGGCTACACGGCGGCGGTGCGGGCGGCGCAAGCCGGACGGAGCGTCGTTATCATCGAGAAGGAGAAGCTGGGGGGAACCTGCCTGCACAGAGGCTGCATTCCCTCCAAAGCCCTGCTTCGCAGCGCGGAGGTGCATGCGACCGTGCGCGGCTCCGAAGCGTACGGAATCCGCGTGTCCCCGGACGGCGTGGCCGTCGATTGGCCCGCGGTCATGTCCCGCAAGCAGGCCATCGTCGATCAGCTTCACCGCGGGCTCGCGGCGCTGATGAAGCAGCACCGCATTCGGGTGCTTGAAGGCAGCGGCCGGATCATCGGGCCCTCCATTTTCTCCCCGCGCAGCGGTTCGGTCGCGGTGGAGCTGGCGGGCGGCGAGTCGGAGATGGTCGTGCCGCGCCATCTGATCATCGCCACCGGCTCCAGGCCGCGCAGGCTCGAAGGGCTTCCTTACGACGGACATACGGTCGTGACAAGCGACGAGGCGCTGTCCTGGGAAACCATGCCGCGCTCCATTCTGATTGTAGGCGGCGGCGTCATCGGCGTCGAATGGGCGTCGATGTTGAGCGACTTCGGCTGCAAGGTCACGTTGGTCGAGACGGCGGAGCGGCTGCTTCCGGGCGAGGACCGGGATATTTCGGCCGAACTGCACAAGTCGCTGCAAAAGCGCGGCGTCGCCATCCACACGGGAGCGCGGCTCGATACGGATTCGGTCCGGCTTGCGGAAGACGGCGTGACGGCGGAGATCGAAACGTCCGCCGGCGGCAAAGCCGCGCTTTCGGCCGAGCGCATGCTCGTATCCGTCGGCCGCCAGGGCAACGTCGAAGGGATCGGGCTCGAAAACACCGACATCAAAACGGAGAGCGGCTTTATCGCCGTCGATCCGCAAACGCTGCAGACCGGCGAGCGCCATATTTACGCCATCGGCGACTGCATCGGCGGCGTGCAGCTGGCGCATGCGGCCATGCACGAGGCCGCCGTCGCGGTCGACCATCTGCTCGGCGCGCCCGTACCGACGGTCCGGTCGGCGGACCGCGACATTCCCCGCTGCGTCTACTCGCGGCCGGAAGCGGCGGCCATCGGGTGGACCGAAGCCGCCGCCAAGGCAAGCGGCTTCGACGTCAAGACGGCGCGCGTTCCCATGCGCGTGCTGGGCAAAGCGCTCGTATTCGGCGAACCCGAAGGATTCGCCAAAGTCGTGGCCGATCGCGCGACGGGCGATCTGCTCGGCATCCATCTGGTCGGCGCGCACGCGACCGACCTGATCGCGGAAGCGTCGCTGGCGAAGCTGCTCGACGCGGTGCCGTGGGAAATCGGCCGCGCGATCCATCCGCATCCGACGCTGTCCGAAGCGCTGTCCGAAGTGATGGCGGCGCTGGAGGGAGCGGGCCACGTCTGACCGCTCGCGGAAACGGCCAACCTGCCGACGCAACTTTGTGCCGCGGGTTTGGACGTTTCTTTTTGCTTGGAAGGGGAGTATAATAGGTTTAGATTCAAGTATTAAGACCAGGTTATAAAACTAAGCCATTAGCCAGGAGGGACGAGCCATGACCCAGACAGGCGCCGTTCGGCAGCAATCCCGGCATGCCGCGCTCGGTCTTACGGACCGGCAAGTGATCGAGATGTACGAAACGATGATGCGGGCCCGCCGTTTTGACGAAAGATGCCTGCTCCTGCAGCGGGCGGGCAAGGTGAACTTTCATATTTCCGGAATCGGCCAGGAACCGTCCCAGGTGGCGATGGCGTTTGCAATGGATTTCGAGAAGGATTGGTTTCTTCCTTATTACAGGGATTACGCATTCGTGCTGACGGTCGGAATGACGTTGAAGGAGCTGTTTCTTTCCCTGTTCGCCAAAGCCGAAGACCCGAACAGCGCCGGCCGCCAGATGCCGGGGCATTTCGGCTGCAAGCGGCTGCGCATCGTGACCGGCTCGAGCCCCGTGACGACGCAGGTGCCGCATGCGGTCGGCTTCGCTTACGCGGCCAAGCTTCGCGGCGAAAGCTCCGTTGCGTACGTATCGTTCGGCGAAGGGTCCAGCAACCAGGGAGACTTCCACGAGGGGTGCAACTTTGCCGGCGTGCACAAGCTGCCCGTCATTTTCGTCTGCGAGAACAACGGCTACGCGATTTCCGTGCCGCTGTCCAAGCAGACGGCGGGGCGGATTTCCGACCGGGCGATCGGCTACGGCTTCCCCGGCGTGCGCGTGGACGGCAACGACCCGCTGGAAGTGTACCGCGTGATGAAGGAAGCGCACGAACGGGCGCTGAACGGCGAAGGCCCGACGCTGATCGAAGTGATGTCCTACCGTCTTTCGCCGCATTCCACCTCGGATAACGACTTGGCCTACCGGACCAAGGAGGAAGTGGAGGCGCACCGGAAAAATGACGGCATTCCGGCATTCCGCAACTATTTGACGGAGGCCGGACTATGGAACGAAGAACGGGAGAACGAGCTGCAGGCCAGAATCCGCAAGGAGCTGGACGAAGCTCAGGCTTATGCGGAACGCGCGCCGTTCCAATCGGTGGAGGATGCGTTCCGTTACGTCTATGCGGAAGAGCCGTCCTCCGGGGAGGGACGTTGAGTATGCCGGTTATCGAATATATCGAAGCGATTCGCTCGGCGATGAAGGAAGAGATGGAGCGGGACAGCCGCGTGTTCGTGCTGGGCGAGGACGTCGGGCTTAAAGGCGGCGTGTTTACGACGACAAAAGGGCTGCAGGAGCAGTTCGGCGAACTTCGCGCGCTCGACACGCCGCTGTCCGAGTCCGCGATAGCGGGCGTCGCCATCGGCGCGGCGATGGCGGGCCTGCGGCCGATCGCCGAAATGCAGTATTCGGACTTCATGTTCCCGGCGACGAACCAGATCATCAGCGAAGCCGCCAAAATCCGGTACCGTTCCAACAACGACTGGGATTGCCCGGTCGTCATCCGCGCGCCGATCGGGGGCGGGGTGTTCGGGGGACTGTACCATTCGCAGTGCCCGGAATCGGTGTTTTTCGGGACGCCGGGGCTTAAGATCCTTGCGCCGGCGACCGCGTACGACGCCAAGGGCCTGCTCATATCGGCGATTCGCGATCCGGATCCGGTGCTGTTTTTTGAACACAAGAAATGCTACCGCCTGATCAGCGACGAGGTTCCGGAGGGCGAATACACCGTTCCGATCGGCAAATCCAGGGTCATGCGCGAAGGCGACGACATTACCGTGATCGGGTACAGCCTGCCGCTGCATTTCGCCATGGAAGCCGCGGCGGAACTGGCCCGGGAAGAAGGAGTGGAGGCCCACATTCTGGACTTGCGCACGCTGCAGCCGCTGGACCGGGAGGGCATTCTTGAGGCCGCTTCCCGTACGGGCAAGGTGCTGATCGTGCACGAGGACAACAAGACGGGCGGCATCGGCGCCGAAGTCGCCGCGATCATCGCCGAGGAGCTGCTGTACGATCTCGACGCCCCGATTCGCCGTCTGTGCGGTCCCGACGTTCCGGCCATGCCGATCAACCCGCCGGGGGAAAAGCATTTTATGCTGAACAAGGAAAAACTGAAAACCGCCATGCTTGAGCTTGCCCGCTATTAATCCTTCATTTTCATGGGGCAAAGCGATCACGGATTGGAACGGACGAAATAGGCAGGAAAGGAGTGAACGGCCAATTGGCGAAAAAAATCGTGGAAGTCGTCATGCCGCAGCTGGCCGAATCGCTGGTGTCGGCGACGATCGACCGTTGGCTGAAGGAACCGGGCGACAGGGTGGAATTGTACGAGCCTTTATGCGAAGTGCAGACGGATAAAGTGAATGCCGAATTGCCGTCCACCGTATCCGGCATTCTGGTCAAGAAGCTGGTCGGAGAGGGAGAAGAGGTGTCGGTCGGAACGGCAATCGGCCTCATCGAGACGGAGGCCGAAGCGGCCGAAGGCCTCGCGGCGCCCGAAGCGCCGTACGCGCAAGAGGCTCCGGCTCCGTCGGCGGCTGCGGCAACGGCTGCGGCTTCGGCGCCATCCGCGCCATCCGCGCGTCCCGCCGCGGCAGCAGCCGGCGCGGCCGCGTTCGATCCTCAGGCGCCGATGCGTCACCGGTATTCGCCGGCGGTGCAGCGGCTCGCGGCCGAACACGGGATCGACTTGAATCTGGTCTCCGGAACCGGCATGGGCGGACGCATTACCCGCAAGGACGTATTGAACGCCGTGGAGAAGGGGGGCGCAGCCGCATCTTCGGCCTCTTTCGCTTCGCCTGCATCGGCTTCGTCCGCGTCTGGTTCGCCCATGTCGGCTCCGTTCGCGTCAGCTTCGCTTGCGTCGGCTACACCCGCGCCGGGGTCGCTCGCAACGGGTTCCGCCGCCGCGCCGGCAGCGCAGCCGTTCTCGGTGCCCGCGGCGGCTCAAGCGAATCCGTCCGCAGCGGACGCCGACCCTTCCGCGCGTTTGCCGAGGGTCGAAGTGGAGGGCAAATCTTCGCCGGGGCGCGAATACTATATCGACGTCACGCCGATCCGGAAGACGATCGCGAAAAACATGCGTCAAAGCGTCAGCGAAATTCCGCATGCGTGGACGATGGTCGAAGTGGACATCACCAATCTGGTCGAGCTGCGGAACAAGTGGAAGCACGAGTTTCAAAAAGAGGAAGGCATCAATCTGACCTACATGCCTTTCGTGGTGCATGCGGTCGTAGGCGCGCTCAAGGAATTCCCGATCATGAATTCGGTATGGGCCGACGACAAAATCATCGTCAAGCGCGACATCAACATTTCGCTGGCGGTCGGCACCGAGGATTCGGTCCTGACGCCGGTGATCCGCAACGCCGACCAGAAAAGCATCGTCGGCCTCGCCCACGAGATTCACGATTTGGCGAAGAGAACGCGCGAGAACAAGCTGAAGCTGTCCGACATGCAGGGCGGAACGTTCACGATCAACAATACGGGCACGTTCGGGTCGGTGCAGTCGGTTCCGATTATCAACTACCCGCAGGCCGCGATTTTGACGTTCGAGGCGATCGTCAAGCGCCCGCTTGTCATCAACGATATGATCGGCATCCGCTCGATGGTCAACTTGTGCCTGTCGTTCGACCACCGCATTTTGGACGGCGTCATCTGCGGCAAGTTCCACCAGAGGGTCAAAGCCAATCTGGAAAGCTACAATGTGAATACGAAGCTGTATTGACGAAAGGGTTCAAGGACCGTTCCGCCCGCCTTTGCGCGTTGGCCGGGCGGTCCTTAGCCGTCGCTGCTTGAGATTCGACCTGCAAAATTCGGGAGGCGGTTATCATGAAGAAGACGTTGTCGGCTGTTTGCGTGCGGCGTGTCGATTACGGGGAAGCATGGGAGTTCCAGAAGCGCCTCGTCCGGGAGATCGATCGGCAGCAGCTCGCAGACACGCTGTTGCTGCTGGAGCATCCGCCGACCTACACGCTTGGCACGGACCGGCATCCGGAGCATTTGCTGCTCGGGCCGGAGGAATTGAAGCGCAGGGGAATCGCCGTGTACAACATCGACCGCGGAGGCGACATCACCTACCACGGTCCGGGACAGCTCGTCGGATACCCGCTGCTGTATCTGGATGCGGTCGGTCTCGACCTGCACGCCTATTTGCGCAACCTGGAAGAAGCGATCATCGGGCTGCTCGCGGAGTTCGGCATCGAGGGCGGACGCAAGCCGGAATATACCGGCGTTTGGGTCGGAGATGTAAAAATCGCCGCCATCGGCGTCAAATTCAACCGGGCGCGGACCCGGAGAGGCTTCGTCACCAGCCACGGATTCGCCTTGAACGTCAAGCGCCAAGTGGAAACCGAAGGATTCCAGGGAATCGTGCCTTGCGGCATCAGCGAGTATGGCGTTACGTCACTGGAAGCCTTGACGGGCCGCGAGATGGACGTGTTTGACATCGCCGGACGTCTGCTGCCCCATTTTGCCCGGGTGTTCGGTTACGAAAACGTGGTTCAGCCGACCAGCGAACCGATGGACATCAGCACGGTTGAGGCGATCATGGCAAACAGCATCAAGTAAACGACAATTTTGAACAAGCGTTTGTTCATGGTCTCCATCCTTTGTTTATCGAAAATAGGTTTTTTTGGCATACGAAAGCCTTCGCTATCCTATATTTTAACGCATAAGGGGAGCGAAGGCGAGTTCGGGAGGAGAGACGATGGTTCAGCGGGAACGGCTCATCCGCGAGTTTATGGAATTGGTTCAAATCGACAGCGAGACCGGGTTCGAACAGGACATTAGCCGGGCGCTGCAGGCAAAGTTCTCCGCGCTTGGCTGCGAAGTGACCGAGGACGACGCCAAGGAGAAGACCGGGCACGGCGCGGGCAACCTGTTCGCCTGGCTGCCGGCCAGCCCCGGGAACGAAGCGGTGCCCGTGCTGCTGCTCACCTCGCATATGGATACGGTCGCGCCGGGGAAGGGAATCAAGCCCAGGCTTGACGACGACGGGTACATCCGCAGCGACGGTACGACAATTCTCGGCAGCGACGACAAGGCCGGGCTGGCCGCAATGCTCGAAGCGCTGCGCGTCATCCGGGAACGGGAACTGCCGCACGGCCCGATCCAGTTCGTCATCACGGTCGGCGAGGAATCCGGACTTGTCGGCGCAAGGGCGATGAGCGCGGACCGGCTGCGCGGCCGATACGGCTTCGCGCTCGATTCCAACGGCAGCATCGGCGACATCGCGGTGGCCGCGCCTTCGCAGGCGAAAATCGCAATCGCGATCAAAGGCAGGTCCGCGCACGCCGGCGTCAATCCGGAGGACGGCATCAGCGCCATCCAGGTCGCGTCCAAAGCCGTCTCCCGCATGCCGCTCGGCAGAATCGACGCGGAGACGACCGCCAATATCGGCCGTTTTGCCGGCGGCGGTCCGACCAATATCGTGTGCGATTACGTCACGCTGGAAGCGGAAGCGCGGAGCCTCGTGACCGAAAAGCTTCACCGGCAGATCGCCGCGATGCGCGAGGCGGTGGAATCGGCGGCGCGCGAGTTCGGGGCGGAAGCGGAATTCACGAGCGAAATCGTGTATCCGTCGTTTAGGTTCGCGGAGGACGACGAAGTGGTGCAGATCGCCAAGTCGGCGATCTCCCGCATTGGGGCGACGCCGAGAACGTTCAAATCCGGCGGCGGCAGCGACGCAAACATTTTCAACGGCAAGGGCGTGCCGACCTTGAACCTCGCGGTAGGGTACGAGCGCATTCATACGACGGAGGAACGGATCAAGGCGGACAATCTTGTCAAGACGGCCGAGCTTGTTCTCGCCCTTGCCGAAGAGGTTCTGAGCCGTAACCGGAATTGAACTGGGTGAGGGTTTCACAGAGTTTAGGCAGGTTTGCGTAGGTTTAGCCAGGTTTCGCCGGGTTTCGCCCGTGTGACGCGTTTGCACCACAATGACCCGGCGGTCCTGCGAGTTTGCGCAACTACAGCCCCGTCCCGTGCGGCTATACGAGTTACCGGGGCTTCCAATTGCCACAAAAGCAACTGCATGCGCGAAAAAAGGGAATTGAGCCGTACAATTGCTTTTTTTGCAACTACAGCCCCGTTTCGGCCGGCCCTCCGAGTTGCCGGACATTCTAATTGCCACAAAAGCAACTGCATGCGCGAAAAAGGGGGAAGGGGGCCAAGCAGTTGCTTTTTGCGCAACTAATTTCCCCAACAATCCTCGCAACCCCTGGAACGTATCCGGCACGCATAAACGTAATGGGCGATCCGGCATGCGAAAGGCGAGGACGAGTTTGCGGCCAGGCAAAGTCAAAAAGTACGCGTCGGTTGCCGACAGAGTCAAGCAGAAGCCGGAAAACGAATCGGACCGGATCTCGAGTTGGAGCCGTAAAGGACACGGACAAGGCACGAACGGGAACTAGAGGTGCAACCGAGAAACAACGGAGAGGAAACGGACGAATTTAGACAGGAGCCGGATCGGACCCCGGTCGGAACTGGATGGGACACGGACAGAACACGAACTAGACAGAACCGGGCAAAACGAAACGGAACCGAACAGGACGATCCTGCGCAACAGACGAGCCTGAGCGGACGGGATACCGGGAAAAAGGCGGATGGCGCCCGATACGGGGGAGTTAAGGTAAAATCCCGGACGAAAGAACGGATGCCGCTTGAGCGACCGCGCGCCACATGTTCCGGCGGCTTGCGAGGCGGCGGCAGAGAAGGGACAAGGGGCGGTCCTTCTTAATAGTGAACCTCCAATCTCACTTTTACGGTGATGGTTGGAGGTTCATTGTTCTTATATGGGGACAGGTTTTCCGGGTCAAACCGAATGCCCGGCGCTTGCGCCGCTCTCCGTCCGGGCGGTCAACTCCGACAAGGCGAACAGCAGCACGAGGAAAGAGGCGATGCCGAACGGCAGGTTGACGTAGAAGCACCAGCGCCAGCTTAAATCGTCGGCAATCAGCGTGCCGATCTGAGGCCCGGCGACGGACGACAGGCCGAAGACCGCGCCCATGACGCCGGACAGCTTGGCGGCATGCTTCGGATCGGCGAACAGGGTGAAAATAATCGAAAAGGCGATCGGCATGATCGAACCGGAGCCGATGCCCTGAACGACCCGGAACGCGATATATCGAGTCAATATATGGTTTTTGGGCTGGCAAAAACGGTTTTTGCGGACGGGCGATAGGCGTTTTGTTGTTTTGAAGCGCAATAAGCCATAAAAAAACCGCCTTCCGCCGCGAAGGGCGGGAGGCGGTTTTGCGCCTTTTGGCTCGAAGGACGAAATGCGGTTTGCGCCTTTCGGCTTTGCCGCACGGACATCAGGACCGGGAACGAATCTCCTGCCGCATGAACGTAACGTAGGAAGCGGCGAACACCAGCGCCGTTTCGGCGACGATCGCCGTCACCTGGGGCCAGATGAGCAGAAGGCTCTGCCCGAACGAGAGCGGCGCGTTGACGGCCAGGTACGCCTGATCCTGGGTGATGAACGGGTTCAGCGTTCTGACGTCGGGCAGCAGCAGCGTCGACGCCGCTTCCTGGAACAGGTACGCCGGCGACAGCCGCGACAGGAGCAGCAGGTTGTTTTGCTGGTCGATGTAGGCCTTCGAGTCCGTCAAATCGCCGGGCAGCGTCAAGTTGCCGATCAGGTTGACGATCATGCCGTAAAAGACCAGAAAGAAAATCCAGACCGCGATCCCGGACAGAGCGGACGTCGCCGACTGGCGGAAGCGGACCGAGAAGAAAATCGACAGGTTCAGCCACATGCCGACGTAGATGGTCGTGATGACCAAGGCGACGAAGACGCGCCAGAATTCCTCGGGCGTCGGCGGGAAGCCGATCGTGAACAGTCCCATCCCCATCACCAGAAAGCCCAGCGAGAAGATGACGACGGCGATCAGCAGCAAGCCCGCGACAAACTTGGCGACGAGGAAATCGTCGCGGTAGATCGGCTGCGACATCAGGCGGCTGAGCGTCCCTTTGTTGCGTTCGGAGTTGACCGCATCGAAGCCGAGCGCGATTCCGATCAGCGGCGCCAGAAACGACAAGAACGTCAGGAAGTTGGGCAGCGAGCCGTCCGATTCGGTAAACATGCGGAGAAACAGGAACGTCTCGCCGATGGACGAGTTGTTCGAGTTGTTCGCGCTGTTCGTGCCGTTTTTGAGCGCGGTAACCGCCGCATAGATGGAGCCGATGCAGGCGAGCGTGACGATCGACAGCAAGATGATAAAACGCCAGCTGCGGATATGGTCGCCGAATTCCTTCTGGACCATGACCCAAAACGGCGAAAGCGTTCGGGAGCCGGACTGCGTTTCGGCTTTGGCCGGACTGCGGCCGTCCGATCGCGAACGGAGCAGGCCGGTCCAAGAGGTGCGAAGCTTCTCAATCCACGCGCTCACGGCTTTCCCCTCCTTCGAAATAGCGGTGGTAAATATCGTCGAGTCCGTAGCGAACCGGCCTCAGTCCGTACAGCGAGGCGCCGTGCCCGACAACGGTTGAGGCCAGCTGCGGCGTAACGTCCGAGCCGCTGATGACGCGCACGGTAACGTATTTGCCTCCCGCCGCGGACGCGTTTGCGGGCGCAGCGCCGCCGGTCAAGGCGTCGGATTCGGTCAGGCCGACCTCCATGACCGTGTCGATCCGCTTCAGCGCTTCCTCCAATTCGGGGCTCCAGCCCGCCAGATCCATCTCGACTTTGTAGTTCGCCTTCGTCTCCAACTGGCGGGTCAGCTCGTCAAGATCGCCGACCGCGATGAGCTGGCCTCTGACGAAGATGCCGACCCGGTCGCAAATTTGCTGCACCTGATGCAGATGGTGCGAAGACAGCAGCACGGTCAGCCCTTCGTTGCGGCTCAAATCCCGGATCAGCACGAGCAGCTCCCGCACCCCTTCGGGGTCGATGCCGAGCGTCGGTTCGTCGAGGATAATGACTTCCGGCTTCTTGATCAGGACGTCGGCAAGGCCGAGCCGCTGCCGCATCCCGCGGGAATAGGCGCCAACCTTTTTGTGGGCGGCCGCCTCCAGTCCGACCCGCTTCAACAGCTCGAGCGCGCGCTCGCGCGCTTCCTTCTCCGGAATGAGGTTGAGCCGGGCCGTATAGATCAGGTTGTCAAGCCCGGAGCGGTCCTCGTAAAAGCCGACGTCGTCGGGCATATAACCGACGCGGCGCTTGACCTGTATCGGGTTGCGCGTGGCGTCGACGCCGCAGACGGTCGCCGTTCCCGAATCGGGCTCCGTCAGCCCGAGCATCATCAGGATCGTCGTCGTCTTGCCGGCGCCGTTCGGTCCGAGCAGACCGAAGATCTCTCCCGGGCGAATCGAGAGATCAAGCTTGTTTACGGCCGTAAAATCGCCGTATTTTTTCGTGAGCTGCGCCAGTTCGATGACGGGTTCCACCACCGGTTATCTCCTCCCGTATTTGCGGAACAGGGCGTAAATGCCCGCGAATACCGCAATGATAATGACGACGCCAATCCAGCCCCACAGGACGGACGTCTTGACCGTTACGCGAATGGCGGCTTCGGCCGTTTTCTCCGTGGACTGGGCGGTCATGCCGACCACGTAGTCGCCGGTAATCGAGCTTTTGGCGGATTTGATCGTGGCGGTAACCGGAACGGATTGGCCCGCTTTCAGCGAAGCGATGGTTTTCGGCTCGAACGTCACTTCCCAATCGGTCGGCGTCGTCGCCGTCAGGCTGACGTTGCTGAGGTCGGACGTGCCGGTGTTCTTCACGACCAGTTCCAGGTTGCGCGTGCCGCCGGCCGTAAGGCTCGTGCTGAGGCGCTCGTCGGAAGTCGTCAGTTGCAAGTCGTACGTGCCGGTAATGACCGCTTCCAGCGTCGCTTCGGCCGTCGTGCTGTTGTTCGTGGCGCGTACCGGGATTTTGTAGGTATCGGCTTTCGCGCTTTGCGCAGGCGTGATTTCAAGGGTGATGGATGTCGACGAGTTGGCGTCGACTTCGACGGCCGTCACGCTGTTGCCGCCGACCTTGAACGTCGCGGACCAGCCGGCGGGCGTTTCCGCCGAGAGCGCGTAGTTTTGCTTGTTTGCCGTCCGGTTGTTCAGCGTCAGGCTGTAGGTGAACGTCGAATCGGTATGGCCTTGCATGTTCACCTGATCGGTCGTCAGCTCGGATTTGTACGTGCCCTGCTCCGTTACGTTGATTTTCAAGCTGACCGAACCGAACGTTCCGGCGTTTACTTTGAAGAGATAGTCGCCTTTGTTCACTTCGTACGGGACGGTGATGGACAGGTTGACCGACTGCTCGTCCTGCGGCTTCACCGCGATTTGGCGAATCGGATGGCCGCCCGCGGTCAGCTCCGCCGTCCAGTCCGTGCCGCCCTTGTCGACCGAAAGGTCCGCGATTTGGATCGAATCGGTACCGTTCAGCAAATCGATGTCGTAGCTGATCGTTTCCCCCGGCGCGGCGGACAGGCTCGTATAAGGCGTGTAAATCTTGACCCCGCTTACGGCGAAGGCGGGCGCGGAGAAAGCGAGCAGGCTGATGCACAGCAGCACGGCGATCCCCGCCATCCGTTTGGTTCCGGTTTTGAACAAGTTGATCATGGCATTCGACCCCTCCCGAGGCTGTAATATTTTTTCATTGGGTATACGCGCCGAAACGGCGATCGGATTTAAGTCGGCCCTTGGCCGGCAGATAAAAATTTGATTAAAAACAGCTTAAAGGGAGGTAAAAATAGATCGGGCGACATTTTCAAAAAAAATCGTTTCTGCTATGAATGAAGTAGCGAACAGAAATAACGGGGGAGCGAAATGGAAACGATCGGGAATGCATCGGCTTCCGGGCTGGCGCAGTGCCTGCGGGAGATGAGCGAAGGCTCGCTGGAGGCGTTTGACCGTTTTTACGCTTCGGCCGTGCCTCTGATCCTGCCGATCGCGCTGAAGCTGCTCGGGGACCGGATGGAAGCGGAAGACGTGTGCCACGACGTGCTGCTTGCGGTCATCTCGCATCCGGACAAGTACGATCCGGCCCGGGGTTCGGTCGAGGCGTGGCTCGGCGTGCAGACCAAAAGCCGCAGTCTGGACCGGCTGCGCCGCAAAAAGAAGGTTCTGCTGCAGGAGCGGGTCGGCATGGAGGAAAAAAGCGAAAGCGCGCGCAACCGTTCGCCCGAAGAGACGGTGCTGTCCAAGCTGGAAGGAGAGGCGCTGCGCCGAGCGCTGCAGGACTTGCCCGGCATGCAGCGGAGAACGCTGGCCGAGGCGTATTTCGCCTCGCGCAGCCAGAGCGAACTGGCCGAAGCGTGGCAGGTGCCGCTCGGCACGGTCAAGTCGCGGATGCGCTACGGGCTCAACCATCTGAAACGGTCGCTGATCAAAATGGGCTGGGCGGAATCGGAGGGGAGGGCTTGCGATGGACAACCGGAAATGCGGAGTGCCGGAGGAAAGCTGGATTGATTATCATCTCGGGCGGTTGGCGCCGGCGCATAAGGCGGCGCTGGAGAGCCATCGCGAGACTTGTCCGGATTGCGCCGCCTGCTGCGAGGAATGGAGCCGGCTGCTCAGCCGGACGCCCGGACCCGAGCCGTCGCTGCGTCCGTGGCAAAGGCGCCTCTTGCGGACGGCCGTGCGGTGGCGCGGCCTAAAGGCGAAGCTGAAGCCCGGCTTCCGGCTGAAGCGGCCCGTCGGCGTGACGGCGATGCTGGGCGCCGCGATCCTGACCTGTGCGGTCTTGCTGCTGCATTTGCCGAAACAGGACCCAAAACTGCTCGACTCCCAGCGCTATGCGCAGCAACACGTGCCAAGCGGCGAAGCGGTGATGAACCGGCCGGATACGGTGATGTACAGATCGGGAACGGGAATCGGGGCGGCGCATGCGCCCTTGACGGGAGGAACGACGCAGACGGTATGGATTAACGTGCGGACCCGGGAGGTGTTCCTGCTGCTGGACGGCATGTTGCCGTCGGATAAGCTGGACGTGCAGGCCTGGGCCCTGATTCAGGGGCGGAAAGCGAATTTGGGCGTGCTGGAATTCAACGAGAACCACGCGCATCTGTACAGCAGGGGCGTTCGGCCCGAGCTGTGGGAGGCGATCGCGCTCACGATCGAGCCCAAGGGCGGAAGCGAATCCCCTACGGCGCCGGATGCGGCGGTGGTCGCTTATTTGCCGATGCCGTAACCTTTTGCCGCCTCACGGTTGCGGGCGGGAGAAGCGGATGCCGACAGCCAGTCGGCGAGCCGGGTTTCCCGGCCGTTTTGCCGCTTGGCCTGGCGGAGGGCATGCCGCACCTCCCACGCTTTGCCTACCCAATGAACGCGGTCCTGCGCCGTGTAACGCTTCAGCATAGCCATTCCTCCTGTACTTTGCCCGAACGGGAATAGGGGGCCAAAGGCAAATCGGCTTGCATTCCGTCGGACATGCCTTTATGTTGAAACTATGACGTTTTGCGCATTTTCATGACAGGAGGATATGGACAAATGGATCGAACGGATGCGAAGCGACATCCTTTTTATGAGGAAACGATAGAAACAAAGCCGATCTTCGAAGGACGAATGATCTCGCTGCAGGTGGATACGGTGCGGCTGCCGAACGGCGAAACCGCGACAAGGGAAATCGTCCGCCATCCGGGAGCGGTTGCCGTGTTCGCCTTGCTGGAGGGCAAGATGCTCGTCGTGGAGCAGTTCCGCAAGCCGCTTGAGCGGGTCGAGGTGGAAATTCCCGCCGGCAAGCTGGAACCGGGCGAGGATCCGGAGCAGGCCGCGCTGCGCGAGCTGGAGGAGGAGACCGGCTACCGGGCGAAGTCCATCCGGCATCTGCAGTCGTTTGCGACCGCGCCGGGCTTTACGGAAGAGGTCATCCATTTGTACTACACGGACGAGCTTACGCCCGGTAAAGTTCATCTGGATGCGGAAGAATTTTTGACCTGCGAAGCGATTACGCTGGAGCAGGCCGAAGCCTACATCCGCGAAGGCCGGATTTACGACGCCAAAACGCTGCTTGCCGTGCAGATGTGGCGCCTCAAGTCGCTGACGGGAGCGTTCTGAAGTGGCGGGATTAAGACGCGTCTTTGCCGATCTGCACGTGCACATCGGCAGCAGCGAGTCCGGCGACGCCGTCAAAATCAGCGCCAGCCGGAACCTGACGTTCCGCTCGATCGCGCAGGAAGCGTCGGAGCGCAAGGGAATCGAGCTGGTGGGCGTGATCGACTGCCATTCTCCGCCGGTGCAGGAGGATATCGCCCGCTGTCTCGACAGCGGCGAAATGGAGGAGCTTGAAGGCGGAGGCATCCGCTACCGCCGGACGGTCATTCTGCTCGGCTGCGAGCTCGAGATTCGGGAGCCCGGGGGCGGTCCGTTTCACCTGCTGGCGTTTTTGCCGACTTTCCGGGCGATGAAGGAATGGACCGAATGGCTGCGGCCGCGCACGGCCAACGTCAGGCTCAGCTCCCAGCGCGTTCGCGCGAGCGCGCGGGAAGTGCAGGCCGAGCTGATCGCGCGGGGCGGGAAGCTGGTTCCGGCGCATGTGTTTACGCCGCACCGGGGGCTGCTCGGCTGCGCGGCCGACCGGCTCGGCGCAAGGCTCGATCCCGGCGGCATCGCCGCCGTCGAGCTGGGCCTGAGCGCCGACAGCGACATGGCGGGCAGGCTGTCCGAGCTGGACCGCTATGCCTTCCTGACCAATTCCGACGCCCATTCCACCCGGATGATCGGCCGGGAATGCAACGAGCTGATGCTCAAGGAGCCTTCGTTCGCCGAATGGGCCATGGCGCTTTCCGGCGAGGGAGGGCGCCGCATTGCGGCCAATATCGGCCTGCATCCGCTGCTCGGCAAGTACCACGGTACGCAGTGCGCCTCCTGCCGAAGGCCGCTGCGGAAGGAGGAGGAGTCCGCCGACGCCTGCCCCGGCTGCGGAAGCAAACGGCTGATCCGGGGCGTAGCCGGCCGCATCGACCGGCTCGCCGACAGGGAAGCGGCGGTCCATCCGCCGCACCGCCCTCCGTACCGCCGCCAGGTTCCGCTCTCCTTCTTTCCGGGGCTCGGTCCCCGCACGTTGGACAAGCTGCTGGACGCTTTCGGCACCGAGATGAACATTTTGCATCTGGTCCCCGAGCATCGTCTTGCCGCCGTTGCGGGCGAAGCGATCGCCTCGCGCATCGTGCGGGCCCGAAGCGGCGACATCGACCTTGCCCCGGGCGCCGGAGGAACCTACGGCAAAGTCCGCGACGCATAAACCTTCCTTGTCCGACATACACATTAACAACAGCAAGGGTCGTCCAGGATGGGGAGGGAGCTTGGGTGAGCGTTCGTCCGTGGAGCCTGTCGGCGCGCGACAACCTGAACTTGTATGTGTTTATCGGCGTGCTGATGCTGACCGGCGCCGTATTCGGCGCGCTGCTTGTCAACGCGCTGACGTTCGAGCAGCAGCAGGGACTGGCGGACGAGCTGAACGCGTATTTGGCGAAAGTGGGAGATCCTTTGTCCTTGCAGGCCGGCGCGGCTTTTTGGGACCGGTTCGGCCTTTATTTCAAATGGCTCGGCTTGATCTGGCTGCTCGGGCTTTCCGTCATCGGGCTGCCGCTTGTGCTTGCGCTCGACTTTATGAAGGGCATGCTGATCGGCTTCACGGTCGGGTCGATCGTCCGGCAGCTGGAATGGAAGGGCGTCGCGGTCTCGCTTGCCGCCATAGCGCCGCAAAACGCGATCGTCGTCCCCGCGCTCATGATCGCCAGCGTTTCGGCTTCGCGCTTCGCCTACTACATCGTTCGCGAACGGCTGTTCCGGAAAAAAGGCAAGCTGCTTCCTCCGTTTCTGCAGCATACGGCCGTCGCGCTGACCATGCTGCTGCTGCTCGGCTGCGCGGCGCTGTACGAAGCGTACCTGTCCCCGATGCTGCTCGAACGCCTGACGGCAATCGTTCCGTCCGGAGCGGAAAGCGTTCCGCGTTAGCGCGAAAGATGCGGAAGACGGGCGATTCGTGCGGAATCCGCGCGAGGAAAGTTTGACTTCGCCAAGGGCCTCCCCCTATAATGGTAGCAAGTGCGCCGTTCGGCTGTAGGGGGAGAGACGATGGAAGCCCGAATTGAGAAAGTGAAACAACAACTGCAAGCGCAGGGCTACAAATTGACTCCGCAGCGGGAAGCGACTGTCCGGGTGCTCCTAGAGAACGAAGAAGACCATCTCAGCGCGGAAGACGTTTTTATGCTTGTAAAGGAAATTGCGCCCGAGATCGGCCTTGCCACGGTATATCGCACGCTGGAACTGTTGAGCGAAATGCATATCGTGGAAAAGCTGAATTTTGGCGACGGGGTTGCCCGTTACGATTTGCGCGCGGAGACGAACAAGCACCATCATCACCACTTGATTTGCGTGCAGTGCGGTTCCATGTCGGAGATTATGGACGACTGGCTGACCCCCCTGGAGGAACGGCTGGAGAAGGAGTACGGTTTTACGGTTCTCGACCACCGTCTCGATTTTCAGGGCATCTGCGCCAAGTGCAACGAAAAGCTGAAAGAACAGGAGGCTGGCGGCAGCTCGGAGGACAAGGTTTCTTCCGAGGTGTGAGCGGCCGGGGGATGCGGCAAAAGCGCCGAAAGCGCGATGCGGCATCCCTTTTAAATTTTACAGCAGCTTTCGGATGTCGCGCTCGATCCGCTCGGGCTTGACGATCGGGGAGTACCGCTTGACGATCCGGCCTTGCCGGTCGACGAGAAACTTCGTGAAATTCCATTTGATCGGCTTGGACCCGAGGAAACCCGGGGCCTGTTCCTTCAAATACCGGTAAAGCGGATGGGCGTCCGGGCCGTTGACGTCGATTTTCGCGAACAAAGGAAACGTCACGCCGTGGTTGATTTGGCACGTTTCCAAAATCTGCGCATTGTTCCCGGGCTCCTGGTTTTTGAACTGGTTGCACGGAAAGCCCAGCACGGCAAGCCCTTTGTCCGCGTACTGCTCGTGAAGCTTCTGCAGGCCTTGAAATTGCGGCGCGAATCCGCATTGCGTGGCGGTGTTGACGATCAGAAGCACTTGGCCTTCGTATTTCGCCAGCTTTTCCGGTTCGCCGCGAATCGTCCGGACTTCGAAGTCGTAAATCGACATGGTTTCCCTCCCCTAAAGAATATGATACAATAAAATTGTATAAAATTAAATTGGAAAGTCAAGAGCCGCCGGCGGGGACCGCCGAGGCTCCGCCATGCGGCTTTGTCATGCGTTCGGGAGGCAGAAATGAAACAGGATGAGCTTCTGAAGCTGGACAACCAGCTTTGTTTTGCGGTTTACGCGTGCACGAGGGAAATCACGAAGCTGTATACCCCTTTGCTGAAAGAACTGGGCCTCACGTATACCCAATACGTAACGCTGTTGGCTTTGTGGGAAAAGGACCGGGTCAGCGTAAAGGAGCTCGGTCAGCGCCTGTACCTGGATTCGGGGACGCTCACCCCGCTGCTCAAAAAGCTGGAATCCCAAGGCTTGGTCGCGAGAACGCGCGATAGCCGGGATGAGCGCAACGTGCTCATCTCCTTGACGGACGAAGGCAGGAAGCTGAAAGAGAAGGCCTGCGGCATTCCCATGGCGATCGTCCGCCAATTGGGCCTTTCGGCGGAGGAGGCGGAGAAGCTTCGGGATGATTTGGCGGATTTGTTGAACAAAATCCAGCTTCGCCATCAGCCGACCTGAAGCCCGCTGCCGCAAACCGGCCCGGCTCCGGCCGGCGGGCCAAGCGGCTGCACGAGAGCGGGTTCGGGCCTTTGAACAGGCGCCTCCATGACGCTTTTAGGCGTCGGAGGCGTTTTTGCTGCGCGCCGGCTTGGCGAAACGACGGCCCAGCTGCTCCGACATCGCCGAAGTCTTCCGCTTGAAGCGCGTTGAGCGCGGACGCTTGGTCTAGTCTTTCTCCCGCTTACATACGGTTGTACTAAAGCAAACCGGAGGGGAGGCGGACAGGTTGAAGGGAATTTCAAGCAGATGGGCGGAACGTCTGCAATTTACGCTCCTTTTTCTCGTCTTGACCGTGCTTATGCATCATTTGTTCGGTTGGATTCACACTTGGCTTTCGCCGGTCGATCCGTACAAAATTCCCGAAGGCGGGGCGGCCAAAGTTTTCCGGGCGGGAGGCGAAGAGGCCGGAACGTCGCCGGCGGATCGCCTCAAGCTGTTTTTTTGGCTGGGGGAATAGAGGGGGAAGGATTCCGCCTTCGGATGTGGAATAAAACACATTGCCGTCATGAACAACGGAAAGGATAACGGGGGATGCAAAACGAAATCGAAGCCTTTATCGGGGATTTGCAGGGAAGGGGATTGGCGGCCAATACGCTCGACGGGTACGGGAGGGATTTGCGCGATCTCGCCGGCGCGCTCAAGGCGCAAGGGATCGCCGACATTCGGGAGGTTCGTCCTTACCACTTGGCGGGCTATTTGCAAAAGCTTCGCGGACAAGCCCGCTCCAATGCGACGCTCTCGAGAAGAGTCGTGTCGATCCGGGCTTTTTTCCATTATCTGCAGTTGACAAAACGAATCGGGGAAAATCCCGCCCTGTCGCTGGAAGCGCCGAAGACGGAGCGGAAAGCGCCGCAGGTGCTCCCGGTGCATGAGGTGGAGAAGCTTCTCGAAGCGCCCCGGACGGACCATCCGGGCGGCATTCGCGACCGGGCGATGCTCGAGCTGCTGTATGCGTGCGGGTTGAGGGTGTCCGAACTGCTTGCGCTGAACGTGGAACATATCCGTCTTGACCTCGGATTTATCGTATGCGTCGGTCCGGGAGGCCGGGAGCGCATGGTGCCGATCGGTCCTGTCTGCGCGGAGTGGATGGCCAAATACTTGACGGAGGCGCGCCCGCAGCTGGTGCGGGAAGGCTCCGCCGAAACGGCTTTGTTCCTGAACCGTCTCGGCGGCCGAATGACGCGGCAGGGCTGCTGGAAGCTGATCAAGAAGATGGCGCGGGAAGCCGGCATTCAATCGGAGTTTACTCCGCATACGCTTCGGCATTCGTTTGCCGCGCATCTGCTTGCGGGCGGTGCGGATTTGCGCGCGGTGCAGGAGATGATGGGGCATGCCGATCCGGCCACTACGCAGCTTTATCAGCCGGCGGCCCGAATCCGGATCAAGGAAGAATACGAGCGTGCCCATCCTAGGGGCGCCGGATCTAAACAAGGGGGTAGAAACAGATGACGTTTCGACGCGTTGCCGTCATCGTGCTGGACAGCGTCGGCATCGGGGCGCTGCCCGACGCGGGCGCCTACGGGGATGCCGGAGCCAATACGCTCGGGCATATCGCGGAGCGGGTGCGCGACCTGCAGCTTCCGAATCTTCGCCGGCTGGGCCTGGCGAACATCGCCCCGATCGCCGATTGGGAGCCGGAGGCGCAGCCGGCCGCCTGCTACGGCAAAATGGCCGAAATCTCGGCCGGCAAAGATACGATGACCGGACACTGGGAACTGATGGGGCTGAAAATCGAGACGCCGTTCCGGACGTTTCCGAACGGATTTCCGGACGCGCTGATCGCGAAGTTCGAAGCCGAAACGGGCCGTTCGGTCATCGGCAACAAGGCGGCTTCGGGCACGGAAATTCTGGAAGAGCTCGGGGAGGAGCAGATGCGCAGCGGCTCCTGGATCGTCTATACGTCCGCGGACAGCGTGTTCCAGATCGCCGCGCACGAGGACATCATCCCGCTGGACGAGCTGTACAGCGCCTGCCGCACGGCGCGCAGGCTGACGATGCACGAGCCCTACACGGTCGGCCGGGTCATCGCCAGGCCCTTCGTGGGCAAGCGGGGCGCGTTCGTCCGGACGCCGAACCGGCACGACTACGCGATCAAGCCGCCGCAGCCGACGGTTCTAAACGCGCTCCAAAAGGGCGGCTACGACGTGATTGCGGTCGGCAAAATCAACGATATTTTCAGCGGAGAAGGCATTACGCGGGCCATTCCGACCAAAAGCAACGCGCACGGCATCGACGTCACGGTCCAAGAGCTGGCCAAGGATTTTCGCGGGCTGCTGTTTACGAATCTGGTCGATTTCGATTCGCTTTACGGACATCGCCGCGACCCGGTCGGCTACGCCCGCGCGCTGGAGGAGTTCGACCGCGCCGTGCCGGCGCTGCTCGAGCGGCTGGGCGACGACGATTTGCTCGTCATTACCGCCGACCACGGCAACGATCCCGTACATACGGGCACGGACCATACGCGGGAATACGTGCCGCTTCTGGCCTTCAGTCCGGCCGTCCGTTCGCCCCGCAGCCTGGGCGTCCGCCGCACGTACGCGGATCTGGCCGCCACGATCGCGGCCAATTTTAGCGTCACGGCTCCCGCATACGGCGACAGCTTTTTGAACGATATTCGATAAATAAGGGAGAGAGCCATAGGATGAGGTATTCCACGAAAAGCGTCGTCGACGAATCGGCGGCCTACATCGCGAAGCTCACCCCGCTCAAGCCTGAAATCGGCCTTATTCTCGGCTCGGGGCTCGGCGTGATCGGCGATGATATGGAGGACGCGGTTACGATTCCATACGGCGATATCCCGCATTTTCCGGTGTCGACCGTGGAAGGGCATGCGGGAGAGCTGGTGATCGGCAAGCTGCAGGGGCGCGCCGTGGCCTTGATGCGGGGGCGGTTCCATATGTACGAAGGCTACGAGCCGGAGCGCACCGCGCTGCCGGTCCGCGTGATGAAGGAGCTGGGCGTCCGGACGCTGCTTGTGACCAACGCGGCGGGCGGCGTCAATTTGTCGTATAAGCCGGGCGATCTGATGATCATCTCCGATCATCTCAATTTGACGGGGCGCAATCCGCTGGTCGGGCCGAACGACAACGCGCTCGGGGTGCGGTTTCCGGACATGTCCGACGCCTACGCCCGCAGGCTCCGGGAGATCGCCAAGGAGACGGCTGCGGAGCTGAACATTCCGGTGCAGGAAGGCGTGTATGCCGGGCTGCTCGGCCCCAACTACGAGACGCCGGCGGAAATCCGCATGCTCCGGGTGCTCGGCGCCGACGCGGTCGGCATGTCGACGGTATCCGAGGTCATCGTGGCCAAGCATGCCGGATTGGACGTGCTGGGCATTTCCTGCATCAGCAACATGGCGGCGGGCATTCTCGATCAGCCGCTGTCGCACGAAGAAGTGATGGAGACGACGGAGCGGGTCAAGTCCCGGTTCATCCAGCTTGTCATGGCGCTGCTGCCGAAGCTGTGACGCGGACGCCGTTTCGATGCCGGACGCAGGGTCCGGCGTTTCGTTCACGTTTAACCGACGGGTTTTACACGCTGCCGAAGGAGGCGAAAGCGCATGCGCATGGTGGAGATCATTCGGAAAAAAAGATCGGGCGCCGAGCTGTCGAGCGAGGAAATCCGGTTCGTGGTCGAAGGGGTCGTGTCGGGCGCCATTCCGGATTACCAGACGTCGGCTTGGCTGATGGCGGTTTGCTTCGCCGGGATGAGCGACCGCGAGACGGCCGAGCTGACGCTCGCCATGGCCGATTCGGGGGACCGGGTCGATCTGTCGGCCATTCGCGGCGTCAAGGTGGACAAGCACAGCACGGGCGGCGTCGGAGACAAAACGACCTTGATTCTGGGTCCCATGGTCGCCGCCTGCGGCGTGCCGGTCGCGAAGATGAGCGGGCGCGGACTCGGCCATACCGGCGGCACGATCGACAAACTGGAAGCGATCCCCGGCTTTCGCACCGAGCTCGACCGCGAGCGGTTCTTCGCGCAGGTGAATGAAATCGGCGTTTCCGTCATCGGCCAGAGCGGCAACATCGCGCCGGCGGACAAGAAGCTGTACGCCCTGCGGGACGTCACCGGAACGGTCGAGTCGATTCCGCTGATCGCCAGTTCCGTCATGAGCAAAAAAATCGCGGCCGGAGCCGATGCGATATTGCTCGACGTCAAGTTCGGCAGCGGCGCCTTCATGAAGACGCCGGAAGACGCCAGAGCGCTCGCGCGGGCGATGGTCGCCATCGGCCGGGAGGTCGGCCGGCGCACGGTGGCGGCGATTACCGATATGGATCAGCCGCTCGGCCGCGCCGTCGGCAACGCGCTGGAGGTGCGGGAGGCGATCGGCGTGCTGCGCGGCGAAGGACCGGACGATCTGCGCGAGCTGTGCCTCGAACTGGGCGGACATATGCTGGTGCTGGGCGGCCAAGCGGAAGACGCGGCCGGCGCCCGCCGGCGGCTCGAGGCGGCTCTCGCTTCGGGCGCGGCGCTTGAGAAGTTCGCCGCTCTCGTCAAGGCGCAGGGCGGCGACCCGGCGGTGGCGGAGCGGCCGGAGTCGCTGCTGCCGCAGGCCAAGCTGCGCCTTCCCGTTGCCGCCGCGGCGGACGGGTATGTGCACGGCATCGACGCGGAAAGCGTCGGCCTGGCTGCGATGCGTCTCGGCGCGGGCCGTGCGGCCAAGGACGATGCGATCGACTACGCGGTCGGCGTCGAGCTCGTCCGCAAGCGGGGCGAGCGCGTGCGGGCCGGGGACACGCTGGCGTATCTGCATGCGCAAGAAGACGGCGCAACCGCCGGCGAAGCGGCGCGGCTGCTGGCCGCGGCTTACCGGATCGGCGGGGAAGCGCCGGAGAAGCGGCCGCTGATCTACGAGATCATTTCGTAATCGTCGGCGGCAGGTTCGCGTACTCGGCAAAGGCCGGCGGTTAGCCTTTCGGATCGCGGACCGGCGCATGACGGGCAATCGGCCTAAAGCGCGGAAATTCGCCTCGAAATCTTTCGACCGTATGGAAATTCAGGAAAAAATGTAGTACGATAACGTTAACAAGTTTATATCCGGTTGGAGAATCCTTGGAGAAACCGCGGCGCCGTTCCCCGTCCTTTCGGGCGGGGCTGTTTAACCGCGGTTTCTTTTTATTTGGATTGGGGGGGCGATTGTATTGGACTTCGGTGCGCAGCGCATACTGCCCGCCGTCCGCAAGCTGAAGGATCTGGAGTCGCTGCTTCAGACTCAAGTCTCTTATATCGTGCTGCTCGGAGGCCACCTGGGGCAAATGGCACCGATCGTCAATCTGGCCCGTAGCCACGGCAAGCGGGTGCTGCTGCACGCAGACCTGATCGACGGACTTAAAAACGACGAATACGCGGCGGAGTTTTTGTGCCAGCAAGTCCGGCCGGCGGGCCTGATCTCGACGCGGGCTTCGACCATCCGGAAAGCGAAGCAGAACAAGCTGATCGCGATCCAGCGGCTGTTCTTGATCGATTCGAGCGCGCTCGAGCAAAGCTACGCGCTGATCGAGAAGACGCAGCCGGACTATCTGGAGGTGCTTCCGGGGATTATGCCGCAGCTCATCGCCGAAGTGAAAGCGAATTCAGGATTGCCGGTCATCGCCGGAGGCCTGATCCGCACCCGGCAGGATGCCGAGCGGGCGCTGGAAGCGGGAGCGGCGGCCGTGACCACGTCGCGGCGGGAGCTTTGGCAGCTTCCCTGACGACAGCCGAATGAATTCAGTTATGGTTGGCTGAAAGCCTTTTATCCGGCGCGGCCGAACAAAAAACGCAAACATGGGCAGAGGTGAAACGATGGACGCTTATATTCTTACGTTGGATCAAGGGACGACAAGCACGCGGGCGATGCTGATCGACCGGCGGGGCGCGGTCGTGAACGTCGCGCAGCAGCCGCTGGAGCTTCATTATCCTCATCCCGGCTGGGTGGAGGCCGACGCGGAACGGATCTTCGATTCGGCTGTCGCCGTCGTCCGCGAGGTGCTGGGCAAAACCGGGATCGGACCCGGACAAATCGCCGCCGTCGGCATCACCAATCAGCGGGAGACGACGGTTGTATGGGATAAGCAAACCGGCGTCCCGGTCCGCAACGCGATCGTGTGGCAGTCGCGGCAGACGGCGGAGATGTGCGAAGCGTTGCGCAAGGCGGGGTACGAGGAGACGATCCGCGCCAAGACGGGGCTTGTCCTCGATCCGTATTTTTCCGGGACGAAAATCGCCTGGCTGCTGGATCAGATTCCGGACGGCAGAGAGCGGGCTGCCCGCGGCGAATTGCTGTTCGGCACAATCGACACGTGGCTGATCTGGAAGCTGACGCGGGGCGCCGTGCATGCCACGGACGCGTCCAACGCTTCAAGGACGCTGCTGTTCAACATTCGCGAGCGCAGATGGGACGAGGAGCTGCTGTCCATTCTTGGCGTGCCGGAGGCGATGTTGCCCGAAGTGCGGCCGTCCTCCGGCAGCTTCGGCGAAATCGCCAAGGAGTGGTTCGGCGCCGCCATTCCGATCTCGGGAGTGGCCGGAGACCAGCAAGCGGCGCTGTTCGGGCAATGCTGCTTTGAGCGGGGCAGCGTCAAGAACACGTACGGCACGGGCTGCTTCATGCTGATGAATACGGGGGACGTTCCCATCGCCTCCAGCCACGGCCTGTTGACGACGATCGCCTGGGAAATGGACGGAAAGGCCGAGTACGCGCTGGAGGGCAGCGTTTTCATCGCGGGTGCGGCTTTGCAATGGCTGCGCGACGGACTCAAGATGATCGAATCCGCTCCGGAAGCGGAAATGTACGCCCGGCAGGTAAGCGGGACCGACGGCGTTGTCGTCGTCCCGGCGTTTGTCGGGCTGGGGACGCCGTACTGGGACAGCGAGGCCCGCGGCGCCGTATTCGGCCTGACCCGGGGAACGGAGCGGGCGCATTTCGTCCGGGCCGTATTGGAATCGCTGGCCTATCAGACCAAAGACGTGCTGGAAGCCATGGTGCGGGATTCCGGCTTTCCGCTGGCGTCGCTGTGCGCCGACGGAGGGGCTTCGGCGAGCGACTGGCTGATGCAGTTCCAGAGCGATCTGGCGGCGGTGCCGATCGAGCGTCCCGCCGAGAGGGAGACGACGGCGATGGGCGCCGCCTACTTGGCGGGCCTGGCCGCGGGATTCTGGAGCGGCAAGGATGAAATCAAGCGCTTGCGCGCGGTCGACCGGAAGTTCGTTCCGTCGATGCCCGCGGAAGAACGGGACCGGCTGTACCGCAACTGGCAGTTGGCCGTTCAGGCGACCATGGCATTCAAACCGCAATTGTAATATAATAATAGCGAACAAGTTCATATCCGGTTGGAGATCTTTTTGGAGAAACCGCGGTGTTCGTTCCCTGCCCGAATTCGGTGCCGGGAGGGTTTGCTGCGGTTTCTTTTTTTATTTCGAAAGGAGTCGAACAAAGATGAAATACCCGTTTTCCGTTACCCGTCGCAGCAGCATTCTGTCCGAAATGCAGGAGCAGACGGTCGATCTGCTCATTATCGGCGGAGGCATTACCGGCGCCGGGATCGCCCTGGATGCCGCTTCAAGGGGCATGCGCGCGGCGCTGGTGGAAATGCAGGACTTCGCGGCGGGAACGTCGAGCCGCTCGACCAAGCTGGTGCACGGAGGCCTTCGCTACTTGAAGCAGCTGGAGATCGGCGTCGTCGCCGAAGTGGGAAAAGAGCGCGCCATCGTCTACGAGAACGGCCCGCACGTCACGACGCCGGAGTGGATGCTGCTTCCGCTGTATGCCGGCGGCACGTTCGGGAAATTTTCCACGTCGCTCGGCTTGCGCCTGTACGATTATTTGGCCGGCGTCAAAAAAGAGGAACGCCGCCATATGCTCGGGCCGAACGAGACGCTCGCCAAGGAGCCGCTGCTGAAGCGCGACGGCTTGAAGGGCAGCGGCTATTACGTCGAATACCGGACGGACGATGCGCGGCTTACGATCGAGGTAATGAAAAAGGCGGCCGAGCTGGGCGCTCTTGCCGTCAACTACGCGCGGGCCGAATCGTTTATCTACGAAGCGGGTAAGCTCCGGGGCGCGATCGTTCGCGATCTGCTCGGCGGGGCGACGTATGCGGTCCGGGCGCGCGCGGTCGTGAACGCGACAGGGCCGTGGGTCGACGGGGTGCGGGAGATGGACCGCTCCAAGCGGGGCAAGACGCTGAGGCTGACGAAGGGCGTCCATCTCGTGTTCGACCAAGGGCGGTTTCCGCTGCGCCAGGCGATTTACTTCGACACGCCCGACGGGCGGATGGTGTTCGCGATTCCCCGCGACGGCAAGACGTACGTCGGCACGACGGATACCGATTACGCGGGCGATACGGCGCTGCCGCGCATGACCGAAGCGGACCGGAAGTATTTGCTGGACGCCGCCAATTATATGTTTCCGCAGCTTAAGCTGACCGCGGACGACGTGGAGTCGAGCTGGGCCGGGCTACGCCCGCTCATTCAGCAGGAGGGCAAGAGCCCGTCCGAAATCTCCCGGCGGGATGAAATCTTCGTGTCGGAATCGGGCCTCATCTCGATCGCTGGCGGCAAGCTGACGGGTTACCGCAAAATGGCGGAATCGGTCGTGGACGCCGCGGTCAAAACGTTGAGCGCGGCGGGCGAAGCGTCGTTCGGCCCGTCGCGCACGCGGGAGCTTCCGATTTCCGGCGGCGACGTCGGCGGGTCCGCCGGCTGGGAGCGGTACGCGGCGAAGGCGGCCGGCGAAGGGGCGAAGCTCGGCTTTGAGCCGGCGGATGCGGAGGCGATCGCGCGGCGCTACGGCTCCAACGCGTCCAAGGTGTTCGCGTACGCGGACCGGGCGCGGGAGCTGGAGAAGCGTTACGGGCTTCCCGTGCGGATCGGGGCGGAGCTGCTGTATGCGATCGAAGCCGAAATGGCCGCGACGCCCGCGGATTTTCTCATCCGGCGCACGAGCAGGCTGTTTTTCGATATCGCTTCCGTCCGCCGTTGGAAAGACCATGTCGCGGCCGCGATGGGCGGCGAATTGAACTGGACGGACGAGCAGCTTCACGCTTTCGCCGCCGAAATGGATAAGCGGCTGGAGGAGGCGACTCGCCCGGCGGCGGAATGACGGGCGGCAGCATGACGGGCGGCGGACCGGAATAAGGCTGGAATAATTTGTTCATCTCCGGGGAAAACTGTTTGGAAGCGAAAACCAAGCCATTACAAGTCTTTTCCGGAGGGGAACGAATCCACCATGAACGCATCTCGCAACCGTCCATGGACGCGAACGTTGGCGGCGGTGTTGTTGTCGGCGTCAACGGCCGTATTTGCGATCCAACCGAATCAAGCGTTGGCCGAGGAAGGCAAGGCCAATCCGAACCGTCCGCAGACCGAACTCGCCCAGTCCGCGCGTTCCGCGATTTTGATGGATGCGGACAGCGGAACCGTAATCTACGAGAAGAACAGCCAGGAGCCGCTGCCGCCCGCCAGCATTACGAAAATCATGACGATGCTGCTCGTCATGGAAGCGATCGACGAGGGCCGGCTCAAGCTGACGGATCCCGTACAGACCAGCGAGTATGCCGCATCGATGGGCGGTTCGCAAATTTTTCTGGAGCCCGGCGAACAGATGACCGTGGAGGATATGCTCAAAGGCGTGGCGCTCGCCTCCGGCAACGACGCGTCGGTTGCGCTTGCCGAGAAGCTCGCCGGCAGCGAGGAGGAATTCGTCAAGCTCATGAACGAGAAGGCGAAGGAGCTGGGCATGACGAATACGAAATTCGTCAACTGCAACGGGCTGCCGGCCCAGGGCCACGTCTCCTCCGCCCGGGACATCGCGCTGATGTCGCGGGAGCTGCTCAAGCATGAGGCCATTACGAAGTATACGGGCATGTACCAGGATTATTTGCGCAAGGATTCGCCCAAGCCGTTCTGGCTGGTCAATACGAACAAGCTGGTGCGCTTTTATCACGGAGCGGACGGGCTGAAGACCGGCTTTACGGGCGAGGCGAAATTCTGCCTGTCGGCGACGGCCCGCCGCGACAATCTGCGCCTGATCGCGGTCGTCCTGGGCGAGCCCGATACGAAAACCCGGAACGCGGAGGTTTCGAAAATGTTCGATTACGCGTTCGCCCAATTTACAAACGTGCCGATTTACAAGAAGGGCGACGTCATCGGAACGCTGAAGGTGGAGAAAGGGAAGAAGGCCAACCTTCCGCTTGTCGCGCAGCGTTCCTACAGCGTGCTGGTCCGCAAAGGCGACGCCGGATCGAACATCCGCCACGAGCTGGTGCTTGACAGCGGCGTAGTCGCGCCGGTGAAGGCCGGACAGCGGGTCGGCAAGGTGATCGTCTACCGCGGCCCCGAGGTGATGACCGAATTTGCGGTCGAAGCGCCGGAAAACGTCGGCCGCGCGGGCTGGTGGACGCTGTTCAAGCGTTCGGCCGGCAAGCTGTTCATGACAAATTGACCGGGCTTACGGGCGGTGCGACGGTTTGGCGTCCCCGCCTCTTTGCCGTATTTTGTCGCGTGGACAGGGGCTGCTTCTAGTTTTGTCGGAGGGCAGGAATGAAGCTTGCCGCCGTAGAATTGGGAGTGTAACAGCCGGGGAACAGCGCCGGGGAAGCTGGATGAGAGGAGAATCGGCATGAGTTTGCAAGTGGAGCTGGAGCAGCATCGCAACGTGCTCATCGTTCGCTTGAGAGGGGAATTGGATCACCATACCGCGGATATCGTCCGTTTCAAAATGGAGGATGCGATTTTGCGCGGCCGCTGCGAGCATGTGTTGCTCAGTTTGAAAGATTTGCAGTTTATGGACAGCTCCGGCCTTGGCGTCATTCTGGGCCGGTACAAGCTGATCAAAAGCCGCGGAGGCCGAATGGTCGTATGCGATACGCACGCGAACGTCAAGCGGCTGTTCGAACTGTCGGGTTTGTTCAAGATCATCTCCTTCTACGACACGGAACGTTCGGCGCTGGCCAGTCTGGAGGTCGTATCATGAGCGCAGCGAATAATTTTATGAAACTCTCGTTCGCAAGCCGTTCGGAAAACGAAGCTTTCGCGCGCGTTGCGGTCGCCGCCTTCGTTGCGCAGCTCGACCCGACGATGGAACAACTGAACGACATCAAGACGGTCGTGTCGGAAGCGGTGACGAATGCGATCATTCACGGTTACGAGAACGATCCGTCGGGGGTGGTCACCGTCGAAGCCGCAATCGAAGGAGACACCGTCTCGATTACGGTCAGCGACGAGGGACGGGGGATCGAGGACATCGAGTTGGCCCGCCAGCCGCTTTATACGTCGCGCCCCGAGCTGGAAAGGTCGGGGATGGGCTTTACGATCATCGAAAACTTCATGGACGAATTCGAAGTGGCCAGCGAACCGGGCAAAGGCACGCAGCTCCGGATGAAAAAGCGCATCGAATCCAAAAAAGCGTTGTACAATTAAAACCGCGCGGCAGGGGTTGGAAGCATGGAACGGGAAGCGAAGCGAACGTCGCCGCCGGGGTATCTGGACGATGCGGAAGTGAAGCGCCTGATTGCGCTCAGCCAATCCGGAGACAGCGCGGCGAGGGAAACGTTGGTATCGAACAATATCCGGCTTGTTTGGTCCGTCGTTCAGCGGTTCGCGGGACGCGGCTACGATGCGGAGGATTTGTTTCAGATCGGCTGTATCGGACTGCTCAAGTCGGTCGACAAATTCGACCTGGGATACGACGTCAAATTTTCCACCTATGCGGTGCCCATGATCATCGGCGAAATCCAGCGTTTTTTGCGGGACGACGGCACGCTTAAAGTGAGCCGGTCGCTGAAGGAGATGGCCAACCGCATCCGCAAGGCGAAGGACGAGCTGTCCAAGCGGCTCGGCCGCCAGCCGACGATCGGCGAGGTTGCGGAAGAGATCGGCACGACGCCGGAAGACATCGTCTTCGCGCAGGAAGCGAACAAGCCTCCCGCCTCCATCCACGAGACGGTGTTCGAGAACGACGGCGATCCGATTACGCTCATGGATCAGATCGCCGACGATACGCAGGAGAAATGGTTCGACAAAATGGCGTTGACCCAAGCGATCCAAAGCTTGAACGACCGGGAGCGGCTGATCGTGTTTCTGCGGTATTTCCGCGACCAGACCCAGTCCGAGGTCGCCAGCCGGCTTGGCATCTCCCAGGTGCAGGTGAGCCGGCTGGAGAAAAAAATCCTGCAAAACATCAAAGACCAAATCGCCCAATAACGGGCCGGGGACGCTTAGCCGAGCGCTTTGCGTCCCCGGCGTTTTTTTTGCGCCCGAACGTCTCATACTACAGAATATGTCTGCGCCGGCTGCGGCTGGCATTCCGACGCGAAAGATGCGGAAGGGAGGAGCAGCGGATGGATCAAACGATATATTTGCGTCTGCGGCGCCGGATCGTCGTGCCGCCGGAAGCGGAAATCACGCTCGGCGACGTCGCGGTCCTGGAAACCGGACCGGCGCTGAAGGAACGTCTTGCGTCTTTGCCTCTGCTGCGGGTAAAGCCCGCGGACGGCAGCCTGCTTGTCATCGACATGCTGCTGATCGTCCGCAAAATCCGCGAAGCATGGCCGGACGCCGTTGTGGAAACGTTCGGCGAACCCCATGTGCTGGTCGAGGTGGCGGATGGAGGCAAGGTGAAGCCGAGGCGGGCGCTCTTGGTCGTTGCCTGGCTCGTGCTGTTTTTCGGCTCCGGCATGACGATCATCAATTTTCATGCGGACGTGGACATGCCCGAAGTTCAGAAAAGAATCACCGAGCTGATGACCGGGAAGAGGGAATGGCACCCCTGGCTGTTTCAAATCCCGTATTCGCTCGGCCTCGGACTGGGGATGCTGCTGTTTTTCAACCGCCTGTTCCGGCGCAGGTTAAACGACGAACCGAACCCGCTCGAGGTGGAAATGTTCATGTATCAGGAAAACGTCAATCACTACGTCATTACCGAAGAGTACCGCAAACAACACGATGCCGAAGGCGGCCGGCGCCGTGCGTGAGCTGTTGGGCGGCATCGGCCTGGCCGTGGCCGGACTTGCGGGCGGGGTTGCGGTCGGGAGCGCTTTTGTCGCCCTGCTGATCGTGCTGGACGTCGTTCCCCGGCTCGTGCAGCTGACGCGCGCTTACCGGCGCTCGGCCGTTTTCGAATCGGCGCTGCTGCTGGGCACGTTGTACTGGAGCTCGGCCGATCTGTTCCGCTGGGTAACGCCGCTGCCCCGTTTGTCCCTGCTTCTGCCGTCCGCGCTCAGCGGCATCTTCGTCGGCATGATGGCGGCCGCCTTGACGGAAGTGCTCAACGTCATTCCGATTTTCGCCAAACGGCTCGGGCTGGACCGTTTTTTGTTCGCGCTGCTGATCGCGATGGTGCTCGGCAAGATGGCGGGATCAATCGTGGACTGGCTGCTTTTGCAGCCCAAATGAGACCGGAAAGGAAAGGGATTCGATGGAAACGACCGGGCAGGAAGACAAGAACATGGAGAAAAAGTCCTGGATGCCGGAGCCGAACGAGGGCTTATCCGGCGATAGGGACGGAATGCCGGCGCTGAAGCGGCCGAAGAAAATCGGGGAGCCGCCGCAGCAAGACGGGACTCCGAGAGAGGATGGGGGGGCGGACCGTCAGGCGGATGCCGGGAGGGCGGATCGTCAAGCGGATGCCGGGAAGGCGGAAAGGCAAGCGGATGCCGGCAAGCCCGGCGGAGGAGGCGGACAAACCGTGCAGGAGGTTCCGCCGGACGACCGAATCTCCCCGAACATGGACGAATGGACGAACCAGCTCCGCAAGCGCATCGGCCTGGAAATCAACTTCGACGTTCAGCTGCGGCAAATGACGTTCGGAGAGCGGAAGACGGGCATCCTTTTTCTCAGCTCGCTTGCGAAAGATACCTCGCTGACCGAAATCATAAAGCGCCTGACGTTTCTGGAGCCCGATTCGCTGAGCCAGGATGCGCTGGAATCTTTTTTCACCCACTACATCCCGGCGATCCAAGTCCGCAAATCCCGCTCGATGGCCGAAATGATCAACGACGTCATGATGGGCAACTCGGCCTTCTACGTGGAAGGCGAAGACACGGTCATGCTCATCGACGTCAAAAACTATCCGACCCGCACTCCGGACGAGCCGGTGCTGGAGAAGGTGGTGCGGGGAAGCAAGGACGGCTTTGTCGAAACGCTGCTCACCAACGTGGCTCTCATCCGCCGGCGGCTCCGCGATCCGAAGCTGCGGTTCGAAATCTTGAAAGTCGGCACGCGGACGAAGACGGACGTGGCGATCGGGTATATCGAGGATATCGCGGACCGCAATCTGGTCGAGTCGGTGCGCGACAAGATCAAGGCGATCAACATCGACGGCATTCCGTTGGCGGACAAGCAGCTTGAAGAAATGACCGTCAAGTCGGGCTGGAATCCGTTCCCGCTCGTGCGGTATTCGGAACGGCCCGACGTCGTCGCCTCGCATCTGCTGGACGGCAGCGTAACGCTGATCGTCGACACGTCGCCGAGCCTTGTCCTGCTGCCGACGACGTATTTCGATCTCGTGCAGCACGCCGAGGAAAACCGCCAAAGCCCGTTTATCGGCACGTATTTGCGGTGGGTGCGTTTTTTCGGCATGCTGGCGTCGGTGTTCATGCTGCCGCTTTGGTATCTGTACGCGCAGAATCCTCAGCTAAGACCGGGCTGGCTCTGGTTCATCGGCGCGGACAAACTCGGCGATCTGCCGCTGATTCTGCAGTTTCTGCTGGTCGAAGTCGGCGTCGACGTCATGCGGCTCGCCTCGGTGCACACGCCCGCTCCGCTTGTGACGGCGATGTCGCTGATCTCGGCCATCCTGATCGGTGACATCGCGGTGAAGACCGGACTGTTCATCAACGAGGTCATTCTGTACATGGCGGTTGCCGCGGTCGGCATGTTCGCTACGCCCAGCTACGAGCTCGGGATCGCCAACCGGATCGTGCGGATTGCGCTGCTGCTTTCCGCCTTTTTGTTCAACATTCCCGGGTTCGTGGTTTGCGCCACGCTGATTTTCGTCTCGCTGGTATTCGTGCGCTCCTTCAACGTGCCGTATTTGTGGCCGCTTGTTCCGTTTAACTTAAACGCCTTGCTGTCCGTCCTGTTCAGGCGTCCGCTGCCCAGAAACCGATATCGCCCTTCCATCAACCGGGTTCGGGACAACGAAAGGCAGCCGGGATAAGGCAAACGGACGGCACGCCTGACGGACGAATGCAAATGTTTTGGCATTTCCTCCATTTCCCCTCGCGGCGATTTTCGGATATACTCAGGGTAAATTGCGAATTTACCGGATTCGGGGCTCTTTGCGGTCCGGCCTGTCAATCCGAACTTTATTTGTCAAAGGGGAAATTCTTATGTATCTGCACGGAACGAGCCGTATCAACGAGCTGGGCCATCTGGAGATCGGAGGCTGCGACGTAACCGAGCTGGCGAAGCAGTTCGGAACGCCGCTTTACATTGTGGACGAAGCGCTTGTCCGTCAGCGCGCAAGAGAATATATCGAAGCCTTCCGCGCCACGGGGCTGCGTTTTCAGGTCGCGTACGCGTCCAAGGCGTTCTGCGTCATGGCGATGTGCCGCTTGGCCGAAGAAGAGGGCATGAGCCTCGATGTCGTGTCGGACGGCGAATTGTACACGGCGCTTCAAGCCGGGTTCCCGGCGGAGCGGATTCATTTTCACGGCAACAACAAGACGCCGCAGGAAATCGAGATGGCGCTTGACGCGAACATCGGCTGCTTTGTCGTGGACAACTTCGTCGAAATGCACATGCTGAACGCGCTCGCCGCGGAAAAGGGCAAGCAAGTGAACGTGCTGCTCCGCGTCACGCCCGGCGTCGAAGCGCATACGCACGATTATATTTCGACCGGCCAGCAGGATTCGAAGTTCGGCTTCGACGTCAGCAACGGCACCGCGCTGCGTGCGGTGGAGGAAACGCTGAAGCAGCCGCAGCTCAAGCTGCTGGGCGTGCATTCGCATATCGGCTCGCAAATTTTCGAGGTGGAAGGGTTCCGCATGGCCGTCGAGAAGGTTGCGGCGTTTTCCATCGAAGTGCGCGGGAAATTCGGCGTAACGTTCCCGGTCATCAATCTGGGCGGCGGCTTCGGCATCCGCTATGTCGAAGAGGATAAACCGCTGCCGGTCGCCACTTACGTAAAAGCGATCACCGACGCGATCGTTGACAATTTCAAGGCGAACGACTACCCGCTGCCGGAAATCTGGATCGAGCCGGGCCGGAGCATCGTCGGCGATGCCGGCACGACGCTTTACACGGTCGGCACGAGCAAAGACATCCCCGGCGTGCGCAAATATATCGCCGTCGACGGCGGCATGACCGACAATCCGCGTCCGGCACTTTACGGGTCCAAGTACGAAGCGGTGCTGGCCAACCGCTGCAACGACCCTGCGGAGGAAGTGGTATCCGTCGCGGGCAAATGCTGCGAAAGCGGCGACATGCTGATCTGGGACCTGAAGCTTCCCGCCGTCAAGCAGGGCGATCTGCTTGCCGTATTCTGCACGGGGGCGTACAATTATGCAATGGCCAGCAACTACAACCGGATTCGCCGCCCGGCCGTCGTCTTCGTGCGCGACGGACAGGCCGACCTGGTCGTGGCCCGCGAGTCGTTCGAAGACATTGTCGGCAACGACATCATCCCGGAACGTCTCCGGAAGCAGGCCGTAGCAAAGTAAACCCCAACGAGCGGAGAGGGAGAGGGAAATATGGCCAAGCAAGCGGTCATCACGCTGGAAGGCGGCAAAGAGGTCGTCATCGAATTGTTCGAAAAGGACGCTCCGGGCACGGTGGCGAACTTTGAAAAATTGGCAAACTCGGGATTCTACGACGGTCTTGTTTTTCACCGCGTCATTCCCGGCTTCGTTGCGCAGGGCGGCTGCCCGAACGGCGACGGCACCGGCGGGCCGGGGTATGAAATCCCGTGCGAAATCAACCCGAACAAGCACGAGCGGGGCAGCGTCGCCATGGCGCACCGCGGTCCGAATACGGGCGGCAGCCAGTTCTACATCGTCTATTCGCCGCAGCCGCATTTGGACGGCGTCCATACCGTGTTCGGCAAAGTCACGTCCGGCATGGAGCATGTCGACGCGTTCAAAGGCCGCGACAAAATGGAATCGGTTCGCGTCAGCGAAGTGGTGTGATGCGCGGCAAGCCCGCAAACGCTTCGGCCCGCGCCGTTTTCGGCGCCGGGGAGGTGTTGCGGGCTTTTTGGTTGGCCGACGGCGCTCGTCCTTCGCGGAGGTCGTTGCTGTACGGTTGCTGTACGGCTACCGGCTGTACGGCGATTGCCTGTCCGGCTGGACGACGTCTGCTTGTCCGGCAGCAGCTGCACGATGCTGCACGGTGTTTGCCTATTTGGGCCGCTGCACCATGGCTGGCTTTTGCACGGCGATTGCCTGTCCGGCTGCAGCATACAGTTTCACGGCCGGCTGTCCGCCCGCCGAAGTAGGCGCATGGCTGCCGTGGCTGTCGCGTCGTTCACTTTGCTGAAAAATAAGTGACTTTATAGCAATTGCAATGGCATGTTCTGCGGAAGGCCGCGTTTTAATTGCATTTAAGGCAACTAGAACCTGTCTCGAGCCGATAAAACCGTAAGGTCGGGCTTTTAATTGCCGTAAAAGCAACTGCATGCACGAACAAGCGGAATACCGGACAAATAATTGCGTTTGAGGCAATTAAAAATGGTGCCCGAACCTATCTGCAGAAACGCACCTAAAAAACGTGGGCGAAAAACGTGCCAGAAGAAACGTACCCGCAGAAACGTGCCGTAAGAAAAGCGCGTCAGCGGAAACGTGATCGGGTCGGCCCAAAAGAATTGATAATATTTTTCGATGAAACCGTTTGCGAAGCCCAAAGCAGGCGTTTCCGCTTTGACTGGGCTCTTGCAATTTGTGAAAACGAGTGGTAAACTTGCATTCAATCAGCGACTTACCTTCGGGGCGGGGTGCAATTCCCCACCGGCGGTGATCGGCGGTGCCAGCCGAGCGAGGCACTATCGGCGCAAAGCGGCCGTCGTCAGTCCGTGACCCGTCATCGCAGCTACCGGATAACCGGCGGGCGTGATGCGGTGGACCCGGTGCGAGTCCGGGACCGACAGTAACAGTCTGGATGGGAGAAGGAAGCGCAGCGCGGCCGAGCCGCGTCATTAGGCATGCAACCGATAACGCACGGGATATGCGCCGACTGCTGTCCTTAAGCCGGATCTTCTTGTTCTATTTTTCACAATAATGCGCGCAAAATATGATCAATGCACGAATGCTCGCAAAACATGGCAATACGCCACGTACATGACGTGGTAAGCGCGAATGCGAGCAAAATGCGCGATGCGCGCTAAACGGAATACGTGCAAGACGTGATCATACGCGCAAGATGTGCAGAACAGGATTCGAACGATCATGCGGGGCGGAATTCTGGCGATATCGTTAACGATTCGGAAGGAACTGCGGGTACAGGCCCGTTCCCGTTCCGAACGTTCCCGCATTCAAGGCGGACTGGCCGGACGACCGCCGTTAGGCCGTTTGCGTCGGGCGTTTGTCGGTTTTGCATTCGATGTCCGAAGATTTCCGGCTGGAGATGATTCGGTTCACATTTGCCTAATGCCGCGTAAATCGGAATCAAAACGCTGTGTGACAACCCCCGGGGCAGCGCCCTGGGGGTTTTTTGACGCTAATGCGGGCGCGCAAGCAGCATTAGCATTAGCTTTAGCAATTTCCGGGAGGAGCGGTGGGCATCCACGTAAGTCCGACGGACATCCAAGGAGGATTTATGGGCGACATCCGCGGCAGGCTGAAAGATCACATACCTAACGATTATGGCGGGCTAAAGGATCGCATCCCCAACGACTGCGCCGGCCTGAAAGACAGCATCAACGACGAGTATTATATGCGGCTCGCGCTGAATATGGCGGCTTCCGCCGCCGGTCAGACGGGCATCAACCCGATGGTCGGCTGCGTCGTGGTCAAGGAAGGGCGAATCGTCGGCATCGGCGCGCATCTCCGCAGAGGGGAGGCTCACGCCGAGGTGCATGCGCTCGATATGGCCGGCGCGGAGGCCCGAGGCGCCACCGTTTACGTGACGCTGGAGCCGTGCAGCCACCACGGCAAAACGCCGCCCTGCTGCGAGCGGCTCATCCGCGAGGGCGTTGCGCGCGTTGTCGTCGCGACGGCCGATCCGAATCCGAAGGTCGCGGGCAGAGGCATCGCCCGGCTTCGTGAAGAGGGCATCGACGTTCAGGTCGGTCTGCTCGAGGAGGAATCGCGCAGACTGAACGAAGCGTTCAACAAATACATCGTCACCGGCATGCCGTTTGTCACCGTCAAGACGGCCGTCACGCTCGACGGCAAAATCGCGACCCGAAGCGGCCACAGCAAATGGATCACGGGGCCCGAGGCGCGAGAAGCCGTGCACACGCTGCGCCACCGGAATAACGCCATCATGGTCGGCGTGGAAACCGTGCTGGCGGACGACCCGGAGCTGACCACGAGGCTCAGCGTGCCCGGGCTGCACCCGGTTCGGGTGGTCGTCGATTCGCGGCTGCGCATCCCCGATTCCGCCCGCGTGCTGAACGGCGAGGCGAAGACGGTCGTGCTGACGACGGAGAGCGCAGACGCCAGCCGAATCCGCCTGCTGGAGAGCAAAGGCGTCGAGGTGATTCCGTGCGGCGGCGGCCCGAAGGTCAATCTTGCCGCCGCGCTCGCCGAACTGGGGCGCCGGGAGATCGCGTCCGTGCTGGTCGAAGGGGGCGGCGTCCTGAACGGAAGCTTGCTCGAGGCGGGTCTGGTCGACAAGCTTATGCTTTTCTACGCGCCCAAACTGGTCGGAGGAGAAGCGCCTTCGGCGTTTGCCTTCCCAGGCCCCGAGAGGATGGGCGAGGCGATCCGGATCGAGCGGGTCGAAATCGAACGATTTGGCGACGATTGGTGCGTCAGCGGATATCCGGCCAAGACGTAACCATTCGCGCGGGGAAAGGAGGAATCGGCTTGTTTACGGGACTGGTCGAAGAAATCGGCACGCTGCGGCGCGTCCAGCGCCGCGGAGAGGCGATGGTGCTGACGATCGCCGCCAAGAAAGTGCTGGAGGACGTCAAGATCGGAGACAGCATTGCGGTGAACGGGGTATGCCTGACCGTCGTCTCGCATGATTCGGGCGCATTCACGGCGGATGTGATGCCGGAGACGTTCCGCCATACGAACCTGCACGAGCTGAAGCCCGGCGATCCGGTCAACCTGGAGCGGGCGATGCAGGCCGGCGGCCGTTTCGGCGGCCACATCGTGCAGGGCCATGTGGACGGCACGGCTACGATCGTCGGCCGCAAGCCGGAGGCGAACGCCGTCGTGTTTACCATCCGGCCGCACAACCCGGCCCTTCTCCGCCATATGGTTCCGCAAGGCTCGGTCACGCTGGACGGCACGAGCCTGACGATCGTATCGGCGGACCGGGAAGCCGAAACGTTTACCGTCTCCATCATCCCCCATACGTTGAAGGAAACGGTGATCCGATTCAAGCAGCCGGGAGATACGATGAATGTCGAATGCGATATTCTGGGCAAATACATCGACCATCTGCTCCGTCTCCGCGAAGGAGAACGGCCGGCTGAGCCCAAACCCCAACGGTCCGCAGGGGGATTGACGGAAGCGCTGCTGCGCGAATACGGCTTTTGACAACGGGTTCCCGGATCGGGACAGCACCAACGCAAAGGAGGACAACAAGATGGACGGTTTCCGGTTCAATACGATCGAAGAAGCGATGCGGGATTTGCTGCAAGGCAAGGCGATCGTGGTCGTGGACGACGAAGACCGCGAAAACGAAGGCGATCTGATCGCGCTTGCGGAGAAGGCAACGCCGGAAATCATCAATTTTATGATTACCGAAGGAAGAGGGCTCGTCTGCGTGCCGATTACGGAAGAACGCGCGGAAGAGCTTGACCTGCCGCCGATGGTCCAGCACAATACGGATTATCACGGCACCGCCTTCACCGTGTCCGTCGACGCGGTGACGACGACGACCGGCATCTCCGCGTTCGAGCGCGCGGAAACGGTCAAGGCGCTGATTGATCCCGCTGCGGGACCGTCGAGCTTCCGCAGGCCGGGGCACATGTTCCCGCTGATTGCCAAGAACGGCGGCGTGCTGCGCCGCGCCGGGCATACGGAGGCGGCGGTCGATCTTGCCCGCCTGTGCGGCTCCTATCCGGCGGCGGTCATTTGCGAAGTGATCAAGGAAGACGGAACGATGGCCCGTCTGCCGGATTTGATCGAGTTTACGCAGCAGCACGGGCTGAAGCTGATCACGATCCGCGATCTGATCCGCTACCGCAACGCAAAGGAAAAGCTGGTGAAGCGGGAAGTCGAGATCCGCCTGCCGACCGATTTCGGGGTGTTCCGGGCGATCGGCTATTCGAACGAGGTGGATAAAAAGGAGCACGTGGCGCTCGTCAAGGGGGAGATCGACGGTTCCCGGCCCGTTCTTGTCCGCGTCCATTCGGAATGCCTGACCGGCGACGTGTTCCATTCACACCGCTGCGACTGCGGACCGCAGCTCGAGGCGGCGCTCCGCCAAATTGAAGCGGAAGGCACCGGCGTGTTATTGTATATGCGGCAGGAAGGCCGGGGCATCGGCCTGCTCAACAAGCTTAGAGCCTACAAGCTGCAGGAGCAGGGATTGGACACGGTCGAAGCGAATATTAGACTGGGATTTGCGCCGGATCTGCGCGATTACGGCATCGGGGCGCAAATTCTGAAAGATATCGGCGTGCGCCAAATCCGCCTGCTCACGAACAATCCCCGCAAAATCAAAGGGCTCGAAGGATACGGACTGAGCGTTGTCGAACGCGTGCCGATTCAGATGAGCGAGAACGAGGACAACTCCCGTTACCTGCATACGAAGAAGGCCAAGCTCGGACACTTGTTTACGTTCGAAGACGAAGACGGCCGGAGCAAGCGGGAGGACATCGAACAAGACGAACCTATAACGGGCTTGACGCCGGAGAGAGGATGAATATAATATGGCAGTCGTATACGAAGGCAATCTGATTTCCCAAGGGTTAAAATACGGAGTCGTCGTCGGCAGGTTTAACGAATTTATTACGTCGAAGCTGCTCAGCGGCGCGCTGGACGCGTTCAAGCGCCACGGCGCGGGGGACGACGATGTGGAGATCGCCTGGGTTCCCGGCGCGTTCGAAATTCCGCTGATTGCCCAGAAGATGGCCGAAAGCGGCAAGTACGACGCGGTCGTCACGCTCGGCGCCGTCATTCGCGGTTCCACGCCGCATTTCGATTACGTTTCGAACGAAGTAGCCAAAGGCGTGGCGGCGATTTCGCTCAAAACCGGCGTTCCGACGATTTTCGGCGTGCTGACGACCGACAGCATCGAGCAGGCGGTCGAGCGGGCCGGAACGAAGGCCGGGAACAAAGGTTGGGAAGCGGCCGTCACGGCGATCGAAATGGCCAATCTGACGCGTGCGCTCAAGGGCTGAAGCGGCGTGAACGGGGCTTGCGGCACCGCGCGCCTTCTTTCAACGGAATGAAGACGCTTCGCAGGAAGGGTGACATAACGGCGTGACGGTGCTATACAAGCTGGAAACGTTCGAAGGACCGCTCGATCTGCTGCTTCACCTGATCGACAAAGCGGAAATCGACATTCAAGACATTTCCATCAGCGAGATCACGGATCAATATATGGCTTACCTGGAAGCGATGCAGGAGCTGGAGCTGGACGTGACGAGCGAGTTTCTCGTCATGGCCGCCACGCTTCTGTCGATGAAGAGCCGGCAGCTTTTGCCCAAGCCTCCGGTGACGGACGAGCCCTGGATGACCGTCGAGGAGGAGGGGGAGGATCCCCGCGAGGAACTGATCCGGAAGCTGATCGAATACCGGAAATACAAAGCGATCGCCAATCAGCTCCGCGAGCACGAATACGAGCGGAGCCGGGTGTTCACCCGCGAGCCCGTCGATTTGACCCCGTACATTCCCGACGTGAAAGTCAATCCGGTGCAAGGGCTCCATGTGGACGACCTCGTCCGGGCTTACCGCAAAGCGCTCCGGCGTGCGGCCGGACGCAACCGGGTCGCTTCGATCCACCGCGACGAAATTTCCGTCAAGGACCGCATTCGCGATATAATGGACGCGCTGAAACGGAAAGCGGCGGAAGGCGAGGGCAAGCTGCTGTTTTCCCAGTTGATCGGCGACCGGATGGACCGGACCGGGATCGTGGCGACGTTTCTGGCGATCCTGGAACTGATGAAGCGCCGCTGGGTGCACTGCCACCAGAACAGGCTGTTCGACGATATCGTCGTCGTGTGGACCGGAAAGGAGGGGGACGATGGATTATTCGACCTTGAAGTCGGTACTTGAAGGGCTGCTTTTCGTTTCCGGCGACGAAGGGATCAGCGTCAAGACGATGGCGGATGTGGTGGAGATGGACGCAGAAGTCGTGCTCGACGTGCTGCGCGATCTGCAAAGCGACTTTGTCCGGCAGAACAGAGGGCTTCGAATATCCGAAGTCGCGGGCGGCTTCAGACTGACGACGGCCCCCGAGCACGCGCCCTTCCTGCAGAAGCTTGCTTATTCTCCGGCCCGCTCCGCCCTTTCCCAGGCCGCATTGGAGACGCTGTCCATCGTGGCTTACCGGCAGCCGATCACCCGCGTGGAAATCGAGGAGATCCGCGGCGTGAAGGCCGACCGGCCGATTCAGTCGCTCATCGCCAAAGACCTGATCGAAGAGGTCGGGCGGGCCGATGCGATCGGACGGCCGATTTTGTACGGCACGACCAAAACGTTTCTCGATTACTTCGGCCTGCCCGATCTCGACCATCTGCCGGATCCGATGGTCGGCGAAGGGGAAGACGAGCTCGAGGAACGCACGAAGCTGCTGTTCGAACGGATCGAAGGCCGGCAGTTGACGATGGACGATTTGAACCGGGTATTGGACGACTCCGAAGCCGGATAATCGTTGAATCGATGCCAACGGTATGAACGGCATCCGCAATAGGCCATACTATTCCCAGACGAAAGGCGGGAAAAGTATGGCTTTTTGGGTTATTTTAGCGGTTGCGGCGGTGTTGTCGGCTGCGGTCCTGGCATGGTTTTCGCCGATACGTTTCCGCATCCGGTATTCGCGCAGCGGGCAGCAAGACCAACTGGTCATCATCGTTCGGGCCTTATTTGGAATCGTACAATTTCAATCGGCGATCCCTTCGATTATCGTCAAAGGATTCGACATCCTCTACCAGCAGAAGAACAAAAGCACAGCGGCGGGCCTCAAGACGAAAGACAAGCGGGACACCCGCCGGATCGGCTTCCGCACCATTCGCCGGATGGCCGCGAATTACCGCATGATGCTGGACTCCGTCCGGCAGTTCAAAACCTGGTTTCGCTCTACGATGCGGAAAGTGGAATGCACCCGGTGGCGGCTTGACATCGGGATCGGACTCGGCGATGCGGCATTGACCGGCGTAGCGGCCGGACTCGCCTGGTCGCTGCTCGGTTGCGCGGCGGCGGTCACGGGTCAGTTCGTTTCGCTTAAAGCCCATCCGCACGGAAGCGTGACGCCCAACTATCAAGGGGAGGAGCTGTCCATCGTGTGGGAAGCCGATTTTCGCATCCGGTTCGGGACCGTCTTGGCGTCGCTGGTCCTGCTTGGCAGGCGGACGGTCCGGCTTGCCAAGTTTGTGCGGGCGCTGCAAATCGGGCCGTCGAAACCCAAGCACGCCTAAAGCTCCGCCATTCATAAAGGTCCGCGCGGTAGAGCATCCTATGAGCGACGAACGTTTTTCGCAAGGAATCCAACCCCAAATGAAAGCAGGAGGAGGCACCAGCATGTCCGAACATCCCATAAAAGGTCTTATGCAAACCGCGATGGAAAATATTAAGGAAATGGTGGACGTCAGCACCATTGTCGGCGAACCGGTTCAGACGCCGGACGGCAGCGTCATTATGCCGATCTCGAAAGTCGGTTTCGGCTTTGCGGCCGGCGGCAGCGAGTTTCAGGTCTTTGAAGAAAACGGCCAAGACGCCCGTTCCGACGCCCATAACGCAACCGTCGCGCTCCCGTTCGGCGGCGGCAGCGGCGGCGGCGTTTCGATTACGCCGATCGCCTTCCTGGTCGTCGGCAACCAGGGCGTGAAAGTCGTTCCGCTGGACAATCAAACCCATCTGCTGGAACGGCTGATCGATGCCGCCCCGAAATGGGCCGACAAAATCCAGGAACTGATTCGCGACAGGAACAACGAAAAGCTGACCATCGAAACGTCGTCCTCGTCCAGGGACAGCCTGATGTAAAGTTCCGCGGCTGGACTTCGTGAAAGGGAAAAAACCGGCCGTCAGGCCGGTTTTTCAATGACGGTGCCGGAACTTACGTTTGTTTCCGATCCCGTCCGTCCGGCTTGGACATACTTTTGGACATGCAGACATACCTTTTAATCAAAGACGTCCGTTTCGGACGAAGAGGCCGACACCCGGTACAGGCAACTCAGGAGGCTCGCAGATGAAATACGCAGCAAGATCGATCCGACGTTATGCGCTTGGAGCCATGCTTATCGCGTTGCTGGCGTTTGCCCCGGCAATCGCGTATGCGCAAGGCCGAACGGCTAAGCCAAGCCCTTCCGGTCCGCCGCCGGCACCGGCAACCCACGCCAAAGCGGCGGCGCTTATCGACGTTCAGTCCGGCCGCCTTCTCGTCAGCCAAAACGGCGACGAAGAGATGCGCATCGCCAGCCTGACGAAAATTATGACCGCAATCGTCGCCGTCGAGCATGGGGACCTGCAAAGCATCGTTACCGTAAGCAAACGGGCTGCGGGCAAAGAAGGCTCTTCCATCTACTTGAGAGCCGGCGAGAAAATGAAACTGCTGGACATGCTTTACGGCCTGATGCTGCGCTCCGGAAACGACGCGGCGACCGCCGTTGCCGAGCATGTCGGCGGTTCGGTCGAAGGCTTTGTTTTTCTGATGAACCAAAAAGCCGAACAGCTCGGCCTGGAGCATACGCACTTCGCCAATCCGAGCGGCTTGGACCAGGAAGGACACTATTCGTCCGCTAACGATATGGCCAGGTTGACCGCGTATGCCTTGCATAACCCGGTATTCCGCGAAATCGTGCGCACCAAGGTCCGTACCGCTCCGAATCCGTACGAGCCATGGGATTACAAATGGGTGAACAAAAACAAAATGCTGCTTCAGTACGAAGGAGCGGACGGGGTCAAAACCGGCTATACGAAAAAAGCGCTTCGCTGTCTGGTCAGCTCGGCGACGCGAGGCGGCCAGCAGCTGGTCGCCGTCACGCTCAACGACGGGGACGATTGGCAGGACCACCGGAAACTGCTCGACTACGGATTCGCCGCTTATCCGCTGCAGCTCGTGATGGCAAAAGGGGAGTCCTTTGCCGGGTATCCCTACGTCGCGGTTGCGGACTTCAAGTATCCGTTCGCCGCAGGGGAGCGGGAGAAGCTGACCGCGCATTTTGTTCCGGTCGCATCGACAAGCGTGGCGTATGCCTTCGGCTACCGGGGAAAGCTTGAGTTCCGCCTAGGGGAACAGCCGATCGGATCGGTTGGGCTTGTGGCTCAAGCGCCTCCGGAGGACAAGAAAAAATAAATCGGCAACGATTTTTTTGAGGGGAGAGGACGGTTCCAATGGTCAACTGGATTTGGCTTGGGATGATTGTAGTCAGCGTAGCCTACGGCGCCGCGAACGGCCGCATTCAGCAAGTAACGGAAGCGGCCTTCAGCGGCGCGCAGACCGGCGTTACCGTTTGCTTCGGATTGATCAGCATCATGGTGTTCTGGCTCGGCATGATGCGCATAGCCGAAGCGTCCGGGCTTGTCGGCGCGTTGTCCCGGGCGGTTGCCCCCGTCGTCCGCTGGCTGTTTCCGGACGTGCCCCGGAACCATCCCGCCTTCGGCTTTATTTTATCGAATATGAGCGCCAATCTGCTGGGTCTCGGGAATGCCGCGACGCCGATGGGGATACGGGCGATGCAGGAACTGCAGAAGCTGAATCCCGACCCGTCCAAGGCAACGCCGGCGATGTGCACGCTGCTTGCGCTGAATACGGCCAGCATCACGCTTGTGCCGACGACGCTGATCGCCGTCCGGATGAATTTCGGCTCGGCGCATCCCGCCGATATTATTTCCTCGACGCTGCTTGCGACGATCGTCTCCACAGGCGCGGCCATTTTGGCCGACAAATGGTACAGAAGGCGCAGCGGCAGGCTGCCGCCGGTCACGATCGGCCCGGCTCAAACGGAAACCAAAGGAGGGTAAGCGATGCTCTCCTTTCTTCATGCGTTGTCCGCATGGGCGATCCCGATGCTTGTCGTGGCCATTCCGCTGTACGCCGCGTTCCGCAAAGTTCCCGTATACGAAACGTTCGTCGACGGGGCCAAAGACGGCTTCCAGACCGCGATCGGCATCATCCCGCATCTGGTCGGCATGATGACCGCGATCGGGATGTTCCGCGCTTCCGGGGCGCTCGACGCGCTCGTCGATCTGGTCCGGCCGTTTTTCGAACGGCTGGGCGTGCCCGGGGACGTGCTTCCGCTCGGCCTTCTCCGCCCGATTACCGGAGCGGGTTCGCTTGCGTTCACGACCGATCTGATCAAAGAGCACGGGCCGGATTCGATGATCGCCCGCATCGCTTCTACGATCCAGGGCAGCACGGATACGACGCTTTACGTCCTGACGGTCTATTTCGGCGCGATCGGCATCCGCAGGACCGGCTACGCGCTCAAGGTCGGCCTGTTTTCCGACGCGGTCGGTTTTTTCGCGGCTATCGCCGTCTGCCTGCTGTTGTTTTAAACCCTTCGTCCATGTATGATGAAGGGTGAGGTGAACTTCATTGGAACGATTGCAGAAAGTGCTCGCGGCCGCCGGCGTGGCTTCAAGGCGCAAATGCGAGGAACTGATCCGGGAAGGCAAGGTGACGGTCAACGGCGAGGTCGTGACCGAACTCGGGGCGAAAGCCGATCCGGAAAAAGACGAAATCGCGGTGAACGGAAGGCGGATTCAATCCGAGTCCAAAATTTATTTGATGTTCAACAAGCCCAAGGGCGTCATCACCAGCGTTTACGATCCGAAAGGCCGCCCGGTCGTGACGGACTACCTGAAAGGCGTAAGCGAACGGGTCTATCCGGTCGGCCGTCTCGACTACGATACGGAAGGGCTTCTTCTATTGACCAACGACGGGGAGCTCGCCCACAAGCTGATGCATCCGCGCCATCACGTTCCGAAGACGTATCTTGCCACCGTGGAAAAGGTGCCGCACGGCGAGGCGCTCGAGAAGCTGCAGCGGGGAATCCGGCTTTCGGACGGCATGACGGCTCCGGCCGAAGTCGAATATCACGACGTGGATCCGGACAAAAATCAGGCGACCATCCGCATTACGATCCGGGAAGGGCGCAACCGCCAGATTCGCCGCATGTTCGAAGCGATTCATCATCCCGTTATCCGGCTGAAGCGAATCGCGTTTGCGGGCCTTGCGCTGGACAATCTGCAGCGGGGCAAGTACCGCAAGCTGTCGGCCGAGGAAGTCCGCATGCTGAAAAATGCCGCAAGCGGCGCAGGCGAATCGTGATCAAAGTCACACAATGTTCATAACCGGAGGTCGAGGCGGTCGTCTCTGACCCCGGTATTTTCGTTATAATCAATTCGACGGTTCGGCGAAAACATGTACGGCGGTGAAAGCGTGAAACGTTACCGTAAGCCCATCCAGTATATTATTCTCGCTTTTGTTGTGCTTATCGGGGGATATGCGATCGGCCAGTCGTTTTTTAAAAAATCGACGGTGCTCAAAGCCGGCGAGGCTGCGCCCGAATTTACGCTGGCCGATTTGTCCGGGCAGACGCACCGGCTGGACGACTACAAAGGCAAGCCGCTCGTCCTGAATTTCTGGGGAACCTTCTGCCCTCCCTGCCGCGACGAAATGCCCGATTTGCAGCGCATTTACGAGAAATGGCAAGGCCAGGGGCTTCAGGTCGTCGGCATCAACCTGAGCGAAGACAGGATCAGCGTGCGCAGCTTCGCCAAGAGCTACGGCGTGAATTTTCCGATTTTGCTCGACAAAAACCGGAAAATCGAGCGGTTGTACGGGTTGAAAGAATATCCGACGACGTTTTTTATCCGCCCGGACGGAACCATTCAGGAAATCGCCGTCGGAGGACCGATGAGCGAATCCTTTATCGAACAGCGCGTCGAACGGCTTTTCCAGCCGTAATCGCGGCAAGGAGGCGTTAGCTCGATTGTTTCAGAACACGAAATGCGAATGCGGGCACCAGAACCCGACGGGAACGGTGCTGTGCGAAGCCTGCGGCAATCCGCTCGTCGACGATTTGCCGCCGGACAGTCCGCTCGAGATGCGTTACGACGGAGCCGCTCGCCGTTCGCAAAAGCAAAATCCGGATTTGATCGACCGGGTGTGGAACTTTTTTTCGTCCGTCAAGGTGGCCGTCTGGCTGATCGTCATCACCTTGATCGGCGCCGCGCTCGGCACCATTTATCCGCAGGAGAGCTCGTTTGTCAATCTGGACGATCCGGCTCAATATTACAAGGATACATACGGCACGTGGGGGATGATTTACCACTTCCTCGGCTTGTCGAGAACGTACGAATCGTGGTGGTTCATCGGCCTGCTCGTCATGATCGGCACTTCGCTCGTCATCTGCAGCCTCGACCGCGTGCTTCCGCTATACAAGGCGCTGTCGAAGCAGCAGGTCCGCAAGCATTTGAACTTTCTGCGGCGCCAGCAGACGGTGTATGAAACGACGCTTCAGACCGAGCCGGCGGAATGGGTGGAGAAGTTCGCCCGCGAGCTGAAGCGAAAGCGTTACCGGGTCTGGATCGACCGGAAGGACGGAATGGCGCTGCTCGCCGAAAAAAACCGGTTCAGCCGCTGGGGGCCTTACATTAACCATATCGGTCTGATCGTGTTCCTGCTTGCGGTGCTCGCCCGGGCCGTGCCCGCATGGCATATGGACAAATACGTTTCGCTCGATGAAGGGCAAATCAAGCAGATTCCGGATACGCCGTATTACGTGAAGAACGAAAAGTTCACGGTCGAATTTTATTCGGACGACGAGCTTCCCGAGCGGCTGAAAGGCACGCTGAGGCCGAAGCTTTACGAAACGAAGGCGACCCTTTACACCTGCACGGCCGACTGCGACGACCCGGTGAAAGACCCGGTGCTGGTGCCGGTGAAACAGCATAATATCCAGGTGAACAGCCCGCTGTCCTACAAAGGCCTGAAGCTGTACCAGTACAACTATGAAGAACGGATTCGGCTCATTTCCGTAAAGCCGATGCTGGTGGACAAGACGAACAATCGGTCCTACGGACCTTTCGAACTGCCGATGACCGATCCGCCATTGACTTATAAAGCAGGGCCTTATACGCTGAAATTGAGCGATGTTTATCCCGATTTCGGCCTGGACGAGCAGAACCGCCCGATGACCAAGTCGCGCGATCCGAACAATCCCGCTTTCGTATTCGTGGTGACGGGACCGGGGCTTGCGGCGGGCGGCGAAATGTACATTTATTTCCCGATGCCGTCGGCGGAAAACAAGAAGCTGCAGGACCAGCTCAACGAAAGCTTCCGCAAGCTGGGCAGCAATTCGGGACGTTTCGCTTTCGAAGTGAACGGCATGGAGAACGTCTCGTTCTCCCAATACACGTCGACCCTGAACGTCCGGGTGGACCGCGCGATGCCGTACATTTGGGTCGGAGCCGCCATTTCGATGATCGGCCTCGTGATGGGATTCTACTGGCAGCATCGCCGGATTTGGCTTCGGATCGACGGCCGCGCGCTTACTCTCGGGGCGCATACGAACAAGAACACGTACGGCATTCGGGCGGAAGTGGCGGCGGCGCTCGGCCGAACCGGCATCGCCGTCGAGCCGAAGGCGCTCGATAACAGGAGGAATAAACGTTGAACGACTGGCTGAATTTTAGCAGCAACGCCTTTATCGCAGCATTCTTTCTATACTGCGCGGCATTTATCGGGTATGCGATCGCGGTCGCGGGCAAAAGATGGAGCAACCGCGATCCGGAAGGCCATGCCAAGCGGTGGGGCCGCATCGGCTTTGCGCTGGCGGCGCTCGGCTGGCTCGCCCATTTGGCCTTTTTCTTTACGCGCTGGAAGGGCGGAGGCCATATTCCGACGAGCAACATGTACGAGTTCATGACCTTTCTCGGCATGGCGATCATGTTCGCGTTCATTATCGTGTATCTGATTTACCGCAAAGTATTACTCGGGGCATTCGCGGTCCCTTTGGTTATTATTATTATCGCCTACGCTTCGGTATTCCCGTCCGAGGTGCAGCCGCTCATACCGGCGCTGAACTCGATCTGGCTGAAAATCCACGTGACGACGGCCGCGCTCGGCGAAGCGTTCTTTGCCGTCGGCTTCGCCGCCGCGCTCGTGCATCTGATCCGGGTCGTCGACTACTCGCGGACGGACAAGGCCGGCCGCCGCGCGCAGTTCTGGACGGAATTCATGCTCGTCGTCATCGTCGTCGTGATCGGCTTTCTCGTCTCCGTCTTCGGCTTCCGCGCCGCGGGGTACGAAGCGCAGTTCCGGCAGGAGACCTTTCGGATCGACCTTCAGGGACAGGGAGAGACGATCGTGCAGACGGTCGAGTACGGTTTGCCTCCGATCGTGGCGCCGTACAACAGCGAGAAGCTGTCGATGGACCCCTTCCTCGGCCTGAAGGAGCCGCTGTTCGAGGCGCCTTCCTGGATGAACGGCGTCAATGCCGGACGGAAGCTGAACACGATTATCTGGTCGCTGATCAGCGGCCTGATCCTGTACGGCATCATGCGGCTGATCGCGCGCAAGCCGCTGGCGGCGGTCATTCACCCGCATTTGGACGGAATCGATCCGGACGATCTGGACGAAATTTCCTACCGCGCGATCGCCATCGGCTTCCCGGTGTTTACGCTGGGGGCGCTGATCTTTGCGATGATCTGGGCCCAGATCGCCTGGTCCAGGTTCTGGGGCTGGGACCCGAAAGAGGTTTGGGCTTTGATCACGTGGCTGTTCTACAGCGCCTATCTGCACCTGCGCCTGTCGCGCGGCTGGCAGGGAACGCGGTCGGCGTGGCTTGCCGTCGTCGGGTTTATCATCGTGCTCTTTACGCTGATCGGCGTCAACCTGGTCATTGCCGGTTTGCATTCCTACGCGGGAGTGTAAGCTAATAAGGAATCGGACATGCAATCGAACGGAGGGATTTGGTTATGGTGAGCCAAGCAGACAGCCGGATTCTGGTCGTGGACGACGAGGAGCGGATTCGCCGCTTGCTCAAAATGTATTTGGAGAAGGAGGGTTACACGGTCGAGGAGGCCGAGGACGGAGAGACGGCGCTCCGGAAAGCGCTCCAGGACAATTATGATCTGATTGTGCTCGATTTGATGCTGCCCGGCATGGACGGCATCGAGGTATGCACCCGTCTGCGCCAGAGCAAGGCCACGCCGGTCATCATGCTGACGGCGAAGGGCGAGGAAGTCAACCGGGTGCAGGGGTTCGAGGTCGGCGCCGACGACTATGTCGTCAAGCCGTTCTCCCCGCGCGAGGTGATCTACCGGATCAAGGCGATCTTGCGCCGCTCGTCGGCAACGGCGTTCCTGTCCAAAGAATTGAACGCTAGCAACAACATCGTGTTTCCGCACCTGGTCATCGAGCATGACGCGCACCGGGTGACGGCGGGCGGACACGAAGTCAATCTGACGCCGAAGGAATACGAGCTGCTGCATTATTTGGCCAGCTCGCCGGACAAAGTCTTTTCGCGCGAGGAGCTGTTGAAGGACGTATGGAACTACGACTTCTTCGGCGATTTGCGGACGGTGGACACGCACGTGAAGCGGCTGAGGGAAAAGCTGAACCGCGTTTCCGCCGAAGCCGCGGCGATGATCACGACCGTCTGGGGCGTCGGCTACAAGCTGGAGGTTAACAAATAAACGATGGCGATCTGGAGAACGGTAGTCGGTAAAATTTGGCTGACGATCATGGGCCTGGTCGCCGTCGTCATCTGCACCATCGGCTTGTTTCTGCTGCAATATATCGATATCACGTTCGAAAATTCGGTGAAGGTCAAACATTTGTTTACGGTTGCGGGGGCTGTCGGTTTTTTGCTGACAACCTTTTTCGCGTTTTTTCTGCTGACCAAAATTACCCAGCCGCTGCGCGAAATGAAAGAGGCGGCGGACCAAATCGCGCAGGGCGACTACACGGTGCGGGTCGCGATCCGCTCGTTGGACGAAATCGGCGACCTGGCCAACACGTTTAACCAGATGGCGTCCGAGATCGATTCGCTGATCCGCATTCTCGAGCACGAACGGGATCACCTGAGCAGCGTGCTGCGCAGCATGACGGATGCGGTCATCTCGTTCGATGCGGAAGGCGGCGTGATTTTGACCAATCCGCAGGGGCAGAACCTGCTCGAGGAATGGAACGACGTCGGCTGGGACGATGAAGACGGCCATGGCAAGGTCGGACGCGTGCCGGAGCCGCTGCTCGAATCGTTCCGCAGCGTGATTGCGCACGGCAAGGAAATGACGACCAAGCTCAACGTCAAAAACGAGGTCTGGTCCGTCGCCCTTACGCCGCTGGCGTCGACCAGCGGCATCCGCGGCGTGGTGGCGGTCATGCGCGATGTGACCGAGGAGCACCGGGTGGACAAGCTGCGCAACGACTTTGTCGCCAACGTGTCGCACGAAATTCGCACGCCGCTCTCGATGGTGCAGGGGTACAGCGAGGCGCTGCTGGACGACATCGCCGCCTCTCCGGAAGAGCGGCGCGAGCTGGTTCAGGTTATTTACGACGAGTCGCTGCGGATGGGCCGGCTTGTGAAAGATTTGCTCGATCTTGCCCGCATGGAAGCCGGCCATCTGGAAATGAATTACGAGAGGCTGGACATGAATGCGCTGCTGGGCAGGGTATACCGCAAATTCGCGGCCATGGCCAAGGAAAAAGGCATCCTCCTGGTGAAGTCGGAAGACGATGAAACGCTGGTGCTGGAATCGGCGGACAGAGACCGTCTGGAGCAGGTGCTGACCAATCTGCTGGACAACGCGATCCGGCATACGCCGCCTGGGGCCCGCATTCTCCTCGGGGCGAAAAAGATCGCTTCGCAAGACGGGGAGCAATTGGAAATTACGGTGCAGGATGAGGGGGAAGGCATTCCTCCGGAAGACTTGCCATACATTTTCGAGCGGTTCTACAAAGCCGACAAGGCGCGCAAACGCGAGTCCAGCGGCGGCACCGGACTTGGGCTTTTTATCGTCAAGACGCTTGTGGAAGCCCACAGGGGCAAAATACGCGTTCAAAGCAAGCCGGGCAGCGGAACGACGTTCACGATTACGCTGCCGGTAAGCGGCGATACCCGGCGCCAGGGTTAAGCGCTCCGCACGCTCGCCGGGCGGCAAACCGCAACAGGCGATTTGAATCCGATGGGGGAACAACCGGTGAGACTTCGAGCTTGGAAAGCCCGGCTTCGGGGAACGGGCGCAATCGGGCAGGACGATTTGAAACCGGAAGCGTACATCACGTTGTTTATTCACGGCTGCTTCCAGTTCGGAGCCTCGATGTCGGGTCTTTTTCTCAACCTGTACTTATGGCGCCTGACCGAAGACTTATGGATCAACGGCATGTTCAATATGATCGTGTACGGAATCACGCCTTTGGCGTTCGCCGCCGGCGGCTACATTGCGAAAAAGAAAGACCGGATGGTTACGTACCGTCTCGGCATCATGCTGATTGCGCTGTTTTACTTGTGCGTCATTTTCGCGCGGGAGCAGGTCGCGGCTTACTATCCGGTTTTCGCGCTGTTTAACGGAATCGCGCTGGGGCTCTACTGGACCGGTTATATCGTGCTCATGTACGATGTGACGAGCGAGCGGAACCGGGGCCGCTTTCTGGCGCTGAACCTGATCGTGTTCAACTCCGCCGGTCTCGCGGGGCCGGCGCTGTCGGGGCTGCTGATCGGACGGTTCGAAGGCTTGCAGGGGTATATCGTGACGTTCGCCGTCGCGTTTGCCATGTTTGCGCTCGCGTCCGCGTTCAGTCTGAAGATCGGTGCGCTGAAGCCGCGCCATCGCGCCTATTACCTGAAATATGCGGGCGGGATGATGAAGCGGAATCGGCTGTGGCTGAAATCGCTGTTCGGTTATTTTGTTCTCGGCCTGTTCCAGGGGATCATGCTGTTTTTGCCGAATATTTTGCTTTATCAGACGTACGGCCGGGAAGATTGGGTCGGGCTGCTTACCGTGCTTTTTGCGCTCATTACGATTGGAACCGCATTCACCGTATCCCGGCGAAAATCGCACGACCGCGTCCGGTCCGACGTATTCTGGTCCTCGCTGTTCGTGGCGGCCGCATCTTGCGTGCTTCTGATCGATGTCGCGTGGTGGACGGTGCTCGTCTTTATGGTCGTCTTTTCGATTTTTAATCCGCTGACGATCAATTCGTTAAACGTTTACTATTACAGGCTGATGGATGTTCTGCCGCTTAAAGGCCAGTTCCGGATCGAATCGGTGGTTATTCGGGAATTGTTTCTCAATATCGGGCGCGTGCTGTCGATTTATGCGCTGATCGTATTCGCGGACCGTCCCGATTCGGCGGCGCTGCCCGTCGTGCTTGTGGCAGCGTCGCTGCTGCAATTCGCCATCGTCGGTCTTGTCGGCGGCAAGGGCGGGAGCTTTAGGCCGGCGGCCGGAGCGGACAACGAAGCGCTGAAAGGCTAGGCGGATCGGCCAAACGCCGTCCGCGAACGAAAAAAGGTTGGGCAGGAGGAAGCAAGCTTCCACCCGCTCAACCTTTTTTAAATGTCGTCCATTCAGATCAGTTGAACTTCCTTTGCCTTGACGAGATCCGGAAGCTGTTCAAGCTGCGCCAGAACGTCTTTCGGGACAGCCTTGTCGACGCCGAGCACCATGATCGCGGCGCCGCCGACGATTTTGCGGCCGACCTGCATCGTCGCGATATTGATGTCGTTCGTGCCGAGCAGGGTGCCGACGCGGCCGATAATGCCCGGCTTGTCGTTGTGCGAGATCAGCACGTGATGCCCTTGCGGTTCGACGTCGACCGGGTACTTGTCGATTTGCGTGATCCGGGCGCCGAAGCCGTTGAGCAGGGCGCCTGCGACCATGCGCTCTTCTTTGGCCGAACGCAGCGTAACCGTCACAAGGTTCGTAAAGCCTTTGCTTGCGGTCGACTGGTTGACGACGATGTTGACTTCGCGTTTTTTGGCCAGGTGCATGGCGTTGACCGCGTTGACCTGTTCGGCGCCCAGATGATAGGACAGAACGCCTTGGACGATATGGCGGGTCAGCGGCTGCGTATCCACGTCCGCAAGTTCGCCTGCGTAGCCGACGACGATCTCCTTGACGGGGCCTTCGGTGATTTGCGCCGCGAAGCTGCCGAGCTTGCGGCCGAGCAAGAAGTACGGCTCAAGCTTGGCCAGCACGTCGGCGGGAACCGCCGGCATATTTACGGCGTTCTTGTACGGTTCGCCGCGCAAAATGTGCAGAAGCTGCTCGGATACGTCGATGGCCACGTTCTCTTGCGCTTCGACGGTCGAAGCGCCGAGGTGAGGCGTCACGATGATTTTCGGATGCGACAGGAACGGATGATCCGGCTTCGGCGGCTCTTCCTCGAAGACGTCGAAGGCGGCTCCCGCCACGATGCCGGCGTCGATCGCCTCGACGAGCGCCTTCTCGTCGATAATGCCGCCGCGGGCGCAGTTGATGATCCGCATGCCGGGCTTCATGACCGCGAATTGTTCCTTGCCGATCATGTGCCGGGTTTCCGGCGTCAGCGGCGTATGCACGGTAATGAAATCCGCCGTCCGAATCACTTCGTCAACCGAGGCGAGCTTGACGCCGAGCTTTTGCGCGCGGTCTTCGGTCAGGAACGGGTCGTAGCCGAGCACGGTCATGCCGAACGCCTTGGCGCGCGTCGCGACTTCGCTGCCGATGCGGCCCATGCCGAGCACGCCGAGCACCTTGTTGCGAAGCTCGACGCCGACGAACGATTTGCGGTCCCATACGCCGCTGACGGTCTTCTGGTAAGCTTGGGGGATGTGGCGGGCAAGCGCCATCATCATGGCGAAGGTATGTTCGCAGGTTGTAATCGTGTTGCCGTCGGGAGCGTTGATGACGATGATGCCCCGCTTCGTCGCCGCCTCCAGGTCGATATTGTCCACGCCCACCCCGGCGCGGCCGATGACTTTCAGCTTTTTGCCGGCGGTCATGATCCGCTCGGTTACCCGGGTTTGGCTGCGGACGAGAAGCGCGTCGTATTCGCCGATCACGGCGACAAGCTCGTCTTCGCTCAGACCGATCCGCTTGTCGACGGAGATATCGGGCGCTTCCACAAGCTGCGAGATCCCCAAATCGCTGATCGGATCCGATACCAATACTTTGAACATGAATAATCCCCCTAGTTTCGATGTAGGCAATATTGAAAACACCCTCAATCGGTCCTCCGACCGCCAACTTACGGCCGAACGGTACGTTGAGGGTGGACTTAAGCGGGTCGTTATTCAAAGCATTCTTATTTTAATGCAATCGGACAGCCGAATGCAATGGTCAAACCGCAACAAAACGACGAACATCGACGTAAATTTACTTGTCGGGATAGAAGAACGGAAGCTGGGGCAGCAGTTGATCGGCATAAAACCGGTTCTTCAGTTGCAGGAAGTCGGCGTCGCGCACGGCCTCCGTCCGGGTCAAGAGCTCCGCAACGGCCCCCACCGTTTTCAGCTTCATCTTCCCGGCTTGGCCGGAAGCGATGAAGGCGTCGATGCGGGCGGTCAAATCTTGCGGCAAATAATTGCTCAAAAGTCCGTTCTCGCTCAAAAATTCGGCGGAAAGCTCGTTCCGGTTGACCAGGGGCAGCGATTTCCACGAGGTCAGATCGACTTTTGTGTAGTGCTTCTTGGTGTCGCTGATGTCCGGATCGATGGCGGCCGCCCATTTGACCATCGAGGCGAAATATTTTTCCTGCGCGGACAACCCTTGCTTGACGGCCTCCTTGTAATAGGCGTCTTCGGCGATTTTGCCCAGCAGGACGCTGGCGGTTCCTTCGTTGGCGGAAGCGGCCAGCGAGTCGAAGCTGTTCGCGAACAGCTTGAGGCTCTTGAGATAGCCGGTCTGCGCTTCCAGCAGAAGCGGCGACACCGGCGGGATGTAGGCGACTTTGGCCGACTTGTATTTGGCGTTCGCCGATTTGGACAGCTCCTTGAGGGAAGCGGAGCGGTCGGCGGCCGCGTCCGACAGCCATTTCTGTTTCGCTTCCGTCCATTCGGTCATGAATTCACGATATGGCGAAAATACGGTATGATAAAAAGATACCAGGTCTTGCTGCTGGTAGGCGGTTTCCGAAGCGGGCTTGGCGGTTGCGGACGCGTTTTTCTTTTCGTAGCGCATTTCGGTTCTTTCGGTTCCGACCATCACCCCGTAGAAGAAAGCTCCTACCGCGACGATCAGCAGAAACAGGAATCCAAGCGCAAGCATGAGGTCGGTGCGAGTCAGTCGTTTCTCCATCGGTTGCTCCTTTTAGTACGTTATTGAACGGGTTTTGTTTTGCAGGTCAAGCAACAAAGCACGGCAACGAAACTATTCCGAATTCCGCAGAGGTATCATGAAAAAATTCGATTTCCGCAAGATCAAAATTCGCAAAGTAACCGTCGATCAGCTCGACGACCGGATGCTGCTCGTCAATTTGTACTTGACCCAACTCTTTACTTTTATTATCGGATGGTTGTGGGTGTTTTTGCAGGGCCGAAACGCGATAAATTTGTTCGCTCCGCCCGCTTCCGCCGATTTCGCGCTATGGGCCGCCGCTTTGGCCGCCGCCGTAATCGCCTTCGACCTCGGCATTTCCCGGTGGGTGCCGGAAGAAGCGATGGACGACGGAGGGGTCAACGAACGGATCTTCCGCAAGCGCCCGATCTGGCATATCGCGTTGATTTCTCTGGTTGTCGCCATTTGCGAGGAACTGCTGTTCCGCGGCGCGATTCAGAGCAGCATCGGGCCTTATTGGACAAGCATTTTATTCGCGGCCATTCACGTCAGGTATTTGCGCCACTGGATTCCGACGGGGATGGTGTTCGGAATCAGCTACGGACTCGGGTTGTTGTACGAATTTGCCGGCACCCTCTGGGCGCCGATCATGACGCATTTTCTCTTCGATTTCATCATGGGGCTGATCATTCGTTTACGGAGGGACTTGCAGCAATGAAAGAAAGCGACCATTCTTCGGTATGGGCGCGCTACAAGGAAGCAAAGCGAATCGCGCTCGGGCAAGAGGCGAATTCGAAGGAAGACGAGTCGGCTTTGACGCTGGAGGAGCTGGAGGCTTTGATCGCGAAAACGGCCGAAATGTCCGGCATTCCGGAGACCGGCCTGCCGCCTCGGTCCGAGGTGCATGAGTCGGCCAGGAAAAGCTATTCCCGCTGGTTCTACCGGACGCTCGTCGCGCTTTTTACCTGCCTTGTCGTCTTCATGTTCTGGCTGGGCAAACAATATTACAGCGAATAAGCAGGGGCGGAACGGCAGAGAGGGCGCTGTAGTTGCTATAGCGGCAACTGCAGCGCCCGATTTCGTACGTGCCCCCGATTTAAGTGCCATAGCGGCAATTAAATCGGGCACACGGCTCGCCGAGCGGTTGTGCGAAAATTTCCATGCTCGTTAATTTCCCGCTTCGTCCAGCTCGATAGCCGCCGGATCGACAAAGCCGTAGCCTTTCTTCTCCAGCTCCGTCAGCAGCCGGTCCAGGCCCTCCGCGGTCCAGGGCAGCTCGTGCATCAAAATGTTGCTGCCGGCGTGCAACTGGCTCAGGACGTTGTCGATAATCGCCTGCGGCTTGTCCTTGATGTCGTCCCCGGTCATTTCCCAATCGAGCGATCCGTTCGACCACGTCATGTAGAGCAATCCGTATTCCTTGGCGACAGCGCGCGTCACGTCGCTTCCGGAAGCGTGAGGCGGGCGGAAGAAGACGGGCGCTTTGCCGGTCAGGTTTTGAACCGCTTCCTGCACGCGGCCGATCTGCTTGCGGACGACTTCCGGTTTTTCTTTGCCCAGCTTGATATGATCCCACGAATGGTTCCCGATAGCATGCCCGCGCTTGTCGATTTCCTTAAGCAGTTCGGGATTTTCCTGAACCCTGAAGCCGTTTACGAAAAAAATCGCCTTCGCCTTATGCTTGTCCAGACTGTCCAAAATCGGATCGAGCGTATCCGCGCTTTTGGGGCCGTCGTCGAACGTCAGCAGCACCACTTTGCGTTCGGTCTTCTGCGGATCGATGGGCACGATATCGTAATTTTTGTTCATTTTGTAACGTTTCGGAACCTCGGCAGGGGCCGGATTCGCGCTGGCGGTTTCCGTCTCATCGGAGCCTGTCGCCTCCTTCTGTTCGGAAGGAGAGGGCAAAGCTTCGGAAACATCCGCCGGCCGCCCGCTTATGGAGGGCGATGCTTCCGGAGGAGCGGCCGCGCGGCTTGCGCACGAAGCGAGAGCGAGGGCCAGAGTAGAAGCGGACAAGACGATCATCCATCGTTTCATGGTTTCAATTCCTTTTTTGTCCTAGTCGTGTTTTCGTATTCCATCTTACCATAAGCCCGGCGCGCGTTGGCGCGTTCCTTCTTCCTTTTTTTGATGGAGCATGTCCGGCATGGTTGCGAGCCACACTAACGTTGTCAATACCCGCTTAAAGCGGGTTGCAAATCGAACAGAGGAGGGATGAACGTGAGATTCGCAACGTTTCTGATCGGCGGTCTGGCGGGGGCCGCGGCCGTCATGATGATCCAACGGAACAGCCGCGTCATGGCGATGGCCGGAATGGCGGGCCAAACCCTGAAGCGTAAAGCGGGAGAAATGATGAAGGACGAGGCGTTCGGCCGTTTTTTTCAGTCCAGGACCGGACGCGAACGCGATTCCGAGGCTAAGGCGTTTCGCGACCGCGATGCGTCCGGCATGGACGGGCTTCAGCAGGTGGCTCATTTGGCCGCGCAGGACTCGGAAGTGAAACGGAACGTGAACGAAATTCTGGACGAACATGCCAAAAAAACGAATTAAAGCCGCTAAAGCTCCGGGAAGATCGCCGGGGAAAACATGCGGCAGGGAAAGCGGCACGATCCTCTTCAAAAATCGGAGGAAAGGGCCGCTTTTTTTTGCGTTTCGGTGTTTTTTCCTAGTGCATTTCATGTGAAGAAGTGATAACATGTTGTAAAACAGATTTCAATCACACATTATATGCCGCATCATACGCTGTTATCACCCATCGTGTGGGGAAGGAGGATCCTGTCATGAGGATGGAACGGCTGAGCCAAGACAAGATAAGGATTTTCCTTACGTTTGACGATTTGACTGAACGCGGAATCCAGAAAGAAGACATGTGGCGGGAAATCCCGAAAGTGCACGAGCTTTTCAGCGAGATGATGGATCAAGCTTACAACGAACTCGGCTTTGACGCCTCCGGACCCCTTGCCGTCGAAGTATTCGCAATGCCTGCTCAGGGCATGGTCGTCATCGTGACGCGAGGGAAGCTGGACCGGGAAACGGATCCGTCCGCTGAAGAGGAACTGGACGAAGACGTTTATGAAATGGAAGTTACGCTCGAGCAGAGCGATGCCATCATATATCGTTTCCGCGACATTGAGCACGTGATCGGCGCAGCCATAACGATGGCCGGCCGGCTCACCGACGAGGGAAGACTGTACCGCTACCAGGACGACTGGGTGCTTTGCTTCGATCCGGCCGGCTGGGAAAACAACGCCTACCAGGCCTTGATCGCCGTGCTTGCGGAATACGGCGAAGCGTCCACGGTGACGCCGGCGGTATTGGAAGAATACGGCCAAGTGGTCATCCCATCCCAAGCGGTCAAGACGCTTGCCGAACACTTTGGCTGATCCTGAAATTCTTGTCTTGGGCAAAAACGGCTTCCTGCGGGAAGCCGGAAACGGGCATTTTCCGGATGACGGCGACGTTGTCCGGGGAATGTCCGTTTTTTGCTGGAAATCGGATGCCTGAAAAGTCGTGACGTTGTATAATGGTGTTCAAGAGAGGGGGGGAGAACGAAAGGGTGACGGGTTTCTCGCTGCTGGCTGCCGCTGTTGCGCCAGGACTTGCCTTGCTCGCTTATTTTTACTGGAAAGACCGTTATGACGCGGAACCATTGTCGATGGTCGTGAAGCTGTTTCTGACCGGCGTCCTGATTGTGCTGCCGATTATGATCGTCCAGCGCGCCCTGACGCTGTGGCTGGGTGAATCGCCGTTTCTGTTCTCCTTCGTCATATCGTCCGGCGTGGAAGAATTTTTCAAATGGTTTGTCCTGTTCCACATCATTTACAACCATACCGAATTCGACGAACCCTACGACGGCATCGTGTATTCCACCGCCGTCTCGCTCGGGTTCGCCACCCTCGAGAACGTGATGTACGCTTTTCTCGAACCGATCACATTCGGCTCTTTGCTCGCGCGGGCGCTGCTTCCCGTATCCGGGCATGCCTTGTTCGGCGTCTTTATGGGATATTCGCTCGGCAGAGCCAAGTTCGCCCAGGGCAACCAAATCCGTTGGAACCTGTGGATGGCGTTTCTGCTGCCCTGGTTCTGGCACGGCTTGTACGATTTTCTCATGATGACGGTGCCGCAGGACTGGATCTGGGTCATCGTTCCGTTCATGTTTTTGCTTTGGCTGCGCGCCATCCGCAACGTGAATCGCGCCAACGCGGTATCGCCCTTCCGCTTGCTCAATCGGGACGATGAGGTTAAATCGCTGGCGACACGGCCATACTCTGAATAACCCCAATCATGCAAGGAGTTGGCGCTTGTTCCATGTCGACCGAACGGGTGAAAGTCGTGATCCGCTGCAAGCAATGCGGCGAAAGATACGTGCTGAGGGGCCGCAAAGAACGCGGCCGCATCGACACCGGCTTCAAACAATGCATCTGCAACAATACGGACGAGTTTGAAATTATCGAAGAATAGCCGTGCATAAAGCCGATCTCTTTGTCCCACACTAACCGCAACAAGCAGTCTGGGAAAGAAAGGGGTCGGCTTTCGCATGTATGCACGACTTAGCTCGGTGTTATTTCCAATCGCGGTTCTGATGCTCGTCGGCTCGCTCTTGTGGGGATACCAAGAACATCAGGAGAAAAACGCGATTCTGATCAAAGCGGAAAACCAATATCAACGGGCGTTTCACGATTTGACCAACCATTTGGGCAAGCTTCACGACGAACTCGGACAATCGCTGGCCGTTTCGGCTGCGTCTCAAGGCATGCAGCGGAAAAGCCTTGTCAACGTATGGCGGTTGACCAGCGAGGCGCAAAACGAAATCAATCAGCTGCCGCTGGCTTTGCTTCCGTTCAACAAAGCGGAGCAGTTTCTTTCGCGGATTTCCGATTTCGCTTACCGCACGGCGGTCCGGGATCTGACCAAGCAGCCGCTGACGAAGGAAGAGACGAAAACGATGAAGTCGCTTTATGCGAAGGCGGCGGACATCAATCGGGAAATGGACAAGATCAGAGACGCGGTTCTTACGGACCGGCTTCGCTGGATGGATGTCGAAGTGGCGATGGCGAGCAAAAACGATCCGCACGACAACACGATCATCGACGGTTTCCGCGCGGTAGACAAGAAAATCGCCTCTTACCCGGAAAACGACTGGGGGCCTTCTTCACAGTCGCCCAACCGGAAGCGCACGCTGGAGGCTCTGTCCGGCAAGCCCGATGCGACGGAAGAGCAAATCAGGCAAAAAGCGCTCTCGTTCGTCGGCCCGACGCTTCATGCGGAGGCCGGACATGAGGTGACCGTCTCCGCCAACGGCAAGGGGACCGACATGCAGACGTATACGGTTACGATCAAAAACCGCAACGGCGGCAACGTCCAGCTGGATTTTACCCGCAAGGGCGGGGAACTGCTCTGGATGATGAACACGAGGCCGGTTAAAGAACGCAAGCTGAACTTCGCGCAAGCCCGGACCAAGGCTGCGGAGTATTTAGACCGTCACGGGTACGGGAAGATGACTCCGGTGACCTATGACGAATACGATCACGTGGCGGTGTTCACGTTCGTGCGGGAGCAAAACGGCGTGAGAATCTATCCGGACAAAGTAACGGTACGCGTTGCGTTGGACAACGGGGAGGCGGTCGGGCTGCAGGCTTCGGATCACGTTTTTGCCGCCAAAACCTTGTCGGCCGGAAAGCCGAAGCTGAAAATGGAAGAGGCACGCCATGTGCTGAATCCGGATTTCGAGGTGCAGGATCACCACCTGGCCGTCATTGAGAACGAAGAGGAAAAGCAGGTGCTCTGCCACGAATTCACCGGCAGAATCAACGGCAACCGGTACCGGATTTACATCAACGCAAATACCGGACTCGAAGAGGAAGTCGAGAAAATACCGGACTCCGCGAAGGCGATTTTACGCTGATCCCGGTTGCAGGCCGCCCGCTGGGGCTGTCCCAAAAGCAAAATAATGGCGGTGCAAGGGGGGTATCCCTGCACCGCTGTTTGACTTTTCCTTGTGCTGCGTGTTTATACTTTTCAAGGCCTCAAGCCCTTCACGATCCAGGCAGCGTCGTTTTCTTCCCGGCCATACCCGGCGTCCGCGATGTCCGTTACGGCAGTTTGCCGAGGGCGGCTAAGAGCTATTTTGAATGATGAACGGGAGGGTGCACAAGAGGGTGGCGGCGCAGGGAAGAGGGTAGGTAACGGACAGACAATCCGTTGATATGAACGAAACCTGTCAACCATTCTGTGGGCAGCCTTGTTTTTGGCGCACCTAAATAGAGCCTGTCAAGCGTTTTTCTTTACAGGCGACTCCATTTGCCCATACTTTCAAGGTCACCCGGCATTTTTGCCGGGCCTGCCTTACGGCGAGTAACGGGGTGCAGGGGGTTGTACTCCCTGCGTTTCCCCTTTAGGGGACGGAAGGGGGGATTCTTCCTTAGCTCAGAGGCAAAAGCAATACGTTGGTCGGCAAGCTGATATTCGTGGTTTCACACACATTTTTCA
>NZ_KB899829.1 GCF_000378425.1 Cohnella laeviribosi DSM 21336 | reverse complement strand
GAGAGGACCGGGATGGACGCACCGCTGGTGTACCAGTTGTTTCGCCAGGAGCATAGCTGGGTAGCCAAGTGCGGAAGGGATAAGCGCTGAAAGCATCTAAGCGCGAAGCCCGCCTCAAGATGAGATTTCCCAATACGTAAGACCCCTGGAAGAACACCAGGTTGATAGGCTCGGGGTGGAAGCGCGGCAACGCGTGGAGCTGACGAGTACTAATCGGTCGAGGGCTTATCCTAAAGCAACGACAACAGCGCATCGTTTCGTATCCGGTTATCAAGGTGCAAACCGCATTGCATAACATTTCCCGAAACGCCCTTTGGGGCGTTTTTTATTTTCCACAAATGCGCCCTGCCTCTGCTTTTTAACAATATCCGGACGATCTCCCCCGAATATCCGCGGTAAAATTTCAACGCGTATCCTTAACATGATAAACGATAAGTGCCGAAAAATACCGCAGCATACCGAAACGCTGCGGTTAATTCAATGATGAAATTATGGCGCGATCTGCTCCAACCCGACCATTTTACGGCTGTAACGGAAGATGATCACCTTGTAGGTGCCGCCTTTTCTCATCGCCACCTTCTCCGAAAACAGCTCGTAGTGGCCGCCATCCGTTGTTATAATGTTGTCTCCTCCCCGCTTTGGGTCCCATCGGTCGGCAACCGTAATTTGCTTCGTGATCGGCCCCTCGGCCACGTCCAGCAATGCCATCGCCAGCATCTGCACAATGTAAAGCACCATGAAGCCGAGAAGGACGGCCAAAAGCCAGAGGAATTTGGATTTGACGTATTGTTTCGTTTTGGCAATCCGATACGCGTAGGACACGAAGAAACTGTAGAAAAGCAGCAAAGCGCAGGTCATGCTGGTCTCGCTCCACAGTACGGTTCGTTCGATCGACTCGTACTTCGCGAATATGACGGCGCTCGCTACGAGCCAAAGCAGAACGACGCCGATCCGGGCGATATTTCTCTTTTTCCGGTACCATGTCCTGCCGTCCGCTGACAAAGCCGGCACCTCTTGCTTTCCGGTATCCATCCTTCTCCACCTTTCCGGCTTATTCGGCCGATCCGCCCGATCGACGAACGATGAGCTCCGGTCCCGGCACGGCCTCGAATGCTTAAATGCGTCTCTTCCATCGTTTGAGAACAGATGCGATTCTTGAAAGGGATTCGTTTGGAAAACAGTTTACTTACGTTTTAAAAACTAAATTACACTTCACACCAGGCTTTCGTCAACGTAAATATTCGGTTCGGCCCGGCCGGAGAGACGGCTATTTGTTTTCCAACGCCGTATGGAAATACGTGCCTGTAAATGGAAATTGAGGTATCATAATGGGGAGAGGAGGTCGGCGGACATGCGCATTCGCCAATTGACGAAAGAGGAAGCGGCAGAACGGGTGGCTTTATCCGAGTTTGCGTTCCAACTTGAATTGACGGAACAGCAGCGGGAGGAGCGCAAGGCCCGGTTTCGGCCGGAGGAGCAATGGGGCGCTTTTGATGACGAGGGGAAATTGCTTTCCGCGCTGCATCTGGCGCCGCTCGAAATCTACATCGGGCAGCGTTCGCTGAAAATGGGGGGCGTCGCCGGCGTGGCGACCTGGCCGGAGGCGAGAAGGCACGGCTGTGTCGCGAAGCTGCTTGCGCATGCGCTCGGGGTGATGCGCGGGCAGGGGCAAACCGTCAGCATGCTGCATCCTTTTTCGTTTCCGTTTTACCGCAAATACGGCTGGGAAATGACGATCGAACGCAAGCAGTATGAAATCGAGTCCAAACAGCTGCCCGCCATTGAGGGTTTCGCCGGCCAAGTTGTCCGGATACCAAAAGAGGCGAGTGCGTTAAACGGGGTTTACGAACGGTTTGCCCGCCGCTATACCGGGATGCTGAAGCGGTCCGAGGAATGGTGGGAGCAAAGGGCGCTGTCCAAACCGGGGCTTGCGGCGCTGTACCGGAACGGAGACGGAACGCCGGAAGGTTACATATTATACGATGTGCGCAACCGGCTCATGACCGTCCACGAATGGGCCGCCCTGACGGAGGAAGCCCGGCGCGGACTGTGGAGCTTTGTCGCCAACCACGACTCAATGGCCGATAAAATCGCGATGACGGTTCCGGTAGACGACGCGACTTCGTTTTGGTTTGCGGACCCGCGCTTCAAGCAGGAAATCATCCCTTATTTCATGTCCAGAATCGTGGACGCTGCGGGCTTTGTCGCGCAATATCCGTTTTTGCCGGGAAGCGCGGACGAGGCGTTGACGATCACGCTGATCGACCGGCACGCCCCCTGGAACAACGGAACGTTCCGGCTGGAATGGGATCGGGACGGAACGGCCCGCATGCAGCAGACAGAGCGGCAATCGGCCGGCGCCGGCATCGCCTGCGACATCCAGACGCTGACCGCGCTGCTGCTGGGCAACCGCCGTCCGGAGCAGATGGCCCGTTGGGGCCGGCTTCAAGGCGACGGGGAAGCCGTTTCGGTTCTGGAGCGAAGAGTGCCTTCCTTAACCCCGTACTTGGCCGATTTTTTCTGAAATCTAGCAAGAGAAGGACAAACAGGCCGGCGCAGCCGAAACCAGCCGTACCGCACGGCGATCAGGGCGGCCGGCCTTGTCCGGTTCTTTTCGGCGGGACGTCTTTTGGGCATTTCATCCTTCCGATCTGCGGGGCAGCAGCGGGTCCAACCGGGATGAATAAAGGACGGCCGCCTTTCCCATACTTACAAAAGGCAATGACGTTCCCCTCTTGGCAAAATAAACAAGATCGATTATAATAAGCGTATAGTCAAAGAAAGTCAAAGTCAGAAAGCGCTCCGGAAAGGAGGTTCTGTGGTGCGCAACATTTCCGATCTGATCGAGAATTATTTGAAGCAGATTATTCAAAACAGCTCGGAAGGCGCCGTGGAAATTCAGCGCAGCGACTTGGCTGGGAAATTCTCATGCGTCCCCTCGCAAATCAATTACGTCATCAGTACCCGGTTTACGCTGGAAAAAGGGTACTACGTGGAAAGCAAGCGCGGAGGCGGAGGCTATATCCGAATCCAGCGCGTGAACCTGCCCTCGCTTGAGGCGGTTCAGGGCCACATTCAGCAAACGATCGGCGACCGGATCGATCAGACCGCGGCCGAGGGACTTATTTATCAACTGGAGGAAGCCCGGTTTCTGACAAGCCGGGAAGCGAGTTTGCTGAAAGCAGCCATATCCCGGGATGCGCTGGCGGTCAAGCTGCCATATCGGGACGAGCTGCGGGCAAGAATATTGAGGACGGCGCTGCTTGCCCTGTTGACAAAACAAGCGTAAGCGGGCAAGCGGAAAGGAGGAAGAACGATGGTTTGCCAGGAATGCGGAAAACGGCCGGCCACGCTCCATTTCACGAAAATTGTCAACGGCGAAAAGACGGAACTGCATATTTGCGAAGCGTGCGCCCGGGAAAAAGGCGAAATGATTCCGGGAACGGCAAGCGGGTTCTCCATCCATAATCTTCTGTCCGGCTTGCTGGATTTCGAGCCTTCCGGCGTCGGAGCAAAACCCGAGGTGATCCGCTGCGAAAAATGCGGCTTGACCTATGCGCAATTCAGCAAAATGGGCAAGTTCGGCTGCAGCCATTGCTATAAAGAATTTTCGGAACGTTTGGATCCTCTGCTCAAGCGGGTGCACGGCAACACGGTTCACGTCGGGAAAGTGCCGAAGCGGGCCGGCGGCCATTTGAAGACCAAGCGGGAAATCGACCGGCTCAAAAAAGAAATGCAGGCCCGAATCGACCGTGAGGACTTCGAGACGGCCGCGCAGCTTAGAGACCGCATCCGGGAGCTCGAGAAGGAAATCACCGGTTGACGAAGGAGAGGATCTTCGTGAACAAGCAACCATTTAAAGAGGCGTTAAGTCCGTGGATGAGAAGGCCGGCTCCCGAATCGGACGTCGTGCTCAGCAGCCGGGTGCGCATCGCCCGCAACCTGCGGCAGTATCCTTTTCCGATGTTCGCCAATTCGGCGCAATCGGCGAAGGTGATGGAACAGCTGCTCAGCGTCGCGGAGAGCGGACGGCTGAACGGGGTCGACTCGGTTCAGGCGATCCGGCTCAGCGATCTGACCGAGCTGGAGAAGCTTGTGCTGGTCGAAAAGCATTTGATCAGCCCGATGCTGGCGAACGAATCCCGCAACGCCGCGCTGATCCTGAGCCGGAACGAAGATGTCAGCATCATGATCAACGAGGAAGACCATCTGCGCATCCAATGCCTGTATCCCGGATTCCAGATTCCGGAAGCCTGGGATTTCTCCAGCAAGATCGATGATCTGTTCGAGGAGAGCGTCGATTACGCGTTCGACGAGAAGCGGGGCTATTTGACCAGCTGTCCGACGAATGTGGGAACCGGCATCCGCGCTTCGGTCATGATGCACCTGCCGGCGCTCGTGCTGACCGGCCAGATCAACCGGATCTTGACGGCGGTGACGCAGGTCGGGCTTGCGGTCCGCGGGCTTTACGGCGAAGGCAGCGAGGCGACGGGAAACCTGTTCCAAATCTCCAACCAAATTACGCTCGGCCAATCGGAACAAGAGATCATCGACAATCTGCATTCCGTCGCAAAGCAAATCATCGGGCATGAGAAGGCCGCCCGCAGCAAGCTGATGACGGAATCCCGGACCCGCATCGAAGACAGAATCAAACGGTCGTTCGGCATTTTGTCCTACGCGACCATCATCGATTCCAAAGAAGCTTCGCAGCGGTTGTCCGACATTCGCCTGGGCGTTCACCTGGGGCTTCTCCCGCAGGTGAGCTTGGAGACGATCAACGAACTGACCGTGTCCACCCAGCCGGGATTTCTGCAGCAGGCGTTCGGAGAAACGCTGTCGCCCGAACAGCGGGATGTGGCCCGGGCCCAAATGATTCGCACAAAGCTGGCATCCAGAGCGTAAATGATCTATTCTTACATTAATCGGGGAGGTGCTGTCTTATGATGTTCGGAAGATTTACCGAACGCGCACAGAAGGTGCTTGCATTGGCGCAGGAAGAAGCCGTGCGTCTGGGACACAACAACATTGGAACGGAGCATATTTTGCTCGGTTTGATTCGCGAAGGCGAAAGCATCGCCGCCAAAGCCTTGATCGCGCTCGGACTGGGGCTTGAGAAAATCCAGGACGAAGTGGAGTCGCTGATCGGCCGCGGCCAAGAGCAGCCGACCAATATCGCGTATACGCCGCGCGCGAAAAAGGTCATTGAGCTGTCGATGGACGAAGCGCGCAAGCTTGGCCATACGTACGTCGGAACGGAGCATATTCTGCTCGGCCTGATCCGCGAAGGCGAAGGCGTTGCCGCCCGCGTTCTCAACAATTTGGGCATCAGCCTGAACAAGGCGCGCCAGCAAGTTCTCCAACTGCTCGGCAGCAGCGAGAACGTATCGCAAAGCCACGGCCCGTCCGCAAACGTCAGCACCCCGACGCTGGACAGTCTGGCCCGGGATTTGACGGCCAGCGCCCGAGACAACAACATCGACCCGGTCATCGGGCGGGCGAAAGAGATCGAGCGCGTCATTCAGGTGCTGTCCCGCCGGACGAAGAACAATCCGGTCCTCATCGGCGAACCCGGCGTCGGGAAGACGGCGATTGCCGAAGGGCTTGCGCAGCGGATCGTGAACAACGAAATTCCGGAAACGCTGCGCGACAAGCGCGTCATGACGCTTGACATGGGCTCGGTCGTCGCCGGCACCAAGTACCGGGGCGAATTCGAAGACCGGCTGAAGAAGATCATGGACGAAATCCGCCAGGCCGGCAACATCATCCTGTTTATCGACGAGCTGCATACGCTGATCGGCGCGGGCGGCGCGGAAGGCGCAATCGACGCCTCCAACATCCTGAAGCCGGCCCTTGCCCGCGGCGAGCTGCAGTGCATCGGGGCGACGACGCTGGACGAATACCGCAAATACATCGAGAAGGACGCCGCTCTGGAAAGACGGTTCCAGCCGATCACGGTGGATCAGCCTACGCCGGAGGAAGCGATCCAAATTCTTCGCGGGCTGCGCGACCGCTATGAAGCGCATCACCGCGTGAAAATTACCGACGAGTCGATCGAAGCCGCGGTCAAGCTGTCGGACCGCTACATTACCGACCGGTTCCTGCCGGACAAGGCGATCGACTTGATCGACGAAGCAAGCTCCAAAGTCCGTCTGCGTTCGTACACGGTGCCGCCGAACCTGAAGCAGCTGGAGCAGCGGCTTGAAGATATCCGCAAGGAAAAGGACGCCGCCGTGCAAAGCCAGGAATTCGAGAAAGCGGCCGCGCTTCGCGATACCGAGCAAAAAATCCGCGAGGAGCTCGAAGCGACGAAAAACCAATGGAAAGAAAAGCAAGGGCGCACCGATTCCGAAGTGACGCCCGAAGACATCGCGCAGGTGGTGTCGAGCTGGACCGGCATTCCGGTCAGCAAGCTGGCGGAAGAAGAAACCGAACGCCTGCTCAAGATGGAGGAAATCCTGCACAACCGGGTGATCGGGCAGGATGAAGCGGTCAAGGCCGTCGCGCGCGCCGTTCGCCGCTCCCGCGCCGGGCTGAAAGACCCGAAACGGCCGATCGGCTCGTTTATCTTCCTCGGACCTACGGGCGTCGGGAAAACGGAGCTGGCAAGAGCGCTTGCCGAAGCCATGTTCGGCGACGAGAACGCGGTCATCCGCATCGACATGTCCGAGTACATGGAGAAGCACTCCACCTCCCGTCTTGTCGGCGCGCCTCCGGGATACGTCGGCTACGACGAAGGCGGCCAGCTGACCGAGAAAGTCCGCCGCAAGCCGTACTCCGTCGTGCTGCTTGACGAGATCGAGAAGGCGCATCCGGAAGTGTTCAACGTGCTGCTGCAAGTGCTCGAAGACGGACGGCTCACCGATTCCAAGGGACGCACCGTCGACTTCCGCAACACGCTGATCATCATGACGTCCAACGTCGGGGCGGACCAAATCAAGCGCAACTCGGCGCTCGGCTTTACGGCCGTTCAGGACGGAGGGCGCGATTATAACAACATGAAGGAAAAAGTGCTGGCCGAGCTGAAGAAATCGTTCCGTCCGGAGTTCCTGAACCGGATCGACGAGACGATCGTTTTCCATCCGCTCGAAGAAAAGCACATCGCCCAAATCGTCACGCTGATGGCCGACGAGCTGCGCAAGCGCCTCAAAGAGCAGGACATCGATTTCGAGCTGACCGATGCGGCGAAGGCGTTTCTGGCCAAGGAAGGTTACGACCCGCAATACGGGGCGCGTCCGCTGCGCCGCGCGATCCAGAAGCACATCGAGGACCGGCTGTCCGAGGAACTTCTGGTCGGCAAGATCAACAAAGGCGACTCCCTCGTCATCGACGAAAAAGACGGGGAACTGGTCGTAACCGTGAAAAACGAAGTGGCGAGCAATACCTGATTGCAATGCCGGCACGCTTTATGGCCTGCGGCTGCACGAAAGCTGCCGGAAGTCCGACGACTTCCGGCAGCTTTTTTGTGTCATATGGGGCCGGTCTTTGAAAGAAGCGAAACCCTCGCGCGTCCGTTCGCTTCCCGCACGTAAGTTCCGCCGCTCACCAACCGCGGGACTAGGTCATATGTTGCAGTAATGCCGGCGGCACGGGCGCTTGTCTCCCTCCGCCCGCGGAGGGTGGAAGAAAGCGGCGAGAGGCCGTTATTGCGGACATAATGGAAAGGAGCCGGGGCATGTATCGAATGCGAAGGCGCAGGAAGTATCCCTGGAGGCATCCGATCGGGATCGTTCTGGTGGGGATTCTCATCGTGCTGTTGCTGCTTGTGCTCAGCAAACTGCTGTTCGTTCTGTTTTATTTGAGCGGCGGCCTGCTGCTTGTCGGTTTGGTGTTGTGGTTGCTGTGGCGGTGGTGGTGGTACCGGTAGCGGAGACGGCCGGAGCGGGTTTCAAGCGGTGCCGGCAAGCGGTAAGCGGGGGCGGCGCTCGAGCATGAAGGGAGCGGAGGCGGAAAAGCCGCGAGGCAAGCCCGGAAGCGCCGGTTGCGCGGGATGCAATAAACGGTGCCGCACGGGGTTTAACCCGGCAACCGAACATGGTACACTTTGGGTAATCGTATCTGTTAAAGGGGCTTTCGGATGGCCAAACTCAAAATCAAATTCGTATGTACGGAATGCGGGACGGAATCGCCCAAATGGATGGGAAAATGCCCGGGCTGCGGGTCCTGGAACACGATGACGGAGGAAGCCGAGACGCCGGTCAAGGCGCAGGTGCCCAGAAGCGGGTTGCTTCGGGTGAAAGAAAAGGCGAAATCCATCATAGATATAGAAAGTGAACGTGAAGCGCGCGTGACGACGGGGCTTGCCGAGCTGAACCGGGTGCTGGGCGGCGGGCTTGTCCCCGGCTCGCTGCTGCTGGTCGGCGGAGATCCGGGCATCGGCAAATCGACGCTGCTGCTGCAAACGTCGCACGCCTTGACGAAACAAGGGCTGAAAGTGCTGTACGTGTCGGGGGAGGAATCGGTGCGGCAGACCAAGCTGCGCGCCGATCGTCTCGGCGCCTTGAGCAGCGGTCTGTTCGTCCTGTGCGAGACCAATCTCGATTTGATCGACGAGGCGATCGGCGAGGTTCGGCCCGATTTTCTGGTCATCGATTCGATCCAGACCGTTTATCGTCCCGACGTCGCCTCCGCTCCCGGCAGCGTCGCGCAGGTGCGGGAGTGCACGGCGCAGTTTATGCGCATTGCCAAAGGGAACGGAATCGCCACCGTGCTGGTCGGCCATGTGACCAAGGAAGGGGCGATCGCGGGACCGCGCCTCTTGGAGCACATGGTGGATTGCGTGTTATACTTTGAAGGAGAACGTCATCATTCGTACCGTTTGTTGCGGGCGGTCAAAAACCGCTTCGGCTCGACGAACGAAATCGGCATCTTCGACATGACCGAGAACGGGTTGCGGGAAGTCGCGAATCCTTCGGAGTTGTTTCTGTCCGAACGGCCGCTCGGCGTGTCGGGATCGACGGTCGTGGCGAGCATGGAGGGCACAAGGCCCGTGCTGGTGGAGCTGCAGGCGCTGGTGGCGCCGACGCATTTCCCATCGCCCCGCCGCATGTCGTCCGGGCTGGATCATCACCGGATGTCGCTCGTCATTGCGGTGCTCGAGAAGCGGATGGGCATGTTTTTCCAGAACCAGGACGCTTATGTCAACGTAGCCGGGGGCGTAAGGCTTGACGAACCCGCCGCCGATCTGGCCGCGGCCGTAAGTCTGGCGTCGAGCTTTAAAGATCTGCCGACCCGGCCGTACGACGTCGTCTTCGGCGAGGTCGGCCTGACGGGGGAAGTGCGGGCGGTATCCCGCGCGGAGCAGCGGGTGAAGGAAGCGGTGAAACTGGGCTTCAAACGGGTCATTTTGCCCGAACTGAGCGTAAAAGGGTGGCAGCCGCCCGCAGGAATCGAATTGATCGCAGTCCGGACGGTCGCGGAAGCGCTGAAGGCTGCGTTGGAATAGGGGAGCCGAGCAGACGATGAAAGAGACCAAGGAGAAAGAGCATCAACAGCACCAAACGATGAACCAGCTTCTTCAAATGGTGGCGCCCGGCACGCCGTTTCGGGAAGGCCTGGAAAATGTGCTCCGGGCCAAAACGGGCGCGCTTATTGTGGTCGGGTACAGTCCCGAAGTGATGGAAGTCGTGGACGGCGGCTTTTCGATCAATTGCGAATTCAGCCCGAACTATTTGTACGAACTCGCCAAGATGGACGGAGCCATCATTCTGAGCGAGGACGCCAAGCGGATTTTGTATGCGAATACGCAGCTGATTCCCAACTCCTCGATCACGTCCACCGAGACCGGCATCCGTCACCGGACGGCGGAGCGGGTGGCCAAGCAAACGGGCAAGCTCGTCGTCTCCATTTCCCAACGGCGCAACGTCATCACGCTGTATCAGGGGAATTTGCGCTACGCGCTCAAGGAAATGGGCGTGATTCTGACCAAGGCCAACCAGGCGATTCAAACGCTGGAGAAATACCGGGCGGTTTACAGCCAGGCGCTGACGAACCTGTCGGCGCTGGAGTTCGAGGAACTGGTGACGATGCACGAAGTGGCTTACGTCATCCAGCGGGCGGAAATGGTTTTGCGGATCAAAATGGAAATCAACCGCTACGTATTGGAGCTGGGCAACGAAGGCCGGCTGATTCGCATGCAGATGGAGGAACTCGTCGGCTCGGCCGAGGAAGAGATGCGCCTGCTGCTCAAGGATTATGCGCGGGACGCCAGCGACGACAAAATCCGCGAGATCGAGTCGGCGCTGAAGAAGCTGTCCAACGACGAATTGCTGGATACGAACTGCCTGATCCGCACGCTTGGCTATCCGTCCGTGAACATGTTGTCCGAAGACGGGGTGATGCCCCGGGGCTACCGGATTCTCAGCAAAATCCCGCGGCTGCCGAGTGTGATCATACATAACTTGGTGGAGCGGTTTGGCGCCTTGTCCCGCATTCTGATGGCTTCGATCGAAGAGCTGGACGAGGTGGACGGAATCGGGGAGGTTCGGGCCCGGACGATTCAGGAAGGCTTGAAAAGAATTCAGGAGCAGGTGTTTATTGACAGACAGATATAGGCAGACTAGAATGGTTAGATGGCGTAAATCGCCGGCATTGCACATCCTGTTTTGCACTGATAAGGAAAATGCTGGAGCGCTCCCGGAAGTTGAAGCCCGCTGAAGGAACAAAGCGCAGATAAGCTTTCGGCGCCAGGAAAAAGCGGCCGTTATCGCGGTCCGACGTCGCCGAACGGACTTCGTCCGCAGGTTGTCTTTGCGAACCGATCGGCGGAGCCGAGTAAAATCGAGGTGAAATCGATGATCGCGAAATCCATACCCAGCTTGTTTACCGTCGGCAATCTGTTTCTGGGCGTTCTCGCCATTATCCTGGCGTTTAACGACCGGGCCGAAGGCGCCGCCTTGCTGGTGATCATCGCCATGCTGCTTGACGGAGTGGACGGACGGGTGGCGAGGGCGCTGAACGCCCAAACCGAATTCGGCAAAGAGCTGGATTCTTTATCGGACGTCATATCGTTTGGAGTCGCTCCCGCTTTTATTATGTATCAAGCCGCTTTTACCGACGTCAATCCCGCTCTGGCGTGGATCGTCACCGCCATTTTTCCGATCTGCGGGGCGCTGAGGCTTGCCCGTTTCAATGTGATCGAAGGGATACCGGGCTACTTTATCGGGCTGCCGATTCCGGCCGCGGGCGGCGTCCTGGCGACGCTTGCGCTGTTCGACCAGGAACTGCACGTTTCGCTGCTGCTGGTCAGCACGCTGGCGCTTTCTTTCCTGATGGTCAGCAGCATCAAATATCCGAATTTCAAGAAAGTCGGTTTACCCAAAGCGGCGGTCTGGGCGATTCCGCTCGTCGTGCTGGCGGCGGTTCTGCTCGCCTTCCAGTTTCCGACGGCGATTCCAAGATTCATTCTGGCTTTGCTGCTGCTGTATGCGGTTTGGGGACTAAAAAAAAACGTTGAGCGTCTCATGCGGCTCGTGCCCAGGCGCCTGCGCAAGCGGCAGGCTTCCGCGGACAATCCGGGACAATCCAAGCATAGCGCATAAGAAAGCGGCGCCGTCTCTCCGCAGGGAGAGCGGCGCCGCTGCCGCTTAAGGGATGGTTACCGCTTAGGCGGGCCGCAACCGGATCGTGAACCGGATCGTATGCGCATCCGGCCGCTCCGTTTCGACGTGCAGGCCGAGATATTCGCACACCGCGCGCAGCGGAATCATGGCGGTACCTCCGGTCAGCACGGGGGCGTACGGAAGATCGACGGCGCGGCCGTCCGCTTCCGCGTCCGTGCGGCCGGCCCGCATCTTCAGCGTTTGCCCGCCGCGCGACAGCGTTAACGTACGGGTCCGCTGATCCCAACCAAGCTCCGCGCCGATCGCACGCGCGGCCTCCTTCGCCGGGACGGACAGCTCGCTTGGGCCGGGGGCCGTCATGGCGGACCACTGCGGAGACCGGGAACCTTCCGCATCCGCCACGACCGTCTCCGCGTTCAGCACCTGAAGGTCCGGCGTCAGCACGAGCGTTTGCAGCTGCCGTTCCAGCGTCCTGGCGAACAAAGCCGCGTTTTCCGGCGTCATCCGGTATTTCGGGTCGTCTCTGCCGATCGCTTCGGCGATGGCCGTGTTGACGTCCTGCTTGTAATGGGACAAGTCCTTGTACAGATCGAGATTGTACGTCCAGTCCGACTCGGTCTGAAAATTGTACACCTTCGCGTTCGGAAGCTTGTCCAGCCGCTCGAACATCCACACGCCCATCTCCAGCTGGTTGCGGTAGCGGACCTCGTTGGTCGCCTTCCACACCTCCTGGCGCAGCACGGTGTAGGGAGGATAGAAGAAATAAAATTCCGTATCCGGAAACGCTTCGACCAGCGCGTAAATATACCGGTTGAAGCGGTCTTGGATCTCGTCCAACGGTTCCTCGTTCAGGCTGAAATAAGCCTCCTCCCGCTTCGCGTTCCGGTAGCTGTTCACCACCTTGGCGGCGCCGAATGCCGATTCGTCGTTCCAGTTGTTCAAATGCTCCAGGTCCTGCCTGCCGCCCGGAAGAAGCCCGCGGGCAATCCCCTTCAGCCACATCTCGTATACGGAATAATTGAACCAGTACCGATAGTCGTTCCACCAATGATCGTCATACAAGTATTCGGGAAAATCCGCCGCCGCTTCCGGATCGTTTTTCTTCAGCGAGAAATAGTCCAGTCCCCACAGCACTTGCCTGACATGCCCCGTTTCCAGCGCAAGCTTGGCGATTTTGTAATGCTCGTCGGCCGTCGAGCCCCGCATGGAGAGCTTCATCGTCTTGCCGTTTAACGCCTTGTTCACCACCGACGGCAGAAAGTTCTCGGTCATGGACGTGCCGATGATAATCGTGTCGTAGTCGTAGTTTTTGGCCAGGCCGGGATTCTGGTAGCGCTGCTCCGTGGAAAAGACGGGCGGAAACAGAACGGATTTGCGGTAAAACTGCAGCGGGTCGATGACGACGGTTGCCGCGCAAATGCCGGCGGCCAGCAGCAAGGCGAATACGGCGAATTGCAGCAGCGTCCGTCGCGCGTTCCCGGCCCGCGGCCGGAGTCGGCCGCCGCTGCCGATCGGCCGGGCGCATTGCGGGGAAAGGGCGGGCGCCGGATGCGTCTTAACCGGTAGTTGCTCCAAGGACACGAACGACCCCCTTCTAAAGCGGCGAAGGCAAAACGGGGCATGTCCGAAACGGGTGGACGGCGCTTACGTTTTGCCCGTTTTCTCGTTTCCGCGCGAAACGCGAAACGCGCGCGCCAGCTTCCGTTAAGCCTAAGCGCCGTTTTTGCTTGTCAAGTCAGATTAAACAAGCCCAGCGTGGAGCATTTGTCGGCTTCCTTGGCGACGACTTCGTCCAAATTCACGTCCAGCAAGTTGCACAGCGCCGACATATAAAACAAATTTTTGCCCAGTTCGGCCTGGACGGCTTCCCGGCAATGTTCGCAAAGCTCCCCGGCCATATGCGATTTCGACTGGCGCTTGGCCTGATCGAGCTCCATATCCGCGGTAAAACCCTGATGGCGGGCGTTCAGTTCGATACAGCCGCATTCCGTAATGGCTTTCGCCACCGACCGGTTGACCGATGCGTTCGATTGGGCAAACTTCGTGACGACGTCAAGCAGACTGCGGTGACGGAGCAAGAGTTCCGACACTTGCCGCTGGAACTCCTGCAGCGATGTTGCGCTCACCCGATTTCACCTCGTTTACCGTATTTTGCTTTTCTTACCTCATTATAGAGTAAGGCGGCCGGCTTTTCAAAAGAAGAAACGCTCAGAATTGAGGAAGAGGCTGGCAAAAAAATCGGAACGGAAGATTAACGGCCCGGAATTTGGATCATACTAGTACTAAATTTTGGGTTTATGACGATGGTTTTTTGTTTTGCGCCAGCTACAAGCAATTCGAAACGAGGAGTGATTTTTATGATGATGAAACGCGCGATCCAAGCGGCCGGAGCGCTGCTTGGCGGCATATGGGGAAAAGAATGGGCGGTATGGGGGACCGGCATGACGGGATTGACGAATGGCGGGATCGGCACGTTGTCCGCCGGGGGCGGCTGGCTCGGGGCGGCCATCGGCGCCATGATCGGACTGCTCGCGGCCACGGCGCTGTCGGGTCCGCTGATGGCGCAGCTTGCGCGCGGAATCGACCGCCTGTCCGAATATTCCGCGCCGACGCTGGTTGTCGGTGCGGCGGGGGGCGGAGCGGGACTTGCCTTGTCCGCGCTGCTGTTTCCGCTGATCTCGGACGTTCCGCGGGTCGGCAACGTGCTCGCCGCTTTGGCGGCCGTATTGCTCGCCTATGCGGGAATCCGGCTTTCGGCGCGCAAGCAGGACGAGCTTGGGGCGTGGATGGCGGCACGGGCCGCCGCGGTTCCGGTCAAGGAGGAAGGGCCGCACTACGAGGAGCACAAAATTCTCGATACGAGCGTCATCATCGACGGCCGGATCGCCGACATTTGCAAGACGGGATTTATCGAAGGAACGCTGGTCATCCCCGAGTTCGTGCTGGAAGAGCTGCAGCATATCGCGGATTCCTCGGACCTGCTCAAGCGAAACCGCGGCCGCCGGGGGCTGGACATTTTGAATAAAATCCAGAAGGAGCTCGACGTCAAGGTGCTCATTCACGAAGACGTAGGCGACGAGCCGGGCGAAGTGGACAGCAAGCTGGTCAAGCTGGCGAAGGCCATGCGGGGCAAGGTCGTGACCAACGACTTCAATCTGAACAAGGTTTGCGAGCTTCAGGGCGTATCGGTGCTCAACATCAACGATCTGGCCAACGCCGTCAAGCCGGTCGTGCTGCCGGGCGAAGAAATCTTCGTGCAGGTGATCAAGGACGGCAAGGAGCACGGCCAAGGCGTCGCGTATTTGGACGACGGCACGATGATCGTCGTCGAAGGCGGGCGGGATTTTATCGGCACGACGATGGAGGTGCTGGTGACCAGCGTGCTTCAGACTTCGGCGGGGCGGATGATTTTCGCCAAGCCCAAGCTATTGGAAAAAGCGCTCTGACAAGGTATGATTATAAGCATGCGGGCGGGACAAGCGCTTGTTGTCTCGCCTTTTGTTGCGTTTATCGGGAGAGGAGCAAGGGGACATGGATTGGGGAGCGGTTATCGTCGCCGCAGGCCGCGGAACGCGGATGGGAGCCGGCGACAATAAGCCGTATTTGCCGCTTTCCGGGCGCCCGGTGCTGGCCTATGCGCTTGAGGCGTTCGAGCGCTGCGGCACGGTTGCCTCGGTCGTCCTGGTCGTCGCCCCCGGCGAGGAAGCGCGGGCCGCAGAGGTTGTGCGCGAAGGCGGCTTTGCCAAGGTGAGCGCGATCGTACGGGGCGGCGCTGAGCGCCAGGACAGCGTGTTCGCGGGGCTTGCCGCGCTTTCGACGCAAGGCGTGCTCGTGCACGATGCGGCGCGGCCGCTGGTGGCGCCGCATCAGATCGAAGCCTGCTGCCGGGCGGCGGAGCGGCACGGCGCGGCGGCGCTCGCCGTGCGCGTGAAGGACACGATCAAGGTGGCGGACGAGCGGGGCTTTATCGTCGACACGCCGGACCGCCGCCTGCTGTGGGCCGTGCAGACGCCGCAGGCGTTCGTCCGCGAGGAGCTGCTTGAAGCGCACCGCCTCGCCCGGCTCGAGGGGGCGGCGGCGACGGACGACGCGATGCTGCTGGAGCGCCGGGGGCGCAAGGTGGCGATCGTGGAGGGAGATTACCGCAATTTGAAAATTACGACGCCGGAAGACCTGCCGGTGGCGGAGTTGTTTCTTGCCAGGCGTCGGCGGGAGGAAACGGACTCAAGATGATCAGAGTGGGTCAAGGCTTTGACGTGCATCAACTGACGGAGGGGCGCCCATGCATTATCGGGGGCGTGAACATTCCCTACGAGAAAGGGCTGCTCGGGCATTCCGACGCGGACGTGCTGCTGCACGCGATCAGCGACGCGGTGCTCGGGGCGCTGGCGCTCGGGGATATCGGCAAGCATTTTCCCGACACCGATCCCGCGTTCAAGGACGCGAACAGCGTCAAGCTGCTGGAGCATGTTTGGAGCCTGGCGCGGGAGCGGGGCTACAAGCTCGGCAACGCCGACGCTACGATCATCGCCCAGGCGCCGAAGATGGCGCCGCATATTCCGGCGATGGTCGAGGTGATCGCCCGCGCGCTCGAATGCGACGTTTCGCAGGTGAACGTGAAGGCGACGACGACGGAGAAGCTGGGCTTCACCGGCCGAGGCGAGGGGATCGCCGCGCAGGCGATTGTTTGCCTTGTCCGGGATGTGCTATGATTTCGGAATGAATTGAAGGACGAATCGCGATGGGAGGAGAACGGGCCATGACCGACAAAGTGCGCGTCCGCTATGCGCCGAGCCCGACCGGGCATCTGCATATCGGCAATGCGCGAACCGCCATTTTCAATTATTTGTTCGCTCGCCATCATGGCGGAGATTTTATTATTCGCATTGAAGATACCGACGTGAAGCGCAATGTCGAGGGAGGCGAACAGAATCAGCTGACCTACCTGAAATGGCTTGGCGTCGATTGGGACGAAAGCGTCGACCGCGAAGGGGCGTACGGTCCTTACCGCCAGACGGAGCGGCTCGGCATTTACCGCGAGCTGTGGCAGGATCTGATGAACCGCGGCCTCGCCTATTTCTGCTACTGCACCGAGGAAGAGCTGGAGCGGGAGCGGGAGGAGCAGCTTGCCCGGGGCGAAACGCCGAAGTATTCGGGCAGGTGCCGCCATCTGACGGAGGAGGACCGCAAGCGCCTGGAAGCGGAAGGTCGGGTGCCGAGCGTCCGCTTCGCCGTGCCGCAGGGCCGCACCTATACCTTCAACGACATGGTAAAGGGTGAGATTTCCTTCCGATCCGAAGATTTCGGCGATTTCGTCATCGTCAAGAAGGACGGCATTCCGACCTACAATTTCGCCGTGGCGGCGGACGATCACCTTATGGAGATTACGCATGTGCTGCGCGGAGAAGACCATATTACGAACACGCCGCGCCAGCTGATGATTTACGAAGCGTTCGGCTGGACGCCGCCCGTCTTCGGCCACATGACGCTGATCGTCAACGAGCAGCGCAAAAAGCTGTCGAAGCGCGACGAATCGATCGTGCAGTTCATCGAGCAATACGATGCGCTCGGCTATATGCCGGAGGCGCTGTTGAACTTCATCGCGCTGCTCGGCTGGTCGCCGGAGGGCGAGGAGGAAATCTTCACCCGCGAGCAGCTGATCGAAATCTTCGATGCGAACCGGCTGTCGAAGAGCCCGGCCGTCTTCGATACGGCGAAGCTGAACTGGCTGAGCCAGCATTACCTCAAGGCCGCTCCGCTCGAGCGCGTCGTCGGGCTGTGCCTGCCGCACTTGCAGAAGGCGGGCCGTCTGCCGGAGAAGCCCGGTCCCGCGGATCTGGAGTGGGCGACGGCGCTGGTCGCGCTGCTTCGCGACCATCTGCGCTTCGGGGCGGAGATCGTGCCGCTGTCCGATCTGTTCTTCACCGAGCCGCAGGAGCCGGACGACGAAGGCAAAGCCGTCATGGCGGAGCCGTCCGTGCCGGACGTGCTGCGCGCCTTCTCCCGCCAGGTGGAGGAGCTCGGAGAGGAAGGCTTTACGGTCGACGGGATCAAGGCGGCGATCAAGGCCGTGCAGAAGGAAACGGGCGTGAAGGGGAAAGGGCTGTTCATGCCGATCCGCATTGCTTTGACCGGCCAGACGCACGGCCCGGACCTGAACGGCTGCATTTGGCTGCTCGGCCGTTCTACCGTGCTGAAGCGGCTTTCGGCCGCGCTGGGCTGAAGCTTCCCGCGGCCGCCCGCGGCTCGCGGCTGCCCGCCCTGCCGCGCCGCCAAGCCGGCGCCGCCGCAACGGGCAACCCGGCCGAGCCTTCGTTCCGCCGGGACGGCGCGGGAATTCCACCCATTCCCGCCGCCGGAGCCTTGTCACAGCCGGGCGGAAAAGGTATACTTGCGGTAACGATAAGGATATGGAATCAACTGCGATGAACAGGAGAGTACGTTTCGCTCCGGAATGACCAGAGAGGGCCGCCTCGGCTGGAAGCGGCCTATTCCGACGGAACCGAAATGCACCTGGGAGCCGTGCCGCCGAGCGACTTGGGCGGTTCGGCCGGGATTGCGGAAACGGATCGGCGCGAGTGACACGACAGCGTGAACCGTGAGCGAGCAAACCGGCTGCGCCCGTTTTTCGTCTGGTAAGCGGTGCCGGGGGGAACCCGTTAAGATCCGGTAGAGTGGGGCTTTTTTGCGTGCTTCGGGCGGGCGAAAGGGCTCAAGCAGAGTGGGACCGCGTATTCGAACGCCTCTGCAGCGCAAAGCTGCGGAGGCGTTTTTGATTGCGGAGCCTTCAAGGAGACTTGACGGGCGGCACCGGGCGAACCGAGGGGCGTTTACGCCCGGCGACCGGCGGCGCAAACGTTTTGGCCGGCACGAGGCAGAGAGAAATAGGGGAGGTTCGAGCAGCATGGGGTTTTGGGATACGATACGATCGGACATCGAAGCGGTGTTTGAGAACGATCCCGCCGCCCGAAGCAAGTTCGAGGTCGTGTTTACGTACTCCGGCCTGCATGCGATTTGGGCGCACCGGATCGCGCACTTTTTCTACCGCAAGCGGTGGTATACGGTGGCGCGGATCATTTCGCAGATCAGCCGGTTTTTTACCGGCATCGAAATCCATCCCGGCGCCAAGATCGGCAAAAAGCTGTTTATCGATCACGGAATGGGGGTCGTGATCGGGGAAACGTGCGAGATCGGGGACGAGGTGGTCATTTACCAAGGCGTGACGCTCGGCGGGACCGGCAAAGAAAAGGGCAAGCGCCACCCGACGATCGGCAACCGCGTCGTCATCGCATCCGGCGCCAAGGTGCTGGGCTCGTTTACGGTCGGCGACAACTCCAATATCGGAGCCAATTCCGTCGTCCTTCGCCCGGTGCCGCCCGACAGCACCGTCGTCGGCATTCCCGGACGGGTGGTCAAACGCAACGGAGAGCGGGTCGGCGACCGGCTCGATCACACGAATCTTCCGGACCCGATCATCGAAACGTTCCGCGCGATGCAGAAAGAAATCGACGAGCTCAAAGAGGAGATCAGGCAGCTTAAAGGGGAAAAGGAACCGGCGGACGAAGCCGGAACGCCGCGCAAGCCCGTCGGCGCGGCCAAACAAGATTAACCCAAACAAGATGAACAAAGGAGCATGTCTTTCGTGAGTCTGACGATTTATAACAGTTTGACGCGGGAAAAGGAAACGTTCCGTCCGATTCATCCGGGACAGGTCAACATGTACGTTTGCGGACCGACCGTGTACGATTACATCCATATCGGCAACGCCCGGCCGGTCATCTTTTTCGACGTGGTTCGCCGCTACCTGGAATCGATCGGGTACAAGGTGAACTACGTGGTGAATTTTACCGATGTCGACGACAAAATGATCCGCAAGGCCAACGAGCTGGGCATTTCGGTTCCCGAGCTGGCCGAGCGGTTCATTGCCGGTTATGAAGAGGACCGGGAGGCATTGGGCGTTCGTCCGGCTTCGATGAATCCGCGCGTGACGGAAAACATTCCGGAAATCGTAGCGTTTATCGAGGAATTGGTGGAAAAAGGCTATGCGTACGAAAGCGGCGGCGACGTGTACTACCGCACTTCGAAATTTCCCGGTTACGGCAAGCTTTCGCACAAGCGTCTCGACGAGCTGCAGTACGGCATCCGCGTCGAGGTGGACGAGCGCAAGGAGAATCCCCAGGATTTCGTCCTGTGGAAGGGAGCGAAGCCCGGCGAAATCAACTGGCCCAGTCCGTGGGGGAACGGCCGGCCGGGCTGGCATATCGAATGTTCCGCCATGGCGCGCAAATTCGCAGGCGATACGCTGGACATTCACGGAGGCGGACACGATCTGCAGTTCCCGCACCACGAGTGCGAGATCGCGCAGTCGGAAGCGCTGACCGGCGCTCCGCTCGCGCGGTACTGGATGCACAACGGCTTTGTGAACATCAACAACGAGAAAATGTCGAAATCGCTCGGCAACGTCATCAACGTCCGCGAGCTGCTGAAGCGTACCAGCGCGCAGGCGATTCGCTACGTGATGCTGGCCACGCATTACCGCAGCCCGCTCAATTTCAGCGACGAAACGATCCGCCAGGCGGAAAACAGCGTCAGCCGGCTCGCGACTTGCCGCGACAACGTCAAGCACCGGCTGGCCGGGACGCCGGACGGCGCGGAAGCGGCTTCCGCCGACGAGCGGCTGCAGCGGCGGCTTATGGAGCTGGCCGAGCAATTTCAGGCCAAGATGAACGACGACTTCAATACGGCGGACGCGGTGACGGCGTGGTTCCAGCTTGTCTCCGAAGCGAACGCTTACTTGCAGCGGGAGCGGGTGAGCCCGGACGATTTGCGCCTGATCCTCAAGCTGTTCGAGGAGTTTGACGGCATTCTCGGACTTCTGCCTCCCGAAAGCGAAGGCGGCCTGCTTGACGAGGAAATCGAAGCGCTGATCGCCGAGCGGACCGAAGCGCGCAAAGCCCGCAATTTCGCCCGCGCCGACGAAATTCGCGACTTGCTCGCCGCCAAGGGGATCATTCTGGAAGATACGCCGCAAGGCGTCCGTTGGAGACGGAAATGACGGCAAATCCGAAACGCGGAATGCCCGGAGCCGCCGTCATCGCCCCCGAGCTTCCGAAAGACGCGCCGGTGGAGCTGCTGTCCCCGATCGTTCTCGCTTATGCCGGCGACGCGGTGTTCGAGCTGTACATCCGCCAGCGGCTGATCGCCGCCTTCACCCGCAAGCCGATGGATTTGCACCGGGCGGCTACGCGCTACGTGTCGGCGGCCGCCCAGGCGAAGCTGCTTCGCCGCTGGCAGCCGCTGCTGACGGAAGAGGAGGCGGATGTCGTGCGCAGGGGCCGCAACGCGAAATCCGGCCAGCCCCCGCGCAACGCCGATCCGGAAGATTACCGGCATGCCACCGCCCTGGAATGCCTGGTGGGCTATCTTTACTACAAAGGCCTTCGCGACCGGCTGGAGCAGCTTATCGATTTGGCGTTTACCGATGATCAGAAGACGAACGAGTGAGAAAGGATGAACAGGTGATGAGCGATCGTAAACGCACGCGCCCTCCGGGAACGCCGGAATCGTCGCGGAGGACGCATGGGGGAATCCGTCCGGGGGAAGGACCCGCCGGATCGGCAGCAACGGGAGGCGCCCGCACGGGCGGCCGCCGCAAGGACAGCGAGCGGCAGCGCGGGCTGCCGCCGGCGCGCGCGGATGCGGCGGAGCGCGATCGGGACGCGGAGGAGGCCGCCCTGTCCGGGGAGTATTTGGCCGGCAAGCATCCCGTGCTGGAGGCGCTCAAGGCGGGCCGGGCGCTCAACAAAATATGGCTGTCCAACCAGGCGCAGCGAAGCCTGGTGCAGCCGATTGCCGACGAAGCGAAGGCAAGGGGCGTCGTCGTCCAGTTTGTCGACAAGCGCAAGCTGGACAGCCTCGTGCCCGGTGTTCTTCATCAGGGCGTCGTCGCCCAGGCGGCCGCCGTTTCTTACTTCGACGTGAAGGACCTGCTCGCCCGCGCGTCCGAACGCGGGGAAGCGCCTTTGCTCGTGCTGCTGGACGAAGTGGAGGACCCTCACAACCTCGGTTCGATTCTGCGCACGGCGGACTGCACCGGCGCGCACGGCGTCATCGTTCCCAAGCGCCGCAGCGCAGGCCTGACGGCGGTCGTGGCCAAGACGTCGGCCGGTGCGGTCGAATACGTCCCGGTCGCCCGGGTGGCGAACCTGGCGCAGACGATCGAACGCCTGAAGGAAGCGGGCGTCTGGATTGCCGGCGCCGACGCGGCGGCTTCCCAGGACGTATACGGGGCCGATCTGACGGGGCCGCTTGCGATCGTCATCGGCAGCGAGGGCAGGGGACTGTCCCGGCTCGTCCGCGAGAAGTGCGATTTTCTGCTGTCGCTGCCGATGTTCGGGCGCATCAATTCGCTGAACGCGTCCGTGGCGGCGGGCGTCATCCTGTACGAGGCGGTGCGCCAGCGCCGAGGACAAGCGCGCGCCCTGGAGGGCGGGCATGCTTCGCCGTGAGGACTGCCTGATCGTCGACGGCTACAACATCATCGGCGCCTGGCCCGAGCTGGAGAAGCTGAAGCAGGAACGGCTCGAGAGCGCGCGGGACCGCCTGCTGGATTTGCTGGCCGAATACCAAAGCTATTCCGGCGTCAAGATCACCGTCGTCTTCGATGCGTTCCGGGTTCCCGGAGCCGGGGCGTCGTTTCGCCATCACCGGCTTAAGGTCGTGTTCACCCGGGAGAAGGAAACGGCGGACGAATGCATCGAGCGGCTCGTCGGAGAGATGAAATCGGTGCGCCGCAACGTCTATGTGGCGACATCCGATCAAGTGGAGCAAACGGTCGCGTTCGGCCGGGGGGCGTTCCGCGTGACGGCCAGGGAGCTGCAGCTCGCCGTAGAGGAAGGGCGCAGGGAGATCGAGCGCATGATCCGCCGCGAACCGCCTCCGAAGCGGAATCCGCTCGGAGGCGTGGTCAGTCCCGATGTCCAGCTTCGGCTTGAGCGGCTGCGGAGGGGCGGAAAGCTGGCCGAAGACGACAATCAAGCGTGAATGCCGGGGCGATGCGCCCGCCATCCCGCCCATTTTTTCGTGTCGAAACCCGGGAAGCCTTGTCATTTCTAGTCTCATCGGTTGACGCTATAGGTTTCATCAAGTATATTGGAATAAGATTGGTAGTTTACTTGACGGCTCGGAATTAATAAATTCTTTTTTCGATTGTTCAGCTCGTCTCTGCCATTTGGAAGTCGCCTCAATGATGACGGAGCAGCCGTTTCGCATTTGTTAGATCAACTTGCCTTGACGGTCGGAGGGATGATTCGTGAGCTTAGACGTAAACGAGCTGGCCATACACGAATATGACTTCAAGACCGACGAGGATATCGTGGAAGCTGTGCACGAAGGAAACTCCGAGGCGCTCGAATACCTGATCCACAAGTACCGCAACTTCGTTCGGGCCAAGGCGCGTTCCTACTTTTTGATCGGCGCGGAGCGGGAAGATATCGTCCAGGAAGGCATGATCGGCCTGTACAAGTCGATTCGGGATTTCCGGGGCGACAAGCTCGCCTCCTTCAAGGCTTTCGCCGAATTGTGCGTCACCCGCCAGATCATCACCGCGATCAAGACGGCGACGCGCCAGAAGCATATTCCCTTGAACTCGTACGTTTCTCTGGATAAGCCCATCTACGACGAGGATTCCGACCGGACGCTGCTTGACGTCATCTGCGGCTCGAAAGTGTGCGATCCGGAGGAAATGATCATCAATCAGGAAGAATTTTTCGGTCTTGAAGACAAGATGTCGGAAATCCTGAGCGACCTCGAGCGCAAGGTGCTGATGCTCTATTTGGACGGGCGTTCCTATCAGGAAATCGCGGTGGACCTCGGCCGGCACGTCAAGTCGATCGACAATGCGCTGCAGCGCGTGAAACGCAAGCTGGAACGATATCTCGAAGTCCGGGATTTTGGGGGCTAGCCCGATACATAAGAATCGTCGGCAGCATGATCGCGCCGGCGTTTTTTTGTCCGGACCGGCTGAAACCCGCCGTTTCGCCGTTTCCGCGGACAACGGGCGGACGGACGGCATTTATTCTCGTTCCCCATGGTTAAAGAGGGCGAAAAGTTGGTAGAATGATGATGAGCTCTGAGGCCGAAGTCACGGACTTTCCGAAACCTGCCGGGAACCTTTTCATTGACATCAAATAGGCCCTGTGATAAATTATTTCAGTAACCTTAAGGTGGAGTTCTGTGCGCAGGTCCTGAATCTCGGGCGAAACGCCAGGTTTCGTTGTCGTAGCGCGGCGGAACAAGGTCGTCGCTCGGATTCAATATGTTTAAGAGGTTGGCAGACCCGGGAGGTGGAACACATGCGGGTAGTGGTTACGCTGGCTTGCACCAACTGCAAGCAACGGAATTATACGACCAGCAAGAACAAGCGGACGCATTCCGAACGCATCGAGCTGAAGAAGTACTGCAAGTTCTGCAATGAACATCACGTTCATCGCGAAACTCGGTAAGTTCTAGGAGGTTTGGACGTGACTTTCCTGGCCAAAATGAAACAGAGCTTCGGGTCCTTTTTTTCGTTTTTCGGCGATGCCTGGAACGAATTGAAGAAAGTCCGCTGGCCCAAACGTAAGGAACTCATCAGCTACACGATCGTCGTTATCGTGACCGTGATTCTGGTGACCATCTACTTCTGGGTGCTGGACATCGTGATTTCCCAGCTCGTCGATCTCGTCATTTGACGCCGGACCCTAAGGTGACATCGATGGAGAAAAGATGGTATGTTGTCCATACGTACTCCGGGTATGAGAACAAGGTGAAAACCAACCTGGAGCGGCGCGTGGAGTCGATGGGGATGCAGGACAAGATCTTCCGCGTGCTGGTGCCGATGGAAGAGGAGATCGTCAACAAGGACGGCAAGAAGAAAACCGTGATGCGCAAAGTGTATCCCGGCTATGTTCTCGTTGAAATGATTCAAACGGACGATTCCTGGTACGTGGTCCGCAACACGCCCGGCGTGACCGGGTTTGTCGGGTCTACCGGTTCGGGATCGAAGCCGACGCCGCTCCTGCCCGAGGAAGCGGAGCAAATTCTGCTGCACATGGGCATGGAAGAGCCGAAGCCGGTCATCGATTTCGAATTGAAAGAGAACGTCCGCGTGAAGGTCGGGCCTTTCGCGAACTTTGTCGGAACGGTTGAAGAGATTCTCCACGACAAGAGCAAGCTGAAAGTTCACGTCAACATGTTCGGCAGGGAAACCCCGCTTGAGTTGGATTATACTCAGGTGGAGAAGATATAACTTATCTCTGGTGGTTTCTGTGAAAGAGCGGGAGGAGCGAAGGCTCCGTTGAACCGCATTATGGGGCAAGGAGGTGTGCATCATGGCGAAAAAGGTCATTAAAGTGGTGAAGCTGCAAGTTCCGGCCGGCAAAGCGAACCCGGCGCCGCCAATCGGTCCCGCCCTGGGTCAAGCAGGCGTGAACATCATGGCTTTCTGCAAAGAGTTTAACGCTCGTACCGCAGATCAAGCCGGTCTGATCATTCCGGTTGTCATTACCGTGTTTGAGGACCGTTCCTTCACGTTCGAAACGAAGACGCCTCCGGCCGCCGTACTGCTGCGCGTTGCCGCGGGGATCGAAAAAGGCTCCGGCGAGCCGAACAAGAAGAAAGTCGCGACGGTCAAACGGGCGAAAGTCCGCGAGATCGCCGAGCAAAAAATGCAGGATCTCAACGCGGCTTCCGTCGAAGCGGCCATGCGCATGATCGAGGGTACCGCTCGCAGCATGGGCGTTGCGATCGAAGACTGATCCGGACGGAAGCGCAAGCGCCGTGTCCGGACGCTTGAACCGTCAATCGGGAATTTCCCGCGAACGGCTGGTTGCCAGACCGTTTGCCCATGACGGCTGTCGGGCCCGAGCGGCCCGCATGTGGGAGGACATTTCCGTTATCACCACAGAAGGAGGAGAATGAATTGGCTAAACAAGGCAAGAAATACCAGGAAGCCGCGAAGCTGATCGACCGCGACGCGACCTACGAAGCGTTGGAAGCGATCGAGCTGGTCAAGAAAGCGGCATCGGCCAAATTCGACGAAACGGTCGAAGTGGCCATCCGTCTCGGCGTTGACCCGAGAAAGCAAGACCAAAACGTCCGCGGCGTCGTTGTCCTGCCTCACGGCACGGGCAAAACGAAACGCGTGCTCGTTTTCGCCAAAGGCGATAAAGCCAAGGAAGCGGAAGCTGCCGGCGCCGATTATGTCGGCGATCAAGACCTCATCAACAAGATCCAGCAAGGCTGGTTCGAGTTCGACGTCTGCGTCGCGACGCCGGACATGATGAGCGAAGTCGGTAAGCTCGGCCGGATTCTCGGCGGCAAAGGCCTCATGCCGAACCCGAAAGCCGGTACGGTTACGTTCGACGTAGCCAAAGCCGTGCAAGAAATCAAGGCCGGTAAAATCGAATACCGTCTGGACAAGGCCGGACAAATTCACGCTCCGATCGGAAAGGTGTCGTTCGACGCCGAGAAGCTGCACGAAAACCTGAAAGCTCTGATCGATGCGCTGAACCGCGCCAAACCGGCGGCTGCCAAAGGCGTTTACCTGAAGAACATCTCGATTTCCTCGACGATGGGTCCGGGTGCGCGCGTGAACACGGCGGCATACCGTTAATCGTTCCGCAAGGGCGATTGACAGCTTGCGTGTTTCCGTGTTAAGCTGGCAAAGTTAAAGTTGAATATGAGATACCGTAGACCGTAGGTGCCGAAAGGCTTAATTTCCTACCGAGGTGTGTGGATATAGTTTGCCCGACGTCACGCGGCGGCGCGATCTTGGGATCGCGCCCTGCGAGAACCGTGCGACAAACGAAACGTCATGCCTCCGCAGCGTCTGCGGAGGCATTTCTTATGCCTCCGCGGGCTGCGAAATCCGATACGGTTGAATCAAGAGCCAGGAGGTGTGAACGAAATGGCAAATGCAAAAATCATCGAAGCGAAAGCCAAGGAAGTGGAATCGATCGCGACGAAGCTCCGCGAGAGCGCGAGCACCGTTGTCGTCGATTACCGCGGATTGAACGTAGCCGACGTGACCGAATTGCGCAAGCAGCTTCGCGAAGCAGGCGTCGAATTCCAGGTTCTGAAGAACACGCTGGTCAGCCGCGCCGCCAAAATCGCCGAACTGAGCGAGCTGGATTCCGTCCTGACGGGTCCGACCGCCGTTGCGTTCAGCTCGACGGACGTGACCGCCGCTGCGCGGATTCTGAACGACTTCGCGAAGAAGAACGAAGCGCTGAAGCTGAAAGGCGGCGTCGTGGAAGGCCGTGTCATCGACGTGGCGCAAGTTAAAGCGCTGGCCGATCTGCCGTCCCGCGAAGGTCTGCTGTCCATGCTGCTCAGCGTCCTGCAAGCTCCGATCCGCAACTTCGCACTGGCTGTCAAAGCCGTCGCCGAGAAGAAAGAAGCGGGCGAAGCGAGCGCTTGATCCGGGCAAGGCTGTCTGAGAACGGAACCCAACCTGCCTAGAAGGTTGCACCCAAAAATCATATTCCAAAATAAATGGAGGTAACATCCATGAGCAAAGAGTCCATCATTGAGGCGATTAAAGGCCTTAGCGTTCTGGAACTGAACGAACTTGTCAAAGCGATCGAAGAAGAATTCGGCGTAACGGCTGCCGCTCCGGTTGCTGTTGTTGCCGGCGGCGCCGCAGCTCCCGAAGCTGCAGAACAAACCGAATTCGACGTTGTGCTGGTTGACGCCGGCGCTTCGAAGATCAACGTTATCAAAGTCGTTCGCGAAATCACGGGTCTCGGCCTGAAAGAAGCGAAAGACGTTGTCGACAACGCTCCGAAAGCGCTCAAAGAGAAAGTGTCCAAAGAAGAAGCCGACGCTATCAAAGCCAAGCTTGAAGAAGCGGGCGCGAAAGTCGAAGTTAAGTAATTTTCGCAGTTTAGAAGCGGACCCCTTGAAGAACTTCTTTCTTCGAGGGGTTTGTTCATAAGCGGGGGAGCTGAAGCTGAAAAAATGAGCGATCACTATTATACGGAGCGGCCGACGGCCGCCAGCGACCGGCGCGCGATTCGTGCCGAGCTCCGGGGTTTTAGTTTCCGCTTCATCTCCGATGCCGGCGTGTTTTCGCGGGGCGAGGTGGACTACGGAAGCCGGGTGCTGATCGAGCATATGGAGATTTCGCCGGAGGCGAACGTTCTCGATGTCGGCTGCGGATACGGGCCGATCGGTCTTGCGGCCGCCCGCCTTGCCCCGCGAGGGCATGTCACGATGCTGGACATTAACGAGCGGGCCGTCGCGCTCGCGCGCGAGAATGCGGCCTTGAACGAAATCGGCAATGTCACCGTGCTGCAGAGCGATTTGTACGCTTCCGTAGCCGGCGCGAAATTCGATGCGATTTTGTCCAATCCGCCGATCCGCGCGGGAAAAGCCGTCGTTCACCGGATTTTGTCGGAAGCCAAAGACCATCTCCTTCCCGGCGGGGCCCTGTGGATCGTCATCCGCAACAAGCAGGGCGCCCCGACGGCCCGGGCGAAGCTGGAGGAAGTGTTCGGGGAGGACGCCGTCGAAGAGATGGGAAAGGACAAAGGTTACCGCATTTACCGCGCCAAAAGGGTTTGACGGCATATCATCGTTGTGGTACAATTAAAAAATGTCAGTATTAGGATGGGCTAAATGTCTTTAGTCGACTAAAATGTCAAGTCCTAATCGCTTTTTTGGCATAAGTTTTTGCCAATAGGCGTATAATGGGTTTGTTTTGGGCAAATGACTGGATAGAGATGCCATTGTGCCGCCAACCGGCGCATAAGGGCTTTTCTCTGTTTATGGCTTCCGGGTCTTTGTCCGTGCCCGAAAACGCCTTGCATGTCATATGCCCGCGAGTCGGCTGCCTCTGCTAGTGCTGGAGAGAGGATCTCGTTCTCGCTTGTGCTTAAGTAGAACGAAGGGGTGAGGTAAATTGGCAGGACATATGGTTCAATATGGCCGCCGGCAACGGCGCAGTTATGCCCGTATCAAGGAAGTATTGGAGATTCCGAACCTGATCGAAATCCAGATGCAATCGTATCAGAAGTTTCTGGACGAAGGGCTTCGCGAGATCTTTCAGGACATTTCGCCAATTCAAGACTTTACGGGCAATCTCGTACTGGAGTTTATCGATTACAGCCTCGGAGAACCGAAGTATTCTGTCGATGAGTCCAAGGAACGCGACGTTACGTATGCGGCGCCTCTGCGCGTCAAGGTCCGGCTGCTCAACAAAGAAACCGGCGAAGTGAAGGAGCAGGAAGTATTCATGGGCGATTTTCCGCTCATGACCGAAACCGGCACCTTTATTATCAACGGCGCGGAACGGGTTATCGTCAGCCAATTGGTCCGCTCCCCGAGCGTCTATTACAGCACGAAAGTGGACAAAAACGGGAAAAAGACGTACACCGCGACGGTCATCCCGAACCGCGGCGCCTGGCTTGAGCTGGAGACGGACGCGAAGGACATCATCTATGTCCGGATCGACCGCACCCGGAAAATTCCGGTCACCGTGCTGCTGCGCGCGCTGGGCTTCAGCACCGACGCCGAGATTCTGGATTTGCTCGGTCACGACGAGTATATTCGCAACACCCTTGAAAAAGACAACACGGATTCGACGGAAAAAGCCCTCATCGAAATTTACGAGCGGCTTCGTCCGGGCGAGCCGCCGACGCTCGAGAACGCGCGCAATCTGCTGATCGCCCGTTTCTTCGATCCGAAGCGCTACGACCTGGCCAACGTCGGCCGTTACAAAATCAATAAAAAGCTTCATATTAAAAACCGGCTGTTCAACCAACGCCTTGCCGAAACGCTGGTCGATCCCACGACGGGCGAAATCCTCGCCGAAGCCGGCCAGGTGCTTGACCGCAGGCTGCTCGACTCGATTCTCCCGGCGTTGGAGAAGAACGTCGGCTACAAGACGTATCGCGTGACGGGCGGCATTCACGAGGCGGAGGACATTCCGCTTCAAAGCGTCAACGTTTATTCGAACGTCGAAGAAGGCAAAGTGGTCAAGGTGATCTCCAACGGCAACATCGACAAGTCGGTGAAGCATATTACGCCGGCGGACATCATCGCTTCGATCAGCTATTTCGTCAACCTGCTGCACGATATCGGCAGCACGGACGACATCGACCACTTGGGCAACCGCCGTCTGCGTTCGGTCGGCGAGTTGCTGCAGAACCAGTTCCGGATCGGTCTGTCCCGGATGGAGCGCGTCGTGCGCGAACGGATGTCGATCCAGGACCAGAACGCGATCACGCCGCAGGCGCTCATCAACATCCGCCCGGTCATCGCGGCGATCAAAGAGTTTTTCGGTTCGTCGCAGCTGTCGCAGTTTATGGACCAGACGAACCCGCTTGCGGAACTGACGCACAAGCGCCGTTTGTCCGCGCTCGGACCCGGTGGTCTTACGCGCGAACGCGCGGGCTTCGAAGTGCGGGACGTCCATCCGTCCCACTACGGCCGGATGTGTCCGATCGAAACGCCGGAAGGTCCGAACATCGGCTTGATCAACTCCTTGTCGACGTTCGCCCGCGTTAACGAGTACGGATTTATCGAAGCGCCGTACCGCAAGGTCGACCATACGACCGGCGTCGTCACGGATGAGATCGTTTATATGACGGCCGACGAGGAAGACAACTACATTATCGCGCAGGCGAACGCCGCTCTGACGGAAGAGGGCAAGTTCGCCGACGACATGGTCATCGTCCGTTACAACAAGCAAGCCGACAACATTTTGACCATGCCGAGCGACCGCGTCGACTTTATGGACGTATCGCCGAAGCAGGTCGTCTCCGTCGCGACGGCGATGATTCCGTTCCTCGAGAACGACGACTCCAACCGCGCGCTCATGGGTTCGAACATGCAGCGCCAGGCGGTTCCGCTGCTCGTTCCGGACGCTCCGCTCGTCGGCACCGGCATGGAATACAAGGCGGCGAAAGATTCGGGCGTATGCGTGGTCTCCAAGTACGACGGCGTCATCGAGCGCGTTACGGCCAACGAGATTTGGCTGCGCCGCACGGAAATCGTGGACGGCAAAGAAGTGAAAGGCGATCTCGTCAAATACAAGCTGCAGAAGTTCATGCGTTCCAACCAGGGGACCTGCATCAACCAGCGGCCGATTTGCCGCAAAGGCGACATCGTCAAGAAAGGCGACATTCTGGCGGACGGCCCGTCCACGGACAACGGCGAATTGGCTTTGGGCCGCAATGTCGTCGTCGCCTTCATGACGTGGGAAGGCTACAACTACGAGGATGCGATTTTGCTGTCCGAAAAACTCGTGCGCGATGACGTCTACACGTCGATCCACATCGAGGAATACGAGTCGGAAGCGCGCGATACGAAGCTCGGACCGGAAGAAATTACGCGCGACATCCCGAACGTCGGGGAAGACGCGCTGCGCAATCTCGACGAGCGCGGCATTATCCGCGTCGGCGCCGAGATCAGCGCCGGCGATATCCTCGTCGGCAAGGTAACGCCGAAAGGCGTGACGGAGCTGACGGCGGAAGAACGCCTGCTTCACGCCATCTTCGGCGAGAAGGCGCGCGAAGTGCGCGATACGAGCCTGCGCGTGCCCCACGGCACCGACGGCATCGTCGTCGACGTCAAAGTGTTCACCCGCGAAAACGGCGACGAACTGCCGCCGGGGGTCAACCAGCTCGTTCGCGTCTATATTGCCCAAAAACGGAAGATTTCCGAAGGCGACAAGATGGCCGGACGCCACGGCAACAAAGGGGTTATCGCCCGGATTCTGCCTGAGGAAGACATGCCGTTTATGCCGGACGGAACGCCGGTCGAGGTCGTCCTGAACCCGCTGGGCGTCCCGTCGCGGATGAATATCGGCCAGGTGCTGGAAGTCCATCTCGGCATGGCCTGCAAGCTGCTTGGCATCCATGCGGCAACGCCCGTATTCGACGGCGCCCGCGAGAACGACGTCTTCGACACGATGGAAGAGGCCGGCATGCAGCGCAACGGCAAAACGATCCTGTACGACGGACGCACGGGCGAACCGTTCGAACGCGAAGTCACGGTCGGCGTCATGTACATGATCAAGCTGGCGCACATGGTCGACGATAAAATCCACGCCCGCTCGACGGGTCCGTACTCGCTCGTCACGCAGCAGCCGCTCGGCGGTAAAGCCCAGTTCGGCGGCCAGCGCTTCGGCGAGATGGAAGTGTGGGCGCTCGAAGCTTACGGCGCCGCTTATACGCTGCAGGAAATTTTGACCGTCAAGTCCGATGACGTCGTCGGCCGCGTGAAGACGTACGAGTCGATCGTCAAAGGCGAAAACGTGCCGGAACCCGGCGTTCCGGAGTCGTTCAAGGTCTTGATCAAGGAACTGCAAAGCCTCGGCATGGACGTGAAGATTTTGTCCGGAGACGAGCAGGAGATCGAAATGAAAGAGATCGACGACGACGACGATGCCACCGGCGACAAGCTCAATCTGAATCTGGAAGGTTCCGAAGTCGGCGTAGATTGACAGGCTGTAGGGGAGCGGCGCGCAAAGCGCCGTTCTCCTAACGCCTGTCCGTCTTCTGTCCGCTTTTGTTTCGAAAATCGCAGCAACCATGAAGGAGGGCTTGCTCCTTGTTAGACGTGAACAATTTCGAGTTTATGAAAATCGGCTTGGCTTCACCGGACAAGATTCGTTCGTGGTCGAGAGGCGAAGTAAAGAAGCCTGAAACGATCAACTACCGGACATTGAAGCCGGAGAAGGAAGGTCTGTTCTGCGAGAAGATTTTCGGGCCGACCAAGGATTGGGAATGTCACTGCGGTAAATATAAACGCGTCCGCTACAAAGGCGTCGTGTGCGACCGGTGCGGCGTCGAAGTCACGCGCGCGAAAGTGCGCCGCGAACGGATGGGCCATATCGAGCTGGCCGCGCCCGTTTCGCATATCTGGTATTTCAAAGGGATTCCGAGCCGGATGGGGCTGGCGCTCGACATGTCGCCCCGTTCGCTGGAAGAGATCATCTACTTCGCATCCTATGTGGTGACCGATCCGGGCGATACGCCGCTGGAGAAGAAACAACTGCTTTCCGAAAAGGAATACCGCAGCTACCGCGAAAAGTACGGCTACGCCTTCCAAGCCAGCATGGGCGCGGAGGCGGTCAAGAAGCTGCTGCAGGATATCGACCTCGACCGCGAGCTGGAAATGCTCAAGGAAGAGCTGCGCACGGCCCAGGGGCAACGGCGCAACCGGGCGATCAAGCGCCTGGAAGTGATCGAGGCGTTCCGCAATTCCGGCAACCGTCCGGAATGGATGATTCTCGACGTGCTGCCGGTCATTCCGCCGGAGCTGCGCCCGATGGTTCAGCTTGACGGCGGACGTTTCGCCACGAGCGACCTGAACGACCTGTACCGCCGCGTCATCAACCGGAACAACCGTCTGAAGCGGCTGCTCGACTTGGGCGCCCCGGACATCATCGTGCAAAACGAAAAGCGGATGCTGCAGGAAGCGGTCGACGCGCTGATCGACAACGGCCGCCGCGGCCGCCCGGTTACGGGCCCCGGCAACCGTCCGCTGAAGTCCCTTAGCCATATGCTGAAGGGCAAACAAGGCCGTTTCCGTCAGAACCTGCTCGGTAAACGCGTCGACTACTCCGGCCGTTCCGTTATCGTCGTCGGCCCGAGCCTGAAAATGTATCAATGCGGCCTGCCGAAGGAAATGGCGCTTGAATTGTTCAAGCCTTTCGTGATGAAAGAGCTGGTGCTCAAAGGGCTGGCTCACAATATCAAGAGCGCGAAGCGCAAAGTCGAGCGCGTCAGCCCGGAAGTTTGGGACGTGCTCGAAGAAGTGATCAAGGAGCATCCGGTTCTGCTGAACCGCGCGCCGACGCTTCACCGCCTGGGTATTCAGGCGTTCGAGCCGACGCTGGTCGAAGGCCGCGCGATCAAGCTGCATCCGCTCGTCTGTACGGCGTACAACGCCGACTTCGACGGCGACCAGATGGCGGTTCACGTTCCGCTGTCCGCCGAAGCGCAGGCGGAAGCCCGCTTGCTGATGCTGGCATCCGGCAACATCCTGAACCCGAAAGACGGCAAGCCGGTCGTTACGCCTTCGCAGGACATGGTGCTTGGCTGCTATTACCTTACGATGGACAACAAGGAAGCCAAAGGCACGGGCATGCGCCTTGCGGACGTCAACGAAGCCGTGTCCGCGTATCATCGCGGCATTGCCGATCTGCATGCGCGGGTCGTCATTCCGGCCAAAGCGCTGAACAAGGAATCGTTCACGCCGGAGCAACAAAAAGCGCTGCTCGTGACGACCATCGGCAAAATTATTTTCAACGAGATCTTCCCGTCTTCGTTCCCGTACATCAACGAAGCGACGAAGGAAAACTTGTTGAAAGGCACGCCGGATAAGTATTTCATTTACGACAAGGGTACGGACATCGATAAATTTATCGACGAGCTCGACACCCCGGGCGCCGTCGGCAAAGAGTATTTGGGCAACATCATCGGCGAGTGCTTTAACCGGTACCATACGATGAAGACGTCCGTCATTCTGGACGATATCAAGCAGCTCGGGTTTACGTATTCCACCCGTGCGGGGATTACGGTCGGCATCGCCGACGTCATCGTGCCGAAGGAGAAAGCCCGGATTCTCGCCGAATCCGACGAGAAGGTCAAGGTCATTACGAACCAGTACCGCCGCGGCTTGATTACCGACGAGGAACGTTACGACCGCGTCATCGACATCTGGTCGAAGACGAAGGACGAAATTACCGACGTGCTCATGAAATCGATGGACCGCTTCAACTCCATCATGCTCATGGTCGATTCCAAGGCGCGGGGCAACAAGTCCCAGATTACGCAGCTCGGCGGTATGCGGGGCCTTATGGCAACGCCGTCGGGCCGGATCTTCGAGCTTCCGATCAAGTCGAACTTCCGCGAAGGCCTTACCGTCCTCGAGTACTTTATCTCGACGCACGGCGCACGGAAAGGTCTCGCCGATACGGCGCTGCGGACCGCGGACTCGGGTTATCTGACCCGCCGTCTCGTTGACGTCGCGCAGGACGTGATCGTTCGCGAAGAAGACTGCGGCACGGACAAAGGGATCGTCGTCTCGCGGATCGAGGACGGCAAGGAGATTATCGAGGACCTGTACGACCGTATCGAAGGCCGCTATGCTTTCGAAACGGTGCGCCATCCGGAAACCGGCGAAATTATCGTCGGACGCAACGAGCTGATCGATTCGGTCAAAGCCGAGCAAATCGTGGCCGCAGGCGTCGAAAAGCTGCAAATCCGCTCCGTGCTGAGCTGCCGCGCGCGCCATGGCGTCTGCAAAATGTGCTACGGCCGCAACCTGGCTACCGGCAAGAAAGTCGAGATCGGCGAAGCGGTCGGCATTATCGCGGCCCAATCGATCGGCGAACCGGGTACGCAGCTGACGATGCGGACGTTCCACACCGGCGGCGTCGCAGGCGACGATATCACCCAAGGTTTGCCGCGGATTCAGGAGCTGTTCGAAGCCCGGAATCCGAAAGGCCAGGCGGTCATCTCCGAGATCGACGGCGTGATCAAAGAGATTCGCGAGGCCAAGGATCGCCGCGAAATCGAAGTTCAAGGCGATGCCGAGACGAAGGTATACTCCGTCTCCTACGGTTCGCGCATCCGCGTCTACGAAGGCATGCAAATCGAGGCGGGCGACGAGCTCACCGACGGTTCGATCGACCCGAAAGAGATGCTGCGCATCAAGGGCGTCCGCGGCGTGCAGAACTACATTCTGCAGGAAGTGCAGCGGGTATACCGGAACCAGGGCGTCGAAATCAACGACAAGCATATCGAGGTCATGATCAAGCAGATGCTTCGCAAAATCCGGATCGTCGATCCGGGCGATACGCCGCTTCTGCCGGGATCGTACGTCGACGTTCACGAATACGAAGCGGCGAACCGCGAAGCGATCATGGCCGGCAAAGAGCCTGCCGTCGCGCGTCCGGTGCTGCTCGGGATCACGAAGGCGTCGCTTGAGACCGACTCCTTCTTGTCGGCGGCCTCCTTCCAGGAGACGACCCGCGTCCTGACCGACGCCGCGATCAAAGGCAAAGTCGACCGCCTGCTCGGTCTGAAGGAGAACGTCATTATCGGGAAGCTCATTCCTGCGGGAACGGGGATGTCGCGCTACCGCAACATCCGCGTCGTCAACCCGATGGACAAATCCGAACAGGAAGCGCAAGAGCCCGTTACGATCGAATAACTTGTCGGTCGTGCATAGAGAAGCAGCGCCCCCGCGGCGCTGCTTTTTGTTTTTTTCGGGCGATTGGGGCATGTGCTCCGTGCATCCGCCTAGTGGGCCGTCCAGTACCTCTCTTTAGCGTCGCCGCCTTCGTCCCAAGCGACTATGTCCCGAGCAGCTATATTGGATTTTGTGCAGGATACCGGCTTCTTTCGCCCCTTTCCGGAACGTATGTTGGATTTTCTACAATGAAATGGCTTGAAAGCTGTGACGATGCGGCTTCTGCGGGCCAAAAGACTGGAATTATCCAACATAGAGCGGCTCCTGGAGTCTGAATGGCTCGTTTGGCTGGATATTTTCCCATATAGACGCCTAGCCGAGGTGCGATATGGTCGCGATAGCGGGCTCGACCCAAGTTCGGCAGAGTGTTGAAAATCCTTGCTTGTTCATGGATCAGTCGCGTTTTTTTCAGCTTCGCGTAACTTGTCCGTTGCCGGAAGAGTATGAATACGTACGGATTAACAGTTCCATTTGGAGACGAAACGATGACACAGCCTTTGAGAATCGCGCTTCGCGAGGCAAGCAAGCGGTTCAACAAACATACGGTGCTGTTCCCGCTCACGCTTGAAGTCCGGCAGGGGGAGACGATCGCGCTTGTCGGCAAAAACGGTTCCGGCAAAAGCACGCTGCTTAAGATGCTGGCCGGACTCAGCCGGCTGTCCGGTCATGGGCAGATATGCCTTTACGGCGGTTTTGCAGTTGTTGGTGATCGCTTGGATGACGTACGGTTACATGGAGGCGGAAAATGAAACGCGGCAGATGATTGCCTTTGCATGCCGGAAGCGTCTTACGGTTTTACGGCGCGAAGCTGCTGCTGATCGGCATGATCGGCGCTGCGCTGGCGTGCTTCGCGACGGCGTATCCGGTGCTGCTGAACAGGTTCGACAGGCCGCCGGAAGCTTCCGAGCTGCTTACGGCCTTGACCGCGCATATCGCGCTTGCCTGGCTCGGCAACGCCTGCGCCTTCCCGTTCAACACAAGACTCGTGCCGCAGCGGTCCGTTTCGCTGACCGGTTTGCTGCTGGTTCTGGCGTTGTCTCTGGCCGGCTATGGCCTTCGGAACGAGCTTCCGGCAGCGCTGAAAGGAGCGGCCCGGATATTGCCGCCGGCCTTTCGCGTAATGGACGCGCTGCTGCGCTTCGGGCAGATGCGTCCCGGCGCCTTTGCCGCGGTCATGCTGTTTGCGGTTGTCTATGCGCTGTCCGTTTCGGGCATTGCCTGGCGGCTCCTGAAGCGCAGATTGTTTTAGCCGAATTCGCGTTTTTTTGTCCGGATAGCGCAGCTAACTTTTCTTGACATCCCTACATCCAGGTGCTACTATAACATAGTGTGTGCCCTACGTGCCGAAATTAATGTTGCCGGAGGTGGGAAGTTCGTGAACACGAATGACCCTATGCAACGCCGCACATTAAAGGTAGGTACTAAACAAACGGTCAAAGCGGTGGAGCAAGGCAAAGCCGTTCTTGTTTATGTGGCACAGGATGCAGATTATCGCCTGATTAGCCGTATCGTGCAGCTGTGTAGACAACATGGCGTTCACATCGAATATGTGGATACGATGCACAATCTGGGCAAATCGTGCGGAATCGATGTCGGAACGGCGATGGCCGCGCTCGTGGAGATATAAATCTTGAGGGTTCTAACCGTTCGTTCCTGGAGGACGGATGGGAAGACCCTTTCGCGCTTCTAAAAAATGAGCCGCCTGGATCTGTGGACTTCACGAAGCGGAAAAACATCGCAAAACCGTATCTCTGTTTCATGATCATGGGAAGGGGGTGGCAATATGCCAACAATCAATCAGCTCGTGCGCAAAGGTCGTCAACCCAAAGTGGTTAAATCGAAGTCTCCTGCTCTGCAGAAGGGTTTTAACGCTTTGAAACGCGAAGAAACCAATCTGAGCTCCCCGCAAAAACGCGGTGTCTGCACTCGCGTAGGTACGATGACGCCGAAGAAGCCGAACTCCGCGCTTCGCAAATACGCCCGCGTTCGCTTGACGAACCGCGTCGAAGTCACGGCGTACATTCCGGGTATCGGCCATAACCTGCAGGAGCACAGCGTTGTGCTGATCCGCGGCGGCCGGGTCAAAGACCTCCCGGGTGTCCGTTACCACATTGTTCGCGGCGCGCTCGACACCGCAGGCGTGAACAACCGCCAGCAAGGCCGTTCCAAGTACGGAACGAAGAAAGCGAAAGCGAAGAAGTAATCCGGCCGGCCTGATTCGGATGAATAGGCGAGGCTTCAACGACCAAGAATGGGGAAAGGAGGAATTTATTCGATGCCACGGAAAGGACCGGTACCGAAACGGGATGTGCTCCCGGATCCGGTATACAACAGCAAACTGGTTACCCGCCTCGTGAACCGCATCATGATCGACGGCAAGAAAGGCGTTGCTCAAAAACTGCTTTACAATGCTTTCAATCTGATTCGGGAACGTACCGGCAAGGACCCGATGGAAGTATTCGAAGCGGCGCTGAAAAACATCATGCCCGTTCTCGAAGTCAAAGCGCGTCGCGTTGGCGGCGCCAACTATCAAGTTCCGGTGGAAGTGAAGCCGGAGCGCCGCACGTCCCTCGGACTGCGCTGGCTCGTCAACTACGCCCGCACGCGCGGCGAGAAGACGATGGAAGAGCGTCTTGCGGCTGAAATCATTGACGCGTCCAACAACACGGGGGCGGCCGTCAAGAAACGCGAAGATACGCACAAAATGGCGGAAGCCAACAAGGCGTTCGCTCACTACCGCTGGTAAACCTGCGGAGAGTAACCGAAAGGAGACAAATGCATGGCAAGGGAGTTCTCCTTACAAAATACGCGCAACATCGGCATCATGGCGCATATCGACGCGGGCAAGACGACGACCACCGAACGGATCCTGTTCTATACCGGCCGTGTCCACAAGATCGGAGAAGTGCATGAAGGCGCTGCTACGATGGACTGGATGGAGCAAGAACAGGAACGCGGCATTACGATTACATCGGCTGCCACGACCGCTCAATGGAAGGGTCACCGCATCAATATTATCGACACCCCGGGGCACGTTGACTTTACGGTGGAAGTCGAGCGCAGCTTGCGCGTATTGGATGGAGCAGTTGGCGTATTCAGCGCCAAAGAAGGTGTAGAACCGCAATCCGAAACCGTTTGGCGCCAAGCGGACCGCTACGGCGTTCCGCGGATCGCATACGTCAACAAAATGGACATTATCGGCGCGGACTTCCTCAGTGTCGTAAAAGACATGCGCGAACGTCTGCAAGCCAATGCCGTAGCCATCCAACTGCCGATCGGAGCCGAGAACGACTTTGTCGGTATGGTCGACCTGATCGAACGGGTCGCTTATATTTACAAGGACGATCTGGGCAAAGAGCCGATCAAGAGCGAAATTCCGGCAGATCTTGTCGACAAGGTCGAAGAGCTGCGTCTGGAACTGGTTGAGAAAGTCGCGGAACTCGACGAAGAGCTGATGATGAAGTACCTCGAAGGCGAAGAGCTGACGGTGGAAGAAATCAAAAGGGCTCTGCGCAAAGGCACGGTCGAAGTCAAGATCTTCCCGGTCGTATGCGGCTCGTCCTACCGCAACAAAGGCGTTCAGCTGATGCTGGACGCGGTCGTCGACTACCTGCCGGCTCCGACCGACATTCCGGACATCAAAGGTACGCTCGAAGACGGAACGGAAACGACTCGCAAATCGTCGGACGATGAACCGTTCGCTGCGCTTGCGTTCAAAATCATGTCGGACCCGTTCGTGGGCAAGCTGACCTTCTTCCGCGTGTATTCCGGCGTGCTGAACTCCGGTTCGTACGTGCTGAACGCGACGAAGGGCAAGCGCGAACGGATCGGACGGATTCTGCAGATGCACGCGAACAGCCGTCAGGAAATCAGCGAAGTTTACGCAGGCGACATCGCGGCTGCCGTCGGTCTGAAAGATACGACGACCGGGGATACGCTGTGCGATGAGAAGCATCCGGTCATCCTCGAATCGATGACGTTCCCGGAACCGGTTATCCAGCTCGCGGTCGAGCCGAAAACGAAAGCCGACCAAGACCGTATGGCGATCGCGCTGCAGAAGCTGGCCGAAGAGGACCCGACCTTCCGCGCGCATACCGACGAGGAAACCGGACAAACGATCATCTCCGGCATGGGCGAGCTTCACCTGGAAATTCTCGTCGACCGCATGCTTCGCGAATTCAAAGTCGAAACGAACGTGGGCAAGCCTCAAGTCGCTTACCGCGAGACGTTCAGAAAATCCGCGAAGGTCGAAGGCAAGTTCGTTCGCCAATCCGGCGGACGCGGCCAATACGGTCACGTCTGGATCGAATTCGAACCGCTTGAACCCGGTTCGGGCTTCGTGTTCGAGAACAAGATCGTGGGCGGCGTCGTTCCGAAGGAATACATCGGCCCGGTACAAGCCGGTATCGAAGAAGCGATGAAAAACGGCGTTCTCGCCGGATATCCGGTCGTGGACATCAAAGCGACCATCTTCGACGGTTCGTACCACGATGTCGACTCCAGCGAAATGGCGTTTAAGATCGCCGGCTCCTTGGCGCTCAAAGCGGCGAAGGACAAGTGCGACCCGGTTCTGCTCGAGCCGATCATGAAAGTCGAAGTTACCGTTCCGGAAGAGTACATGGGCGACGTAATGGGCATGATCAGCTCCCGTCGCGGCCGGATCGAAGGCAGCGACTCCCGTCATGGCGCCGTCATCGTCAGGGCGAAAGTGCCGCTTGCGGAAATGTTCGGTTATTCGACCGTTCTCCGTTCCGGTACGCAAGGACGCGGCGTGTTCTCGATGGAACTGTCCCACTACGAAGAAGTGCCGAAATCGATCGCGGACGAGATCATCGCCAAGTACAAAGGCAATTAATCGGTTTTGGATTTGGACGGGCCTGGAGGAAGCGACAGGCCGAATCCGCCCGTCACTCTATAAAATTCCTTTACTTATAAGGAGGAGAACATTTCAATGGCAAAGGCTAAGTTCGAACGTACCAAACCGCACGTCAATATCGGCACGATCGGTCACGTTGACCACGGCAAAACGACGCTGACGGCTGCAATCACCACCGTTCTGGCAAAACGCTACGGCGGTAACGCTGTTGCATTCGACCAAATCGACAAAGCTCCGGAAGAACGCGAACGCGGTATTACGATTTCCACCGCTCACGTTGAATACGAAACGCCGAACCGCCACTACGCGCACGTTGACTGCCCTGGGCACGCCGACTACGTTAAAAACATGATCACCGGCGCAGCTCAAATGGACGGCGCAATCCTCGTCGTATCCGCAGCTGACGGCCCGATGCCGCAAACGCGCGAACACATCCTGCTCTCCAAGCAAGTCGGCGTTCCTTACATCGTCGTATTCCTGAACAAATGCGACATGGTCGAAGACGAAGAACTGCTTGAACTGGTTGAAATGGAAGTTCGCGACCTGCTGAACGAATACGAGTTCCCGGGCGACGAAACGCCGATCATCCGCGGCGCAGCTCGTGAAGCTCTGCAAAACCCGGACGGTCCTTGGGCCGAAAAAATCATCGAACTGTTCGAAACGATCGACAGCTACATTCCGGAACCGGTTCGCGACACCTCCAAGCCGTTCCTCATGCCGGTCGAAGACGTGTTCACGATCACCGGTCGCGGTACGGTTGCTACGGGCCGCGTAGAACGCGGTACGGTTAAAGTCGGCGATGAAGTTGAAATCATCGGCCTGGCTGAAGAAAGCCGCAAAACCGTCGTTACCGGCGTTGAAATGTTCCGCAAGCTGCTGGATTCCGCTCAAGCCGGCGACAACATCGGCGCCCTGCTGCGCGGCGTTGACCGTAAAGAAATCGAACGCGGTCAAGTTCTGGCTAAACCGGGTTCGGTTAACCCGCATACGGAATTCACGGCTCAAGTTTACGTCCTGACGAAAGAAGAAGGCGGCCGTCATAAGCCTTTCTTCTCCGGCTACCGTCCGCAATTCTACTTCCGGACGACGGACGTTACGGGCATCATCACCCTGCCGGAAGGCACGGAAATGGTTATGCCTGGCGACAACATCACCGTATCCGTTCAACTGATCGCTCCGATCGCTGTTGAAGAAGGTACTCGCTTCTCCATCCGCGAAGGCGGCCGTACGGTTGGCGCAGGTGCTGTTGCTTCCATCATCAAGTAATTCGCTTTCGAGCGCTGGCCGCACCCGACAGTTCGGGTGCGGCTTTTTGGCCTACACCGCGAATACTCGATTTTTCCTCCGACTATTCACTCCTTCCGACGCATACTCGCATTTCCATACCCTAATTGATCCTCTAATCCTCATTAGAACATTGACAACCCATATGACTTTGTTTGTTTAGAATCCAAACAAAGATAAGCATTCCGGTTGCGGACGAGTTTATCGAACGGGAGCGAATTCGCCGCATGCAATCCGGCTTATATATAATAAGTAGAAATATGTTTGGACAAGCCGAAATCGCGATATCGGTCCGGTTGAAATCGTTTTTGAAAACCGCCAAAAATTTGTTGCAATCGCTTAGGCAGATCGCTATAATAGTGAATGTTGGTCTGTGACTGTGCGATGATGCGGGAGGTTGCCGACACACCCGGCTCCTTTGCCATAGAGGAGTGGACGGGGCGCTGCCGGGTTATTCTCGCGGAGTATGTCCGATTCCAAAATTGGGCGAATGAAGGAGGGAATTTCTATGGCGAAGCAAAAAATCCGCATCCGTTTGAAAGCCTACGATCACCGCATTCTGGATCAATCCGCGGAGAAGATTGTAGACACGGCTAAGCGCACCGGAGCCGGCGTATCCGGTCCGATTCCGCTGCCGACCGAAAAGCAGGTCATCACGATCCTGCGCGCGGTTCACAAATACAAGGATTCGCGGGAACAATTCGAAATGCGCACGCACAAGCGCTTGATTGACATTGTCAATCCGACGCCGCAAACGGTTGACGCGCTGATGCGTCTGGATCTGCCGTCCGGCGTGGATATCGAAATCAAGCTCTAATATGCTTTGCAAATTCCAGGACAATAGACTGCAGGAAAGAAAAGAGGTGTCAACATGAAAGGGATCTTGGGACGTAAGATCGGAATGACGCAAGTATTCGCAGCCGACGGCAACGTCGTGCCGGTTACGGTTGTCGAAGCGACTCCGAACGTCGTGCTTCAAAAGAAAACGGAAGAGAACGACGGTTACCAAGCAATCCAGCTGGGCTTCTCCGACAAGCGCGCCAAATCGGCGAACAAACCGGAGATCGGCCATGCGAAAAAAGCCAACACGGCGCCCAAGCGCTTCATTCGCGAGATCAGAGGCGCGTCCGATCTGGAAGTCGGAGCGGAAGTAAGAGTTGACATATTCGCAGAAGGCGAGTTTGTTGACGTAACGGGAATCTCCAAAGGTAAAGGAACGGCTGGCGCCATCAAACGTTGGGGCTTCCAACGCGGTAAGATGAGCCACGGTTCCAAGTACCATCGCGGCAACGGTTCGCTCGCCACGATTCGCGACGCCAACCGCGTGCCGAAAGGCAAAAGAATGCACGGTCGTCTCGGTCACGAAACGGTGACGGTGCAAAACCTTGAAATCGTTAAAGTCGACGCTGAACGCAACGTGCTGCTGATCAAGGGTTCCATTCCGGGCACCCGCAACAGCTTTGTCAAAATCCGTTCTTCGGTGAAGAAATCCTAATAACGTCTTTGGAAAGGAGGACCACACATGCCGAAAGTGGCTGTATATAACGTGAGCGGCAGTCAGGTCGGAGAGATCGAACTGGCTGAGAGCGTGTTTGGGGTTACCCCGAATACTCACGTCCTGCACAGCGCAGTCGTGAATCAGCTCGCATCCGTTCGCCAAGGTACGCACAAAACGAAAGGCCGTTCCGAAGTTCGCGGCGGCGGCCGCAAACCCTGGAGGCAAAAAGGCACCGGCCGCGCCCGTCAAGGCAGCATCCGCGCTCCGCAATGGAAAGGCGGCGGTACGGTCTTTGGCCCGACTCCGCGCAGCTATGGCTTCAAGCTTCCGCGCAAAGTTCGCCGTCTGGCGATCAAATCGGCTTTGTCCAGCAAAGTCATCGGAGGCGAAATCATCGTTCTTGATCAACTGAGCCTGGCTCAACCGAAAACGAAGGAATTCGCCAACATTCTGAACAATCTCAAGGTCGAGCGCAAGGCGCTTGTCGTTACGTCCGAGTACGAGAATAACGTGGCCCTGTCCGCGCGCAACATTCCGGGAGTGAAGTTCGTTCCCGCAACCGGAATCAACGTGCTGGACGTTATGGTGCATGACAAGCTCATCATCACCAAAGATGCGGTCGCCAAAGTCGAGGAGGTATTCGCGTAATGAAAAACCCTCGCGATATTATCAAACGGCCGGTCATCACGGAACGCACGAGCGAGTTCATCAACGACCTCAAATATGTGTTCGAAGTTGACATCAAGGCTAACAAGACGGAAATCAAGCAAGCGGTCGAACAAATCTTCAAAGTGAAGGTTGTCAGCGTCAACACGATGCGGGTGCCGGCTAAGCCGCGCCGTTACGGCCGCCACTCCGGGTACACCTCGGAATGGAAAAAAGCGATCGTGCAGCTTGCCGAAGGCAGCAAGCCGCTCGAATTCTTTGAAGCGTCTGTGTAAAATCTCTTGAGGTAAGGAGGGAAAACCAGTGCCAGTCAAAAAGTTTAAACCGACGTCGCCGAGCCGTCGCCAAATGACGGTATCCACGTTCGAAGAAATTACGACGTCGCAACCTGAGAAATCGCTGCTCGCGCCTCTGCCGAAGCGCGCAGGCCGCAACAATCAAGGGAAAATCACGGTTCGTCACCAAGGCGGCGGACACAAGCGCAAATATCGGATCATCGACTTCAAGCGGAACAAGGACGGCATTCCCGGCCGCGTCGCTACGATCGAATACGATCCGAACCGCACGTCGTACATCGCGCTTATCAACTACCTGGACGGCGAGAAACGTTATATCATCGCTCCCAAAGGCTTGAAAGTCGGCGATGAGATTCGTTCCGGCGCAGATGCGGACATCAAAGTCGGCAACGCGCTGCCGCTCGAAAACATTCCGGTTGGTACGGTTATCCACAACATCGAATTGAAGCCGGGCAAAGGCGGACAACTTGTTCGCGCTGCCGGTACGGAAGCTCAGCTTCTCGGTAAAGAAGACAAGTATGTGACGATTCGTCTTGCTTCCGGCGAAATCCGCCGCGTGCTGAAGCAATGCCGCGCGACGATCGGCTCCGTAGGCAACCAAGACCACGAGCTGATCAACATCGGTAAAGCCGGCCGTTCCCGCAACATGGGCAGACGTCCTGTCGTTCGCGGTGTCGTCATGAACCCGGTAGACCACCCGCACGGCGGTGGCGAAGGCCGCGCTCCGATCGGCCGCAAATCGCCGATGTCCCCGTGGGGCAAACCGACGCTCGGCTACAAAACCCGCAAGAAGAAAAAAGCTTCAAGCCAATATATCGTTCGCCGCCGCAAGTAAGCCTAACTCGCCTGGCGGCGAATACGGCCAGCCCTCATTTCGGGTTGAAAGGAGGATTTTACCATGGGTCGCAGCTTGAAAAAAGGACCTTTCGTGGACGACTATCTGCTTAAGAAAGTCGAAGCCCTGAACGAGTCCAACAAAAAAGTCGTCATCAAAACGTGGTCCCGCCGTTCGACGATTTTCCCGCAATTCGTCGGCCATACGTTCGCCGTATACGACGGACGCAAACACGTACCGGTCTATGTGACGGAAGACATGGTCGGTCACAAGCTTGGGGAATTCGCTCCGACGCGTACGTATAAAGGGCATACGGACGACGACAAGAAAACGGGCAGAAGATAAACCGCACGGGCGCCGGGCGACCGGCGAACGTAACGTACGGAAGGAGGTACAACAATGGCACAACAAGCGAAAGCCGTTGCGCGCTACATTCGCATTCCGGCCCGCAAAGTCCGGCTGGTCGTAGACCTGATCCGCGGCAAGCAGGTAGGCGAAGCGGTCGCTATTCTGCGCCATACGCCGCGTTCGGCATCTCCGGTAGTGGAAAAATTGCTGAACTCCGCAGTGGCGAATGCTGAACACAACTACCAAATGGACGTGAACAAGCTGTACATCTCGGAAGCTTACGTGAACGAAGGTCCGACCCTGAAACGGTTCCAGCCGCGTTCGCAAGGCCGTGCGTTCAGCATCTTGAAGCGGACCAGCCATATTACGCTGGTCGTATCCGAAAAATAAGGAGGGACAACGTGTGGGTCAAAAGGTAAATCCGGTCGGTCTTCGCATCGGCATTATCCGCGATTGGGAATCCAAATGGTATGCCGACAAGGACTTCGGCGATCTTCTGATGGAAGACGTCAGAATCCGCGAATTCCTTAAAAATAAATTGAAAGACGCAGCGGTATCGCATATCGAAATCGAACGTGCGGCCAACCGCGTCAACGTTACGATTCACACTGCCAAGCCGGGCATGGTAATCGGCAAAGGCGGCGCCGAAGTCGAAGTGCTTCGCAACGAATTGACGAAGCTGACGAAAGGCAAGAAAGTTCATATCAATATCTCCGAAATCAAAAATCCGGAACTGGACGCTATTCTGGTCGCGGAAAGCATCGCCCAACAGCTGGAACGCCGCATTTCGTTCCGCCGGGCCATGAAGCAAGCGATCCAACGCACGCTGCGCGCCGGCGCAAAAGGCATCAAAACGTCGGTCAGCGGCCGTCTGGGCGGAGCCGAAATCGCGCGTACGGAAGGCTACAGCGAAGGTACCGTGCCTCTGCACACGCTGCGCGCCGACATCGACTACGGCACGGCTGAAGCTCATACGACCTACGGACGCATCGGCGTGAAAGTTTGGATCTATCGCGGCGAGGTCCTTCCGGCGAAGAAAAAGAAAGCCGCTGAGGAAGGAGGCAACTGATCATGTTGGTCCCTAAACGCGTCAAACACCGCAAACAGCATCGCGGTAAAATGAAAGGTCAAGCCAAGGGCGGCACGACGGTAAGCTTCGGCGAATACGGCCTTCAAGCGCTGGAACCCTCTTGGGTTACGAACCGTCAAATCGAAGCGGCCCGTATCGCCATGACCCGTTACATCAAGCGGGGCGGTAAAGTTTGGATCAAGATTTTCCCTTCCAAGCCGATCACCCAAAAACCGCTTGAAGTTCGGATGGGTAGCGGTAAAGGTAACGTTGAAAAATGGGTAGCCGTTGTCAAACCGGGCAAAGTCCTGTTTGAACTCGCCGGCGTGTCCGAAGAGGTTGCACGCGAAGCGATGCGTCTTGCGGCGCACAAGCTGCCGATCAAGACGAAGTTTGTGAAACGCGAAGAACTGGGTGGTGAAGCAAATGAAGGCCAGTGAATTCCGTAACCTGACTTCGGCTGAAATCGAACAGAAGGTGGCCGGTTTCAAGGAAGAGCTGTTCAACCTCCGTTTCCAACTGGCTACCGGCCAATTGGATAACCCGCACCGCATCCGCGAGCTGCGCAAACAAATAGCCCGGGCCAAAACCATTTTGCACGAACGTGAACTTGGCATCGGTTCCTGACCGGCCATAAACCCGAATACCGTACTCGGGAAGGAGGATTACCATGAGCGAACGCAACGCCCGCAAGGTGCAGATCGGCAAGGTCGTCAGCGACAAGATGGACAAAACGATCGTCGTTGCTGTCGAAACGTACAAAAAGCACAGCCTGTACCATAAACGCATCAAATACACGAAGAAGTTCAAAGCGCATGACGAGAACAACGAAGCGAAAATTGGCGATACCGTGAAAATCATGGAGACCCGTCCGCTGTCCAAAGACAAAAGATGGCGCCTGGTCGAAATCACCGAGAAAGCCGTTATTCTCTAATACCTTCACTTCTGTGACTGAAAGGAGGAACCCGCGATGATTCAACCGTTTACGAGACTGGCCGTTGCTGACAACTCGGGAGCTAAGGAACTGATGTGCATTCGCGTGCTCGGCGGTACGGGACGTCGTGTCGGTCACATCGGGGACCTGATCGTTGCTTCCGTCAAACAAGCAACACCAGGGGGCGTTGTCAAGAAAGGCGATGTCGTGAAATGCGTGATCGTACGCACGAAGCGCCCTGTACGCCGCAAAGACGGCTCCTATATCGCGTTCGACGAGAATGCGGCCGTTATCGTTAAGGAAGACAAGAGCCCGCGCGGTACCCGGATCTTCGGACCTGTCGCTCGCGAGCTGCGCGAACGCGATTTTATGAAAATCATTTCCTTGGCGCCGGAAGTCCTGTAACCTCCGCAGCGTCCCAAGTAAAACAGGCTAGGAGGTGTACCCATGCCCCGTTTGAAAAAAGTGCTGGAATCGCACAACAATAAATTGCACGTGAAGAAGGACGACACCGTCATTGTCATCACCGGTAAAGACAAGGGGAAGAAGGGTCGCGTCATCGCCGCTTACCCGCGCGAAAACCGCGTGCTGGTCGAAGGCGTGAACTTGGTCAAGAAGCATACCCGTCCTTCCACGAAGAATCCGCAAGGCGGAATCATCGAGCAGGAAGCCCCGATTCACGTGTCCAACGTGATGCACGTCGATCCGAAAACCGGCAAACCGACCCGGATTGGCTACAAAGTGCTTGAGAACGGCAAAAAGGTTCGGATTGCCAAGCGTTCCGGCCAAGAAATCGACTGATTGCAATCCTTATGGAAAGGAGGTCGCTCCGAAACATGGCAGCAAGATTGAAAGAACGTTTTCTGAACGAAGTTACTCCTGCGTTGATGCAGCGGTATAACTATAAATCGGTTATGCAGGTGCCGAGAATCGAGAAAGTCGTCATCAACATGGGCGTAGGCGACGCGGTCCAAAACTCCAAGGTGCTGGACTCCGCGGTCGAAGACCTGCAACGAATCGCCGGCCAAAAACCGGTCATCACCCGCGCGAAGAAGTCGATCGCCGGCTTCCGCCTGCGCGAGAACGCTCCGATCGGCGCGAAAGTAACGCTCCGCGGAGACCGGATGTACTACTTCCTTGACAAGCTGTTCAACATTGCGCTTCCGCGCGTTCGCGACTTCCGCGGCGTATCGGCAAAATCGTTCGACGGACGCGGCAACTATACGCTGGGCGTGAAAGAACAGCTGATCTTCCCGGAAATCGAATACGACAAGGTCGATAAGATTCGCGGGATGGATATCGTAATCGTAACGACTGCCAAAACGGACGAAGAAGCGCGTGAACTGCTGGCCCAATTGGGCATGCCGTTCTCGAAGTGACGTCGCCCACCCGGCCATGATGCCAAGGGACCCATCGGGAGGTGTGAAAGCAAGTGGCAAAAACGTCGATGATAGTCAAGCAAAAACGCGCACCGAAGTTTAAAGTCCGTGCTTACACGCGGTGCGAGCGTTGCGGACGTCCGCATTCCGTGCTGCGTAAGTTCAAAATTTGCCGGATTTGTTTCCGCGAATTAGCGTATAAAGGCCAGATTCCTGGCGTTAAAAAAGCGAGCTGGTAATCAGCCTAGTAACGGAAGGAGGTTTACCTCATGGTTATGTCTGACCCCATTGCCGATATGCTGACGCGCATTCGTAACGCGAACCTGGTTCGCCACGAGACGGTCGAGCTTCCTGCGTCCAAAGTGAAAAAGCAGATTGCCGAGATCCTCAAGCGCGAAGGCTTTATTCGCGATGCCGAATATATCGAAGACAACAAGCAAGGCCTGATCCGTATTTTCCTGAAATACGGTCAGAACAACGAGCGCGTCATTACGGGCCTGAAGCGCATCAGCAAACCCGGTTTGCGCGTATACACGAAAGCGAACGAAATTCCGCGCGTCCTGGGCGGCCTCGGAATCGCGATCATTTCGACGTCGAAAGGCATCGTCACCGACAAGGAAGCCCGTCAATTCAAAACCGGCGGCGAAGTTCTCTGCTACGTCTGGTAATACAACCCGCAAACGATTGGAGGTGTCCCCATGTCCCGTATCGGACGCAAACCGATCCAGGTGCCTAACGGCGTGAACGTGACCCTGGAAGACAACCAAATTACAGTCAAAGGGCCGAAAGGTTCCTTGTCCCGCGTTTTGCATAAAGATATGAAGGTAACGGTCGACGGCAACGTCATCACGATCGAACGTCCTTCCGATCACAAGCTGCACCGCTCCTTGCACGGTACGACCCGTTCGCTCGTCGCGAACATGGTGAACGGTGTTACGGAAGGCTACTCGAAGAGCCTTGAGCTGGTGGGCGTCGGTTATCGCGCGAGCAAGTCCGGCAACAAGCTTGTGCTGAACGTAGGTTACTCCCATCCGGTTGAGTTCGAGCCGGAAAACGGCATCGAATTCGAAGTGCCGGCCCAAAACAAAATCATCGTCAAAGGCATCGACAAGGAGCTTGTCGGCGCTACGGCTGCGAAGATCCGCGCCGTTCGCGAGCCCGAGCCGTACAAGGGCAAAGGCATCAAGTACGAGAACGAGCGCATCATCCGCAAGGAAGGCAAAGCAGGCAAAAAGAAATAAGGTCTCGGCGGCGTAAGGCCGCATAAGGCAATGTGAAAGGAGTGAACTCCGGAAATGATCACCAAAGGCGATAAAAACAAAGCCCGTCTGAAACGGCATCTGCGCGTTCGCAAAAAAATCAGCGGCACAGCCGAACGTCCTCGCCTGTCCGTGTTCCGTTCCTCGAAGCACATTTACGCTCAGCTGATCGACGACGTCAAAGGCGTTACGCTCGCATCCGCGTCGACGCTCGACAAGGAGCTGGCATCGCAAATCAAAAACGGCGGCAACGTCGAATCCGCGGCTAAAGTCGGCGAACTGATCGCCAAGCGCGCGAAGGAAAAAGGTTACGAACGGGTCGTATTCGACCGCGGCGGCTACCTGTATCACGGACGTATCCAAGCGCTGGCCGACGCAGCCCGCGAGGCCGGACTTCAGTTTTAATTCACTACGGGTATAAGGAGGGTAAATGAACTTGCGTGTAGATCCGAATACGTTGGAACTTACTGAAAAAATGGTCCAGATCAACCGCGTATCCAAAGTCGTCAAAGGCGGACGCCGCTTCAGCTTCAGCGCGCTGGTCGTCGTCGGCGACGGCAAAGGATGGGTCGGCGCTGGCATCGGCAAAGCGTCCGAAGTTCCGGATGCGATCCGCAAAGGCGTGGAAGACGCGAAGAAAAACCTGATTTACGTTCCGCTGGTTGGAAAGACGATTCCGCATTCCGTCATTGGTCATTTCGGCGCCGGCAAAGTGCTGCTGAAACCGGCATCCGAAGGTACGGGCGTCATCGCGGGCGGACCTGTCCGCGCCGTGCTTGAGCTGGCCGGAGTCGGCGATATTTTGACGAAATCGTTGGGCTCTTCCAACGCCATCAACATGGTTCATGCGACGTTGGAAGGACTCTCCCGACTGAAACGCGCCGAAGACGTGGCGAAGCTCCGCGGCAAAACCGTGGAAGAGCTGTTAGGTTAAGGAGGGGACACAATGGCGAAGTTGCAGATCACCCTCGTTCGCAGCCTGATTGGCCGTCCGGAAGTCCAACGCAGGACGGTGCAGTCGCTCGGTCTGCGCAAGCTGAACCAATCGGTTGTCAAAGAAGACAACGCTGCGATCCGCGGCATGATCAACCATGTCAGCCACTTGGTCCAAGTGCAAGAGATCAACGGCTGAATTAAACGATAAAGCAAAAGCAAACGCAAATCACTCAAGGAGGTGCGACTAACGATGAAATTGCATGAACTTTCTCCTGCGAAAGGCTCCAAGTTCAGCCGCAAACGCGTCGGTCGCGGCATCGGCAGCGGAATGGGCAAAACGTCCACCCGCGGCCACAAAGGCCAAAATGCCCGTTCCGGTGGCGGCGTTCGTCCCGGCTTCGAGGGTGGCCAAAACCCGCTGTACCGTCGTCTTCCCAAGCGCGGTTTCAACAACGACCGTTTCGCTCTGGAGTTCGCGATCGTGAACTTGGATCAACTGAGCGGCTTCGAAGCAGGCACGGAAGTTACGCCTGAACTGCTGATCGAAAAGGGGATCGTCAAAAACCCGAAAGACGGCATCAAGGTGCTGGCAAACGGCGAACTGAACGTGCAGCTGACTGTCAAAGCGCATAAGTTTTCGAAATCTGCAGTAGAAAAAATTCAGGCCGCCGGCGGTAAAACCGAGGTGATCTAATGTTCGCGACCGTCACCAACATTTGGAAAGTTGAGGACCTTCGCAAGAAGATCCTGTTTACCCTTTTCATCCTGCTTGTCTATCGCGTAGGTTCCTTCATCCCGGTTCCGAACATTGACAAAGACGTACTCAAAATGGCGAACGAGCAGGGCAACGAATTGTTCGGCCTGCTCAACACGTTCTCCGGCGGCGCCTTGTTTCAATTCTCCATCTTTGCGCTAGGGATCATGCCTTACATCACGGCGTCCATCATCGTGCAGCTGCTCTCGATGGACGTCATCCCGAAATTCGCCGAGTGGGCGAAGGAGGGCGAGAACGGCAAGCGCAAGCTGGCGCAGGTAACGCGTTACGGGACGGTCATTTTGGCGCTTATTCAAGCGTTCGCTACGGCAATCGGGTTCAACCGGATTTACAATTATGATATGGTGCTGAATCCATCTGTCGCCACCTACATCATGATTGCGATCGTGTTGACGGCAGGTACCTCTTTCCTAATGTGGCTTGGTGAACAAATCAACGAAAAAGGCATCGGCAACGGCATTTCCATTCTGATGTTCGCTGCGATCGTCTCCCGCATTCCGACGTATATCCGCGATATTTACGTGGATAAATTCGTGAACGCGGACGACCAGCTGTTCATGAATATCGTGCAAATGCTTTTGATTGTTGTGTTCATCATTGCGATGATCGTCGGGGTCATCTTCATCCAGCAAGGCGTGCGGAAGATTCCGGTGCAGTACGCAAAGCGCGTCGTCGGCCAGAAAATGTACGGCGGCCAATCGACGCACATTCCGCTGAAAGTCAACGGCGCCGGCGTGATTCCGGTCATCTTCGCTTCCTCGTTGCTGATGTTCCCGATTACCATTGCTCAATTCTGGGCAGGCCATGGTTGGGCGAACTGGATCATCAATCACTTGTACTACGACAAACCGCTCGGTATGGTGCTTTACGTTCTGCTGATCATCGGATTCACGTTCTTCTATACGTTCGTGCAATTCAATCCTCAGCAGCTTGCCGACAACATGAAGAAGAACGGCGGGTACATTCCGGGCATCCGTCCGGGCAAACCGACCTCGGGCTACCTGGTGCGCGTCATTACCCGCATCACGCTGGCCGGCGCGATTTTCCTCGCGATCATCTCGGTCATCCCGGTGTTCTTCGGCGCGGTATTCGGTCTGCCGAGAAGCGTTCAATTGGGCGGCACGTCGCTGCTCATCGTTGTCGGCGTCGCGCTTGAAACGATGAAGCAGGTTGAAAGCCAACTGATCAAACGCCACTACAAAGGGTTTATCAATAAAAAGTAGGAACCAACTTCAACGGCGGCGCCCGTTTTTCGGGCAAAGCTGTTCACGCCTCGGGAGGAACAACAATGAACATCCTGTTTATGGGGCCTCCAGGCGCCGGCAAAGGCACGCAGGCCGAAAGGATTGTAGCCGAGTTCGGCATTCCGCACATCTCGACCGGCGATGCGTTTCGTTTGGCCATGAAGGAAGGCACTCCGCTTGGCCAGAAGGCGAAGGAATATGTGGATAAAGGCTTGCTCGTTCCCGACGAAGTCACCAACGGGATCGTGCGCGACCGGATTTCCCAGGACGATTGCAAAAGCGGGTTTCTGCTCGACGGATTCCCGCGCACGCTCGCCCAGGCGGAAGCGCTGGACGCGATGCTTGCCGAAATGGGCCGCCAAATCGATCACGTCATCAACCTGAAGGTGGATCGAAGCTTTCTGCTCACCCGCCTGACGGGACGCCGGATCTGTAAAGAGTGCGGCACCACCTACCACATTGTGTTCAACCCGCCTAAGGTGCCCGGCGTTTGCGACAAGGACGGCGGAGAACTGTACCAGCGCTCCGACGACACGGAAGAGAAGGTCGGTACCCGTTTGGACGAATACACAAGCAAGACCGCTCCGCTGCTCGATTACTACGCCGGCAAAGGTTTACTCCGAGAAGTCAACGGAGAGAAGGAAATCGATGCGGTGACGGCCGACATCGCTTCTCTCCTCAGAGGGTAGCCGATTATGATTATATGCAAGTCGGAAGCGGAATTGAGCTTGATGCGCGAAGCCGGACGGATCGTTGCCGAGACCCATCGCCTGCTCAAGCAGGCGCTCGTTCCGGGCATTACGACCGCCGAATTGGACCGGATGGCCGAAGAATTTATCCGAAGCCAGGGTGCCGTACCTTCTTTTAAAGGCTATAACGGTTTTCCCGCCAGCATCTGCACCTCCGTCAACGAGGAACTCGTCCACGGGTTCCCCGGTCCGCGGAAGCTGAATGAGGGCGATATCATCAGCATCGACATTGGCGCACAGTTTAGGGGATACCACGGCGACTCCGCCTGGACCTACGGCGTCGGCAAGATCAGCGAGGAGGCGCAGCGGCTTCTCGACGTAACCGAAGCTTCCCTGTACGCCGGTCTTGCGCTTGTCAAGCCGGACGTCCGTCTGTTCACGGTATCGCACGGGATTCAGAAAGTGGTGGAGGAAGCCGGTTTTTCGGTCGTTCGCGAATATGTCGGACACGGCATCGGCACGAAATTGCACGAAGAGCCGCAAATCCCGAACTACGGCATCCCGGACCGCGGGCCGAGGCTTAAGGTCGGCATGACGCTGGCCATCGAGCCGATGGTCAACGCGGGCGAACGCTACGTGAAGACGTTGGCCGACAACTGGACGGTCGTGACCGTGGACGGTTCCCTGTGCGCGCATTTCGAGCATACGATTGCCGTAACCGAAGACGGGTATGAGATTTTGACCCGAACGGAAGCTTAGGTGAATCGCGATGACGGAACAAGCAAGGTTGTCTCCCGGAGACATCGTGAGAAGCCGGCGCGGGAAAGACGAAGATCAGCTCATGGTCGTCATCGCGCTCGAGGGAGACCGGTTCGCCTTCGTAGCGGATGGCGATCGTCGCCGGTTCGATCGTCCGAAGCGCAAAAACGTGCTGCATCTCGAACCGATCGGGATCAAAAGCGAAGAAGTCGCAAGCAGCCTTCGCGAAACCGGACGCGTCACGAACGGGAAGCTACGTTTTGCGATCGTAAATGCAAAGCGACAGCTTGAAGCGCATGCTGAAGAGAAAGGAGAATGACGGTGGCCAAAGAGGACGTCATTGAGGTGGAAGGAACGGTCATCGAACCGCTGCCGAACGCAATGTTCAGAGTGGAGCTCGAGAACGGACACCAGATTCTGGCGCACGTCTCCGGCAAACTGCGGATGCACTTTATCCGTATCCTTACGGGAGATAAAGTGGTGATTCAACTGTCGCCGTATGATCTGACGCGGGGCCGTATCACCTACCGCAAATAATTCGTCCGGTCTGCCATCCGCGTGACGATCGAATAAGATCGTACATTAAGGAGGTTATCAATCATGAAGGTGAGACCTTCGGTCAAGCCGATTTGCGAAAAGTGCAAGGTCATCCGCCGAAAAGGCAACGTGATGGTCATCTGCGAAAATCCGAAACACAAACAAAAACAAGGTTAAGAGGAGGTGCTTCTTACGCATGGCACGTATTGCTGGTGTTGACCTTCCCCGCGACAAGCGCGTGGAAATTGCCCTGACGTATATCTTCGGGATCGGCAAAACGACTTCCCAGAAGATTCTCGCGACGGCCGGCATCAACCCGGATACCCGCGTTCGCGACCTGACGGAAGATGAAGTATCCCGTCTGCGCGAGACGATCGACAAATCGTACAAGGTAGAAGGCGACCTGCGCCGCGAGATCGCGCTGAACATCAAGCGTCTCGTCGAAATCGGCTGCTATCGCGGCATCCGTCACCGTCGCGGTCTTCCGGTCCGCGGCCAACGCACCAAAACCAATGCCCGCACGCGCAAAGGTCCGCGCCGTACGGTTGCGAACAAGAAAAAATAATAGGGGGGGATAACCAACATGGCACAAAAGGCCAAGAAAGTGGTCCGCACCAAACGCCGCGATCGGAAAAATATCGAATCGGGCGTAGCCCACATCCGTTCGACTTTCAACAACACGATCGTTACGATTACCGACCCGCACGGCAATGCTATTTCCTGGGCAAGCTCCGGCAACATGGGCTTCAAGGGATCGCGCAAAAGCACGCCTTTCGCCGCGCAAATGGCAGCGGAAGCCGCCGCTCGCGCTGCAATGGAGCATGGCATGCGTGTTGTTGAAGTCATGGTCAAGGGCCCCGGCGCCGGCCGCGAAGCGGCGATCCGTTCGCTGCAAGCAGCCGGACTTGAAGTCAGCATGATCAAAGACGTCACTCCGATTCCTCACAACGGATGTCGTCCTCCGAAACGCCGTCGCGTTTAATACGCGTGTTGCAATGTGGTATCAAACAAAAACAACTTGTGAATAATGGTTGTAATGGTTAGGCATACTACATGGTTTGCCCTTCGGAACACATCGCAGCTTTGATGGGGCAAAACAATGGCAACGTCAGCGATGCAGCGCGACGTTTTGAAGGAGGGTTATGGTTGTGATTGTGATCGAAAAGCCGAAAATTGAGACGGTGGAGATACACGAAGACAGAAGGTACGGTCGTTTTGTCGTGGAGCCGCTGGAACGCGGCTACGGCATGACGTTGGGCAACTCCCTCCGGCGCATTCTGTTGTCGTCCCTGCCGGGCGCTGCCGTTGTATCGGTGCAGATTGACGGCGTTCTTCACGAGTTCTCCACCGTTCCGGGCGTCATTGAGGATGTTACGGAAATTATCCTCAATCTGAAGCGTCTGTCGCTGAAGATTCATTCGGAAGAGGAGAAAGTGCTCGAGATTGATGCCGAAGGCGAAGGCGTTGTGACGGCCGGAGATATCAGGGCGGACAGCGACGTGGAAATCCTGAATCCGGATTTGCATATCGCGACTTTGGCGTCCGGAGCGCGGCTTCATATGCGCATCTTCGCCAAGCAAGGTCGCGGTTACGTCCCGGCGGATCGCAATAAAAAAGAGGATCAGCCGATCGGGGTCATTCCTGTCGATTCGATCTACACGCCGATTACCCGCGTCAACTATAAAGTCGAGAATACCCGTGTCGGCCAAGTGACCAACTACGACAAGCTCACGCTTGAAGTATGGACGGACGGAAGTATCCGACCGGAAGAAGCGGTCAGTCTGGGCGCGAAGATCTTAACGGATCACTTGTCGTTGTTCGTCGGGTTAACCGACGAGGCCAAGGACACCGAGACAATGAAGGAGAAGGAAGAAGACAAGAAAGAGAAAGTGCTCGAGATGACGATCGAAGAGCTCGATCTTTCGGTCCGCTCCTACAACTGTCTCAAACGGGCCGGCATCAACACGGTTCAAGAGCTGATCACCAAATCCGAGGAAGATATGATGAAGGTCCGCAACCTGGGCCGCAAGTCTTTGGAGGAAGTGCAGGAGAAGCTCGAAGAATTGGGTCTCGGCCTTCGCGTAGAAGAATAAAGACAGCAAGGAGGGAAAGACCGATGGCATATCAAAAACTGAGTCGCGATTCCAGCTCCCGGAAGGCTCTCTTCCGCGACCTGGTAACCGACTTGTTCCTTTATGAACGCATCCAAACGACGGAAGCGAAAGCGAAGGAAGTGCGTTCGATCGCCGAGAAGCTCATCACCCTGGCTAAACGCGGCGATCTGCACGCGCGTCGCCAAGCGGCGGCTTTCGTGCGCAGGGAGACGCTGAACGGCGAGCAAGACGCCATCCAAAAACTGTTCTCCGATCTGGCAACCCGTTACAAGGAACGTCCGGGCGGTTATACGCGTATTCTGAAGCTGGGCCCCCGTCGCGGCGATGCGGCTCCGATGGTTTACCTGGAGCTTGTGGACCGCGCGTAAGAGCGGAGCAAGAAAGGATGGACCGAACCTGCGTTCGGATCATCCTTTTTTTGTGGCCTGAACCCAGCCGGACAGCCCGCAAGATGGCGGGCATTCGGCAGCGAGGCGGCAGGACGCGAAGGGGAGTGAAAGCGTTGAGGAACGTTTGCCTGCTCGTAAGTTATGACGGAACGGCATACAACGGCTATCAAAGCCAGCCTGGCGGCAACACGATCCAGGACAAGCTCGAGGAAGCGATCGAACAGCTGACGGGCGAGCGGACGCGCGTTACCGGTTCGGGACGGACCGACGCCGGCGTCCACGCCAGAGGGCAAGTCGTGAACTTTCCGACCGAATCGCGCATCCCGATCGAACGGTGGGCTCTTGCGCTCAACGCCCGTCTGCCGAACGATATCGTCGTGCGCGACGCCATCGAAGTTCCGCCGGCATTCCACTCCCGGCACGATGCCATCCGCAAAACCTACCGCTACACGATCCGATGCGACCGGTTTCCCGACGTCTTCACCCGGCATTATGCGCTTCACCATCATGCTCCGCTTCGTTTTGACGCGATGCGCGAAGGGCTTAAGCACCTTTTGGGGGAGCACGATTTTACCTCGTTCGCCACGCCCGGACCGGTCAAGCCGCATTATGTCCGAACGATTTACGACGCCCGGCTCACGGTGGAGAACGAAGGGGAGAAAGGCGAAGGTCGCGGCACCGCGCATTTGTTTTTGACCGGGAACGGTTTTTTATATAATATGGTGCGCATTATCGCGGGCACGCTTCTGCAGGTGGGAGAAGGGAAGCGGGAACCGTCCGACATCGCCCGGATTCTGGCCGCGAAAGACCGCACCCAAGCCGGGCCGACCGCACCTCCGCACGGGCTTGTGTTATGGCAGGTCGAGTATGCGGCGGAGTGGGGAATTGTATGGAACGGATAAGCGAGGCGAAACGGCCGATTTTAGCCGTAAACGGCAAATTTCAACTTGCGAAACCGGTCATTTTCATGTAAGATATTAGTTGCGTGTTCTTCAGGCTTCCCACGGCCCCGTTGAAGAATGCCGAAGATGCAAGTTCCATGCGAAATCGCCGAAATTCTGTCCCGAAGCAGAATCGGATGATTCGTATGCGTGTTTTTTAACAATGGATAACGAAATGAAATGAATATGCCAGTTGACATACAACGGAACAGGCCATTCTTTTGAAGGAGGATGTTACATGCGCACCACTTACATGGCGAAGCCGAACGAAGTCGAACGCAAATGGTACGTGATCGACGCCGAAGGCAAAACGCTCGGACGTCTTGCCAGCGAAGCCGCATCCCTCATTCGCGGCAAACATAAACCGGAATTTACTCCGCACGTGGATACGGGCGATTTCGTCATCATCATCAACGCGGAGAAAGTTGTGCTGACCGGCAAGAAGCTGCAGCAGAAGAAGTACTACACCCACTCGCAATACCCGGGCGGACTGAAGACGACGACCGCCGGCCAAATGCTCGCCAACAAGCCGCAACGGCTTATTGAGCTTGCCGTTTACGGCATGCTGCCGAAGAACAAGCTCGGACGCCAGCTTCAATCGAAGCTGAAAGTCTACGCAGGCGCGGAACACCCGCACCAAGCTCAACAACCTGAAGTTTACGAACTTCGCGGTTAATCGAAAGGGAGGACCTACCAATGGCTCAAGCGCAATATATTGGAACAGGCCGTCGTAAACATTCGGTTGCGCGCGTACGTCTCGTACCGGGTGAAGGCCGCATCGTGATTAACAAACGCGATATCGACGACTATTTCGGTCTTGAAACGCTGAAGCTGATCGTTAAGCAGCCGCTGGCTCTGACGGAAACGCTCGGCAAATACGATGTTCTCGTGCTGGCGCACGGGGGCGGCATTTCCGGCCAAGCCGGCGCAATCCGCCACGGCATTTCCCGCGCTCTGCTCAAAGCGGATCCGGAGCTGCGCGGTACGTTGAAGAAAGCCGGCTTCCTGACGCGCGACCCGCGGATGAAAGAACGGAAGAAATACGGCCTCAAAGCGGCTCGCCGCGCGCCTCAATTCTCCAAACGTTAATGCGCATGTCCAAGCCTTCTCGCCGAACTGCGGCGGGAAGGCTGTTTGTTTTTCGGTCGAATTTTACATTGAATAATCCGATAAGATAACGTATAATTTTAGTGCCTTTATTTTGTACCTACTTGTCAGCAGGGGGTTAAACGGATGAATTTATTGGAAAAGGAAGCGCTGATCCGCGAAAAAGCGGAGGAATTCGAGAACGCTTCGCCCGAAACGGTAATCCGCTGGGCCGTCGAGACGTTTCCGAACATCACCTTCGCCTGCAGCTTCGGCGCCGAAGATGTCGTGCTGGTAGACATGCTTCAGAAAATCAGTCCGAAAACGGACATTTTCTATCTCGATACCGACTTTCACTTCAAGGAAACGTATGAAACGCGCGATCGGCTGGCGCAAAGGTACGGGCTGGAATTCATCCAGGTCAAGCCGAAGCTTACGCCGGAGGAACAGGCTTCCGAATATGGCGACGAGCTGTGGAAACGGGATCCGAACGCCTGCTGCAACCTGCGCAAGGTTGAACCCCTGACGCGCATACTGAATAAATATGACGCATGGATTACGGGCATTCGCCGCGATCAGGCTCCCACCCGCGCCAACGCGAAGAAGGTGGAGTACGACACGAAATTCGGTCTTGTCAAATTCAATCCGCTTGCAGCCTGGACTTCCGACGACGTGTGGAATTACATTCGCGAGCACGATGTGATTTACAATCCGCTCCACGACCAAAGCTATCCCAGCATCGGCTGCGAACATTGCACGCGTCCGGTTAAGCCGGGCGAAGACCCGCGTGCGGGACGCTGGTCCGGTACCGACAAGATCGAGTGCGGCTTGCATAAATAAGACGAATCCAGAAGCCCGAAGTCAGCCAGGCGGCAGGCTTTCGCGAGACGGGACGGCACGATCGCGAACGCGGGCGGCCGTCGGCCGGCTGGCGGGCTTTTTTAACGGAGAGGAAGAGAAGCATGAGCGCAATTCAACCGCATGGCGGAACATTGGTGAACCGGGTGGCCGAAGGCGCTGAGCGCGAGGCTTTGCTGAGCGAGGCCGCAGGTCTTGCCAAGATTCCGGTTAACAATTGGACGATTTCCGATATGGATCTGATTGGCGTCGGCGCCTTCAGTCCGCTGACGGGTTTCATGAACGAGCAGGACTACAACTCGGTCGTGAACAACATGCGCCTGGCGAACGGAACGGTATGGAGCATCCCGATTACGCTGGCCGTAACGTCGGATCAGGCCGCCTCCCTGAAGGTCGGGCAGAGAGCGGCGCTTGTCGGCGAGAGCGACGGCGTCATCTACGGCGTGATCGAGATCGAAAGCATTTATCAAGTCGATCAGAAGCACGAAGCCGTGCAAGTGTTCAAAACCGACGACCTGGAACATCCCGGCGTCGTAAAGCTGTTCGATCGCCCGAACACCTATGTGGGCGGTCCGATCCGGGTGCTGAACCGCCCGCAGCCGGAGAAATTCAACGAGTATTACTTCGACCCGGCCGAAACGCGCCGCATCTTCGCGGAGAAAGGCTGGAGAACGGTTGTCGGCTTCCAGACGCGCAACCCGGTTCACCGCGCCCACGAATATATCCAGAAGGCGGCCATGGAAATCGTAGACGCCCTGTTCCTCAATCCGCTCGTCGGCGAGACCAAGTCGGACGACGTTCCGGCGGACGTCCGGATGAAGAGCTATGTGGCGCTGCTGGAACATTATTATCCGAAGGACCGCGTATTTCTGGGCGTGTTTCCGGCGGCGATGCGCTACGCGGGACCGCGCGAGGCGGTATTTCACGCCATCGTCCGCAAAAACTACGGCTGCACGCACTTTATCGTCGGCCGCGACCACGCGGGCGTAGGCGATTACTACGGCACGTATGAAGCGCAGGATTTGCTCCGTACGTTTACCGCCGAAGAGCTGGGCATTACGCCTTTGTTCTTCGAGCACAGCTTTTTCTGCAAAAAATGCGGCAATATGGCCTCCAGCAAAACGTGCCCGCACGGCAAAGAAGACCATCTGACGCTGTCCGGCACGAAAGTCCGCGCCATGCTGCGCGACGGCATTTGCCCGCCGCCTGAGTTCTCCCGCCCGGAAGTCGCCCGAATTCTGATCGAAGGCATGGCGGAAGCGAGCAAATCCTATTCGATCTGATCATAGGCGCTCCTTTAAAGAGCATGAATAAATGTCCACCTTGTCCCATATGATGTAGCGTACATCGGGACGGGGTGGATATTTGTGTTGAAGAACCGTTTTAAACGCATGGGAAAACCGAATAGACGCTATGGTTTCGTCGTATGGGTCACGCGCCAGGGGCTGCTTCGTTTGGCGGCGCTGCTCGGCTTAACCGCGCTGACGGTCGTCGTGCTGTCGAGCGAGATTCCGGCCGCCCGGACCTGGTCGTTCTGGTCGCTTCCGCTTTCGGGCAAAGTGATCGCGCTCGACGCCGGCCACGGCGGCGCTGACGGCGGGGCGGTCAGCAGGGACGGGGTCATCGAGAAGGACATCAATTTGGCCATCGCTTTGTATTTGCGCGATTATTTGCAGCAGGCGGGAGCGCTCGTCGTCCTGACGCGCGAGGGCGATTACGATTTGGCGGGATCGGAGGTAAAAGGCTATTCGCGGCGAAAGACGGAGGATCTTCAGCGCCGGGTGCAAACCATCAAGGAGAAACACGCGGATCTGGCGCTCAGCATTCATCTGAACAGCATTCCGTCTCCGGCCTGGTCCGGGGCGCAAACGTTCTTTAATCCGGCGCTGCCGGAAAGCGAGCGGTTGGCCGCGGTGCTGCAGCGGGAAATTCGCGAAACGCTCGCCAATACGAACCGGACCCCGCTGAAAAACGAGAGCGTCTACTTGCTCAAGGCGCTGGATATGCCCTCGGCGTTGGTGGAGGTCGGATTTCTGTCCCATCCGGACGAGTCGAAACTGTTGGCGGACGAGGACTACCAGAAGAAGGTGGCCGCCGCCCTTTACAGAGGCATTCTCCGCTACGCCAGCGGAGAAACCGGAAAGCGCTGAACGGCCCGCTGTGCTATAATATCCTGTATGAATCAAAAATGCGAGAAGCGGAGGCAAGGACGGATGGTTACGAGAGAAACCGTACTGGAGCGGCTGCAATCGGTTGCCGAGCCGACGCTGCAGCGTCCGTTGGTTGCGCTGGGATTGATCCGGGACGTGATGGTCAAGGGGGACAACGTCTCGCTGACCGTTGTGCTTCATCCCGACAGCATGGCCCAATCCCGGCAAGTGGAGGCGGAATTGGCCGACGCGTTCCATAAAGGAGACGGCGGCGCACTGCATGTGCGATTCCGGGAGATGACGGAACACGAAAAGACGGAAGCGTTGGCCAAGCTGAACCCGTCGGGGACAAACAACGCCCGGGAGGGCGGCGCAGCCCGGCAGGAGGGTCGGCCCGGCGGCAAGCCTGCCCAGAGCGAGGGAACGCCGGCCAAGGGCCACGGCGCGGGGCTGGAGCTGCACCCGCTGTTGCGCCCGGAGAACGGGGTTCAGTTTATCGCCGTCGCCAGCGGCAAAGGGGGCGTAGGCAAGTCGACCGTCACCGTCAACCTGGCGGTGGCGCTGGCGCGCCGCGGCAAGCGGGTCGGCCTTATGGACTGCGACATCTACGGCTTCAGCGTTCCCGATATGATGGGAATCGAGGAACGGCCGGAGCTGGAAGGAGACAAGATTCGCCCGATCGAGCGATTTGGCGTCAAAGTCATTTCCATGGGCTTTTTTGTGGAAGACAACAGCCCGGTCGTATGGCGGGGACCGATGCTTGGGCGCATGCTGCGCAACTTCTTTTCCGACGTCGAATGGGGCGAACTGGACTACGTGCTGCTCGACTTGCCGCCGGGGACGGGGGACGTTGCTCTTGATGTCCACCAGATGATCCCGCAAAGCAAGGAAATCATCGTGACGACTCCGCATGCGACCGCCGCGTTCGTGGCGGCGAGAGCCGGCGCGATGGCGATCAAGACGAATCATGAAATTCTCGGCGTAGTCGAGAACATGTCCTGGTACGAGAGCAAAACCGACGGCACGCGCGAGTACGTGTTCGGCCGCGGGGGCGGGGGCAAGCTGGCGGAGACGCTCGGTACCGAACTGCTGGCGCAATTTCCGCTGGGCGCGCCCGACAACCATCCGTCCGAACCGGATTTTTCCCCAACCGTTTTCAAAGAAAACACGCCAACCGGCCAGCAGTATCTGGAACTGGCGGACAAGCTGATCGCCAAGACCTCGCGTCCGAAAGGCTGACGCATATCTGCAACAGGGATGTCCCCTGATAAACGATTTAACTCAACCTCCAAAAATCGCAGGAAAAGCGGGTTTTTGGAGGTTCATTTTTTGCGCGCCGGATGCGCTCCAAGAAGCTGCGTAAGGGCAATGGCAACCGATATTTTTTCTTTCGGCACATCCAAGCCGACGTATTTTGTGGTATCCTTTATCGTAAGCAGCTCCTTTGCATGTAGCTCTGAAATGGTTGTGTTGCAACTCCATTTTAACCTACGGATGTGCAAATGGGGCTGTTTTACGTTCATCATAACTTTTGGAGCAATTCGAAAATCCGTTCTCACAGGCGATGCCCCGAAGCGGGGGCTGTAGTTGGCAAGCTGTTCGGCACGGTTAAAAAAAGAAATGGGATGGAGCAGAAGCAACCTCTGCACAATCCCATTTCGGTTCCCGTAACTGCCGGAAGAAACGCCGCCGCTTCTTTACTGCTCGCTGTTTTCACCACCGCCGCCGTCCGATTGGTTTTCGCCGTCCTGGTTGCCGCCTTCGCCTCCGGCTTGCTTTTTTTTGTCCGGGTTGAGCTCTTCCTTGACGACGGTCTGCAGCATCTTCATGATTTCCAGCTTGAAAAGCGGATTCTGTATCGCTTCTTGCACCGCATTCATCATGAGCTGACGGTATTCCGGCATTTTTGTCGATTGGACGAAGATTTTCTGCATTTCGGGGCTTTGAAGAATGGTGATTATTTCCTTCTGATATCCGGGATCCTTCAGCAGATCTTTGTGCAACTGCTTGTTTTCTTTGCTTATCGTTTTGGCGAATTCTCCGGCGAATTTCGGATCGGTCATAATGCCCTGCAGCACTTTATCGTACTCCGGAGAAGTGAGCACGTCTTTGACGGCGATGCGAACCTGTTCCTGATCCTGCGGCGTCAACGACTGCATATGCAGGCTGCTGGCGCCGTATTTGGCCATAGAACCTTTGGCGATCGCCTCCTGGCCTTCGGCAGACCCTAGAATATCGATAACCATGGATTTGACGTCCTTGTAGGTAAGCTGCTCGCCTCCGCCGCTGGATTCTTGGCCGCAGGAGACAAGCATCAATGCCAGCACGGGCAGAATAAGCAATTTGGATAAACGATTTGGCCAATGAAGCATACAAACGTTCTCCCTTCGCTGGGATTCTGGATGTAGTATGCGACAGGAATCGGCCGAATATAAGGGGGCATTCATGGCTTTTTAACTTGAACGTGGTAAAATGGAAGGAAGCGCACTTTCGCCTGAAGCGAATCCGCTATACATGGGATTGATGCCTTAAGGGCCGAAGCGAGGTTTAGGAGGGTCAACGTTGAATTTGCGTAAATGGATGTCGTTGTTCGGAACCAGCATCCTGATCGGATCGGCCGCCGCGGTGATCGTCGGCGCCGCGCTGCAGCTTATGGATTTGGAATTTCGCGATGTCGGGGCAAAAGGTTGGCTGTACAACCTGTTCATGATGGCGCTTGCCGGATTGTCGTTCGGGGCTTTTGCCCATATGGGCTTTTTTGCCTATCTGATGCTCAATTACATTTCGCGGAGCATTTTCAAACGCCCGTATTTATGGGTCGCGACGCAAGGATTTGTAACCGTGTTCGTTCTGGTGGAAATTGTCTACTGGACGTACGGCAGCGATTTTCCCGCCGCGACGTTCTGGGCGCTGCCGCTTGCGCTTACCGCCGCCGCCGCGGTCGTCGCCTGGCGCAAGGCGCATGAGACGACCGCAGGGGCGTATATTCCGACGATGTTCTTCATGATCGCGGTAACGTCGGTTGAGGCGCTGCCGAGCTTCCGTTCGGAGAACATTGCTTCGCTTATTTTTTACCTGATTCCTTTGTTCATTTGCAATGCTTACCAAATTCTCAAGCTGCATCGCATTCTGGACAACACGGTTTCGGAGAACCGGACGGCCCAGGTCAACTAAAAAGAAGGAGCCACCAGTTCGGACCAGGCGGAACGGTCTTCGACCGTTTTGCCTTGCGTTTCGGTTTGGCTGAGCAGCTCCGAGACGGTGGCGAATTCATAGCCTTTGGCCCTGAGCTGATCGATAATCGCCGGCAGCGCTTCGTGCGTCTGCTTGCAGGAATCGCTGGCATGCAGCAAAATGATGTCGCCCGGATGCGCGCGCGTGACGACTCGTTGGATGATGTTGGTTACTCCGGGATTTTTCCAGTCCAGCGAATCGGTGTCCCATTGAATGACTTTATAACCCAGATCTCCGGCGATCTGCAGCACCCGTTTGTCAAAATCCCCGTTCGGCATCCGGATCAGGTTCGGCGCCTTGCCGGTTAATTCCGTCAGAATGCCGTGCGCGGTAGTGATTTGCTTGCGAATTTCCTCGTCGCTGTATTGGCTGTAGTTGTCGTGCTTGTGGCCGTGGCTGCCGATTTCGTATCCTTCGTCGACGATGCGCTTGATGATGTCGGGATGCGTTTTGCTCCAGGGTGACGACAGGAAGAAGGTCGCGTTTTGGACGCCTTTGGCCTTTAGTACATCGAGGATGGGTCCCGCTCTCTTGTCTCCCCAGCTAATGTCGAAAGTAAGGGCCACCACTTTGCGATCGGTCGGCACGTTGTAAATGGCGGCGGGAGGCTGCGGGGCGAATACGCTTATGTTGTCCCTTTCGACCCATACAATTCCGGCGGACAGCAGAGCGGCAAGAACGAGGTAAAAGGTTCGCGCGATGCGGCGTCCGTTAAAGACGAAAAAATGATTCATAGCTGACATTCGGCTCCTTTCCGATTCAAATCGTTCGCAGCAGGGCTTGTTTTACTATCCAATGTATGCTTGGCCAGCTATTATATTCGTTGCATCCGGAGGGATCGTTTTGTTCACCCGCAAAGCTCTTGTGCAGACGTGGAAAGATACCAGGCGGTATGTGGCGTTCGCCGCTATGCTGTTTTTCGCCAGCGTAGTCGTCGGCGGTTCTTCCCAGTCTCCGATGCCGTTTCTCGACGAACAGCTGAAGGCGATCGAAAAGCTTGCCACCGAGGCGAGCGGCTCCGCCAATCCGCAATTGAGCTTTTTCCAGACGATTTTTTTGAACAATATCCGAAGCGTCGTCGCAGCCATGTATTTCGGGATTTTCGCTTGCATCATGCCCATCGCGACGCTTGTGCTGAACGGAATGCTGCTGGGCTATCTTTTCGGCGGCCTTGCGGATCAGGGACATAATGTGTGGCCCATCATCACAAAATCGATTTTGCCGCATGGTATCGTCGAATTTCTCGCGCTGTTTCTGGCCTGCGGAACCGGCATTCGCTTGGGGTATATGTCCGTCAAAGGCTTGTGGAGCGCCTTGCTTGGCAAAGATAAGCCTTGGACCGGTTTTGTCGCTGCGTTAAAAGGTTCGGTTCCGATGCTGCTTGCGATCGTTCTCCTGCTTCTGCTGGCCGCGGTTATCGAAAGCACCTTGACGTATTGGCTTAGCACGAATTCGAAGCTCGCTTAACGGCGGGCTTTTTCTGGTACATGGGGCCCAGGCATGAAGGCAACCTCGTCTTCGCCGCTGCAAAAAAAGGTTCGACTCCCTTATAATCGCGGCCCAAATGGAGCATAACAGTAACACTCGCGCCGGCAAGAGGTTCACGAACGTTCCGGCCGATTCCGCGACTTTACAGGAGGTTCGATTGCCGCCATGCTCGGAATGATGTTTACGGACAAAGAATGCAAGGAACTGGACTATCTGCTGCGCAAAGAAATGGACGAAATGCTGGTCGACATGAGCGACCGCCGTTTGGACGGCCCCATAAAGGAAGCCATCTCCAGACGCTACAAAATCATCTTTCGCATGTACGCGCGAATCGCGCCGCCGCGGGAGCTGTCGCGCTACGCGCTGGGATTAAAAACGCAGCACTGAAGGACGTGCAGGGAAAATAAAAAAAGTTTAAAAAAAGGGGTTGACTAGGGTTGGGGGATATGATAAATTATCTCTCGCGCCTCGCAATGAGGCGAAACAACATCGCAAATGTGCGCAGAGGTTGATTGTGCAAAAACAAAAAAACCTCTTGCAATCGGATGTGAAGTTGTGATATATTAATCGAGTCGCTGTTATGACGGCGACGCGATAGCGAAGGCCTACGGGCCAAGCGATTGCTCCTTGAAAACTGAACATCGAGCGTAATTC
>NZ_KB899828.1 GCF_000378425.1 Cohnella laeviribosi DSM 21336 | reverse complement strand
TACACGTCCCATGCTTACCACGACATGCTGCCTAAGGTTGGCGCCAGAATCAGCATGTCACGCCGAGGCAATTGTTACGACAATGCCTCTATGGAGAGCTTCTTTTCCCATCTCAAGGCTGAAGCACTCTATCCTTATGATATACGAAGCTTGGAAGAGGCGCAAAGGCGTATTGAGGAATTTATCCGCTTTTATAATGAGGAACGAGCACAACGGAAGCTAAACAAGCTGACGCCGGTTGAATACCGACGCCAGCTTGCAGCTTAGGGTGGTTTTACAATGTCCACTAAATGGGGGCTTGACCACAACAAGGTGGGGGCTGGTTAATGGCGACTGAGGCAACCGGAGAAGCAAGCGGGAACGGGCCGCCAATCAGGACGCCTGCTGGCGGTTTTCCGACAGGCGATCGCTGCACAGCGCTTCCGTCATGAGATACGAGATGACCGCCTCCGCGCCGCAGTTGATGTTGGGGCCGCTCTTTCGCAAGCCGTCGAAGCAGGAGCCGTCGCTCGGATCGGCCATCGGGACCCGCAAGTCGTTGTCCCCGTGGAACCAGGCCAGGCAGCGGTCCCGTGCTTGGCGAAGTTCCTCAACGGACGCTGCGGCTTCCGGTTGCGTCCGGACATCTTCTTTCGCCGCGGCCGTCTGCATGGCGGCAGCGTCCGTACGGTACAGTCCGGAAAGATCGGGAGATACGCCCCGCTTCGCCGCAAGTTCCAGGGCGGAGGCGCCTTCGTCAAGCGCCAGCGCAAGCTTGAACATTTCGAGCGGCTGCTGGTCCCATTGGCTCGTCGCTTCGCGCGAGTGCCATTTCTCGTTGCCGATCGGGCGAAACCAGCCGCCATCGGCCGTCATGGCCTTCCGCAGGGAGAACAAGCTGTCCAGTCCGATTTCCAGCGTCTTCGTGCGGCCCGTAATCCGGTACGCGCGCAGCAGCGACCAGGGAAGAACCCCGTTGCTGTAGGTCATAGCGGGCTCGAACCAGCGCCAGGCATTGTCCGAAGTTTTGAGGAATGCCGCAACAATCGCTTCCTCCAGCCGGTCCACGTGCGCCCGAAGCTGATCGCGCCAGCCTTGCGGCAACCGGATGCGCTCCTGGTCCTCCGCTTCCAGCAGATGGGCGCAGGCCGCAAGCGCGAACGCCTGTCCGCGAAGCGAATCGATGCGGCCGATGGTATCGAACGCATTCCTTAACAGAGCGAACGCCGTTTCCCGCTGCTGGCCGTGAAGGCGGATCCACGCATCGGCGCAGCTCCAGACGGACCGCCCCTGGCAGTCGTAGGAGACAAACTCCGGCTCGGGCGTCCGGTCGTACGCGATATTGTTGTGGAACCAGCCGTCGTCGCGCTGGCACCACAGCATAAAGGCCAAATAAATATCGGCCAGCGACGCCAACCGCTGGCGGTCGTCCGGCGTCAGCAGCTTCGCACGCTCCGGCGACAGCCATTCGGTGACGACCCACAGCGCGCGGGCGTTGTCGTCGGTCGTATACCCCTCCTTGCGGCGGGGAATCCGTCCGAGCGCATGTTCGAGAAGGCCGGTGTCGTCCGTCATGCGGCGCAGATGGCGAAAGGACGGCGCACCGCCGGGCAAGCTCACGTTTTGTTCAGCAGACATCCGCCATGCTCCACGCTTTTTTGGCCGCCACTTTCTCCAGCAGCCCCAGGTACTGCGCCCCCACCTGAGGCCAGTGCATGTCGCGCCCGATGTCCGCCATCCATTTCTCGTATTGCGCGAGCAGCTCCGGATAGGTGAACAGCTCGATGATTTTTTGGCTCCACGCCTCCGTATCCCCGTACGGGAGCAGAAGCCCTTCGCAGCCTTGGACGAGGTCCTTGGCGTAGCTGTAAGGCGTGCTCAGGATCGGCCGTCCCAGCCCGGCCGCGTACGCCAGCGTTCCGCTCGTAATTTGCTGCATGCCCGGGTACGGCGTAACGTACAGATCGCATGCGGAAATGAGCGCGGTCAGCTCTTCCTCCGGCAAATAGCGGTCGATCATCCGCACGTGGTGCGTCAGCCCGAGCTCGCGGATGAGCGCCTGCAGCTCCTCGCGGTACGCTTCGCCTTCTTGCTTGCGGACTTCCGGATGCGTCTGCCCGGCGATGACATAGAGCAGGTCCGGAACCGCCTTTACCGCACGGGCCACGGCTTCGAGCAGCGACTCGATGCCTTTGCTGCGGCTCAGCAGGCCGAACTGGAACAGCACCTTGCGGTTTTCCCAGCCGAATTGCTTGCGGGTTACGCTTCGCTCCTTGCCGTTTGGAACCGGGGTGCCGTGGGGAATGAACGAAATTTTTTGCAGCGGAATCCCGAAATGGTCGTGAAGGTAACCGATCGCCCGGCGGTTCATGACGTGAATATGCTCGCTTCGGGCGGCGATCTCGGCTTGAACGGACGCGTACGGCTCGGCCGGCTTCTCGAAGACGGTATGGAACGTGGTGACGACCGGCTTGTTCAGCTTATCGAGAAATTCCAGCACGTACGCTCCCGCTTCCCCGCCGAAAATGCCGAATTCGTGCTGGAGCGAAATGACGTCCACCGAACTCCGGTTGATAATGTCCGCCATCTTGCGGTACGCTTCCTTCTCTTGCTTCAGCAGCGGAAAAAAGAAGGAATCGCCGTAAGCGGAGATCTCCTCCGGGTCGCACATGGCGATGACCGGGTCGGGATAGGGGGAGGCTTTGGCCGCCGACACCGCTTCCCGGAGATGGTGCGTATAGGTGGCCAAGCCGCATTTTTTCGGCACATACGTACTTACGTAACCGATTCGCAACGCTTCCCGGTTCATTGCTGCACCTCCAAGACGCGGTTGCATACCGCCTGATGCAAAATATGCGGACCGACGCGCATGCCGGCTCCGAAGATGCAGCCCTTCAGCTGCGCGCCGGCGCGGACTTTGCAGTCGTTCCAGAGAATGCTGTGGGAAAGGCGGACGTTTTTGCCGATGCGGGTTCCGTCGCCGATGACGGCGTAAGGGCCGATGATGCTCCGGTCGCCCAGGATGACGTTGTCGCCGATCATGACCGGAGGCACGAGCAGGACGCCTTGGCCGACGGCCGCGTTTTCCCCGATCCAGATCGCCTTTCCGTCCATCTGCTTGCCATGGATCGGCAGCGGGAATTTGCGGTCCAGCAAATCCCAATGGAGCTGGCGGTACCGCTCCGTCGTTCCCATATCCATCCAGTAGCCATCGATTTTAAAGCCGTACAGGCCGCTTCCGTTGCGAATGAGCAAGGGGAACGTTTCCTTCTCGATGGAAACGGCCTTGCCGGCGGGAATATGATGAAGGGCGGCGCGCTCCATAATGTAAATGCCCGCGTTAATCAGGTTGGACGGCGCTTCTTCCCGCGAGGGCTTTTCGACAAAGGCACGGATTTGCCCCGCCGGACCCAATTCCACAACGCCGTACTGGCTCGGGTCCTCCACTTCCGTCAGGCAAATCGTGGCGATTCCGTCGTGCTGTTCATGAAACTGCAGCGCCGCTCTGAGATCGACTTGGTGAATGATATCGGAGTTGACGACGATAAACCGGTCGTGCAGCAGATGCTCTGCGTTTTTGATCGCACCTGCCGTGCCAAGCAGGTCCCGTTCGACGGCGTATTCGATGTTGACTCCGTATTTGGAACCGTCCCCCAGGAAAGCCTCGATGAGTTCGCGATAATGCTTGACGGCAACGACGAAGTCCGTAACCCCTTGCTGCTTGTAGCCGAGAATCAAATGTTCGAGCCAAGGCCGGTTGCCCACCAGAGCCATCGGCTTCGGCATATTTTCCGTCAGCGGCCGCAGCCGGGTTCCCAATCCTCCTGCAAGAAGCAATGCTTGCATGTAGATCAGCCTCCGTATATTCGTTGTTACCCTCGATCGGGCACCTGTCTATCTATTAACCCCATGCGATCAAAAGCGAAACACTCCGCGCTTCGGGCAAACGCGGCTTTGCGGCCGCACCGGGCGGAGGAAAAGAGGGACGCCGGACGGGACGGGAGCCCGCTGCCGGCCATTCGGGCGGAGCCGAGCCGCTAGCGGCTGTTTCACGTTTCGGGAGGAGGGGTAAGGAAGAGGCGGGCGGCCGCTGGCCGGGGCTAGGGCGATATGGCTGGCGCGCCGCGGGCGAATTGGGGCGTTTCTGCGCTTTACGCCGAAGCGGGGTTGATCTACTCTATAAATGTTGATTTGCCTGTTGATCTGACCCATATAAAAATGCGGATTCTACATGAGGAGCCGTTACGAGCATGAGCATATTGGTCGTTGACGACAATCCGATGAACGTGATGGTCGTGCAGGAAATGCTGAGGCGTTCCGGATACGAGGATGTGGTCACCGCATCGTCGGCGGAAGAGATGCTGCGGATGCTGCGGTCTTCGCTCGCTACGGGATCCGGCGCCCATTCTTCCATCGATTTGATCCTGCTCGATCTCATGATGCCCGCCATCGACGGGATTCAGGCTTGCCGCCTGCTGCAGGAGGACGAGAAGCTGCGGGATATTCCGGTCATTATGGTGACGGCGATCGGCGATTCCCGTAAACTGGCCGAAGCGATGGACGCGGGGGCCACCGATTTTGTCACCAAGCCGATCAACAAGGTGGAACTGCTCGCCCGCATCCGGTCCGCGCTCCGGTTGAAACGCGAGCTGGACTGGCATAAAGACCGCGATATGCGGCTGCGCGAGGAACTGAATTTGGCCAGGCAGGTGCAGGAGGCCGTTTTTCCTCCGGCGATCGACGGCGAGCTGTACCGCGTCCGTTCCTTCTTTCTCGCTTCGGACCAGCTCGCCGGCGATTTGTACGCCTGGCACGCGCTGGATTCGCACCGGTTGACGATCGCCGTTATGGACGCGATGGGACACGGCATCTCCTCTTCGCTGATCAGCATGTTTACGGCATCCGTATTAAAAGAACTGATGCACGCGCACGCCGGTCCCGAGCGGATCGTCCGGGAAGTCAACCGCCGGCTGATGCAGCTGCATTACGAAAACGAGCTTGTCCAATACTACTGCACCGGGATCTGCGCCCGGATCGATTTGCGGCAAAGGATCGTGGAGGTCGTAAACGCGGGGCACCCGCCCGGGCTGATCGTTCCCCGGGACGGAACGGCGACGGTGCGGCTGGGCGCGACCTGCGCTCCGATCGGCTTGTTCGAAACGCTGGACATTCGGACCGAAACGGTGATGCTGAAGCCGGGCGATGCGATCCATTTCTATACCGACGGGCTGCTCGATCTGTTTCCGGGGGACCTTGACGCCAAAATCGACGTTCTCGTCCAAAGGCTCGCGCAGGCGGGGGATGACGAAGACGCCATCCGGGAGCTGCTTCGGCAGGATTCGCTGGACAAGCGCCATGACGACCGCTGCCTGGTTCGGGTCGACGTGAAAGGAGCCGCTGCCAACATATGAGGATCACAACGCGATTAGCGGCCGGCTTTGGCCTTATGCTGCTGCTGCTCGTCGGCTTCGCCGCATTCGGCTACGACCGCATGACCCGGATGAACGAGCACCTGACAGGCTTCTACGGCGACCCGCTCGTCAAGGCGCGCCATGTCGCGGACCTGAGCGGCCTTGTCAACGAGTCCGGCAACTCGGTCAACAACATCCTGCTCCGGATGCAGGGCAGCGACGATTTGGTCGTCCAGGAGCTGAACCGGCAAATCGCAGTCTATTCGGAGCGGCTGAAGGCGTTTCGAACGGCGGCGTTTCGTCCGGACGAGCGGCAGCTTGCGGACACGGTCGCCAGCGACAGCGTCCGTTATCTCGATTTTCTCGAACGGTTCGCGTCGCTGATCAGCCGGGGACAGTACGAGGAAGCGCGCGCCCTGCAGAAAAACGAGGGACGGCTCCGCCAGGAGAGCGCCGTCCATTCGCTGAATGCGCTTGCGGCGTTCGAACAAGGGAGAATGGAGGAGGAGCAGGCGCGCGCCGAAGCGCTTTACGCCGGTTCCGTCCGCCTGGCGGGCGGACTTGCCTTGGCCGGGGTTGTGGCCGGGCTGGGCGTTTTTGCGTGGATTTTTCCCCGGATGACAAGAGGGCTTAACCTGCTCGCGCTTATGGCGCGAAAATTCGGACAGGGCCGGCTGCGCGGGTTCGCCCGGCTGGAGATCAAGGCGAAGGACGAGCTTGGCGAGCTCGCCCGGCTGTTCCGGCAGATCGCCATGGACCTGCAGGCTCAGAAGGACCGCGAGCGGCTGTACGCGCAGGCGAAAGAGCAGCAGGCGTGGCTGGACGCGCAGCTGGCCCGCACGACGGAGCTGCTCAAGGATTTCTCCGATGCGAATGCGGTGTCCCATTCGTTCGTCAACGAATTCGCTCCCGTGCTGGGGGCGTCTTACGGCGCCGTATATTTGCGGGAGGAAAACGAGGCCGGCAAATTCGTGCTCGCCGGCTCGTACGCCAATCCGGAGCCGGAGCGCGGGACGGACGAGCGGCCGCCGGCCTTCCGTCCCGGAGAGGGCCTGCTCGGCCAATGCGTGCTGACGGGCGAGCCGATGACGGTCGAACCGCTGCCGCCGGGGTATATCCGCATCCGCTCCGGCCTTGGCGAGGCCGATCCGGTGCAGCTTCTGCTGCACCCGATCAAGATGAACGGGCAGACGATCGGCGCGGTGGAGCTGGCGTATTTGCAGCCGGCGGGCAACATCCAGCGCGAGCTGCTGGACAAGCTGTGCGAGAAGTTTGCCTTTATCGTAGCCAACATCCGGTCTCGGCAGCGGGTCGAAGAGCTGCTGCGCGAAACGCAGGCGATGGCGGAGGAGCTTCAGGTGCAGTCGGAGGAACTGCGTTCCCGGCAGGAAGAGCTCCGGCAGACGAACGAGCAGCTCGAGGGACAGAGGGAGCAGTTGAAGCTCTCCGAGGAGCGCCTGCAGCGGCAGCAGCGGGAGCTGGAGCATACGAGCCAGGAACTGACGGTCAAAACGCTGGAGTTGGAGGAGCAAAACCGGCAAACCGAGCGCAAAAGCCGCGAAGTCGCCAAAGCGAACGCGGAGCTGGAGCGCCAGGCGAGACAGCTTGCCCTTGCGTCCCAGTACAAATCCGAATTTCTCGCCAACATGTCGCATGAGCTGCGGACGCCGCTGAACAGCATGATTATTCTGGCGCAGTTTTTGGAGGACAACAGCGAAGGGAACTTGACCGAGAAGCAGCTCAGCTTCGTGCGGACGATCCAATCCTCGGGCAACGACCTGCTGAAGATGATCGATGAAATTCTCGATTTGGCCAAAATCGACTCCGGCAAAATGGACATCCATCCGGAGCCGACGCTGATCGAGGACATTACGGCGACGCTGGAGGACACGTACGCGTCGATCGCGGCGGAGAAGGGGCTCGAGTTCTCCATACGCATGGAAGAGAACGTGCCTCCGGTGCTGCTTACGGACGGGCACCGGCTGAAGCAGATTTTGCGCAACCTGCTGTCCAACGCGCTCAAATTTACCCTCGAAGGCTCCATCAAGCTGCATATCCGCCGATGCACCGAGGCGGAGCGGGAGAACCTGGGCGGACGGGAAGCCGAGCCTTATATCGCGTTCGCGGTGGAGGATACCGGGATCGGCATTGCGCCCGACAAGCGCGAGGTGATCTTCGAGGCGTTCCGCCAGGCGGACGGCACGACCAGCCGCAAGTTCGGCGGCACCGGACTGGGCCTGACCATCAGCAAGGAGCTCGCCGCCCTGCTCGGGGGCTTCATCGAGCTAGAGAGCGAGGTGGGGCGCGGCAGCACCTTTACGCTGTACCTGCCGGAGCGGTGCCCCGACTGGAAAGAGGCGGGGAGCGCGGCATTCTTGCCGGAATCGGACTCCTCCACAGCCGGCGGAGCGGAAAACGGCCCGCCGGATCGTACCGAAGCCGCGGAGGAACGCGCCGAGTCTTCGATCCCGCTGCCGCAAGCGGCACCCGAGGCCGAAACGGCGCCGGAAGCGCAAGCGGCAACGGAAGCCGGGACGGCTCCGCTTGCCGACGGCACGTCGGCGGAGTCGGCAGGTGCGGAGCCGGCACGTGCGGAGCCGGCAGATACCGGGCCGGCTGGCGATGAAGAGCGCCAGGGCGACTCGGTTCTGGCCGGCAAGACCGTGCTCCTCGTCGACGACGACGAGCGCAACGTCTTCTCGCTGACGAGCTTGCTCGAGCATCATCGGCTGCGCGTGCTGTCGGCGGAGAACGGCCGGGAGGCGCTGGCCATTCTGGATCAGGCCGAGGAGGTCGATCTCGTGCTCATGGATATCATGATGCCGGAGATGGACGGCTACGAAGCGATAGCGCGCATCCGCAGGCATCCGAAATGGAGCGGCCTTCCGATCATCGCGCTTACCGCCAAGGCGATGAAGGACGACAGGGACAAATGCCTGCAGGCGGGCGCTTCCGACTACATGGCCAAGCCGGTACAGGTCAATCGGCTGCTGTCGCTGCTAAAGGTGTGGTTGTCCCGATGAACGCCGAACTGAAGCAATTGCCCGGCGCCGACGAACAGCTGGAAAAACTCGAAATCGAGCTGCTGCTGGAAGGGGTTTACCGCAGGTACGGATACGATTTTCGCCGCTATGCCTTCCCGTCGCTGCGCCGCCGCATTTGGCACCGGATTAACCTGGAGCGTCTGGGCACGATATCGGCGCTGCAGGAAAAAGTGCTGCACGACCGGGATTCGTTCGAACGGCTGCTGTCCGACTTGGTCATCCCGGCGACGGAGATGTTCCGGGACCCGGGCTTGTTCCTTTTCCTCCGGGAGCGGATCGCGCCGATCTTAAGCCGCCTTCCCTTCGTGCGCGTCTGGCACGCCGGCTGCGCTTCCGGCGAGGAGGCGTACTCGACCGCCATTTTGTTCGAGGAAGAGGGGATTTTGGCCAAATCCCGCCTCTACGCGACGGACATCAGCCGCAGCGCGCTGCGGCGGGCGCGGGAGCGCATCATCCCCGCCGACAGATGCGGCCAGTACGCAAGAAATTACGAGCTGGCCGGCGGCAAGTCGGATTTTTCCGACTACTGCGAGAGAGAGCACGATCTGGTGCTGATGAAACGCCGCTTGCACGAACGGATCGTATTCGCGGAGCACAATCTGGTCACGGACCAGTCGTTTAACGAGTTTCACGTCATTTTTTGCCGCAATGTCCTGATTTACTTTAATTCGGAGCTTCGCGACCGCGTGCACGGCCTGTTGTTCGAAAGTTTGGCGAAGGGCGGCTTTCTGATTCTGGGCGGCAAGGAGTCGATCGCCTTTACCCGATACGCCGACTGCTACGAGACGTGGAACGAGGAATACCGGATTTACCGGAAAATCCGGTGAACGGCCGGCGCAAACGATTTTTTATCGAAATATAGGAATGATCTATTAGGAAATGCATTGACGCTCCTTGGAAGCGGTGTTAAAATCCAGTAAATAACAACATAACCAGTTTGTATTATCGGATTTGATCGGCTTGCGGCTTAGGCTGCAGGTTTCTTTGGAAAAAATACGGCCCCTATCATATCTACCGGACAACTGGAGACCGAATGCCCGTTAGGGCTTGGTCTCTTTTGTTTTTTTGGAGGTAGATAAGCCCGGCCGGACAGGAGTGAAAAAGGTGAAAGACGTACAGGAGCGGGGAGCGGAGGAAGGGACGCGCTTTCCTGGGAAAACGTATGCCGAAGTTGTGCTCGAGCCGGCTTACGATCAGGCCAAGAAAGAGCTGCTGGGCCCGATGATCGCCGTCAACAAGGCGCACCTGATCATGCTTTACGAGCAAGGCCTGGTGGCCAAACGGGATGCCCAAGCGATCGCCCGGGCGCTGCTGGAGCTGAATACGGAGAAGCTGCGGTCCAACCGCTATACCGGCCGGTTTGAGGATTTGTTTTTTGAAGTGGAGCATGAACTGCTCGCCTTGGCGGGCGAAGTGGCGGGCAACCTGCATCTGGCCCGAAGCCGCAATGATATGGGCATCGCCATTTACCGGCTCGTGCTGCGCGGCAAGCTGCTGGCCGCCTTGAATTCCGCGATCGCGCTTCAGGAGCGGCTGATCGGCTTGGCGCGCGCCCATACGGACACGCTGATGATCGGCTACACACATACGCAGCAAGCGCAGCCGACAACGGTCGCGCACTATATCGCGGCCGTGTCCGATTCGCTCGGACGCGACATCAGGCGCCTTAGGGCCGCGTATGCCAACTGCAACCGCAGCAGTCTGGGCGCGGCTGCCCTGACCACGTCCGGCTTCGCGATCAGCCGCGAGCGGACGGCCGAGCTGCTCGGCTTCGACGAGGTGATTGCGAACGCGTACGACGCGGTCAGCGGAGCGGACTATGTGGGAGAGATCGCTGCCGCCGTTTCGCTGGCTGCCCTTAATCTGGGCCGGTTCGCCCAGGAGCTGCTGCTGTGGGGAACGCAGGAGTTTTCCGCCGTGCGGGTGGCGGCGCCGTACGTCCAGATCAGTTCGATCATGCCGCAGAAGCGCAATCCGGTATCCGTCGAGCATGTGCGCTCCCTGCTGTCCAGCTGCGCGGGCGACGCCGCGACGGTGCTGACGATGATCCACAATACGCCCTTCGGCGATATCGTCGACACGGAGGACGACTTGCAGCCTTACGCCTGGAGAAGCCTGCATACGCTGGAGGCGGTCTGCCGGCTGCTAGCGCGGATCATCGAAACGCTGGAGATCAACCGGGATGTGCTGCGCAAGCGGGCGGAGGCCAGCTTCGCCACCGTGACCGAGCTGGCCGATACGCTGGTGCGCAAGGAGGGCTTGACGTTTCGGACCGCGCACACCGTCGTGGCGGCGCTCGTTCAAAAAGCAGATGCCGCAGGGCTCACCGTGCGCGAGCTTACGGTCGAGATGCTGAACGAGGCGGCGCTGAAGGTCGTTGGCCGGCCGCTGGGCCTAAGCGGCGACGAGCTCGGACAGGCGCTCGATCCCTGGCATTTTGTCGCCGTTCGCAGCCTTCCCGGCGGCCCGAATCCGCAGGAGGTGGCCCGTGCTTTGTCGGTGCAGGCTGAGAGGCACGCAGAGGCGTACGAATGGATGCGGCGCACGCGCGCCTCGCTTGAGCGCAAGCTGAAGGAGCTGGACCTTATTCTGGCCGAATGGCTTCGCTCCTAGAAGGGGAGCCCGAGGGATGCGGCAAAATCGGACCATCCGACAGGAGGAGTGATACCTTTGTTTAGAGCCGGTTTCAAAGTGTTCGATATTCACGGTCATCTGCCTTACGACTATCCGTTCGCGCACGAAAGGCACGAAAAGATTGTCCGGTACGGCCTCGAGCGGTCCGAACGGATGCGCCTGACGTGGGATTTCCGGACCTCCGAGCCCGATCCCGAAGCGGCGAACCGGCCGCTGATCGACCGGTGGAAGGACGAGCTGGACCGCTACGGCATCGGGGGGCTCAATTTTCTGACCGGCTGGACCAACGACGATCTGGCCGAGCAAATTGCCAAGGCGCCGGACCGGTTTACCGGCTTCGCCTCCCACTCCATCGAACGGCCCGATGCCGCGGAGGAGTTAAAGCGCGCAGTCGACGAGCTGGGCCTCAAAGGCTACAAGCTGTTCGGACCGCTGACCCAAATTCCGTTCGACGACAAGTCGCTTACGCCCGTATGGACATTTGCGGCGGAACGGAAGCTGCCGGTGCTGATCCATTTCGGCCTGCTGGGCCATGCCGGCGGGATTGTCCGGCATCTGAACATCAATCCGCTCTCCATCTTTAACGTGGCCCGCCAATATCCCGACATTCCGTTTATCATCCCGCATTTCGGCTGCGGTTATTTCCAGGAGCTGCTGCATTTGTGCTGGAGCTGTCCGAACGTGTACGTCGATACGTCCGGCTCCAACCAATGGATCCGCTGGATGCCGTACGAGCTGACGCTGGAGACCTTGTTCCGCAAGACGTACGAGCTGATCGGCCCGGAACGGATCATCTTCGGCACCGATTCGCTCGGCTTCCCCCGCGGCTACAATTACCGCTATCTTCAGGAACAGACGCGCGTGGCGCGCGATCTTCGCTTCTCCGATGCGGAAATGGAGCTCATCTTCGGCAACAACGCCCGAAAGCTGCTGAATCTGGAGCCGTCCGTTCCCTTTTCCGAACCAAAATCCGAACCCATATCCGAACAAAAGGAGACTGCCCGATTATGACAACCTATTCCCGTAATGCGAAAGCTTTATCCATTCTGGCGCTCGCGTTCGTTTTGCTGCTGGCCGCATGCGGCGGCGGGAAACAGGCGGACGGGCCGGCTTCCCCTTCGCCGGGCTCCGGTTCGTCATCGTCCGCTTCGTCCTCCCCGAAATCCGAGCAGGAAAAGGTTACGATCGAATACTGGCAATATGAATATCCCGCCAAGGTCGCCCTTATTGACGAGCTGATCAAGCAGTTCCAGGAGCAAAATCCGAATATTGTCGTCAAACAGACGAACTTCCCGTACGACCAGTACAATGAAAAGGTCGCCACGCTCGTTCCGGCCGGCAAGGGTCCGGACGTGATCAACCTGTACTACGGATGGCTGCCCCAATACGTAGCTTCCGGCTTCCTGCAGCCGCTTCCCGAATCGGCTTTCCCGGCGGCGAGCATCGAGAGCGATTATTATCCGCTGGTGAGCGCGGCCAAAATCGACGGCCGCTACTGGGCGATTCCGACGGCCGTTCGCACGTTGGCGCTGTTCTACAATAAGGATCTGTTCGCCAAGGCGAATATCGCGGAGCCTCCGGCCACCTGGGAGGAGCTTGTGGAGGCGGCCATTAAACTGACGGAGAAGGATGCCAACGGGCAATTCGTCGTCGAAGGCCTTGCCTGGGAGCCGGGCGCGCAGCTTCACCACTGGTACCGCGACGGCCTGCTGCATCAGGCGGGCGGGGAAGATCTGAGCGAAGACCGCCGCCGCCTTTTATGGGCCGATTCGCCGGCGGGACTGGAGGCGTTCCAATACCTGCTCGACTTTGCGCTCAAGCATAAAGTCGGCACGACGGGCGTCTTCACGGACGACGCGACCGCCTTCAAAACCGGCCACGCGGCCATGAACATCGACGGCTCGTTCCGCCTCGGCTCGCTCAAGACGGATGCGCCGGACCTGAACTACGGCATTGCTCCGCTGCCTTCCTACAAGAGCAAGTCGACCCCGTCCTCGTTCTGGGCGAACGCCATACCGGCCAACGTGTCCGGAGCCAAGCTCGAGGCCGCCACCAAGTTCCTGCAGTTTTTGACCAGCAAGGAGGTTCAGGAGCAGTGAGTCGAGAAGGTAGGCGAGCTTCCGGCGCAGAAAGCGGTCGCTTCGCAGGACAAATATTTGCATGACGAGAAGCTGGGGCCGTTTATCGCCCAACTGGAAAACAGCAAGGCGCACTTCTTTATCGACGAGGCCAACGAAAGAACGCTGTTCGTCGACGCAACGAATGAAGTGCTGCTGAAAAATGTGCCCGTCGAGAAGGCGTTCCGGAGCCTCGTGGACAAAACGCAGAAGCTGTATGACGAGTATTGGGCCAAGGCGGATAAAAAATAAGGCTAGAAAGGGAGGCTTGAGCGCGTGATTGCGAATGCCATCCGGCAAAGCGCGCGGGCGGGGCGCAGGCTGCTGTCGATCCGGTTGACCTACAAGACGCAGCGCTACCTGTTCATTTATCTTATGCTGGCGCTCCCGCTGCTTTATTTTATCGGCACGCGGCTTGTGCCGATCGTGTATTCGTTTAACATCAGCGTCCGCGAATGGGATGTATTGTCGCCCGACAAGCCTTATGTCGGCTTGGCCAATTTCAAGGGCCTGTTCGCGGACGAAGTGTTTCGCAAATCGATCGGCAATACGTTTTTGTTCGTGGCCGTCGGCGTTCCCGGACAGCTTGCGGCGGGACTGGCCGTCGCGCTGCTGCTGCAGAGCGTAACCCGGTTTCGCGGCTTTTTCCGGACGGTTTACTTCATTCCGTACGTCACCAGCATCGTCGCCGTCAGTTGGGTGTTCCGCTGGCTGCTGATGCCGAACGGCTGGGTGAACGCCGCGCTGTTGAAACTCGGCCTCGACGCCCAGCTTTTTTTGCAATCCCCGCATCAGGCGCCTTATGTCATCGCCCTTTCGATGATTTGGCAGAGCGTGGGCTTTCAGATGCTGATTTTCATCACCGGGCTGCAGGGAATCCCCAACGTGTACTACGAGGCCGCGCATATCGACGGCGCAGGTCCCTGGCGCAGGTTCCGGCATATTACGATCCCGCTGCTTAACCCCGTCATCTTGTTTTCCGCCGTTATCGCGGGCATCTCGTACCTGCAGGCTTTCGCCCAAATCGTCAGCATGACGCAGGACGGCGGTCCGCTGAACTCGACGAGAACACTCGTCTTCCATATCTACAAGCTGGCGTTCAAAAGCTTCGAGATGGGCAGCGCATCGGCGGCCACGGTCGTTCTGTTTGTCCTCATCCTGGCGTTCACCCTGCTGCAGCTCAAAGTCCTGAACAGGAAAGTCGAATATTGACGGGAGGGGAAACGGTTGAGTCGGGTTGCAACCGATCAGGCGCGGCGCGGTTCCATCGGGCGGGGAATGTCCGCAGCGATTCGGTACGCGCTGCTGTTGGCCGGAGTGTGGATCACGTTGTTTCCTTTCGTATGGATGGTGACCTCTTCGCTTAAGCTGCCTCAACACTTGTTCGACCCGGGTCTCATTCCTTCGCCGGCGACGCTCGGCAATTACGCCGATATCTTTGCCAAAGCCCCTTTCGGCCGCTGGATCGCCAATACCGCGGCCGTGGCGGCGATTACGACGGCGTCGGTATTGGTTTTCGATACGGCGGTCGGATACGTGCTTGCCAAGTTCTCGTTTGCCGGCAAAAAAATCATTTTTCTCTTCATCATCAGCACCTTGATGGTTCCGACGGAGATGTTGATCATTCCGTGGTATTTGCTGGCGTCGCAATTGCATCTGGCGGATACGTACGCCGGGTTGCTGCTGCCCGGGCTGATTACGGCGTTCGGGATCTTTCTGATGAAGCAATTTATGGAGTCGCTGCCCTCGGAGCTGCTGGACGCCGCCCGCATCGACGGCTTGAGCGAGTGGAGGATTTTTGCCCATATCGCGGTTCCGCTCGTGAAGCCCGCCATCGTCACGCTGGCGATTTTAAGCTTCATATCGGGCTGGAATCAGTTCATCTGGCCGTTTATCGTCCTGCAGACGGAGACGAAGTATACGCTTCCGGTCGGCATGGTGTATTTCTCGAGCGAGCTGAAGGACAACAGCGGCTGGATTCAGATCATGGCCGGAGCGACCGTGTCCGTCATCCCGCTCATCCTTGTTTTTCTGGTGTTTCAAAAACGGATTCTTCAAGGCATCGCGCTTACCGGGATGAAGTAGCGAGGCAAGCGAAGAAGGGCCGTCCGCGGAAAAGGCAAAACCCGGAGCTGCAAGCGTATGAAGCGCCTGCGGCTCCGGGTTGTTTTTTTGGAAGCAGCCGCTCTCCGATCGAATCGAACCGGCGCGGCCGCATCCATTTTCCGGAATGACGTGACAAGACCCGAAAGCATGCTATCATAGATACTGGAGCAGACCTCGGTTCGACATATTCCGCCATTATTCGGCGTATCTCCGGACGCGCTCGGGCTGCCGGCCCGCCTTTCATCGGTTCTGTTTCATCCCAAGCGCCGCAGGGTAATGACAAACGATCCTGTTTTTTTGGAGAGAGGGGACCTGTATGCAAACGGATAAACTCAAGTTCCGGACGGAAAACCGCGAAGGCCAAACCGTCGTGTATGTGGCGGGGGAACTGGATTTGGAGGTGGCTTCGAAGATGCGCGACGCCATGGAGCCCTTCCTGGAGCTGTCCGACCGCAAGCTGGTTCTCAATCTGCGCGATTTGAAGTATATCGACAGCACGGGAATCGGCATCCTGATCGGGATGGTCAAAGCCCGCCATGCGCGCAAGGCAGCGTTCGCCGTCGAAGAAGTCCCCGCAAACGTGCGCAAATTGTTCGACCTTACGGGAATCAGCCCGTTTTTGAATGTAACGCCCGCGCCGGCCGAAGGCGCTTAACCGTCAACAGCAAACAGGAAGAAGGAATGGTGAAAACAACGCGATGATCAACGATGCGCTCGTGTCGCTTACGGTACCGGCCAGAGCCGAATTCGTGGATTTGGTTCGTTTGACGCTGTACGGCATTGCCGCAAAGCTTGATTTCTCCTACGAGGATATCGAGGACATGAAGGTAGCGGTTTCCGAGGCCTGCAATAATGTCGTGCTGCATGCTTACGCCGAAGAACCCGAAGGCGTCGTTCACATCGATTTTGCCGCTACCGAGCACCATTTGCGGATTTCCGTTCGCGATAACGGAAGAGGCGGATTTCAACCAACCGGCGAAATGCAAACATCCAACCTGCACGGGAAGTCCATCGAGGAGATCCGGTCGGGCGGATTGGGGCTCTATCTGATGCAAGCATTGATGGACGAGGTGGAAGTGTGCCAGGATCTGGGCACGGTCGTCGTGCTGACGAAAAGGCGGACGGCCGCAAAGGCGCAGACGTTATGAATGTGACCCCCAACGCGCGTCTGCCCGACGACGCGATGGACATGCTGTGCCAATATCAACGCAGCGGCTCCGCCGAATTGGCGAACGAGCTGGTGCGCCGGTTCGAGCCGCTCGTTCAGATGGCTGCCCACAAAATCTCCCGGAGCCGGCCCGATCTGCTTGAGGATCTCGTACAGGTGGGGCGAATGACGCTTTTCAGGCTCTTGAAGCTGTTCGACCCGGATTACGGGATGCCGTTTGAGCCCTATGCCATGAAGAGCATTATCGGACAAATGAAAAATTTTTTGCGGGACAAGTCCTGGTACGTTCAGGTGCCTCGCCGAATCAAGGAAAAAGGGCTGATCCTCCAGCAAGCGGTCGACGAGCTCACCATGGAATTGGAGCGTTCGCCGAACGTGCAGGAGATCGCGGACCGTCTCGGCATCAGTCTGGAAGAAACGCTGGAAGTGCTTGCCGGACGCGAGCTCTATCATTATGTCTCCCTTGACGTGCCCGTGTCCGAGGAGGAGAACGGCGCGACGCTGGGCGACCTCATCGCCGCCACGACGGACGAATATGCCCATGTCGACCGCAAGCTGGACTTGGACGAAGCGATGATGCGGCTTAAGCCGGAGGAGCGGAAAGTTCTCGTGCTGCTCTACGAGCACGGCTTCTCCCAGCGCAACGTCGCCGACCGGCTGGGCGTCTCCCAAATGAGCGTATCCCGCATCCAGCGGCGCGCGATCGGCCAGTTGAAGAAGTGGCTGACGAATGCGGGCGGTTCGGGTTCGTCCTGAAGCGAAAGGACCGCGATCGGCCGTGCAAGGCGTCTTGAAAAGGGAACGGATCGATTTCGCCAGTAGAACAATATCCGCGTTGGGTCTTCGACCATTCGCGCCTGTCCGAGGTTGCTCGGATACCCGTTATGAATCGTAAACGCGTTCCCGCTCCGGCACGCGCCGGCCCCCAATGTCCGGCGTTTTTTCGTTTGCCTTGAACGGACGAGATTCGGAAAATAGACTTTTAGAAGCGTAAGGACGAGCGGCGGAAGGGTCCCAAACCACGGAGAGCGCCGGGTCGGGGGAGGAGATCGACGGTGGTTTCGAAACGGGACGACCGGCTTCTTTTTTTTGCGGGAACATACGCCGAATCGGCTGCCGCTTTCGAAGCGGCGGCTGATTTTTTTATGCCGGGTCTTTGTCGGAACGCGGGACCCCGAGACCCGAGAAGACCAAAAGCTAATAGCCGAGGCTTTCAGAGGACAACAAAGAGATTAAATCGTTGATCGGCGCGGATATATGTTTGTTTCGGGATATCAAGATTTGCGAGTAGAACGGCTGAATGGCGCTTGGCCGGAGCGAGAAGCTCGACAGCAAATTCTGCTGCAGCTGCTCGTGAACGGCGATTCGCGGAATCATGGCGATGCCCATGCCGTAAATGACGCATTGTTTAATCCCCTCGATGCTTCCCATTTCCGTAACGGTCTTATAGGCGACGCCGTGCTCGTTCATCGACCGCTCCAGCGACTCCCGGTAATTGCAGCCCTTCTCCGTAAAGATAAACGAGCTGTTGTGCAGCTCCTGAATCGACACGTCGTTTCTCCCGCTTAACGGATGGTTGGGGGGACAAATAAAAACGAACGGTTCATGGCGAATCGGGAACGTTCGGAGATCGGGATCGGAGACAAGCGTGTTCAGAACGATAGCCAGATCGATTTCATTGTTTTTAAGCTTGCGTATGTTGGCCTCGTCCAGCGCCGGAAAGAAAGTGACGCTGACATCGGGATACTTTTTGCGGAATTTCTGAAAATAAGGCGGAAGCAGAAAAGCGGCCAGCGTCTCCGTCGTGCCGATGGTCAGGTCGATTGCCGATCCCGGCGTAAAGACATTCTCGGCTCCCAAGTACCCTTCCACAATCTGATCCGCGTATTTCAGCATCTTCCAGCCGGCATCCGTCAATTTCAATTTATTGCTGTTGCGTTCAAAGAGCTTGACCCCGAAATGGGTTTCCAGCTTCTTGATCTGGACGCTGACGGTAGGCTGCGCATAATTCAATTGCTCTGCGGCTTTGGTCAGGCTTTGGCTGCGGGCGGCCGCCCGAAACGTGATGAAATATTGAATATCCATCTCCATCCCCTTCCCCCAAATGCCAAGCTATTAATAGATGTAATGGTTGCTATTACGATGATTGGAGATTCGAATCATGCGTTCCATGTTACTATTATATAAACAATTCCAAGAGGAATACTATAGTTTCTTGGATTTATGGAGGGGTTGTTCTTGATGCACCGATCGAGATGGAAGTTGTTTAGTCTTGCGTTAGGGCTGTTGCTGTTGCTTGCGGCTTGCGAGACCGGGTCAAACCGTCAGCAGCAGCCGAACCCGAACAGCGAATCTTCGCAGCAATCGGATCAACCGTCCGGCGAGCCTGCCGGCGGGGGAACGTTGAATGTGGCGTATCCGGCCAATCCGGCGACGCTGGACCCGCATTTGACGACCAATCAGGCGACAAGAGACGTGGCGAGAAATATCTACGAGCAGCTGGTCACGTTGAACAAAAACTACGAAGTGGTGCCGCAATTGGCCGAATCCTACGAGATTAGCGAGGACGGCAAGGTTTACACCTTTCATCTGCGCAAAGGCGTTCATTTCCATAATGGAAAAGAGATGAAGGCGGAAGATGTGGTCGCCTCGATGGAGAAGTGGTTGTCCACTTCCACGCAGGGACAGGCCAATCTGCAGGGCGCCAAGTTCCTTCAAGCGGATGAATATACGGTTCAACTGACGCTGCAAAAGCCTTCGCTCGTTGCCCTCTATGTTCTTGCGGATACCGCTCCTTTTCCGGGAATTATGCCCAAAGAGGTCATTGAGTCCGCAGGACCGGAAGGCATCAAGGAATACATCGGGACAGGGCCCTACAAGCTGGAAGAGTGGAAGACGGATCAATATGTCCATTTGAAAAAATTCGCCGATTATTCGGCCGTTGACGAGGAACCGAGCGGGCTGAGCGGAAAGAAGTACGCCTACCTGGACGATATCTATTTCCGCTATGTAACGGATGAATCGACACGGGTTGCAGGCATTCTGAGCGGGGAATACGACGTGGCGTTTGGCGTGCCGTTCGATAATTCGGATCAGATCGATGCGACGGAAGGCGTAAGCAATTATTTCAGCCCGGGCGGCATTGTCGCGTATGTATTCAACAAAAAAGCGGGGCCATTCGCCAATCAGAAGCTGCGCCAGGCGTTCAACACCGCGCTGAACAATGAAGAGGCGCTTACGGCGGCGTATAGCGATTCCCGCTTCTTCGAACTGGATTCGTCTTTGGCGCTGCCTTCCCAGAAGGACTGGTACAGCACGGCAGGGTCGGACAAGTACAACCTGCACGATATCGAAGCGGCCAAAAAGCTGGTCGCCGAATCCGGATATGCCGGGGAAGAAGTGGTGATTTTGACGACCCGGGATTATCCGGAACAGTACAATCTGGCTGTCGTGGCCCAGGAGGTGCTGAAGTCCATCGGAGTCAAATCCAGGCTGGATGTGTACGATTGGCCGACCGTTCAGGAACGGCGCAAGGATGAGAACAACTTCGATCTGTTTGCCGTTTCCTTTGCGACCCGGGCGACGATCCACCAATATCCGTTCCTGGATTCCAAAGCGGATTATCCGGGGTGGACCAACAGTCCGGAGATCGACCGCTTGCTGGATCAAATTCAGGCGTCGAGTTCGATTGAAGAGGCCAAGCCGCTGATCGACGAGTTGAACCGGGTAACTTGGGACTACCTGCCGATCGTCAAAATCGGCAATATTCAAAATCTGGTCGCCATCAGGGACCATGTCAAAGGCCTTGACGATTTGATCGGACCGATTTTGTGGAATGTGTCGATTTCCCGTTAAGCAGGAGGTTTTCCCGTTGATCAAACAGGCCTGTCACTGAAGGAGATTATCATGACCAAATATATTGTTCAGCGCGTCTTGTCTTTGGTGCCTGTCTTGATTGTCGTAGCGGTTGTCGTATTTCTGCTCATTCATTTATCGCCCGGCGATCCTGCGAGCGTCATTCTGGGCGACGAGGCCAGCGAGGAGAGCGTAGCGGAGCTGCGCTCCCGCCTCGGGTTGGACCTGCCTTTGTACCGGCAATTTTTCGTTTGGTTCGGCGGCGTCGTAACCGGCGATCTAGGCGATTCCATCTTTATGGACATGAGCGTGACCGAGGCGTTTTTCAGCCGGCTTCAGCCGACCTTGTCCCTGGCCGTTCTGGCTCAGACCATCGCGGTAGGAATCGCTTTGCTGCTGGGAATTGCCGCCGCCCGCAGAAGAGGAACGCTGACGGATCAGGCCGTAATGGGGTTTTCATTGCTGGGGATTTCCGTTCCCAGCTTCCTGCTGGGGCTGTTTCTTATTCTTCTGTTTGCCGTGAAGCTGAAATGGCTGCCGGTTGCGGGATACGCGCCCATCAGCAGCGGCTTGTGGAATCATTTGCGCTATCTGATTCTTCCGGCCATGGTCCTGGGGTTCATGCAGGCCGCGCTGATCGCGCGGATGACCCGTTCGTCGCTGATTGAGGCGCTCGGCGAGCCCTACATCAAAACGGCGCGGGCCAAAGGCTTGAAACCGGGCGTCGTGACCTACAAGCATGCGCTGCGGAACGCGTTCATTCCGATTCTGACGGTGATCGGCGAAACGTTCGGAACCTTGATTACGGGCGCCTCCGTCGTCGAGTCGGTGTTTAACGTTCCCGGCATCGGGCAGTTGATCATCAGTTCCATTCAGCGCCGGGATTTCGCCGTGATTCAGGGAAGCATTCTGCTCATCACGGTAACCTATGTGCTGCTGAATCTGGCGATCGATCTGGTATACGGGCTGCTGGATCCGCGCGTGAAGCTGAATGGCGGCAGGGGGAGGTGAAGGGCATGGCTTCTCTTGAGCCTATCGCTGTTTCCGCGCCCCCGGGAAGGGGCCGGATCGCGTGGCGGCGTTATTTCTCCAATCCTCTGCTCGTTACGGGCACCGCGATCATGAGCGTGGTCGCATTGCTTGCTCTGCTGGCTCCGTGGACCACGTCTTACGATCCCTACTCGATCGAGACGCTGAACCGGCTGCAGCCGCCAAGCGGCGAGCATCTGTTCGGCACCGACCAGTTGGGCCGCGACGTGTTTACGCGCGTCGTTTACGGGATCCGAGTGTCGCTGCTCGTGGGCGCCAGCGTGACCGCAATCGCGGGCGCGATCGGCCTTCTGGTCGGTCTGGCGTCCGCGTATTCCCCGGTTTGCGATCATATTTTCATGCGAATTTGCGACGGCTTGTACGCCTTTCCGTCCATTCTGCTGGCGATTTCCATCGTCGCCATTATGGGGCCGCAGACGGGCAATGTCATTCTGGCGCTGACGATTGTCTATATTCCTTCGATTGCGCGAATCGTGAGGTCGGCCGCGCTGGTGGTGCAGGAAAAAACGTTTATTGAAGGCTTGCGGGCGCAGGGCGCCGGCGTTTTTCGGATAATGGGGCTGCATATGTTGCCGAATGTCCTGTCTCCGCTGATCGTGCAGGCTTCTTTCGTATTTGCGGTGTCGATTTTGACGGAAGCTTCGCTTAGTTTTCTGGGCGCCGGCATTCCCGCTCCGGAGCCGAGTCTCGGCAATCTGCTGCTGGACGGCAAAAATGTCATTTTCAAAGCATGGTGGATGACGGTCTTTCCCGGTGTCTTCATCATTTTGATGATTCTGGGACTGAATTTGCTGGGAGACGGATTGCGCGATTTTCTTGATCCCGGAGCCGGATCGAACAATCGCTTTGCAAAACGGAAGAAAGCCGTGCGGCGGCGAAGGAGGCGTTCCGATTGAGTCAAGCGCCATTGCTGGAAATCAAACATTTGACCACGAAGTTCTCGACGGAGCAGGGGATCGTAAAAGCGGTAGACGGGGTATCGCTGCATATCGATCCGGAAGAGACGGTGGGCATTGTCGGCGAATCGGGATGCGGCAAGAGCGTCACGGCCGAATCGATTCTGCGTTTGTTCGATGAAAAGACGACGGAGTACGGCGGACAAATCCTTTTTGAAGGTAGAGACCTGCTGCAATTGTCCGAGGAAGAGATGCGCAAGGTTCGGGGCAACCGGATTTCGATCATTTTTCAGGACCCGATGTCCTCGTTGAATCCCGTGTATACGATCGGCGATCAAATCATGGAGGCGATCCGGCTGCATCAGCGTGCCTCGAGGCGGCAGGCGAGGGAAAAGGCGCTGGAGCTGCTTCGGTTGACCGGAATTTCGGATCCCGAAAGACGACTGCGGTCCTATCCGCATGAGCTGTCGGGAGGCATGAGGCAGCGGGTGATGATCGCGCTGGCTTTGTCCTGCGAGCCGCGTCTGTTGATTGCCGATGAACCGACAACGGCGCTTGACGTGACCATTCAGGCTCAAATCCTCGAGCTGATGAATGAGCTGAAAGAGAAGCTGCGAATGGGAATCATGCTGATTACGCACGATCTGTCGGTTGTCGCTCAAATGTGCTCGAGGGTGATCGTGATGTATTTGGGCGAAGTCGTTGAGGAGGCGGAAGTGACGACGCTGTTTGATCGTCCGCTGCACCCCTACACGTCCGGTCTGCTGAAGTCGGTTCCGCAATTGGATGGGAGACGCAAACAAAAGCTATATGAAATTAGCGGCGCCGTCCCGGCCATGCATGAGGTCGAAGCGTGCTGCCGGTTTGCCCCGCGATGTCCGTTTGCGACGGAGCTTTGCCGGTCGAAGGCTCCTTCGCTGGAAGAGGCGGAGCCCGGCCACCGGGTAAGGTGCTGGCACTACAAAGACATTCAAGCGAACGGAGGCGGCAGCGATGGGTCCGGCTTACTCGTCACCGCATGAGCATCCTCTGCTTCAAGTCGAACATTTGTCCAAAACCTTCCGCGTCAGATCCCGGCACGGTTGGCGAAAAGAACAACTCAAAGCGGTCGAGGATGTGTCCTTCTCCATTTACGAAGGGGAGACCTACGGTCTTGTCGGTGAATCCGGCAGCGGAAAGAGCACGACGGGAAGAACGATTTTGCGGTTAACGGAGCCGACCGGGGGAAAGGCGTTTTTTCAAAACGAGGACATTTTTTCCCTTCCGTCCAGGCGATTGGCGTTTTTGCGCAAGAAGGTGCAGATGATTTTTCAGGACCCCTACTCTTCGCTGGATCCCAAGAAACGAATTTGGTCCAGCGTGGCCGAGCCTTTGGCCATTCACAAGCAGGGGACAAGAAAAGAGCGGAAGGAGCGCGCGCTTGAGCTGTTGGGCAGAGTGGGGTTTTCCTCGCGGCATATGGACCGTTTTCCTCATGAATTTTCCGGAGGGCAACGGCAGCGGATCGGAATCGCCAAGGCGCTTGCCTTAAACCCCAGGCTCATCATATGCGATGAACCGGTGTCGGCGCTGGATGTCTCCATTCAGTCCCAAATCTTGAATCTGCTGATGGAGCTGCAGGCGGAACGCGGCTTGTCTTACCTGTTTATTGCCCACGATTTAAGCGTTGTCCGGCATATTGCCGACCGGATCGGCGTGATGTATCTGGGAAATCTGGTGGAGGAAGCCCCGACGGATGAGCTGTTTGCCCGTCCGCTCCATCCCTATACCCGGTTTTTGCTGTCGGCGGCGCCTGCGCCGCATCCCCGGCTGAAGCGGGAGCGGATCATTTTGCAGGGAGAACTTCCGTCCCCCGTGAATCCGCCGTCCGGCTGCGTGTTTCACACCCGTTGTCCGTATGCCGCGGAGCCGTGCAGACAGGTTAAGCCCGCGGATCGGGAAGTCTCTTCGGGCCACAGGGTCCAGTGCCATCTATATGGGGATTGATCGAATCTACTTAAAATTAGGGAAAGGAAGTCGTGCGATGCCGGCGGCAGACTGGAAAACAAAAGAGGCGGAAATGCTGAAGCTGATCGAGGAAATCGTGAATATCGAGAGCGGAACGTTTCTGAAGGACGGCGTGGACCGGGTAGGCCGCGCGCTGGCCCGGGAATATGAGGCGCTGGGCTTTCGGGTCCATGTCGATGAGCAACAGGAGCGCGGCAACAATCTTCTGATCACCCATCCGGAGGCGCGAAATCCGGAGATTCTCATCATTGCGCACATGGACACCGTATTTCCGGAGGGAACGGTAGCGCAGCGCCCTTTTTCGCGGGATGAGCGGTATGCCTACGGCCCGGGCGTGTATGATATGAAGGCCAGCCAGATTACGACGCTGTATGCGATCAAGCATTTGATGGAAACAGGCAGCGACAGCTACAAAAATGTGCAGATCATCCTGAACAGCGACGAGGAAGTCGGTTCGGTCCATTCCAGAAAGCTGATCGAGGAGCAGGCGAAATCGAAAAAATATGCCCTGATTGTCGAGCCAAGCGATGAAGACGGAACGCTGGTTACCGGCAGGAGAGGCGGCGGCAAATATTATTTGACGGTCGCGGGAGTCGCCGCGCATTCGGGGGCCGAACCGGAAAAGGGGCGGAGCGCAATCGCCGAGCTGGCCCATAAAATTATCAAGCTGCATGCCTTGACCGATCCGGAGAAGGGAATTCACGTCAACGTCGGCGTCATCGGGGGCGGCACTTCCAGCAATACGATCGCTCCGCACGCCTACGCCTATATCGATGTCCGGATGGAGACGCAGCAGCAGGCGGAAGAACTGGATTTCCGCATCCGGGAAATATGCTTGCGCGCGGATATTCCCGGAACCTCCCTGGAGCTGAAAGGCGGGATAACAAGACCTCCGATGATCAAGACGGAAGCCTCCGAGCGGCTGCTTAAAGTCGTGCAGGAAGAGGCGCTGAAATTAGGGGAAGCCGTTACGGATAAAAAGGTCGGTTCGGGTTCGGACGGCAATCTAACGGCAGCCCTGGGAGTGGCGACGATCGACGCTCTGGGTCCCAGGGGAGGAAAGGCCCACAGCAAAGAAGAGTATTTGGTGATCGAATCGCTTGTTCCGCGCACAAAGCTGCTGGCGAATCTCATTGCACGATTGAGTTCGAACCTATCGGAATGAGAGGAGCTGACACGGTTGTCCAAAGCGTATATTATCCACGAAAACGAAAGCTGGATCGTTCCGCTGCGAAGCGCGCTGGAGGAGCTCGGGGTTCCTCATGAATTTTGGCATTTGCACGAAGGGAAGTTCGATCTCAGCGAGCAGCCCCCAAGCGGCGTGTTCTACAATCGAATGAGCGCTTCCTCCCATTCAAGGAATCATCGGTATGCTCCCGAATATACGGCCAATGTTCTGGCCTGGCTGGAGCATCACGGCAGAACGGTGCTGAATACGAGCCGAGCGCTGGAGCTTGAAATCAGCAAAATCAAGCAATATCTCGAACTGGACAAATTCGGGATCCGAACGCCGTATACGGTTGCCGCTTCCGGCAAGGAAGCGCTCGTTGAGGCCGCCCGGCATTTTCCGTACCGCACCTTTATTACGAAGCACAACCGCGCGGGCAAAGGGCTCGGCGTTCACTTGTTCGACAATGTGGCCGAGCTGGAGCGGTACGTGTTCGGGCCGGACTATGAAGAATCGGTTGACGGCATTACTCTGATTCAGCAGTATATCCGGAATGAGGATCAATTCATTACCCGCTGCGAATTTATCGACGGCAAATTTTATTATGCGGTACGGGTCGACGCGTCGGAAGGTTTTCAATTGTGTCCGGCGGATGCGTGCCAAATCGGCGACCGGTACTGTCCGGTCGGCGAGAAGGCGGAAAAAAGAGCCAAATTCGAGGTGATCAGCGGCTTCAACAGCCCGCTGATTCCCAAGTATGAAGCGTTTCTGCAGCAGAACGGCATCAGCTTCGCCGGCATCGAATTCATTACCGATACGGCGGGCGTCGCGTATACGTATGACGTAAACACGAATACGAACTATAATGCGGAAGCCGAAGCGGCAGCCAACGTATCGGGAATGAAAGAAATCGCCAGAACGTTGTCCCAATATTTGAAGAAAGAGATTGAGCTGGGGTAGATCGTCATTTCGGGATTTAGGGCTTGTTGCAATCGGATCGATCGAATGCTATGTTCTAGCTAAACCCATCCGTAAGAGCCGAATTGGAATAAGCTGACCTGCCCGCAGGAAGCCATTGCAGCGAATCAAGCCGCCGTTCGTTGCGATGCGCTTCTTTTTTTGTGCAAGCGGTTGGGGCGGCCGACGTTGAACCGCGCGAACGTAAGCCATGCATCCCGGCAGCGCGCATAAGATCGGAAAGGGAGAGAAATTGCGGATGAAGGGAAGGACGATTGATATGCCGTTCAGCTATTTGAGCCATCTATATTGTCCCAAATGCCAAAAGCCATACGCATCCACCGAAATTCGGCAACTATGCGTTTGCGGGTCCCCCTTGCTGGCCGATTATGACTTGCAGGCCTTAAAAAAAGAGTGGACTCCCGGCAGCCTGAAAGGAAGGAGTCCCGATTTGTGGAGATACCACGAGCTGCTTCCGTTGTCGGATCCGGGAAACATCGTCACGTTGGGAGAAGGCATGACCCCGCTTTTGCCGATGAAGCGTCTCGGCTCCGATATGGGGATCGAACGGCTTTTGATGAAGGACGAAGGCGTGATCCCGACCGGCAGCTTTAAGGCCCGGGGGGCTGCGGTTGGCGTATCCAAAGCGAAAGAGCTGGGCGTGAAGGAGCTTGCCATGCCCACCAACGGCAACGCCGGCGCGGCATGGGCTTTATACGCGGCCAGAGCGGGCATCCGGGCGTCCATTGTCATGCCGGTGGAGGCGCCCCTCATTACAAGAAAGGAATGCGCGATATCCGGCGCCAATTTGAACCTGGTGAACGGTCTGATCGGCGATGCCGGAAAAATGGTGGCTCAGGCGGTGAAAGAGCGCGGGTTGTTCGATGCGTCCACGTTGAAGGAGCCGTACCGGATCGAAGGCAAAAAAACGATGGGCCTGGAAATCGCGGAACAGTTGAACTGGAGGCTGCCCGACGTCATTCTTTATCCGACCGGGGGCGGCGTCGGGCTGATCGGCATTTACAAAGCGTTAAAGGAATTGGCCGCGCTCGGCTGGGTGCAAAGAGACAAGTTCCCGAGGCTCGTCGCGGTCCAGGCGGCGGGATGCGCGCCGATCGTGAAGGCGTGGGAGGAACGAAAGTCCGAATCGGAGTTCTGGGCCGATTCCAGGACGGCCGCTTTCGGCATCAATGTGCCGAAGGCGCTGGGGGATTTTCTGGTTCTGGAAGCGGTATACGAAACCGAGGGCTGCGCGATTGCCGTAGACGACGCCGAGCTTCTTGAGGAACAGGCCCGAATCGCCCGGCTGGAGGGGGCTTTCGTGTGTCCCGAAGGGGCCGCCGCTTTCTCGGCGGCCCGCAAGCTCCGGGAGAGCGGCTGGATCAAGAGCGGGGAAACGGTCGTCGCGCTGAATACGGGCAGCGGAATCAAATATCCGGACACGGTCCGCGCGGACGCGCCCGTGTTGAACCCGGGGGACCGGATACCGCCCGCTTGACGCGCCCGGGTTCTAGGCGTCTTTCATAGGCCGAGACACAGGCGGGGAGAAAATAAGGTATAATAGAGCAATAGACTTCACGGCGAAGCTGCACGGCAACCAAATCGGTGATCAAAAGGCGGTGATCCTGATATGAAATTCATCCATACGGCCGATTGGCATTTGGGCAAATTGGTGCAGGGGATTTATATGACGGAAGATCAGCGTTACGCGCTCCGGCAGCTGGTCGAGACGGTGCGGGCCGAGCGTCCGGACGCCGTCGTCATCGCCGGCGATTTGTACGATCGGGCGGTGCCGCCGACCGAGGCGGTGGACTTGCTGGACGAGCTGTTCCGTACGATCGTCCTTGAGCTTAAGACGCCGGTGCTGGCGATCGCGGGCAACCACGACAGCCCGGACAGGCTGAACTTCGGCACCCGCATCATGGAGGAAAAGGGGCTTCATCTGGTCGGGCGTCTTCAGCCGGACCCCAAGCCGGTCGTCCTTCGGGACGCATACGGGGAGGTTCATTTCCACCTCGTGCCGTTCGCCGATCCGGGCATGGTGCGGCAGATGCTGGGGGACGATTCGATCCGGACGTTCGACGACGCGATGCGGGCGGTGATCGGCGGCATCGAGGCGAAGCTGGACCCCGGCGCCCGGCACGTGCTTGTCGCGCACGCCTTCGTGACCCCCGGCGGACAGCCGCAGCCGAATACGAGCGACTCGGAACGGCCCCTTTCGATCGGCGGAGCGGAGTACGTTCGGGCGGAGCTGTTCAAGCCCTTCCACTATACCGCGCTCGGGCATCTTCACGAAGCCCATTACGTCGCCAGCGAGACGATCCGCTACGCCGGGTCGCCGCTGAAATATTCGATATCCGAGGAGCGGCACAACAAAGGCTTTTATATGGTCGAAATGGACGGGACGGGCAGCGTCAAGGTGGACAAGCGGAGCTTTCGCCCTCTCCGGGATATGCGCAGAGTGACGGCAACCATCGAGGAACTGCAAACGCACGCTCCTTCCGACGACTACATATTCGTTACGCTGCTGAACGAAAATCCGGTGCTTTTTCCGATGGAAAAGGTCCGGGCGGTGTATCCGAACGCGCTTCATGTGGAGCGCAGGCCCATTGCTTCGGTCCAAGCGGACGCGGACAAGCGGGAAGCCGCCGTCCCGCCGAGCCGGACAAAGTCCGATCCGGTCGGGCTGTTTGCCGCTTTTTATGAGGAAGTAACGGGCCTCCCGTTAAGCGAAGACAAAAAGCGGCTGTTTGCGGAGACGCTGACGGCGGCTGTGCAAGAGGCCGAGGAGGGAGAGACGGCATGAGGCCGATTCGGCTTACGATGACGGCTTTCGGGCCGTACCGGGACGAGGAGACGATCGATTTCTCGCTGCTGGAGGACCGCCGCCTGTTCGTCATTTCCGGCAATACGGGCGCGGGCAAGACGACGATTTTCGATGCGATTTGCTACGCCTTGTACGGCAGCGCAAGCGGCGAGGACCGGGCCGAGGCGCGAATGCTTCGCAGCCATTTTGCCGACGAGGGCACGCATACGTCTGTCGATTTCGTGTTTGGCGTCGGCAGCCGCACGTACCGCGTGTTCCGCCAGATGCCGCACCGCAAGGGAACCAACAAAAACGAGACCGGCGGCCGGGTCGAGCTGTACGAGACGACGTCGGGCGAGGAAGTGCCCTGCGTCGACCGCTTTGTGGTGTCCGACGTCAACGCGAAGCTGGAAGCGATCATCGGCCTGAATAAAGACCAATTCAGCCAAATCGTGATGCTGCCGCAGGGCGAATTCCGCAAGCTGCTGACCTCGGATACGGACAACAAAGAGGAGATTATGCGCCGGATTTTCCGGACGGGGCTGTACCAGCGGGTGGAAGAGCGCTTTTACCGGATGCAGCGCGATCTGAAGGACGAAGTCCGGACGCTTAAGGAACGCCTGGACTACGTCCTGGCGCAGGCGAAGGACGTCCTGCCGCTTCGCGAAGAGGGCGATTTGGCCGCAACGCTGCGGCAGGACGTGTACAGCCCGGCGCAGGTGATGGACGGACTCGAGCAGGAGCGCGCTTACTATGAAAAGCTGGCGGCGGACATCGGGCTGCGGCGGGAGGAGCTGCTGCAAGCCCGGCAGGCGCAGGAGGCGCGGCTTAGGGAAGCGCTCGCGCTGAACGGGCGGTTTGCCGAATGGGAAGCCAAACAGCGGCGGCTAGCGGAACTCGAGGGCGGCAAGGAGGCAGCGGCGGAGCGCGAGCTTAAGCTGAGCTGGGCGGAAAAAGCGAGCCGCATCGCCGCGTACGAGGAGCAGGCCGCCCAAGCGAAGGCGGAATTGGCCGCAAGGCGAAGCGGACTGGAACGCAAGCGGGAGGAGCTGGCGCTGGCGGAGAGGACCGCGCAGGAGGCGCAGGAGCGGTACGCGCGCGAGGAAGCGCGGGAGCCGCAGCGGACGGAGGCGCAGCGGACGCTGCAGCGGCTCGCGGACCTCGAGCCGGCCGTCCGGTCGCTGGAGGACAACCGCCGGGAGGTGGAGCGCCTTGCGGCGGAGGAACAGCGGCTCTTGTCCGCAATCGAGGCGTCGGACAGGCAGCTTGCTGAGTTGCGCGAAGCGAGACGCAAGCTGGCGGAGCGGATCCGGTCGATCGAAGCGGAAACGGCCAAGCTGCCGGACCTGGTGGAGCGGCGCGATCGGGTGCGCGAACAATACCGGCTGCTGAAGGAGCTCAGCGAGCTGGCGGTCCGGCTGGAGAACGCGCAGCGGCTTGAAGCGGAGCGGGCCGAGGCGGCCGGGCGGCTGCGCGAGAAGGCGGAGCGGCTGGAAGCGCAGTGGCTGGAAGGGCAGGCGGGGCTGCTGGCCGCCCATCTGCACGACGGAAGCCCTTGTCCGGTATGCGGCAGTCTGGAGCACCCGGCCAAGGCGGCTTCCGCGGCGTCGGTGCCGAGCCGCGAGGAATTGCAGCAGGCCAAGGCAGCGCTCCAGGCGGTGGAACGGGAGCTGAGCGCGGTGCAGGCGCAAGCGGCGGCGGCCCGTTCCGGCTGGGAAGACCGCTCGGCCTTGCTTGGCGAATACGGCGTTGCAACGGACGGGTTGGCGGAGCGGCTCGCCGAGACGGAGCGGGAAGGGCTTGGGCTGAAGGCGGAAATCCAGCGGCTTCAGGAGTTGGCCGCGAAGCTGGCGGAGTTGCGGGAAGAGGCGGCGAAGCTGGACGAACGCCTGGCGAAAGGCCAGGCGGAGAAGGAGGCCGCCGCCGCGCAAGCGCAGGCGAAGGCGGTCGAGAGGGTCGCCAAGCAGTCGGTGCTGGAGCGCGAGCTTGCGCGCATTCCCGAAGAGCTGCGGGCGCCGGAGCGTTTTGCGCTTGCGCTTGCGGAGCAGCGCGAGCTTGTTCAGCGGCTCGAGGCGGACTGGAAGGCGGCGCGGGAACGGCTGACCGCCGCGCAGCTTCGCCTCGCCGAGGAGAAGGCGAACTTCGCGCAGCTGTCCGACCGGCTCGAAGAGGCGGCCGCGCGCGAGCGGGAGGCGGCGGCGCGGTTCGCCGAGGAGCTGGCGAAGGAAGGCTTCGACACGCCGGAACGCTACGCGGCGTCCAAGCTGAGCCGGGAAGAGCGGCAAGCGCTGCGTTCGCAGATCGAGGCGTTCAAAGCGGAGTACGCCGCGACCGCCCGGCAAGCCGAGGCGCTGGCGCGCGAGCTGGCGGGCAAGGAAAGGGCCGACACGGAGGCGCTGTCCGGCGAGTTGGAAGCTTTGGTCCGGCAGCTGGAGGAGGCGCTGACCGAGCAGCAGGCGGCGCAGCGCCATGCCGAGGCGGCCGAGAAGCTGCAAAGCGCGATCGCGGACGCGAACAAGCGCTATGCGGCGGCGGAGTCCGAGCTGGAGCGGGTATTGGATCTGTACCAGGCGCTCAAAGGGGACAACCCGCTCAAGATGTCCTTCGAACGTTATATTTTGATCGAATATTTGGAGCAGATTTTGGCGGCGGCCAACGCCAGGCTGCATCAGCTGTCCGACGGCCAATACGTCCTGCAGCGCAGCGACCGGCTGGAAGCCAGGGGCAAGCAAAGCGGCCTCGGCCTCGACGTTTACGACGCGTACACCGGGCAAAACCGCGACGTCAAGTCGCTCTCCGGAGGCGAGAAATTCAATGCGTCGCTCGCGCTCGCGCTGGGCATGGCCGACGTCATTCAGGCGCATCAAGGCGGCGTGTCCATCGAGATGATGTTCATCGACGAAGGCTTCGGCTCCCTTGACGAAGAATCGCTGCACAAGGCGATCGCCGCGCTCGCCGATCTGCAGCAATCCGGCCGGATGATCGGCGTCATTTCGCACGTTCAGGAATTGAAGCAGGCTTTTCCGGCGGTGCTGGAAGTGACGAAGACGAAGGAAGGGCACAGCCGCACGGCTTTTGTGCTGCGATAAGCGAAACCGGGTCATCCCGGAACAACCTCTCTCATTCCCTCCGACACGCATCAGCGAGCCGGTTTTCCCGGCTCGCTTGATTTTTTTTCGCAAGTCGGCTGTGACAAATAACGGCAAGAGGTTATAAACACAAACCGAAACGGGCGGTTTCTGCGGTGAGGGGGAACAAGCCGGTCTCATCTTAAGATGTTTCCTTCTTTTATCCGTTGCCGTTATGTTAAAACGGCCAATGAACTCCGTTCCATTTTGACGAAAATGAATATTACAAAAAGCAAAGTGAAAATCGATCTGGATATGACACCATTGAAGTTGAAGATGATTACTCCATTGATGACATTCTTGATTCGGCCGGCGTATTAACTCCGAAGGCAGCAAAGGTCAAATGGCCGTAAGCTCAAAACGCCGGATGCTCTGCGATTGTTTTGGAAAGGGGTTGGTCCATAAACCGTACCGTGCGCAATCATCCGTGCGCAAAATGGACGGGGCTATCCCATAAGGTCTTGAAAGACCCGAGGGATAGTCCCGCATCTTACACCACCGCCTCGCGTTTCCGGAAAAACGTCTTCAGCGCGTTGAAAATTTCGTTTTTTTCCTTGATGATGTAATAGATGAACTGCTGGTGGTCCATATGCTTGTAGGCCGACATAAGCGTGCTGCTGCGGTTGTACTGGTTCACTTCGCCGTAGCCGAAAATGTTGGAGCGGGTCAGCATTTCCTTGATCAGCCGCACGCAGCGCTCGTTGTCGCTTGTCAGATTGTCGCCGTCCGAGAAGTGGAACGGATAGATATTGTAGCGCGACGGGGGATACCGGCTGTCTATGATTTCCAGCGCCTTGATATACGCGGAGGAACAGATGGTGCCGCCGCTTTCGCCGCGGGTGAAAAACTCCTCCTCGGTCACTTCCTTTGCCTCCGTGTGATGGGCGATGAAGACGATCTCCACCTTTTCGTACTGCCGCCGCAGAAACCGGGTCATCCAAAAGAAAAAAGACCGGGCGCAGTACTTCTCGAAGCTCCCCATCGATCCCGAAGTATCCATCATGGCCAGAATGACGGCGTTGTTTTGCGGCTTGACGACTTCCTCCCACGTTTTGAAGCGCAAATCGTCCGGCGAGATCCCGTGAATTTCCTTCCGTCCTTCCCGGGCGTTGCGGCGCAGGTTTTCCAGTATCGTTCTTTTCTTGTCGATGTTGGACATGATGCCCTTGCGGCGGACATCGTTGAAGCGGATTTCCTGAACCTCGATTTGCTCCTTTTCCTTCTGCTTCAAGTAGGGCAGCTCCAATTCCTCGAACAGCAGATTTTCCAGCTCCGCGATCGAGATTTCGGCCTCCACGACGTCTTCTCCGGGCTGGTCGCCGGCGCCTTCGCCTTTGCCGGGCCCGTTAGCGGGCTCCGTGCCAATCACGTCGCCGACCTGGCTGTCTCCGTTTCCCTGGCCGACGTGTTTGCGTTTGTTGTGGTTATAGATAAAGCGGTATTCATCCAGGCTGCGAATCGGGATTTTGATGATTTGCTTGCCGTCGGACAGAATGATGTTTTCCTCGGACAGCAGATCGGGCAAGTTCTGCTTGATCGCTTCGCGAACTTTCTGCTGATGCCGCGACTGATCCTGATATCCTTTGCGGTGCAGTGACCAGTCTTCGCGGGAGAGGATGAAAGCCGGTTCAGTCATGGCATGACACCACCTTTGGGGATTGGCTTAGCTGTGTGTTATTCAATATATTCGGCTGCTTCGAAAGAATGTGTGCGAATTCCCGAAGGGCTTGGTCCAATTGTCCGACGATTTCGGCGGCGTGACTGCGAACCCGGCCCGTCTTTAGACACCTCCCGCAATTTCGCGCAATAAAATGAAGCAAAGGGGGGATTGCCATGCGCAAGGGCGGCTACGATCCGGCCTGGGCTATTTTCCTCGCGGCGGTGTGCAGCCAAACCTATGAGCAGTACAACCACAAGGAGGGACAGTTCGTCGTTCCGCTCGGCTACCGGACGGCTTTCACCGTCGACGCCACATCGTTCGACCGGAAACGGGAACGGTTCGGATTCATTCTCGAATCGGATCGCGACATCGTGGTCGCCTTCCGGGGCACGAGCTCGACCGCGGATTGGGTTTCGGACGCTCTCGCCTATCAAATCCGCTACCCGTACCGGGATAAGGCCGGGCAAACCCATCAAGGCTTTACGCACATCTACCGTTCGGCCAGAGCCCGGATCGTGTCCGCTTTAACCTCTCTGCCTCCGGACAAACCGGTATACGTGGCCGGCCACAGCCTCGGCGGCGCGCTGGCCGTCTTGTGCGCGCTCGACCTTGCGACGCTTGACAGCAGGCGGCTTCTGGCCGCGTACACGTTCGGCGCGCCGCGCACCGGCGATCCCGGCTTTGCGCGAGCGTTTAACGCCGCGGTGCGCAAAAGCTTCCGCATCGCCAATCCCTATGACGCCGTCGCCCAATTGCCGCCGTTTATTCTCCGGATGCCGGGAAGCAAAAAAACGTACTATTATTCCCATGTGCGGGGCGCGGTCGTGCTTCCGTTTCAGAACGGTTCTCCGGCGGCCAATCATCTGATCGGCAGCTACTTTGCGGCGCTGGCCGCGCGGGACCCCGCCTATGCGGAACGGCTGGAGGCGGATAATCCGGGGTTTTGCCCCGTGAGGCGCACGGGCAAGAACCGCGGGTAGCTGCGCATTTTTTGTCGCCCCATTTGTCGAACGGCCTTCCGGCGGGTTATGATGGAGATAGCCGGTTCGGGAGGCCGGCAAAATCGCACGGGGAGGAAGAGTCTTGTTACGGAAATACACGGCGATCGGCGCCGCCATTGCCCTGCTCGGGGTCGCGTTCGGCGCTTTCGGCGCGCATGTGCTTGAGAAGCAATTGTCCGCGGAGGATTTTGACATTTTCGAGACGGGCGTCCGTTATCAAATGTATCATGGGCTGGGCATTTTGATCGTTGCGCTGCTGTCCGAACGGCTGCCGTCTCCCGGATGGGTCCGCTGGGCGGCCAGGCTGCTGCTTGCGGGCGTCATCCTTTTTTCGGGAAGCTTGTATTTGCTCGTATTCAGCGGCGTCAGGCAGCTCGGAGCCGTTACGCCGATCGGGGGCGTGGCGCTGCTGGCCGGCTGGCTATGTCTCCTGTTGTCCGCGCGGCAGAAATAACACGTTAAGCGACACGGTGCAACAAAATTGGAAAAAGCTTGTTCAGCAAACTCTCATTTTGTTTTATAATGGGGGTATACATAATCTGTCATGTTTCCCTCACGGGAGGAAGGACGGCGCCACGTGAACGGATGCTCAGACAATCCGGCTTATCAGAATGTTCTTCTTCATTCGCTTTATTACGACAATCCGTTAGCCATTGCCGTCATTGACCGATTCGGGCGATTCCTGGACATCAACAGGGACCCCTACGACATGTTCGGGTATTCCAGAGAGGAACTGGCCGGGCAGCCATTTTCCGATCTGCTTGACGAACTGTCGTACGACATGACGATGCAGGTGTTTGAACGGACGCTAGCGGGGGAAAAGTGTTCGCAGGAAATTCGGGTTTTGCACAAGGATGGGCATCCGCTCGATTTGAACATCGATACCGTTCCGCTTATGCGGCGGAAAAAAACGATCGGCATTGTCGTTTTTTTTCAGGATATCAGCGAGCGCAAGCGCACGATGGAAAAAATCCGGTTTATGGCCTATTTCGACGATATGACCGGATTGCCGAACCGGCGCTACTTTACGGAGCGCTTGGAAGACAAGCTGGCCGGAGCGGACAAGCGGGACGGCCAGTTGGCGGTCTGCTATCTGGGCGTCGACCAATTCAAGCTTGTCAACGCTTCGTACGGCAAGGATATCGGCGACATGCTGCTGATGATGATCGCGGAGCGGTTGACGGGCTTTTTTCCCGAGACCGGGAATCTGGCGCGGATGGAAGGCGACGAGTTCGCGGGACTGCTTGAAGACGTGCGGGATCAGGAAGACCTGTCGGGCCGCATGGACGAGCTGATGCGCCTGTTCGAGAAGCCGTTCGAACTCGCGGGCGTTCATCTGCACATTTCGGTGAGCGTAGGCATTTCCATAACGCAAGGGGCGGGCGACGATGCGATCGGACTGCTGAAAAAGGCGGACACCGCGCTGCACCGCGTCAAGGAAAACGGCAAAAACGATTATTTGCTGTTCTCGTCCGATATTGCGCATACCGCGCTGCATAAGCTTACGCTGCAGCATGAAATCAAGAAGGCGCTGCAGAATCAGGAATTTCTTCTTTATTATCAGCCGCAGTACGATCTTGCGAGCGGACGAATCGTCGGCGTCGAAGCGCTTGTCCGCTGGAAGCATCCCGAGCGCGGGCTCGTTCCGCCGGGAGAATTCATTCCGGCCGCCGAAGAGAGCGGCCTTATCGTTCCGCTCGGCGAATGGGTGCTGCAGGAGGCGTGCCGGCAGAACAAATCGTGGCAGGATGCCGGCATGACGCCCATCCCGGTATCGGTCAATCTGTCGTTCCGCCAGTTCGCCCAGCGCAATCTGATCGGGAAAATCGCCGACATTCTGCAGAAGACGAAGCTGGACCCCCGTTATCTCGAACTGGAGATTACCGAAAGCATCACGATGGATGTCGAACGGGCATCCCGTTTCCTTCAGGAACTGGCCGATCTTGGCGTCGGCATCAGCATCGACGACTTCGGAACGGGATACAGCTCTTTCCACTACCTGCGGAACTTTCCGATCGGCAGCCTGAAAATCGACCGCTCCTTCGTCCGCGACATTCAGCAGGATCCGAGCGATGCTGCGATTGTTTCCGCCATTATCGCGATGGCGCACAATTTGCAGCTGCAGGTGATTGCCGAAGGGGTGGAAACCGAGGAGCAGGTGAAGTTTCTGCGGCACCATCGCTGCGACGAAATGCAGGGCTACTTCGGAAGCCCTCCTTTGCCCCGGGAGCGCATGAAAGAGCTGCTCCTCAGCGAGAGCGTCCTGCCTATGAATCACTAGAAAAGAAAACGCCGCAAGCTTTCGGAAGCTGCGGCGTTTCAACCTTTCATTCGATAAAATCGTCAACCTCGTTCAGCAGGATCGAGTATACTTTTTTTTCGTCGACATGGTACAGCGTGAGCAGCTCGTGCTCGGGATCGAAGTTTATAATCCGGCAAGGCATGTCCAGCTTGACCCCTTTGCCTTTGTTGACGACGATGCGAATCAACTTGTTCGACTCGATATAGGAACGGATGCGAGCTTCAAGCGAGTCCGTTACAATGGGCGTCAGCGTAACCGTTTCCGATAATTCCTCTTCAATCTTCTTGCCTAATTGAACCCCGGATTCGATCCGGAAATCCGAAAATTGGCCCCCGTTCAACCCGCGAAGCAATTGTTCCATCGCCAGGCTTTCCGAGGCCGCGTGGACCAGAATATCCACCTTGAAAAGGAAAGATCCGTTCTCGGTGGGTTTCCCTTTTTGCATTTTGTATAAAGCCTCCATCATGATGCGCAACAGAATCAATCAATGTGTACTTAACTATACCACGTTCAAGCTGCCTAATATAGCCCTAAATGGGTATTTTTCAGGAGCCTATCGGGTCAAAAGAATCATAAACTATAACATGGGAAATCGTCTAGATGTCCTAAACCTTCCCTAAATGGAAAATGCGGAGGTGAACGAGGTGATTCGGCTCGTCCCCATTCAAATCGAAGGAAGCACGGCGCTGGGGGTCGAAGTGCTGCTGCCGAAAACGACGCTGCTTGCCGTAACGGCAGGGGAAGGATACATTATGTGCGGAGCGCTCGACGTCGGCCTGCTGAACGACCGCCTTCGGGACCGGGAAATCGTCGCCGGCCGCGCCGTCGGCGTCCGTACGTTGGAGCAGCTTCTCGATGCGCCGCTGGAATCGGTTACCCATGCCGCGCAACGTCTCGGCATCGTTCCGGGCATGATCGGACGCGAGGCGGTAGCGCTGATGGCCAAGGGGCCATCCGGATCAGGCACGGCCTGACGGCTGCAGTCTGAGGGTCACGCGCCCTCACGGTTCCCGCAGTCCTCGTTGTCCGCACTTTTCGCAAAAAAAGAACCTCCGCAATCCTCATGACGATGAGGAGAGGGAGGTTCTTCGTTTTCATGCGGTCAGGATTCGAACAGCTTGCGCAAGCCGATGTCGTAAGGAGCGCGGACGATGCCTTTTTCGGTAATGATGGCGGTGACCAGCTCATGGGGCGTCACGTCGAACGCCGGGTTGTACACTTTCACGCCTTCCGGGGCGGTCCGCTTGCCGAAGCCGTTCGTGATTTCGTCGGCAGGGCGCTCCTCGATCGGAATATCGGCTCCGGTCGGCGTCGACAGATCGATGGTCGACATCGGGCATGCGACGTAAAACGGAATATTGTGCGCCTTGGCGAGGACGGCCACGCTGTAGGTGCCGATCTTGTTCGCAACGTCTCCGTTGGCGGCGACGCGGTCGGTGCCGACGATGACGGCCTGAACCCAGCCCTTGGACATGACGTGACCGGCCATATTGTCGCAAATCAGCGTCACGTCGACGCCGGCCTGCTGCAGCTCGTAAGCCGTCAGGCGGGCTCCCTGCAGAACCGGGCGCGTTTCGTCCGCGAACACCTTAAGATGCATGCCCTGTTCCAGCGCCAGATAGAACGGCGCCAGCGCCGTTCCGTATTTGGCGGTGGCCAGTCCTCCGGCATTGCAGTGCGTCAGCACGCCCATGCCGTCCTTGAACAGGGTAAGCGCGTGTTCGCCGATCAAACGGTTGGTTTCCTCGTCCTCGGCCTGGATTTGCTTCGCTTCATCCAGCAGCGCCGCAACGGCCTCCCGGGCGGACAGCCCGTCTGCGGCCAGCTTGTCCGCCCGGGCTTTCATCCGGTCGAGCGCCCAGAACAGGTTGACGGCCGTCGGACGGGACGTGGCCAAATAATCGGCATGGCGGCGGGCCTCCGCGGCCACGTCGGCGGCGCTTCCTTGGACGCCGGCAACGCCGAGCACGACGCCGTAAGCGGCGGAAATGCCGATCGCCGGCGCGCCGCGCACTTTAAGCTCGCGTATCGCTTCCCATACGTCTTCGGGCGTTTTCAGTCGCAGATAGACGGTCTGCTCCGGCAGCAGCCGTTGGTCAAGCAGCTCCAGGACGCCGTCCGCCCACCGGACGGACTGAAGAACCTTGGAGGCTGCGGACAGGTTGTCGGTGCTCATGTCGAAGTCTCCTTTCGCGTTCCGGGCGAGGCGTCAGCCTCTTGCGGAAACGGCATCTTGCGCAATGCGGACGACCTCTTCGATCGATTCCGCTTTGCGGTTGATCTTGATCAGCGCCGTGCCGATGTCGAGCGCGATCCGCTGGGCCCGCTCCCGGACGGCGGCGTCGGGGATGTTGTCGATGTCGATGACATGGGACAGGCCGTAAATGCGGCGGACGGTCTTGGCGCCCGCAAAGCCGATGGAGTCCTGCAGCAGGCGGCGCATGTACTCGTCCTGATAGCCGGCCGTGCGGGAAATCCGGTCGATGCCGTGTTCGTTCCACAGGGCGCGGAATTTCTCCTCGAACAGCGTCCATACGTCGCGGATGGTGTTCAGCAGATAACCCCGGCGGTCCGCCCGCTCCGCCCCGTTCGGGCTCCAATGCTCTTGTCCGGCGTAGTTCAGCAGCAAGTTGGCGATGACGGCCCCGACATCAAAGCCCATCGGCCCGTAGTAGGCGAACTCGGGATCGATGACCTTGGTCGACTCTGGTGTAATGAAGATGCTGCCGGTGTGCAGATCGCCGTGAATCAGCGCCTGCGCGTGCGTCAGAAATTTCTCGCGGAGCACAGCGACTTCCAGGTGAAGCTCCTTGTCCTGCCAGATCGCTTCAGCGGCGTCGCGAAGATGCGGCTCGATGTTGTTGTTGGGCGAATCATAATAAGGGTCGTCGAAAATCAAATCCTCGGTGATTTTGCAAAGCTCCGGATTGATGAACGAACCGACCAGGCGCTTCTTCTCCTGCTGGTTGAATCCCAGGTCGGACGTAAAGAACAGCGTCCGGGCCATAAATTCGGAAATATGTCCGGCAAAGAGCGGATAGCGGCCGCCTTCGATTAAGCCGCGGCGCATGATGACATGGTCGCTCAAATCCTCCATGACGGTAATCGCCAGCTCGTTGTCGGTTTTGTACACCTTGGGCACAAGACCGGGAGCGAGCTTGCCCTGCAGAATGAGCGCCTCGCTTTCGATGCGCGCCCGGTCCAGCGTGAGCGGCCAGGATTCGCCGACCACTTTGGCATAGGGCAGCGCCTGCTTGATGATCAGGCTGCGCCCGGTCGCAGGCTGGGTAATATGAAACACCAGATTCAGGTTGCCGTCCCCGATCTCCCGGCATTCGAGCCCCTCGCCCGTCGGAAATACCTCTTGAATCGATTTTGCGATTTCGATCGCTTCCGCTTCGGTCAACGGATGATATTGGGTCATATTTTCACCTCATCGAGAAGAGTGCTGCCTGTCCCGTCATTGGGTCCATCGCGTCTTAAGTCAGTATAATGCAATTTAATGGCGGATAAAAGCCGAAAAAACGGGAAATACGGGTCCCGGACGGGCCAAGCTTCGATAAACCCGTGTCCGGCATGGCGCCGGTATCTGCGCTCAAAGGGTGTCCGGTCTGCCCGCCCCCGCGAATGGACGCCGAAACCTTTACCATAATATAGCATAATATAGCGGTTACGGCGGCTTCCCTCCGATCCGGTCCGGTGAAGGCGGCAGGGTCGGCGATTCGGTCGGGCGGACCAATTCGACCCAGCGTTTCGATTCGGCTCGGCGGACCACAGTTCCGCTAATCGGTCTGGAAGCGGTTAAAATCAGGGCGATCCGGACACAGGAGACGTTATTCCATGCAAACAGGGGCGATAAAGGACGATCTGACGGAAATAAAGGATTTGCTGTCCGCAAACAAGGCGATAGGAAGCGAAAAAGGGGATATAGCGGATCTGGTGTCCGTTTCCAGTGCAGAGAATCGTCAGGACCCAGTTTGCCAAGCTCGGGGCTGCAAAGTACCGAAATCGGTTAGCACGGAGATCGCCAATCATCGAGACCACCAATCATCGCGACCGCCAAGCACGGAGACCGCCAAGCGCGGGATGGGCCCAACGCAGCGTTTCCCAAAAGCCGGCGGTTTCGCTATTCGCCAAAAGCAGGTTGCTTACGCACCATGAACGCGGTCCGACTGCCGGGTGTCTATGGCGCTGTCGTTTTTTCGCCTTTTTCCCGCTTGCTTTCGGCTTCGGCACTCAACTTGTGCTATAATAAATTCATAAGCCAACGACCGAGAAAGGAACGACTCCATGGAACGACCAATTGCGCTCAGGGAATGGGCCGTCGCCGTGCGGGCGCTTGAGGAAGGCCGGCAGGTCATCGTGCTGCGCAAAGGCGGCATTGCCGAGGAGACCCGGGAATTTCAGCTCGTGAGTCCGGAATTTTACCTTTTTCCTTCTTTTGAGCATCAGCGTCCCGAACTCGTCAAGCCGGAATCCCGCAGCGCCGTGGAAGCGACGCGGGCGGAAGCGGCCGAACATCCCGGCAAGGTCCGGCTGACCTCCTGCGCCGAAGTTGTCGAAGATTTCGAAGTCACCGACTCCAAGACGCTGGAACGGTTGAACGAGCTGCATATATGGACGGCGGACTACGCGGAGGAACGGCTTAAATGGAAGAAAACGAAACCTCTGCATGTGCTTCTTTTGCGCGTATACCGGTTCGACGAACCGATTGAAATATCGCAGCGAGACAGCTACGGGGGCTGCAAGTCCTGGCTTCGATTGGAAGAGGCGATTGAACCCCGCGGGCGCAGGCCGGTGCTCGACGACCGGCAGTTCGAAGCGCAGGCGGAGCGGGTAAAACGCGCGATTCGGGGCTAATCGTCGACATTCGGTCTATTCCGGGTTTCTTCCCCAAGGGGGCGGGCAAGCCCGGTTTGCTTTTCCAATTCGCTTTTCATAAAATGAAGGTTGAGAATCATTGAGAATCAAATTAAAATGATTACAATTAAGCACCCTGGAGGGAATAACACAATGTCCAGTTTGTTCGAAATCCGTGGTCTTAAATCGACCATTGAAGGTAAAGAAATATTGAAAGGCCTCGACCTGTCGATTCAAGGCGGAGAAGTGCACGCCATCATGGGACCCAACGGTACGGGGAAAAGCACGCTCGCCTCTTCGATCATGGGCCATCCCAAATATGAAGTGACCGAAGGCGAAGTGCTGCTCGAAGGCGAGAACGTGCTGGAGATGGAAGTGGACGAGCGCGCCCGCGCCGGTCTGTTTCTGGCCATGCAGTATCCGAGCGAAATTACCGGCGTGACGAACTCCGACTTCCTGCGCAGCGCGATCAACGCCCGCCGCGGGGAAGGCAACGAAATTTCCCTGATCAAGTTCATCCGCCTGATGGAGAGCAAGATGAAGGAGCTGGACATGAATCCCGAGTTCATGCACCGCTATCTGAACGAAGGCTTCTCCGGGGGCGAGAAGAAGCGCAACGAAATTCTGCAAATGATGATGCTCGAGCCGAAGCTGGTCATTCTCGACGAAATAGACTCCGGTCTGGATATCGACGCGCTGAAGATCGTTGCCGCAGGCGTCAACTCGATGCGTTCGCCGGAACGTGGCTTCCTGATCATCACCCACTACCAGCGCTTGCTGAATTACATCAAGCCCGATTTCGTCCATGTCATGATGCAAGGCCGCATCGTCAAATCCGGCGGACCGGAGCTGGCGGAGCGCCTGGAGGCGGAAGGCTACGATTGGGTCAAAGAAGAACTGGGAATCGTCGACGAGACGGTTGGCCAAGCGTAAGAGGACAAGGGAGGCTAGAATCATGAGTACACCGACCACCTCTTTCGGACGCGAAGCGGCAGCCGCTCTCGCCCGCAGCAAGAACGAGCCGGCATGGCTGGTCGCCTGGAGGGAAGAAGCGGGACAATGGGCGACGTCGCTGGAGCTTCCGAAGCCGGAGAAAACGCCGATCCACCGCTGGACGCTGGATTCGCTGGGCAGCTACCGGCCGGGCAAGCCGGCGGCAAGCCTTGCGCAATTGCCGCAAGAAATCGCGGGCCTGCTTCCCGAGCAGGCGCCGGAAGCGCTGATCGTTCAGCATAACTCTTCCGTTATCTATACGCACCTGTCCGACGAGCTTAAAGCGAAGGGCGTCGTTCTTTCGAGCCTGGAAGAAGCCGCGAGGACGCATGAAGATTTGGTCAGCAAGCACCTGATGACGATTTACAAGCGCGACGAGCACAAGCTGGCGGCTCAGCACGCCGCGCTGTGGAACGGCGGGGTGTTCCTGTACGTTCCCCGGAACGTGGAAATCGAGCATCCGGTTCAGGCGGTGATTTTCGCCGACGACGCGGAGGCGACGTTCGCTCCGCATATTTTGATCGTAGCGGAGCCGAACAGCCGCGTGTCGTTCGTAGAAAACGTCGCCGGCTCGCTGGGCGAAACGGCGTCCACGCTGCTGCATAACGGGGCGGTTGAAGTATTCGCCAAAGCCGGCGCGCATGTCCGCTACGCGGCTGTGCATCATATGGATAAAGCGGCCATCGACATTTCCTACCGCCGCGCGCTTGTCGACAACGACGCCCGCATCGAGTGGATCGTCGGCGACCTGCACAACGGCAATACGCTCACGGATACGAAGTCGATTCTGCAAGGCAACGGCGCAAGCTCCGACGCCAAAATCATTACCGTCGGCACGGGCAGCCAGCGGATGAGCGTGACGACGCAAGCCGTTCACTTCGGGCGCTCCTCCGAGAGCGACATGATCACCCGCGCCGTCATGAAGGACGAAGCGACCGCGATTATCAACGGCATTACGAAAATCGAGAAAGCCGCCACCAAAGCGAACGGCCAGCAGACGGAGAAAGTCCTGATGCTCAGTCCGAAAGCGCGCGGCGACGCGAACCCGATCTTGCTGATCGACGAAGACGATGTCAAAGCCGGCCACGCCGCAAGCGTAGGCCAGGTCAATCCGGAGCAGGTGTACTACCTGATGTCGCGCGGCATTTCCAAAGCGGAAGCGGAACGGCTGATCATCTACGGATTCCTCGACCCGGTCGTTTCGGAGATCCCGCTTGAAGGGCTGCGCAAGCAGTTGCAACGGATTCTCGAAAGGAAGCTGGGATGAAATGGACGTAAACGCGCTGAAAGCCGAATTTCCGATTCTGCATCAGAAGGTGAACGGTCATCCGCTCGTCTATCTGGACAACGCGGCGACGTCGCAGAAGCCCCGCAGCGTCATTGAAGCGGTCAAACGCTACTACGAATGGGATAACGCCAACGTTCACCGCGGCGTCCATACGCTCGGCTCCCGGGCGACGGACGCCTACGAAGGCGCGCGGGAGAAGGTGGCGCGGTTTTTGAACGCCGCCTCCTCCCGCGAGATTATTTTCAACCGGGGAACGACGGCGGGACTTAACCTTGTCGCCTCCGGCTATGCCCGGCGGGTGCTCAAGGAAGGCGACGAAATCGTCATTACGCCGATGGAACATCACAGCAACCTCATTCCGTGGCAGCAGGCGGCGAAGGCAACCGGCGCGACGCTCAAGTACATTCCGCTGCAGCCGGACGGCACGATTTCCCTGGCCGATGTAGAGAAAACGATCACGCCGCGCACGAAGCTCGTTTCGGTTGCGTATGTTTCGAACGTTCTCGGCACGGTCAATCCGATCGCCAAGATCGCCGAAATCGCGCATCGCAACGGAGCCGTCATCGTGGTCGACGGCGCGCAGAGCACTCCGCACCTGAAGGTGGACGTCCGGGCGCTCGACGTTGATTTTTATGCTTTTTCGGGCCACAAAATGTGCGCTCCGACCGGCATCGGCGCCCTTTACGGTAAGGCGGAGCTGCTGGAGCGGATGGAACCTACGGAATACGGCGGCGAAATGATCGATTTTGTCGAGTTGTACGATTCCACTTGGAAAGAAATTCCCTGGAAATTCGAAGGCGGAACCCCGATTATCGCCGGAGCGGTCGGACTCGGGGCCGCGATCGATTTTCTGGAGTCGGTCGGACTGGACGCCATCGACCGGCATGAGAAGCGTCTGGTTCAATACGCGCTGGACCGGCTCTCCTCGATCGAAGGCATTACCGTATACGGCCCGCGCGAAGAGCGTGCAGGTCTTGTCACCTTTACGCTTGGCGACATTCATCCCCACGACATCGCGACCGTATTGGATGCGGAAGGCATCGCGATCCGGGCCGGGCACCACTGCTGCCAGCCGCTTATGCGCTGGCTGAACGTGAGCGCGACGGCGAGAGCGAGCTTCTATTTGTACAATACCGAGCAGGATGTCGACCGCCTGGCCGACGCTCTGATCAAGGCAAAGGAGTTTTTCGGCTATGAATCCGCTTGACGACCTGTACCGCCGCGTCATTATGGATCATTATAAAAATCCGCGCAATCGCGGGACGATGGACGACGAATCCGTCACGGTCAATCTCAACAACCCGACCTGCGGAGACCGCATCAGCCTTCAGCTTCAGATCGAGGACGGCGTCGTGCGCAACGCCCGTTTTACCGGGGAAGGATGTTCGATCAGCATGTCCTCGGCTTCGATGATGACCGACGCGGTCAAAGGCAAAACGACGGCCGAAGCGCTCGAGTTGGCGGACCGGTTCTCGTCCCTGATGAAAGGCGAGCCCGCACGTTTCGACGAGTACGAAGATATCGAAGCGTTGTCCGGCGTGAACAAATTCCCGGCCCGCATCAAATGCGCGACGCTCGCCTGGAACGCCTTGCGCAAGGGCGTCGAACACGGCCAGGGCAAGCACGAAGGCATTGAGGAGTAAATTTAGGCACGCTGCAATATCATGACAAACAAGGAGGTTGGTCGTCATGGCGAAAAATATGCCCGAATTGGAAGAGTACAAGTACGGGTTCCGCGACGAGCACAAAGCGGTATTTGAATCCGGCAAAGGGCTGACTCCCGAAGTGGTCCGCACCATTTCCGAAATTAAAGGCGAACCGGAATGGATGCTGAATTTCCGCCTCAAAGCGCTGGAGCAGTTCAACAAGATGCCGTTGCCTCGTTGGGGCGGCAATTTGGACGACCTTGATTTCGACGACATTCAGTATTATGTAAGACCGTCCGAGAAGCAAGGCAAAACGTGGGAGGAAGTGCCGGAGGAGATCAAGGCCACGTTCGACAAGCTGGGCATTCCGGAAGCCGAACAGAAATTCCTGGCCGGCGTATCCGCCCAGTACGAATCGGAAGTCGTGTACCACTCGATGCGGGAGGATCTCGAAAAGCAGGGCGTCATCTTCATGGACACCGACACCGCTTTGCGCGAGCATCCGGAGCTTTTCAAGGAGTATTTCGGCACGGTCGTTCCCCCGACGGACAACAAATTTGCGGCGCTGAACAGCGCGGTATGGTCCGGCGGCAGCTTCATCTATGTGCCCAAAGGCGTGAAATGCGAAATTCCGCTGCAGGCGTACTTCCGGATCAACTCCGAAAACATGGGTCAGTTCGAACGCACGCTGATCATCGCGGACGAAGGCAGCTTCGTCCACTACGTGGAAGGCTGCACCGCCCCGATTTACAGCACGAACTCGCTGCACAGCGCCGTGGTCGAAATTATCGTCAAAAAGGACGCGCGCGTCCGCTACACGACGATCCAAAACTGGGCGCCGAACATTTATAACCTCGTCACCAAGCGCGCCGTCGCCGAAGAGAACGCGACGATGGAATGGGTCGACGGCAACATCGGTTCCAAGCTGACGATGAAATATCCGGCCGTCGTGCTCAAAGGCCGCGGCGCGAAGGGCATGGTGCTCTCCATCGCCGTAGCGGGCAAAGGGCAGCACCAGGACGCCGGCGCCAAGATGATTCACCTCGCGCCGGAAACGACGTCGACGATCGTGTCGAAGTCGATTTCCAAGCATGGCGGCAAAGTCACCTACCGCGGACTGGCCTCCTTCGGGCGCAACGCGGAAGGCGCGAAGTCGAACATCAAGTGCGACACGCTCATCCTCGACAACCAGTCGACGAGCGATACGATTCCGTACAACGAAATTTTGAACGACAACGTCACGCTGGAGCATGAGGCGACCGTCTCCAAAGTGTCCGAGGATCAGCTCTTCTACCTGATGAGCCGCGGCCTGTCGGAAGCGGAAGCGACCCAGATGATCGTAATGGGCTTCATCGAGCCGTTTACGAAAGAGCTGCCGATGGAGTACGCGGTCGAAATGAATCGTCTCATTAAGTTCGAGATGGAAGGGTCTATAGGTTAAGCCTTGATTTATCAAGGGCTGTGAGGGGTTAAGGACGCGCTTGCCCATAATTTGCCCACATTACTGAATGTATAGTGGGTAAAGGGCGAGCGCGTCCTTTTCGATTTTCTTGGTGAAGAAATACGGCATGTGTGGCACCCCTTCAAAATTGGTACAGCGTTGATGGATTTCGAACTTTATGCAGATTCTTCGTAAAACGCAAACGAAACGCAATACGGAATTCGTTTTGTTCCCCCTTGTCCCTGGCTGCGAATCTGGATGGTGGCGACGTTTTCGAATAGATGGTGAGTGCCAAGTTATGAATAAACGTTGTCGTTAATCTAGCCGGATGATGGACATATCAAACAAGCGCCGTGACCTGGGGTTAATGGGTTCGCGGCGCTTTGGTCAAGACGCGGTGACTATCACGCTTGCGTGATCAAGTCGTCCGGACACGTTTTTTGCATGTGTTCGACGATATCCCACCGTCCATAAGTCGGCAAATCCTCGGAAACCGGGGCTTTACCAACGATTCGCGAACCGCGCAAGCGGTTCCTTCCTTCAAACCGTTGCAGCAAACGGTTACAGCGGCATGGTCCAAACGATTTCGGCAATCCGCACGCACGCTTGCCGGCCGCCGTGCAGTTCCAGCAGCACATGGTCCGGTTTTACATCCAGGATGGTGCCTTCGATCGCTCCCCGGGTCGTTTCGAAACAGACACAGCGGCCCATCAAGCGCCTGAGCGCTTCCACGACGTACGGATCAATGGACGACACCGTGTGAACATGCCCGGGATACGCGTGAATGGGCCCCATCGCGCTCGGATGATGATGGAAATGATGAGAATACAAGAAATTCACTCCTTGAAATAGGTTCAAACCCATCGTATGCGGTTGCCTATTTCCTTGAATGGGCATTTCCCCAGAAAACGTACGCTTCCCCAAGATTTTAATTCTTGAGATCCTGTGTCCCCATTGAAGAAGTAGCGTCGACAACAAGCACAAGATAGAGGGGTGAGCCTGTTATCGTTGAGCTCCCCTCCGCCGACAACGTCACGGTGAAGGTGCAAGGATTGCTTGCATTGCTCTGCGCCGTTTTTTCAATGTTTACAGCCAATCCACAGCCTGGGACAAGCGATTGGCGGCGGATGTTAAAAAGCCCGAAAAAGCCTTGATTTTGCAAGGCGTTTTTCGGGCTTTATCGTTCAAATCCTATCGCGCCGCAGACCTGTGCCTGATCGGGACGAACCGCTTGCTTCACGCAAGCGGGATTCGTCATGCGGGCCTTTCAATTTCCCGCCTCTCCCGTATGTTCCGGGGACGCGAGCGGGTTCCAGGGACCGCTCTGATGGCCTTTCCATTCCGACCCATCCTCGTACACTTCTTTTTTCCAGATCGGCACCGTTTGCTTCAACCGCTCGATGGCGTAGCGGCTCGCCTCATAGCTTTGGGCGCGATGCGGGGAGGAAACGGCGATGACGACGCTCGCCTCGCCAACGGCGACGGAGCCGATGCGGTGATGGATCGCGCACAGCGTTCCCGGCCAGTGCTCGCCGATTTCCCGGCCGATCCGCCGCATTTCGGACAGCGCCATCGGAACGTAAGCCTCGTATTCCAGATGAACCGTCCGCTTTCCGGCCGTCCATTCCCTCGTCGTGCCGACGAAGACTAGCGCGGCTCCGTGATCGGGATGGCTTACGAGCGCCAGCGCCTCGTCCGGGTCGAGCTTCTCCATGCGGATCGCGAAGCGCTCGGCAAGCGCCGGGGCTTCCTCTTCGGCTCCGCTCTCCTCGCCGCCGGACACCGGGGGCAGCAGCGCCAGCTCGTCGCTTGCCGACACCGTACGGTCGTCCCCGGCAAAGGCCTGATTGCAGGCCATGAAGGAAATGGAGATCAAATCCGCATGCTCCGGAAACCGCTGCTTGAGCAGCTCCTTCAGTTCCCCGACCGTCAAGGCCGAAGCTTCGATATCCAACGTCAAAGACCTCGTATTCAGCCGTTCCGCAAGACCGGCGAACAAGGCGATTTGCCAGCGTCGGTTTTCTTGTTCCATGTCCGTCATCCTTCTATTCAGCTTCAGAAAATTATCGTTTACACAAGCATACCATAACGCTTCCGAAAATGTTATGCTAATGAGAATAGCACGCATAGCCATCCAAACAAGCATGGTATGTATAGTAAGGAGGGGATTGGCTGATGCCGGAATTGGTTGACCGCTTCGGAAGAAAGCATACGTACTTGCGGATATCCGTAACGGACCGGTGCAATTTGCGCTGCCTGTACTGCATGCCGGAGGAAGGCATGCCCTTTATGGATCAGGATCGGCTGCTCACGTACCCTCAAATTGTGGAAATCGTCGCCGCGGCGGCGCGGCTGGGCATATCCAAGCTGAGAATTACCGGAGGAGAGCCGCTTGTCCGCCCGAATCTCCACGAGCTGATCGGCGAATTGTCGGCCATACCGGGGATCGAGGAAATCGCGTTGACGACCAATGGCATCTTGCTTGCGCCGCAAGCGAAGAAGCTCAAGGAAGCGGGACTGAGCCGCGTCAACATCAGCCTGGATACGCTGGATGCCGCCCGCTTCCGCTTTATCGCCCGGCGAGGGGATTTAAGCCGCGTGATCGAAGGCATCAGGGCGGCCGGGGAGGCGGGACTTCAGCCGATCAAGCTCAACTGCGTGCTCCTCAAAGGCATCAACGAGGACGAGATCGGCACGTTCCTGCGTTTAAGCTACGAGCAGCCGCTTCATGTCCGGTTTATCGAATATATGCCGATCGGCCACGACGACGCCAATTGGCGCAATTCGTATTTGCCGCTGACGCGGGTGCTGGAGGAAGCGGAACGTCTCGGCTACGAGCTGGACGCCGAACCCGCTCCGGTCGGCAGCGGTCCGTCGGAGAACTGGCGGATTCGCGGCGGAGCCGGCACGTTCGGCCTCATTCACCCGATCAGCGATCACTTTTGCAAAAACTGCAACCGCCTGAGGCTGACGGCCGACGGTTACATTAAGCCTTGCCTGTACTGGATGGATGAATTGAACGTGCGTCCTGCCCTTGGGTCGAGCCAGGCGTTGACGGCGTTGTTCGAGCGCGCGATGGACATGAAACCCGAAAATCACGAGATGGCGGCTTTGCTGGCCGGGCAATCGCTGTCTCATGTGCCGACGGACAGACGCATGTCGCAAATCGGCGGTTGACGTGCCCGAGCTTAAGGAGGGAGTACCATCGAACGCGATGCATCGGTAACGTTGATTCATACGAACGATCTGCACAGCCATCTTGAAGAAGCGGCGCAAATCGCCACATTTGTCAAGCAGATGCGCCGCGAGCTTGAGCCGGAGCGGCTTCTGTTGATCGATTGCGGCGATTTCCTGGATCGCGCTCGTCCCGAGACGGAGGGCACAGGCGGAGCGGTCAATCGGGCGCTGCTCGAGCTGCTTCGCTACGACGCGGTTACGCTGGGCAACAACGAGGGCATAACCTGTACCCGCGAGCATTTGGAAGGCATGTATGCGGGGGCTCCGTTTCCGGTTGTATGCGCGAATTTGAATTGGACCGGTAGCGGCAGCCCGCCGCCATGGATGATTCCGGCCCTGATCGTGGAGAAGAAGGGCATCAAAATCGGCCTGCTCGGACTGACGGCCGCATTCAACGACTATTACCGCCTGCTGGGCTGGGAGGCGCAGGACCCGATCGAAGCCGCCGCCCGCTGGGTGCCCGAGCTGAGGCGGCAGGCGGACGCGGTCGTCGTGTTGTCCCATCTCGGGCTGTGGATGGATGAACGACTTGCCGCGGAGGTCGAAGGGATCGACGCGATTCTCGGGGCCCACACGCATCATCTGCTGGAAACCCCGCTGACGATCGGACGGACGACGGTATGCGCCGCAGGCAAGTTCGGCCGCTACGTCGGGGTCGTCGACATCCGGAAGGACGGCTTGAACGGACGGATTCGGGTCGAGGGGCGATGCGTGCCGACCGACGATATCCCCGCCGATGCCGATGCCGAGGCGCTTATCCGCAAGTACGGGGCGGATGCCCGTTCCGTCATGAACCGCGTCATCGCCGAACTGGACAGCCCGCTTCCTTCCGACCCGTCGCGGGAAACGCCGCTCGGCACGCTGCTTGCCGCGGCGCTGCGGAAGACGACGGGCGCCGAAATCGGCTTGACCAATGCCGGCCAACTGCTTCGCGGGCTGAAGGCCGGCTCCGTGACGAAGGGCGATATTCATTCCATATGCCCGTCGCCGATCAATCCTTGCCTGATTATGCTCAAAGGGGCGCTGCTGCGCCAGGCTTTGGAGGAAAGCCTGCTGCCCGACTTTATCGACCTGCAGTTTCAAGGGTTCGGATTCCGCGGCAAGGTGCTCGGCACGCTCTGTCTGGACGGGGTTGAGGTGTACGCAGACGATACCAAGCCGCCTTACGAGCGCGTGCAGCAGGTGCTGGTCGGCGGCGAGCCGCTCGACGACGAGCGGGAATATGCGGTCGGCACGCTCGACATGTTTACTTTCGGGATCGGATATAAAGGGCTTAGCGAGGGCCGCGTCCTGCGGTATTTTCTCCCGGAATTCATTCGCGACATCCTGGCGGACGCATTGAACGATCCGGAAGCGGTCGCGGACGCCCGACGGCCTAGGTGGCACCGTTCCGGCAGGCGATGACGGACCGCATGAATCCTATTTCTGGCGAATGGAGTGGAAACCGCCATGCTGCATTGGTTCGATAGTATCATTCTCGGAATCGTCGAGGGGCTGACGGAGTTTCTGCCGGTATCTTCGTCCGGGCATATGATTTTGACCAACAAGCTGCTCGGCTACGAAGAAGCGCCGGAGAAGTTGAAATCATTCGAAGTCGTAATCCAATTCGCGGCCATTCTGGCGATCGCGCTCGTATACAGAAGCAAAATCGCTCAGGTGCTGCGGTTTCGCCGTACCGAGTCGGTCAGGGGCCTGGATATCGGGGCGTTCCCCAAACGCCGCCTGCAACTGACGCACGTGCTGATCGCGATTGCGCCCGCTCTGGGCATGGCGTACGTGCTCCGGCATCCGATCAAGGAGCTGGGGTTTTCGCCGTATCCGGTGCTGCTGTCGCTCATCGTCGGCGGCATCTACATGTGGGTTGCGGAAGTGTTGTACGATTCCGGCAAAATCAAACGGACCGCGGAAACGATGGACGACATCACCTATCGTCAGGCGCTCGTCATCGGGCTGCTGCAAATGTTGTCCCTGTGGCCGGGGTTTTCCCGGTCGGGGGCGACGATCGCCGCCGGCATGCTTACCGGACTCAGCTACCGGGCGGCGGCCGATTTTTCTTTTTTTATCGCCATTCCCATCATGACCGTCGCCACGGGTTACGAATTGCTGGAGAATATCGGAAGCTTTCAGGCGGAAGACTTCCGCTTCTTCGCGTCGGGATTCGTCGTTTCCTTTATCGTCGCGTGGGCTGTCGTCGTCGGGTTCCTGAAAGTGCTGCAGAAGGTAAAGCTGAAGCATTTTGCCTGGTACCGTTTTGCGCTGGCGGCGCTGTTCTGGTTTTTCGTCATGAACAAATGATTTTCGACATTCTCCCTTGCCGTTTATTGACAAATCTCTTACATTAAATATAGATTCGAATACTTTGGATTGGAAAAAGAAAAAAATGGAGGGGGAGCCGTTGAGGATATGCGCATGATGCCGATCTCAATGTGCAGCCCGGGCATGGTTCTGGGCAAAAAAATCTTCTCGGACGATGGCATCGTGCTTCTGGCTGAAGGAGTGGAGCTGACCAATTCTCTGATCCGGAAACTGGCCGAGAACGGAATTCGTTATTTATACATACAGGATCCAAGGACAGAAGGCATCGAGGTGCCCGAGCTGCTGAACGAAGAGACGCAGAGGCAGGCGCTCAGCACGATTCGCAGCGTGTTTCGCGATTTGATCGATCAGCCGGGACGCCGTCAAAGCGGGATGTATCCGTATGTCGGGCGGAATCTCCGCAACGTGATGCATATGGTGCTGGACGATTTGCAGCGCAACCGCGATGCCATGATCATGCTGATGAACCTGCATACGGTCGATCACTACCTTTACATGCATTCCCTGAACGTCTGCGTCTATGCGACCCTATTGGGGATCGCGAACGGCTACAGCAAGGAAGAACTGCTTACGCTGGGGCTGGGGGCGCTGCTGCACGACATCGGCAAAACGCAAATCTCCATGCAGGTGCTCATGAAGCCCGGAAAGCTGACTCCCGAGGAATTTGAGGAGATGAAGCGGCATACGGAGCTGGGCTATTATCTGCTCAAGGACGAGCCGAACATTTCGCTGATCGCCGCTCACTGCGCCTTCCAGCATCACGAGCGCATCAACGGTTCGGGTTATCCGCGCGGGCTGAAGGGCGACGAAATCCATGAATACGCAAAATGGATCGGCATTGTCGATTCGTACGACGCGATGACGACGCACCGGGCTTACAAGGAAGCGATGCTGCCGCATCAGGCGGTGGAATCGTTGTATTCGGGAAGCGGCATTTTGTACGATACGCAGATGCTGAGCCTGTTCCGCGACAAAGTGGCGATCTATCCGCTCGGCATCACGGTGCAGCTGAATACCGGGCAATTGGCGGTCGTGGTCGACATCAATGCCCTGAGCGTACACCGCCCGATCGTTCGGGTCATTACGGACGAAGCCGGCAATGAATTGAAAGCGCCTTACGATATCGATCTGTCCAAACAGCTGTCGATCATGATTACCAAAGTGAATCCGGGTCCTATGGCAAAGTGATTTTCGCCCTTGGGCCTCTATGTTTTCGGCCCTTGGGGAGTCCTTCCAGGGGCTTTTGTTTGCTTTCCGGAACGTCGACCGGTACAATAAACAATAAATTCAACGTTATGACAGGAGTATTCGACATGCATGGCTTACCAGTCCACTCAGCGCCGGCGCCGTTCGCGCCGCCATCACACCTGGCGGAATTGTCGCCCTCGAACGATCCATGGGATCCGATCCGCTCGCTAAGGCGGTACGGCCGCCATGTGCTGACCAGCGTGGAGTTTACGGTGACCCACTTGTGCAACATGAGATGCGAGCATTGCGCGGTAGGCGACAGCCTGACGATGACCGAGAAGCCGCACCTGCCGCTGGATCTGATTTTCCGGCGGCTGGATGAAGTGGAACATCTGGAGACGATCAGCCTGACCGGCGGCGAACCGACGTTCCGCAAGGAAACGGTGGAGAACATTCTGCTCCCGCTGCTGAAATACGCCCGGTCAAGAGGCATCCGGTCCCAGCTCAACTCGAACGTCACGTTGGACTTCGAACGGTATGAGCGCATTGCGCCGTATCTTGACGTCATGCACATTTCATTCAACTACACGGCTGCGGAAGATTTTCACCGGGTCGGTTTCGCCCGCACCGGAAGGCAGGTCGGATTCGACTCGGCCGCGCGCATGTACGAGCGGATGATGGAAAATGCCCGCAAGCTGGCCGACGGAGGCTTGTTCGTCTCCGCCGAATCGATGATCAATTTCCGGACCTACCGGAAGATGGGGGAAATTCACCGGCTGATCGTCGAGATGGGCTGCCGGCGGCACGAGGTGCACCCGATGTACCCGAGCTCGTTCGCCAGCAACCTTCCGGTCATCTCGAGGGAGCAGATGAAGGAGGCGATTACAAGCCTGCTGGATCAACGCGATCCGAACGTATGGATGCTGTTCGGCACGCTTCCCTTCTTCGCCTGCAGCGAAGACGAGGAAGACCGGAAGCTTCTGCAGCGGATTCGGACGGAGCCCAACGTGACGGTGCGCAACGACCCGGACGGACGCAACCGCGTCAACGTCAACCTGTTCACCGGCGACGTCTACGTGACCGACTTCGCTTCCATTCCGCCGTTCGGCAACATTCAGTCCGAAAAGCTGGATGATGTGTTCGAACGCTGGCAGGCGCATCCGATCCAACGGAGCGTAAGCTGCCATTGCCCGGCCGCAAGCTGCTGCGGTCCGAACCTGCTTGTCCGCGACATGTATTACAAGGACGTCGAATTTACCAAACGCGCTGCCCGATTGTAAACATAGCTAACTCATAATGATTGCGCAATACAATTCAGGAGAGAGAGCGGGATTATCATTGGGACATACCGAATTTCTATGGGGATCCATCATCTGGAATCTGATCGTCGTCGTGGTTCTGGTGTTTCTGAACGGCTTCTTCGTGGCCGCCGAGTTTGCCCTTGTCAAAGTTCGGCAATCCCGGCTGACCCAGCTCGTCAATGAAGGAAACATCAGAGCCCGCTACGCACTGAAGGTGAACCGCAAACTGGACGCCTATCTGTCCGCGACCCAGCTCGGGATTACGCTCGCTTCGCTGGGTCTCGGCTGGACGGGCGAGCCGGCGATTGCGGAGCTGATTGTGGAGCCGATCCTGTACCGCCTGGACGTGACCAATCCCACCGTCGTGCACAGCATTTCCGGCGTAATCGCGTTCGTGGTCATCACGTTCATGCACATCGTGCTCGGCGAGCTTGCGCCCAAGTCGCTTGCCATCCAAAGGTCCGAAGGCGTGTCGCTGTGGCTCTCCTGGCCGCTGCTCATGTTTTACAGGCTGTTCCTGCCGGTGATTTGGGCGCTGAACGGCGCGGCCAACCTGCTGCTCCGCTCGATCGGCGTGCAGCCGGCCAGCGAGCACGAAGCGGCGCACACGGAGGAAGAAATCCGGATCTTGATGAACGAGAGCGCAAAGAGCGGGATTATCGACAAAGAGGAAATGACGCTGTTCGACAATGTTTTCGAGTTTTCGGACCGCGTCGCCCGCGAGGTCATGCTTCCCCGGACGGATATGGACTGCATGTACACGAATCTGTCGTTCCGGGAAAATATGAAGATCGCCTATGCGACCAGGCATACCCGTTACCCGGTAGCAGTCGACGACAAGGATCAAATTATCGGTTTCGTACATATCGCCGATTTGTTTACGGCCGATCCGGATGAAGATCACGATCTGGTCGAGTTTCTGCGCCCGATTCTCAGCGTGCCGGAATCGATGGAGATCAGCAAGGTGCTGAAACTGATGCAGAAGCGCAAGTCCCAGCTTGCCATCGTCATTGACGAGTACGGCGGCACGGCGGGGATGCTGACCGCCGAGACGATTCTGGAGGAGATCGTCGGCGAAATCCACGACGAATTCGACGACGAGCCGCCGAGCGTTTTTGTCCGCGGAGACATCACTTCCGTCGAAGGCCGGATGCTGATCGAAGACGTCAACGATATGTTCGGTTTGGAAATCGAAGACGACGAAGTCGACTCGATCGGCGGGTGGCTGTTCAAGAACTTGGAAGGCAACATCGCCAAGGGGCGGAAAATCGAACATTCCGGATATGTATTCGAGGTGTCCCAGACGAAAGGCCACCGTGTGCAGCGCGTTCATATTTACAAACGGAAGGCGGATAAATCCGCCGGACAGGATCAGCCGGGCGCGGCTGCCGAAACCGGCGAAGCGGACGTTTCCCCATCGCCTGGCGAGGAAGAGCGCCTATAAACCGAACAACCGAACACCTATGCGAAAACCCTGCCGCATTACTGCGGCGGGTTTTTTTACTCTCAAATACTCCGTCCGATCCGAATCCCGCTTGCAGTTGCCGTCTTATAGCAACTAGTACGGCGTTTACGATGGAAGGTTGCGGTTAAGCCGCTTTTGAAACCGCTAAAACTCGTTACACCATCGAAGCTTCATATAACCGCACCATTCAGCCGATCTGGCCCCTCGGTCCGTGGACGGCCGCCATCAGGCTGATCATGGACCGCTTCGCTCGATGGGTAAAGGGAACCATAATTTTGGGCGGACGGGCAAGTCGCCCGGTTCTTTGTCATATATACATGAGAGAAGAGTGAATAGGTCTTAAGAAGGAGGATACGACGTGCACGACGGACAGTGGAGAGAATGGCACCCTTATGTCAGTCCATGCGATCCGTGCCCGCCCATCAAAACGAAATGGTATGTAGTTCCTCCCAACCAGTTTATCCCTTTCCAGCCGATGAATTTGCCGCAATTTCCGCTTGACGAGGCGCTTCGCAGGGGCACCTTGTGGCCCGCGTTGTACAGCCCTTATCCGTCGAAACAGAAAACCAAAGGAGGATAATGGTCATGCCGGAGCAAAACGAACCGGAAAAGCGGCCCGAACGGGGGGACGAACGATACCGGCAGGAGCTTGAGGAACTGCAGAAGGTCGATTTCGCGTTGGTGGAACTGTCTCTGTACCTGGACACGCACCCGAACGACATTCAGGCGATTCAGCAATTTAATCAACTGGCGCATAAACGGGCGCAGCTGGCGCATGCCTTCGAGCTGAGATACGGACCGTTGATGCAGTTCGGGCACAGTTTTACCCGTTATCCGTGGCAGTGGAAGGATACGCCCTGGCCGTGGCAGGTGTAGAGCGAGACGAGTTTGGGGCGGCAAGTTTATCGTGGCAGGAGGGACGACGCCAGTGTGGATTTATGAGAAAAAGCTTCAGTATCCCGTCAAAGTGAGCAAGTGCGACCCGCGGATGGCACGTTATCTCATCGAACAATACGGCGGGGCCGACGGCGAATTGTCGGCCGCTCTCCGCTATTTGAACCAGCGGTATTCGATACCGGACAAGGTAATCGGGTTGTTGACGGATATCGGAACGGAGGAATTCGCTCATCTGGAAATGATTGCAACCATGGTTTACAAGCTGACGAAGGACGCGACGCCGGAGATGCTGGAGGCGGCCGGGCTCGGGCCGCACTTCGTCAATCACGACAACGCGCTGTTTTACGAGAGCGCGGGCGGCGTTCCGTGGACCGCGACTTATATTCAAGCCAAAGGAGATCCCATCGCGGATTTGTATGAGGACATCGCGGCGGAAGAGAAAGCGCGGGCAACCTACCAATGGCTGATCGATATGACCGACGACGTCGACATTCAGGACAGCCTGAAGTTCCTGCGGGAGCGGGAGATCGTGCACTCGATGCGGTTCAAGGAGGCGGTGGAGATTCTGAAGGCGGATCGGGAGCAGAAAAAGGTGTTTTGAGACGAGTCGAAATAAGGGGAGGATATTGAAGGATTTTTTCATGCAGTTGACCGGCTTCGCGGGCTTAATAGCTCGCGTTTTTGTTTAGGATTTTGGTATCTTTACTCAATTCAGAAAAAATAGACCGCCCTTGACGAGGACAACGGTCTATTTCCAAGCCTAATCCGCAAGCCTACCGCCCTTAAAAGCGGCTGTTGCGCAAGGAGTCGTGGTCGCACACGGCTCCTTTTCCATATAATGCTTTGTTGCCTTTATTTTATTACGTATCCGGCGGATGCGCAACTAATAATGATACTGGGATCTAACGGTTCACAGGATCTTTGCATAATGACCGCCCCTTGCCGGCTTTCTCGATCCGCCCCGATTTCTGGCTTTTGCCGCTTTTGCAAATAAATCCGGCCGGCATCGGGCATATTGGTAAAGGCGCGAAACGGCGCGGCGTGAGCCTGATTATCCGGTTTCGTAACGGAGCTGTCACACCTTCATGACATTATTGTGCCTTTTTTTGCATTTTGTCGATGTTGCGCCTCAAAATATGTTACTCTTTAACGGTGAACTACTATTGCAAGGGGGTAGCAACTTCGATGAGAATGGCCGACGCGGGAAAGGAATCGATCAAGCCGACTCAAGTGCTGCCGTTTCGGGAGCTGCAACATATTGTTTTCCAAACGATCAAAACGGGAATTATCAAATCGAATCTGATCGCGATGTTCGCTGGGCTTTGCGTAGCCCTCTATATAAACGACGTGCGTTTCTTCGACAGAATCGGCGACATTCTTCTGGCGACGGTCGGCTCCGCGCTTGTCATCGGCGCTGCCGGCGCGTTTAACAACGTGTACGACCGGGACATTGATTTTATCATGGAGCGGACCCGCAGCCGGCCGACCGTAACCGGCCAGATCAAGACGAAATCCGCGCTGCTGCTCGGCTGCGGCATGGCGGCGTCGGGACTGCTTGCGCTTGGCCTGGCTTCGCCGCTTGCGGCGCTGTTCGGCTTGCTGGGCTTGTTTATTTATGTCGTGCCTTACACCATGTGGACAAAACGCCGCACCATTTACAACACGGAAGTCGGGAGCTTCTCCGGTGCGATGCCGCCGCTGATCGGCTGGGCCGCCATTTCGCCGGATATTGCGCAGCCGGGGGCGCTGGCGCTGTTCGTCATTATGCTGCTGTGGCAGATGCCCCATTTTTATGCGATCGCCATTCGCCGGCACGACGAGTACAAGGCGGCGAACGTTCCCATGCTGCCGGTGGTCAAAGGCATGCGGAGAACGTACGTGCAAACGAATGTATATTTGGTTTTGCTGGTCGCGTCCAGTTTCTTGCTCGTGCCCGTCAGCCCGTTTCTTGCGGGAGTCGCGTTTTTGCTAAGCGCGGCGTGGCTTGTGCTCAGCGTCGCCGGTTTCCGCAAGATGGACGCGCCCAAATGGGCGAAGCTGATGTTTATTTATTCGCTGAACCATCTTACGGTGCTGTTCGTCCTGATCATCGCCTATTGCCTGATCCGTCCTTTATTCTAAAACCGCATCGCCGCTTAAGCAGCCCCGGCCGCATGGCCGGGGTTTTTAGCCATTTTACGGACCGGTTCATCATCTCTCTTGCCGTGCGTATGCGCCAAACGTTGACAACGCGGGCCTGAACGAGCGGGATACCGAAGCGTATGAATCGGCGGATACCGAAGCGTCCGGTCGGTCCGGAAGCACTTCCTGGCGGTTCGGAGCGCAATTAGCATCATGGCAACTGCAACTCTCTTTCCGGGGAACATAAGCGATCCAAGTGCCATCCGTTCCCATTCCCTTGACAAAAAATCAAGCCCGATGATAATGTAAATGAACTTGAAAGCGCTGTTATAACGGGGTGAAACGATGGCGAGATGGAAAAACATGCGCTTCCGCACCAAGCTGTTCACGCTGTTTATTCTTCTGAGTACCATTCCCTCGCTTTTGATCGGAACGACGGCGTACCGCAAATCGGCCGAATTGCTGGAACATCAGACGCGGCAGGACTTAAGCGTAATTCTCGATCAGCTGATGACCTCCGTCGAGCGCCAAATCAGCGACTTCGACCGGTTTACCATGCTGCCGTACTTCCTTCCGGATTTCTTCAGCTTCCTGAACAAACCTTATGTCTCCCCGGATCAATGGGGAACGGCCGAGCTTAATGCGCAGAAGACGATGGCGCGGCTCATGAGCGCTTACCCCTCGATCAATTCTTCGATCAGCGGCCTGATGATTTATGGAATGAACGGTACGGTTAACGGATACCGAATGAACGGACCCTCTGCGATCAACCCGGACGAGAATGTGCGGGAAGACGCGTGGTACAAGGAAGTGCTGGAGAGCAAAGGCGGTTTCGTGACGACCGGCGTGAAGGAAATCAGACCGTTCAAAGGCAGCCCGTTCAAAGCGATCATTGGTGCCCGCATGCTTCGCGACGAGAACTTCGATCCGCTGGGCGTCATTGCTATTTTTATTTCCCCCGATTTTATTCCGAAAATCGTCCGTTCCCTCGAACTCCCGGGCGTGCAGGTGATCGTCATGGACAGGGAGCGTCAACTTGTCTATGCTTCCGAAACGCGGCTCGCGAAGGAACTGAAATCGGTCGGGGTTCAGGAAAAACGGGGAAGCTGGGAACAAACGGTCGACATGCCGGACGGGAAGCGGACGTTCAGCGGCGTATTCCGGCAAAGCGAGTATTTGGGCTGGAAAATCTATATGGGCGTTGATCGGGATGCGATGCTCAGCGGCAGCCGTTCGATCCGGAACTTTACTTTGGTCATCGTTATCTCGCTTGTGTTTCTTGCGGCGGGGATTTCCTGGCTGCTCGCCAGAAGCTTGTCCAAGCCGCTTTACCGGCTGATCCGGTCGATGCGCGAGGTAGAGAAGGGGAAGTTTTCGGTGCCCGCCTCCCCCGAGCGGGAGGACGAGATCGGCCGGCTCGAGAGCAGCTACGGACGGATGGTGCTTCGGCTGGACGAAATGATTCACTCGATCGAGGAAAAGGAGCGGCAGAAACGGCTAGCGGAATTGTATGCGCTGCGCGCGCGGATTCAGCCTCATTTTCTCTATAACACGCTGAATTCGATCCGCATGCTGGCCATCTTGCAGCAGTCGACCCAGATTGCGAAGCTGATCCAATCGCTGAACAAGCTGCTTCACGCCAATATGAAACTGGACAACGAGCTTGTCACGCTGGAGGAAGAAATACGGCTGCTTCGGGATTATGCAGCCTTGATGGATTTGCGGTATACGAATGTATTCGATATTCGCTGGAACATTCCGCCGGAGGTTCTTCAAGCGGCTGTGCCGCCGATGCTGCTGCAGCCGGTGCTGGAGAATGCGATCTTCCACGGCGCCAAAGGGCTGGAGCGGAAGCTGAACATTGAAGTTGCGGCCAAGCTGGAGGGGAACGGGCGCTGCCTGACCGTCACGATCCGCGACGACGGGGTCGGATTCGAAGAAGAGGCGGTTCGAAATCTGCTCTGTCAGGAGCCGGACGAGGCGTCGGCGCACATCGGCCTGCTGAATGTACGGGAGCGGATTCGCTTGCGCTTTGGCGACGAATACGGGCTGAGAATCGAGAGAGACGAAGGCATGACGACGGTTGCGCTCAGCATGCCATACAAAACGCTTGAACCGGGAGGAGACGTCCATGTGGAATCTGCTGGTCGTTGAAGACGAATCGATTGTCCGGGTCGGCCTCAAGTATATGATGGATTGGGAAAAGTGCGGCATCCGTTGGAAATCGGAAGCCTCGAACGGCGAAGACGCGCTGCGGGCGATGGAGACCGAAGACATCCACATCGTGATGACCGATATCCGGATGCCGGGGATGGATGGGCTGGAGCTGGCCAAACGGATCCGGGAGCGTTATCCCGAAGTGCAGATCGTGTTCCTGAGCAGTTACGACGAATTCGCGTATGCCAAAGAAGCGCTGAAGCTGGGCGCGGTCGATTACCTGCACAAGCCGACGATGGACGAGGACGAGATCGAGCAGACGCTGCGCAAAGCCGTGGAACGGCTGGAGTCGGCGCAAACCGGGAAGCGAAACGACGCGGAGGCGGACCGAAACGAATACTATCTGTCGCTACTGGACAAATACACGTTTCCGCAGCGGCGGCAGGATGACGGATTGAACAACGAGCTTTTCCAATCGGGCTTTCGGATTGTCGTGTTTCGCAAGCGCGACGATGCCGTTCAAGCGGACGGCGATTCGGCAGAACTGCGTTTTATGTCCATCCTTTATTTGATCCAGGAATATGTGGCGAAGGATTGGGGAGGCGTCGTCTTTCACCGCGGCTTCCGCGAAGTGATCTGGATCGCGCCGGCTCGAGCGAAATCCGGGGAAGCCGATTCGGCCAATTCGGCGGAGCACGGCAAGTATCTGGAACAGCTCCGGCAGAAGGTGCTGGAACTGCTCCATGTTGCCCTAATCTATTCTTCCAGCCCCGTTTACGAGCGGATAAGCGAACTGCCCGACGCTTATATGGAAGCGCTTTTGCATCTGCCGCAGCACGAGCAGAGCGACAATCTTATCGTGCGGAAGACGAAGGAGTTTGTGGACAAGCACCTGTTCGAGGACATTACGCTGGCCAAAGCCGCCGCCGCCGTGCATGTCAGCCCCGGCTACCTGAGCCGGATTTTTCTGAAGGAGATCGGGGAGAACTTCAGCGATTACGTCATTCGCAACAAGCTCGAATACGCCCGGAAGCAGCTTCGGGAAACCAACCGGAAAATCTACGAGATCGCGGCGGAAATCGGGTATACGAACCCGCACTACTTCAGCAAGCTGTTCAAGGAGCGTCTGGGCAAGACGCCGCTTGAATACCGCAACCAGTAACCGAATACGGAATCGGACGTACGTGGCCCCCCTCCTGTACCCCCTTTGCCGGCGAGGCATGAGAGCAGCGGTACGATGTCAAGTCCTTAAATTCAATGATTTTGAATGAACCGCACTCTTTTCAGGGGGTGACCCGGAAAAAGGCAAACCCAAACTAAACCCGCCCTACCTAGATTTTTCAGATATTTCCTAAATATCAAGGAAATAGGCGGTTAGATGAAAGGGCCTATGTCATGCGTTTTGTCGGATCACCTCTCTGGGTTCGTAAAGTCGGTTGGTTCGCAGCAGATAATCGACCAACCGCACCAATTTACGAGCTGTAAGCGCAAGGGCACGTTTTTCGGCATACTTGGCCGGTTCCGCCGCTTTGAGACTGAAGTACTTCGCAAATACAGTGTCGTGCACCTGGACACTCTTTGCGGCTTCGGTGAAGTAATACTTCAGATAGCGGTTGCCGGATTTAATGAGCCGAGATTCAACGCCTTTGAAATCGCCAGATTGGCTTTCCGTCCAAGCGAGACCCGCGTACTTGGCAAGCGCCATTTGGTTCGGAAAGCGCTGGATGTCGCCAATCTCCGAGATGAGGCCGGCAGCAAATATCGTGGAGATTCCCGGCACAGAAGTGAGCGTCTGCGGAATGGTGGCCAGATGCTCTTCAATCGCCTTCTGCAGTGACTTTGCCTGTTCTTGGAGCGAGCGGATAATCCGGATGTTGGAGGCCATCGCCAGATTCACGGCATCGGACATCGCTTTGGGCAATCGGTAAGAAGAACGAGCAGCTTTTTGCAAGGTCTGTGCGACCTCCTGCGGATTCTCAAAGCGGTTTTTGCTACACTTGACCACAAATGCCACGAGGTCTTCTACGGACATGTCGATGATGTCCTCGACACTGGCAAAGTGCTGCAATACCGCGAGGCTTGTCGCCGATGTCTTCTTGCCGAACGGTCCCGCCGCATAGCTGCTGAATTTCAGGAACAAATTGGTCAGCAGGAAATTGGTCTCCCGTGTCAAACATTGAGTAACGTGGAAACGAGTCCGGCACAGGCGCTGCAACGCAGCGATGGATTCGCTCCACGTGAAGGCACGGGGTAGATGACCGGATCGGAGCTTAGCGGCGATGAACCAGGCGTCTACCCTGTCGTTTTTCGGAGCGTCCAGATAGTGTGTTTTCTTGAACACCTTGATCAGACTGGGATTGAACACGTAGACGCTGTGCTCATACGGCGCGAAGCTAAGTACGCTCTCCAAGTAACGAGCGAGATGGCTGGAGTAACAACCGGTCGCTTCCAGACCAAAGCGTATGTGAGTAAGACTATGCTTCTGCATGAGAGCAAGAATCCGCTCTTGAAGAGCGAGAACGCCGGGTTCGTCATTAGGAACCGTAAACCGGCTCAGCGATTTGGCGGTATCACCTTCGGGCAGGCAACAAACAACGTTGTTCTTGCTGCTTACATCGATCCCGACAAATAAGATGTGGGGCATGAGATTCACCTCCTTTGATTGGACTCGGCGCTACGGTCCTGGGATGTCCTTGGAAAAGCTCTCCGCTTACAGCCTTGCGAGCTATTGGCATACACCGCGGCCCATCGGTGCACGAACCTTCCTCTGCTATGCGGAAGAGATGGCGACGCGCGGGATACAGTCAGCGTGTAGGAAAATACGGAAGAGGCCAAGGGGACACTCTCAGATGGAAGAACCCGACTAATCGAGTCTACAGGGGGAGAAGGAACATTCCCGTCGGTAGCACCTACTGGCATTTTCCCAAGGACAGCCCAAGATCGTAAACACCTATTTTTCGTCCCTTCGGGCCGCTCCCGCGCTTCGCTTGGGCTGCGTCCCCCACCGGGACCATTACATTCAGTTTTCAAGGTACAAAAATCATAAGAGCAACCCCCAAATCAGGAGCTGCTCTTAGCATACAAGGGGGTTTATTTATGAAATTTCGGTCCGGAACAAAAAAACGTAGGAAAAGTCAAATCCCTTCTATTGCCGAATCCGCTATGGCGTTGATGCGCGGTCAAAAAGGAAAAAGAGCAAACCAAACGACCGTTTCGAATGCTACCGTCCCCGGAATCCGATCCTTAGAATGAGGATTGTGAAGAGAAAAGAAAGGATGATCGAAAGTGAAGCCGCATCAGAGCCTTGCCTTTGAAACGAAACGGTGGGACATGTTTGAGCTGCGGCTGCAAGGTCCGACGGGCGGCAATCCGTTTGTCGATGTCCGGTTTTCGGCCCGCTTCAAGCATCGCTTTCTGACGCTGGAGGTAGACGGGTTCTACGACGGCGACGGGCAGTATTGCGTCCGGTTTATGCCGGAAATCCTGGGCGAATGGTCGTTCGAAACCGCAAGCAACGTTCCAGAACTGGATGGCGTCAAGGGTAGCTTGACGTGCGTCCCCCCCGATCCGGGCAATCGCGGCCCGGTTCGCGTCGCCAACCGGTACCATTTCGCCTACGCCGACGGAACCCCTTTTTTCCCTTTCGGAACGACGTGTTACGCCTGGATCCACCAAGGCCGGGATTTGGAAGAGCGGACGCTGCGGAGCCTGAGCCGATCGGGATTCAACAAAATCCGGATGTGCGTCTTCCCGAAGCATTACGACTACAACCGGAAGGAGCCGGAGCGGTACCCGTTCGAAGGTTCGCCCGAGCTGGGGTGGGACTTTACGAGATTCGATCCGGTCTTCTGGAGGCACCTGGAAGACCGGATTCGGGACCTGCAGAAGCTCGGAATCGAGGCGGATTTGATCCTGTTTCACCCTTACGACCGCTGGGGATTCTCGACGATGAGCCCGGAGACGGACGAATTCTACTTGCGGTATGCGGTCGCCCGCTTGGCCGCGTTCCGCAATATCTGGTGGTCGCTCGCCAACGAATACGACCTGATGAAGAGCAAATCCATGAGCGACTGGGACCGTTTCTTCCGTCTTCTGCAAACGCACGACCCCTACCAGCATTTGCGGTCCATTCACAACTGGCATCATCCGGAAATCCACTATCGGAGCAATTTGCACTGGTACGATCACGGCAAGCCATGGGTTACGCACGCCAGCATCCAGCATCACGATTTGTATTTCGTTCCGGAGTGGCGGGAGCTGTACCAAAAGCCGATCGTCGTCGACGAATGCCGGTACGAAGGCAATCTCAACCACGGCTGGGGCAACATTACGGCAGAGAAAATGCTCGAGTGCTTCTGGGAGGGGGTGACGCGCGGCGGCTATGTGACGCACGGGGAGACGTTCGTGCATCCCGAAGACATCATCTGGTGGTCGCACGGCGGCGAACTGCATGGCGAAAGCCCGGAGCGCATCCGCTTCCTGCGTCGGCTCATCGAGGAAGGGCCGCCGATCAATCCGACCGCCGTGCCGTTCCAATGGGACGCTGTCGGCGGAGGCGCCGATCCGGATTACTACCTGGTGTATTTCGGCGCAAGCCGGCCGGCGTTCCGCGTCCTGGAGCTTCCGGAAGGCGAGCGGTACCATATCGAACGGATCGATACGTGGGACATGACGATCGAGCGGCTGAACGGCGAATATTCGGGCACATGCCGCGTGGATTTGCCGGGCAAGCCTTATCAGGCGCTGCGGATACGGCGCATTTCATAAACATAAGGGGGACAGCACCATGAAAAAGACGATTTCGGCGCTGCTTAGCCTGCTGATTGCAGGCGTCATGGCCGCGGGATGCGGCTCGGGTGATAACGGTTCGTCGGAAGACGGACAAAACGGCGGGGAGAAAAAAGTCGCCATCTCCTTCTGGGCGCTCAATACGGGCTGGGAATGGCTCGAACCGGCGGTTAAAGATTTCGAGAACGCCAATCCGAACATCGACGTGGAATTGACTCAGTACGAGGTCGATCCGATCAAGGAAGCGCTGAAAGTGGCCGCCAGCTCCAAGACGCTTCCCGACATGTGGTTTACGTGGGGCGGAACGCTTGGGTCGTTTTATCCCGAAAACGGGCTGACGATGGATTTGACGCAAATCGCAAAAGATCACAGGTGGTCCGAAATCTACAATAAAGCGGCCATCGACATGTCGACTTATGACGGCAAAGTATCCGGCATTCCGGTGCACCTGAACGTGCTCGGCATGTGGTATTCGAAAAACGTGTACGACAAGCTGAAATTGCAGGCGCCGAAGACGTTTGCGGAATTCGAATCGCAGCTTGCGGCTTTGAAGAACGGCGGCGTCGTACCGCTGGCGTTCGGAAGCAAGGGCGGCTGGCATACGATGCGCCTGACCGAGCAGCTGATCGAGCATTTCGCCGGTCCCGAGCTGCACGACAAGCTGAACCGTCTGGAGGCTTCCTGGAACGATCCCGCCGTTATTAAAGCCTTTGAGAAAATTCAGGAATACACCGACAAGGGTTACTTCCCGAAAGGCTATTCCTCGCTTGATCCGACCGAAGCGGAAAGCCTCTTTTATCAGGAGCAGGCGGCCATGATCAATGAAGGCACGTGGTTTGACGGCAACATTATGGAAAACGGCTTCGATCCGAACAACTACGATGTGTTCAAATTCCCGAACGATCAGCCCCCGTCGCGGGCGTCGGTCTTCGCGGAAATGTTCCAGATCAACGGCGGCTCCAGCCCTGAGAAGCAGGAAGCGGCCGTGAAGCTCGGTGAATATTTGACCCGTCCGGAGGTCGTCAACAAGTATATCGAGCAGTATGGCTCGCCGGCGACGTTAAACGTCAACATCTCGGAAAAAACGCCTCACTTGAAGACGCTGCTGGACAGCGCGGGCGACGGAGCTTTCCTCATTACCGACCAGGCGCTGCCGCAGGAAGTCGTCCAAAAGCTGTTCGAGGCGCAGGACAAGCTCGCGTTTCACGAATGGACGCCGCAGCAGGCGGCCGAAGCGATGGACGAGGCGATCGCCAAGTACAAAAGCAAGTAGCAGAAGCGAAAGGAGCGGGTTGGGGCGTCAATGAAGATCGCTCCAACCCGCTTTGACAAAGGAGAGAACCGCATGACCGCAAGAGCGCTGAAGCCGTGGCTGTTTTTGCTGCCCGCGCTGACGATCTACCTGATCGTCATTTTCGTACCGTCTCTCTATACGTTTTACCTCAGCTTTTTCAAATGGAACGGCGTAGCCGCCGACAAAGTTTTTGTCGGTTTGGACAACTATGCCGATTTGATCCTTCACGATTCCGTTTTCGCCCGGGCGTTGAAGAACAACCTGCTGTGGACGGCCGGTTCGCTGATTCTGATGATCGGCATCGGTTTGATGCTCGCGCTGCTTCTGAACAAAAGGATCAAAGGCCGCATCGTGTTCCGCGGCATCTTCTATTTCCCCTATGTTCTGTCCGGGGTCATCGTAGCGACGAGCTGGGCATGGATGTACAATCCGACGCAGGGTTTCGTCAACAAGCTTCTGGAGACGATCGGCCTCGAAAGCTGGACGCGCGCCTGGCTGGCGGAGCCGGAGACGGCGCTGTATGCCGTGTTCGTCGCGGCGCTGTGGCAAGGGGTCGGACAGCCGATGGTGCTGTTTCTCGCCGGCCTGCAGACGATTCCTCACGATCCGTACGAAGCGGCCGTTCTCGACGGCGCGAAGCCCTATCAATCGTTCTGGTATATCACGTTCCCGCTGCTGCGGGAAACGCTTGTCATCGTCGTCGCCACCACGATGATCGCGTCGATGAAGGTGTACGACATCATCTACGCGATGACCGGCGGCGGGCCGGCGGAGAGCACGCAGGTGCTGTCTTCCTGGATGTATTATCAGACCTTCAAATTCGCCAATATCGGTACGGGGTCGGCCATCTCCTTCTTCCTCGTTTTGATTACGATGGTCGTCATTATCCCATACGTTTACTATACAACGAAGAGATCGCACCTGTAATCGGCAGAAAGAGGGTGAACCACCTATGGAAATCCGGCAACCGTCCTGGCCCGTCCAGGCGATTCGATATGGCGTTTTGATCGTTTTGGCGGTGATTTTCCTCGTCCCGATCGTCTTTATTGCGTTCACCGCCCTCAAATCGAGGTCGGATTTGCTGACGAGCCCGTTTTACGCCTTGCCCGAGAAATTCCAGTGGGGCAATTTCGCCAAAGCCTGGAACCAGGGGAAGATGGGCATGTACATGAAAAATACGGCGCTCATCAGCGTCATCAAGGTGCCGCTCGGCATTTTGGTCGAGGCGCTCGCGGCGTTCGCGCTGACCCGCCTGAACTTCAAATGGAGCAACGCGATGTTCGCCTTTTTTCTGATTGGGATGATGATTCCGATGCAGGCGACGCTCGTGCCGCTCAACATTTTCCTCAACAAAACGCATCTGGTCAGCACCTATCCCGGCATCATCCTCATTTACATCGGTTTCGGCATTCCGTTCGGCATCCTCATTTTGCGCGGTTTTTTCCGGACGATTCCGAAGGAAATCGACGAGGCGGCGCTCATCGACGGCTGCGGCGACATCGGCAAGTTTTTCCGGGTCATTCTCCCGCTGTCGATGCCGGCGATCGCGACGCTGGTCATTCTGGATTTCATGGCCACGTGGAACGAATTTCTGCTCGCCCAAATTTTCATTACGAAGGACTCCATGCGCACGATCACGACAGGATTGCTGTCGTTCCGCGGGGAGCACTCGACCGACTATACGCTGATGAACGCGGGCGTGCTGCTGTCGATCATTCCGATTTTGGTCGTGTATCTCCTGTTCCAAAAGTATTTCGTGTCCGGCCTGACCGGTTCGGTCAAAGGGTGAGCCGCTTTTGACAATGGAAGCAGTGCTGAGGCTTCGACAACCGCCAACCGACATCTACGTGGATCACTGTCAAGAAAGTGGACACAACTTTTATCCTGCCTGGAGTTGCTCATAGTACCTTTTTTCGTACAAATACGGAGTCAGATAACCGATCGACGAATGGATACGGATGCGGTTATACTCCAATTCAATGTACTCGTAAATCGCATCATACGCCTGTTTACGAGTGTTAAATTTCGTTTGGTAAATGAGCTCTTTCTTGAGAACGCTGTGGAAAGATTCGATGCAGGCATTGTCGTAACAGTTGCCCTTGCGACTCATGCTGCCAATCATTTGGTTCGACTCCAGTCTCGCCCGGTATTCTGTAGAAGCGTACTGTGACCCTCGATCAGAGTGGTGGATCAAGCCTTTTGGGGGCTTCTGACGCATGCATGCCTTGTCAAAAGCCTCCAGCACCAACTCTTTCGTCATTCGCTCGCCCAGCGCCCAACCCACGATCTTCCGGGAGTACAGATCCATGAGACTCGCTAAATAGACCCAGCCCTGCCGCGTGGCAATGTACGTGATGTCGGCGACCCAAACCTTGTTAGGCGCATCCGGTTTAAACTGACGGTTCAGCACGTT
>NZ_KB899827.1 GCF_000378425.1 Cohnella laeviribosi DSM 21336 | reverse complement strand
TGATCATTGCCGAACACGCAGTCTTTACCGAGCTCGATTCCGCGGAAATCGACGGCTCTGGCGACATGTGTTTTCTTGGCAATGTCGGCCCCGACAACAAGAGTTGATTCGGTAATTTGTTGAATTCGTTGATTCTGTTTCCTGGCGTGTTTATACTTCATTGTAGAGTGCCTCCTGCGCTGGGATTTGTTCTTTGGTCGGAACGTTCCCCAGTATACAGAAGGTACTTTTTTCATTCAAACCTCGAATTCATTCATTACAGGAATGGCTCCTTTTATGAAAGATAGATGAAAGCGATATTACGGTTTCATTACAAAACGTTTGCTTTTTTTTGCGAATGCTATCGCCGAATCCGGATGCGAAAAGAGCGGAAATGTTGCAATCGTGCCTCTTTTCATCCGTCTTCCGAACGTATAAAATAAAAGCGTTTCCAAAATCAGGGGTTGTCCAGATCCGGGCAACCTTTTTCTGCAGTTCAGCAAGTATGAATTCCCCTCCATTTCTCAGCCGGGACGGAGATGCGGTCATGCCGAAAATCAACCTGTTTACCAAAATCGTCCTTATCCTTGTTGCCATGCTGCTCCCGATCATGGGGCTGTACTTGATCTCGAACCGGACAAGCACCGGGGTGCTGCGCAGCGAGCTGGATCGCTCCAACACGAACCGGCTTGTCTTTTTCCAGAATCAGATCGACACAAATATCTCGACGATGGCGTTGTGGACGAATCTGCTGATCCACGACCCCGATATTGCGGAGTTAAGGGATACGTTCGACAATCCCGGGCCTTCGCTGCCGCTCGACATGATCACGCTGATCAACCGCATTCAGCGCAAGCTCAGCATTCAGGAGAACTCCTCCAACTGGCAAAACTCGCTGTATATTTATTCCCCGGCTCTCGGACGGGTCGTATCCTCGAACGACGTGAGAACGTACGACGACGCCGAGTTGAAGAAGCGGATGAAGCGGGGCTGGCAGGTCAAGGAAGAAAGCGACGGCCGGCTGCTGTTTTCCTTGTTTACGGCCACGCCCTACGGGTCCTTCGATCACCCGCAGGATGCGAATCTGATCATCGAAGTCCGGTTCGACAGCCGCAATATCGTGCAGATGCTGGACGAATTCAAAAGCGACGGACGGAGGGATCCCTTTTTCTATAAAGAAGGCGTCGGCGCGATCTTCAGCAGCGATCCCAACCGGGCCATCGCAGAAGAACTGATCCGCAAGCTCGAAGCGGAAGGGACGATGGACGTCAGCAACCAGACGGTTCGGCTCGGCGGCAAGCCTTATCTGGTCAATTCGCAGTGGTCGGCCACAACCGGGTGGCATCTGATCGATTATATCCCGCTGTCCGACGTCGTCGGCCCGATCGTCGAGACGAACCGGATGTTCTATGCGGCGGTCGGCTCGCTTCTGCTGATGGGCTGCGTGCTGGCCTACGTGCTGTACGCCCAGGTCCAGGCCCCGCTGAAGCAGCTTGTCGGCAGCTTTCTGAAGCTGAAGCTCGAGGACTATTCGGTCAGGCTGAAGCCGAAGGGGACAAACGAATTCAGCTTCGTCTTCATGCGCTTCAACTCGATGGTCGAGCAAATTCAGGAGCTGTTCGAAAAGGTGTACCTGGAACGGATCCACGTGCGGGAAGCGCGGCTGAAGCAGCTTCAGTCGCAAATCAATCCGCATTTTTTCTACAACTGCTTCTCGTTTATATCCAGCATGGCGAAAATGCAAAACTATCCGGCCGTCGTCGCGATGGCGGAAAATCTGTCCAGCTATTACCGCTATACGACCAGGCAGGAACGGGATTTCGTGCCGCTGTCCGAGGAACTGGACTTCGTGGGCAGCTACCTGGAAATTCACAAGCTGAGACGAAACCGGCTGGAGGTTCGGATCGATCTGCCGTCCCGCTTGCGCAGAATCGAAATCCCGCCGCTGGTCGTGCAGCCGCTCGTCGAGAACGCGATCGTGCACGGCATTGAGAAGAAAGACGGGGAAGGCATGATTGCGCTCACCGTATCCGAACGGGACGGCGAGTTCAGAATCGTCGTGGACGACAACGGCAAAGGGATGGACGAGAAAGCGCGGGAGGAGCTGCTCAGGCGGCTCGGTTCCGCCATAGACGAGAGGACGGGCTGCGGGCTGTGGAACGTCAACCAGCGGCTGCAGCTGCGGTTCGGGGAATCGGCCGGCCTGAACGTCGAAGCGTCCCCGCTCGGCGGACTGCGGGTGACGCTTCGCTGGCGGCCGAAAACTACTAATCCTGCGGAGGCGAAGGCATACGCATGATCGAGATTTTGCTTGTGGACGACGAGACGTATTTGACGGAAAGCCTGCGGAGAACGATTCCGTGGGAACTGCTGGACATTCGCGAGGTCTACTGCGCGTCTTCGGGGGCGGAAGCGCTGCGCATTCTGGAGGAGAAACCGGTCGATATTCTCGTATCCGACATCCGCATGCCCGAAATGGACGGGCTGGAGCTGATCGAAAGCGTTCAGGCGCGATGGCCGAATATCCGCTGCCTGCTGCTGACCGGCCATTCCGACTTCGAATATGCCAAGCGCGCCATTCGTCTTCAGGTGTCCGACTATATTCTGAAGCCGGTCAACGACGGGGAGTTTATGGCCAGCGTTTCGGCCGCCATCGATGCTTTGCGCGACGAATGGGCGGAAACCGAGCGGCTTCACCGGCTGATGTACGATATGAAGTCGGATCTCCCGGCGCTGAGGGAGCATCTGATGCGGGATCTCGTGCTGGGGCGGCAATGGCCCCGAAGCGCGATCGAAGCGAAGCTGAAGCAGTACGAAATTCCTCTCCGGGCGGGGGAAATGGCGTTTATGATGCTGGTGCGGCTCGGCCGGCAGTTCGACCGCTACGACGCGCAGTCGCTGCCGCTGTTGGAATATGCCGTCGGCAATATCGCCGAGGAAGTGTTCTCGGACCGGCTCCGCATCTGGCACGGCAAAACGCCGCACGACGCGCTCGTCCTGCTGGCGTCGCTTGAGGGAACGGGCGGAAGCCATCCGACGAAGGCGCAGCTGGAGCCGCTCGTCAGCGAATTCCACCGGCAGGTCCGCCATTACCTGAAAGGCGATATTTCGACGGTCGTGACGCATTGGTTTGTATTCCCGGACGAGCTGTCCGTCACGTACCGCAGCGCGCTGGCGGCCGTTCTCCGTTACGGCCGGGGAGAAGGCCCGGCCATTTTATTTCAGGAGGATTTTGCGTCCGGACATATAACCGTTAAGCCGCTGGAAATCCTCTACAAGCCGCCGACCCTCATCCATTTGCTGGAATCGAAGCAGTGGGCCGCGGCCAAAGCGAAAATCGAAGCGGTGTTCGGCGCGCTGGAAGGGATGCCGGCAACCGGCGAGCATGTGTACGAAGCGTTTTTGTCGATTTCGAACGCGTATTTGTACCTCGCGCACAGGGAAGGGCTGCTGCTCCATCAGATCGACGGCAGCGGGCTCGACCCGCTGCTCGACCCTTCGTCCGTGCATGCCCCTGACAAGCTCCGGAAGTGGGGGCTGGACATGCTGGAAAAGCTGGAGCGCGAGCTGTCGGAGAGCGACCGCAATCAGAGGAGCCGCATCGTGGGGCGCGTTCAGGAGCTGGTCATGAACGACATCGGACAGGAGACGTCGGTCAAGACGATCGCGGACAAGGTGTTCCTGCATCCCGTCTATTTGTCCAAGATCTATAAGATGGAAACGGGCGAAAGCCTGGGCGACTACATCATCCGCATCCGCATGGAGAAGGCGCAGTACCTGCTCCGGTCGACAAACAAAAAAATTTACGAGATTACGACCGAGCTCGGCTATCAAAACCCGCAATACTTCAGCAAAATGTTCCGCAAATATTACGGGATGACGCCCAACGAGTACCGCGACCAATAGCGGGCGGGGTGTGTGCGGGGGCGCGAACGCCCGCGCGGCAAAAAGCTGCGAAAGGTGCAGAAATGTTGGAAGCGCGCCATAGGCTCTCCCGGCGGGCTCCCCTATAATGAACCGTGAAACCGATTACTTTGAAGCGAGGGGGAACCGCATGAAAGCCCGCAAACAACGAAAAGGGTTGCTGTGGCTGACGCTGGCGCTGGTGACGGCGCTCGTGACGGCCTGTTCGGGAAACGGCGGCAAAAACGCGAATTCGCCCGCCCCGGAAGGATCAGCGTCCGCTTCCGCAACCGGCTCCGGCGAAACGGCAAGCGCCTACAAGGACAAGTACGATCCGCCCGTCACGATCACGACGGTGTGGGGCGTCGATCCGGCGCTGAAATTCAAAAACGGCGAAACGATCGAAAACAACGTCGCGACCCGATGGGCGCTCGAGACGCTCGGCATCGAGATTAAGTCGCTGTGGTCCGTGACGGACACCAACAACGCGTTCGTCACGAAGATGCGGCTGGCGATGTCGTCCAACCAGAAGATGCCCGATGTCGTGACGATCGGCGATGCGCAGCTTGCGCAGGACTTGATCGATACGGGCATGTTCCGCGAAGTCGGCTCCCTGTTCGACCAGTATGCCAACGACAAGTGGAAGCAGGCGATGAACCTCGATCCGAACGTATGGAATCCCTATATGCGGGACGGCAAGAAAATGGGCATTCCGGTGCTCGACTACGCCTACAACCACGACTATCTGCTCTGGATTCGCCAGGACTGGCTGGACAAGCTGAACCTGGAAGGGCCGAAAACGCTCGCCGATCTGGAAAACATCATGGATGCGTTCAAAAACCGCAATCCGGACGGATTGTCCCCGGACAAGGTCACGCCGCTGTCCATCGGCTTCAAGACGACCATGAACACGTGGATGGGCGATCCCTCGTGGGTGTTCGGCGCCTACGGCACCATTCCCGGGCAGTGGAACGTCGGCGCGGACGGCAAGCTGGAATGGGGCTCCATCCATCCGGCATCGAAGCAGGCGCTGGAGACGCTCAAAAAGTGGCGGGACAAAGGCTACATTCCGGCGGAAGCCGCGCTGTGGGACGAGAACAAAACGGCCGAGCCGGCGGTCGCGGGAACGGCGGGGATCATCCCCGGACCTTACTGGATGAGCGGCTGGCCGCTGCTGGATACGGCCAAGAACGTGCCTCACGCGGTGTGGAAGCCTTACCCGATTCCGACCGGACCGGACGGCAAGGCGGGGCGGCACGGCACGCACTTTACCTCCGGCGTAACGCTGATCCACAAAGACATGAAGCATCCGGAGGCGCTGTTTACGTATCAGAATTACTTGTTCGATCATCTGGCGGACCCGGAGCCGGGCAGCCAGTGGGACATCGGCGTGTTCAAAGGGTACGACTACGATCTGGACGCAAACGGCAACCCGGTTTATCTCGACAAAATTCCGGGCGGCGAAGTGAACATCAACCGCTACTGGCTGGTCAAGGACGGGGCCCGCATTCCGGACGCCCAGATGAAGGCGCTGCTGAACCTGGCGGACGGCAAGGAGCCGGTTACCCGGCTGGAGAAGGAAGTCAAAAACAATTACGGCCCGGAAACGCCGGCCGCCGCCAAGGTGCTGATGTCGCAGCCGGACATCTCCTACAAGGACATGTTCACCGGTCCGGCCACGCCGACGATGCAGTCCAAGCTGGACTATTTGAAAAAAATCGAGCTACAGACGTTTAACGAAATCATTTACGGCAAAAAAGGCCTGGACGAGTTCGATAAATTCGTCGGAACCTGGAAGTCCTCCGGCGGCGACCAGATTACGAAGGAAGTCAACGAGTGGTACGCTTCGGCCCATTGACCCGGCCGGGCGGACCGGAAAGGAGGCAGCCGGCTTACCGGCTGCCCTTTTCGTTCGCGGCCGTTTTCAATCGGCGCCCAAGTGACGTCATCGCAATTGCAGCGGCTTCCCATTGCCATCCAAGCAACGGTGTATGCGAATGAGCTGCAAATAGGCGAAAGCATTGCTTTTCAGGCCATCAGGGTTTAACGGGAAGCGTACGGGTTAAAGGAGGCGGAAATCGATGGCAACGTGGACGCGCACCTGGCCGTTTCACCTCATGGTGTGGCCGGCGCTTCTGTTCTTGATCGTGTTCAATTACGTGCCGATGGCCGGCATCGTGATGGCTTTTATGGACTACAAGCCCTGGCTCGGCTTTACCGGATCGCCGTGGATCGGACTCGACCACTTCCGGGCGCTGTTCGAGAGGGACGACAGCATCCAGGTGATTTGGAACACGCTCGTCATCTCGGTGCTCAAAATCGTGTTCAACCTGATCGTACCTTTTACGTTTGCGATTTTGCTGAACGAGGTGCGCAAGCGGCTGCTGAGCCGGACGATCCAGACGCTCGTGTATTTGCCGCATTTTTTGTCATGGGTTATCCTCGGCGGCATTCTCGTGAACTTCCTGTCCACGGACGGCGGCTTCGCGAACCGTGTGCTTGGGTTTTTCGGGCTCGGTCCGGTGTTTTTCCTCGGCGACGGGAACTGGTTCCGGGTGACGGTCGTCGTGTCGGAGGTGTGGAAGGAGTTCGGATACGGCACGATCGTCTTCATTGCGGCGCTGGCGAACATCAATCCGTCCTTGTACGAAGCCGCGGAGGTGGACGGAGCAAGCCGCTGGAAGCAGACGCTGCACATTACGATTCCGTCGCTTCTGCCGATGGCGATCGTGGTCGGCACGCTGTCGCTCGGCAATATTTTGAACGCGGGGTTCGACCAGATTTTTAACCTTTACAATTCTCTCGTCTACGACAAGGGCGACATTATCGACACGTTCGTGTACCGGACGGCCATCATCGACGGCGATTTCGGTTTTGCGACGGCGGTCGGCCTGTTCAAATCCGTCATCAGCATGCTGCTGATTATCGTCGCGTACCGGCTGGCCTACAAGCTGGCGAATTACCGGGTGTTTTAGGGAGGAGGCCGGTTTATGTACCATAAGACGACGCCGTACCGGATTTTCAGCTTTTTCAATACGACTTTTCTATTGGTGCTGTCCGTTCTGTGCATCATCCCGCTCGTGCATGTGTTTGCCGTATCGTTCAGCGCCAAAGCCGCGGCCGATGCCAACCTGGTCGGCTTGTGGCCGGTCGATTTTTCCGTGGAGGCTTACAAAAAGACGATCAACAACCCGGTGTTTCTGGGCTCGCTCTGGGTCGCGGTCAAGCGCACGGTGCTCGGCACGTTTGTCATCTTGCTGACCGCCTGTCTTGCGGCTTACGCGCTGTCCAAGGAAAACAACCAGTTCAAGGGACGCTCGGTTTACGCCTGGATCTTCGTGTTTACGATGATTTTCAACGGCGGGCTGGTTCCGTTTTATATCGTGATTCAGAAGCTCGGCTTGACGGACTCGTTCTGGGTGCTGATTCTCCCCGGAGCGGTCAACGTGTGGCTGACGATTCTGCTCATGAACTATTTTCGCGGCGTGCCGAGGGAGCTCGAAGAGGCGGCGCTGATCGACGGAGCCGGGCAGTTCGGCATTCTGTTCCGGATCTACCTGCCCCTATCGCTGCCGGCGCTCGCCACACTCGGCCTGTTCGCGATGGTGTGGCACTGGAACTCCTGGTTCGACGGGCTGCTGTACCTCAGCAACAAGGAGGATTATCCGCTCGCTACGTATTTGCAGACGGTGATCGTGTCGCGGGATATGAGCTCGATGAGCTTCAGCAAGGAAGAGTTCGATTTGCTGTCGCAGAAGACGATCAACGCGGCGCAAATTTTTATCGGCGCGCTGCCGGTGCTGATCGTGTATCCGTTTTTGCAGCGTTTTTTTATCAAGGGGCTTGTGCTGGGTTCGGTGAAAGAGTAAGCGGAAGCGGGGAGGCGAAGCGCTTGGAAAACCGTTTGTTGATCGGCATGGATATTTCGTTTGCCGACGAGATTGAAGCGGCGGGCGGGGCGTACTACGAACGCGGGGAAAGACGGGACATAATGGCCATTCTGCAAGATGCCGGAACGGACTCGATCCGCCTGCGGATCTGGAACGATCCTCCCGGAGGCTTCTGCAATCTGGAACGCACGCTCGTTATGGCCAGGAGGATCAAAGCGCGGGGACTGCACTTTTTGCTGGATTTCCATTATTCGGACGGCTGGGCCGATCCGGGGAAACAATGGAAGCCGAAAGCCTGGGCGGGGCTGGATCTGGACGGGCTGGGGCGCGAGGTGTTCCGGTACACGTCCGAGGTGCTGTCCGCGCTTGCGAAGCAGGGCACGCCGCCCGATATGGTGCAGGTCGGCAATGAGATTACGAACGGCCTGCTGTGGGATGAAGGCCGGGTGGACGGCGAGTTCGACACGGACGGACAGTGGGAGGCGCTCGCGTCCCTCTTGAAAGCGGGCGTGCTGGCGGTCAGAGAGACGGCGCCGCAAGCCGAGGTGATGCTTCATATCGACCGGGGCGGCGACTGGCCGGGAACGTTCAAGTTTTTCGATCGGATGCGCAGGAGCGGGGTCGATTTCGATGTGATCGGGCAGTCGTTTTATCCGTGGTGGCACGGCACGCTGGACGATCTGCGCGGCAACCTGGAGCAAACGGCGCGCGAGTTCGGCAAGCCCGTCTATGTCGCGGAGACCGCTTATCCATGGACGCTTCGGGCCCAAGAGGGGGACGGCCTGATCGTCGGGCGGGAGGACCAGCTGCACCCGGGCTATCCGGCGTCGGTCGAAGGGCAGTCCGCTTATTTGCGCGATCTGATGGCGGTGATCCGCGGGGTTCCGAACGGATTGGGGCGGGGGCTTTACTGGTGGGAACCCGCCTGGATTCCGGCCAAAACGTCGTGGTCGGTCGGCCATGCCAATAACTGGTCGAATCTGACGCTGTTCGACTTCGCCGGCCGCAAGCTGGCGTCATGGGATGCGCTGCGTTCGTAGCCGGATGCAGGCAGGCGCGGTCCGTGCAGGCAGGCGTGGCATGTGCAGGAAGGCGTGGTATGTGGAGGCAGAGGTATAGCCCGTGGAAGGCAGGTACAGCCGGTGCAAGCAGGTGTGGCATGCGCAAGCAGGTGTGACATGTGCAGGTACGGACCGTGCAGGCAGGTGTGGCATGCGCAGGTAATCGCAGCACGTGGAGGCAGGTACATCCCATGCAGGCAGGTGTCTCCGTGCAGGCCCGGCCCGGCGGCCGCACCGCCCGGCAGCGCCGCGGGGGCGGCTGAAACCGCCCCATAACGCCGCGTGCGAAGGCCGCGGAAGACTTGGCGGTCCGCGCCTCGCGTCCGCATCCGACAGGTTATGAAAACATCCTGATTGTTTCCATAATGTCCTGTTCGCATTTTTAAAAGCGCTTACAATTAGGGGTGAAGAGAGGAAAGGAGGGACGTTAAACGGCGTAGGAGCCGGAGGCCTGCTGAATCGAAACGAGAGGAGAATCGGGATGAGAAGAAAAACGTTCGGATGGCTGTTGACGGCGCTGCTCGGTTTGGCCCTGGCGCTCGGCAACGCCGTGTCTCCCGGCGACGCGAAAGCCGCCCCGGCATTTGCGAAAGGCGCGGACATCAGCTGGGTTCCGGGCATGGAGGCGCAAGGGTACAAATGGAAGGACAAAAACGGCGTGCAGCGGGACATCATTGACATTTTAAAGCAGGATTACCAGATCAACTCCGTCCGGATCCGCGTGTTTGTCAATCCGTCAAGCGATTACGGCAACGGCTACTTGAACAAGGAACGCGCGGCCGACTTGGCCCAGCGGGCGAAAAACGCCGGCATGAGCGTCATGCTGACGCTGCACTACAGCGATTCGTGGGCGGACCCCGGCAAGCAAACCAAGCCGGCTGCGTGGCAAAATTATACGTTCGAGCAATTGATGGACGCCGTATGGAACTGGACGCGCGATGTGATGACGACGATGCAGAGCAGAGGCGTTACGCCGGACTGGGTGCAGATCGGCAACGAGACGAACAACGGCATGCTGTGGGATGACGGCAAGGCGTCCGTCAACATGCGTAATTACGCCTGGCTCGTCAATACCGGCAACAACGCGGTCAAGTCGATCAGCAGCTCCACGAAGACGATCGTCCATTTGTCCAACGGCTACGACAATTCGCTGTTCGTTTGGAACATCGGCGGGCTGATCAGCAACGGCGCGACGTTTGACATTATCGGCATGTCGCTGTACCCGTCCGCGTCCGACTGGCAGACGAAGGTCAATCAGACGATCAGCAACGCGAACGATCTGATTTCGCGCTACGGCAAGAGCATCATGATCTCCGAAATCGGCATGGACTACAACCAGCCTTCGGCAGCGAAGAGCTTCATCTCCGACATCAAGACGAAGGTCCGGAATCTTTCCGGAGGCAAAGGGCTTGGCGTGTTTTATTGGGAGCCCGAGGCTACCCCCGGCTACAATGGCGGCTACAATAAAGGCGCCTGGCAGTCCGACATGAAGCCGACGATCGCGCTGGAAGGCTTTCTGAACTGAGCCTGGCGGCTGTCGCCGGGATGTAACGGCTGAAAAAGGCTTGAGCCGGCCCGCGGCTCGTCGGAGCGGGTAGGCGGGAATGGGGAGTGCCTGCCGAAGGCGAGCTTGGAGGTCGGACGGCTCTCGCTAGCCCGTCATTTGCTTAAGATAGCGGCAACAGACCGAAAACAAGAAATGGCGATGCAGGGATAACCTCCTTTGCACCGCCATTTCTTTCGTTTTCGTCAAGCGAGCAGACTTGCTTTGGGAGCGGCCGCTTATCGCCTTGTCGCCCTATCGCCTGCCGCCGCTTCGGTACGCTGCCTTACGCCTTGTCGCCGCCGCCGCGGTTTTCTTCCCGCATGCGGGTCATCTGCTGCCATACCGATCCGGCCGCTTCCTCGCCGCTTTTGATGCGGGCGAGGGCCATCTCGGCCTGCAGGCGCACCTCGAATTCCGGCTCGCTGGCCGCGGCGCGCTCGAGCGCCTCCAAAGCCGTCTCGTCGCCGGCTTCGTAGAGGAACCGGGCCGCGCGCCAGCGGACGAGCTTGTTGGCGTCGCTGAGCGCGGCCGTCATCGGTCCGATCGCGGCGGGATCGCCGAGATCGGACAAGGTGTCCCCCGCCGTCCGCCGGACCGCGGGGGACGAATCCTTCAGCGCTTCGAACAAGTACGGAAGCGCCTCCGGGCTGCGCAGGTCGCCGAGGTACACGACGGCGAGCCTGCGCACCGAGACGTGCGCGTCGCGCACGGCTTTCGCCAGCAGCGGCAGCAGCTCCGGGGCGGGCTTCACGCGGGAGAGCGCCGCGTAGCGCGTCTGCCAGTCCGGCGCGGACAGGCGCCGCTCCAGCTCCTCCCGCGACAGCTCCGCGGGAGGAGCCGGCTGGACGACCGCCCCGTCTCCGCCGGCACCCGCCGCTTTCGCCTGCTCAACCAGCTCCCGCAGCCGCTCGTCCGGATAGGCCGCATCGAGCTCGCGCTTGACTTCCTCCAAAATGTCCTGCGGCTCCCCGTACCGGATGCCGATCTCCTCCAGCTTCCGCTCGCGAATCATCGTCGCTCCGGCCGCCTCCGTCACCGCGGCCGCGAACCGCTCCGGCAGCGCCGCGCGCGCCTCCTGGCCGCCGTAGCGCACCCGGATCTGGATCGGAATGCCGCGATACATCTGCACCAGCACGTGCGCTTCCCCGAATCCTCCGGCTTCCGGGGCGCCGAGCGCCTCCGCGGCGACGCCGTCCGCGCCGAACAGCTCGCGCACCGCGCCCAAGATTTCCGCCCAGTCCGCGTTCGGGCGGCGGTCCACCGCGATGAAGTCCGCGGTCCGGAACACGCTTTTGACGCCCGGAATCGAAAGCAGGCGCAAATAAAACGGCGGAACCAGATCCCGCTTGGCCAATGTATACGTATAACGCTCGCCGGCGGGAAGCTTCTCGTCGACGTTCAGCTTCATGGAATTGGGGCTCGGCGTCGGTTCGATCGACAACAGCTTCATGCTTCGTTCGCCTCCGTTTTCATCAACTTTCCCGATACAGCAAGGACATCTTCCCCGGCCAAGGTCGGGGGACGGTACGGACCCGGGTCGCGACGCAAACACAACCGGCGTACGTCTTCATCCCGCTCATTTTACATTAGCATAAATTGCAAACGGATGCTCGTTAGGGGAGAGATTCGCCATGCCGACCGGAACGTCCGGTTCGCCGCAAACCGCCGTTTATGTCGTGCTCACGGCAACCGGGACTTGGTTCAGCAAGACGATCCAATGGTTTACGAAGGACGAATTGAACCACGCCTCCATCGCCTTCGATTCGGAGTTGCGTGAAATATACAGCTTCGGGCGGAAAAAGCTCCGCAACCCGCTGCTTGCCGGAATGATCCGCGAAAATTTGCGCGATCCTTTTTACAGCGCCGCCGAATGCGCCATTTTCAGACTGCCCGTTTCCAAGGCCGAATATCGGCGGGTGCGCGCCCGCGTCGACGCGATGATGGCCGAACGGGACCGCTACGGCTACAGCCTGCTCGGACTTGCGGGCGTCCTGCTCGGCAGGAAGCTGCACCGCAAAAACACGTTTTTCTGCTCGCACTTTGTCGCTTCCGTCCTGGAAGACACCGCTTTTTACCGCTTCGGCAAGCCTTCCTGCTTCGTCACGCCCGGGAACCTGGAACAAGCCTACCGTTCCTATGAAATCTACAGGGGCAAATTGTCCGGATATTTGGGCACGGCTCCGTTGGTACATTCCCCCGATTCCTGCTATAGTATGAATGAGCACATCATCGGAGGGGTTACATGCGCAAGCATCGCTACGTCAACATGGATTCGGCCTCTGCCAACAGTGCGGTCCGACGCCAGTTGTTCCGGTGGGGCCAGGACCGCCTCCAGCATTTCTTGAAAAGAGATTACAGCGAATGCGTTCCGAATGTGATCCCGGATTTGCGCTTTTTGCATCACAACCGCAGCGAACCGTCGATCACATGGATCGGCCATTCGACTTTTCTTATTCAAATGTGCGGGCTGAACATCGTGACCGACCCCGTCTGGGCGCGCCGAATGGCGCTGCATAAGCGGCTCGCGCCGCCGGGCGTGGAATTGTCGGACATGCCGCCCGTGGACGTTGTGCTCGTTTCCCATTCGCATTACGACCATCTGCATCTGGCCTCTTTGCGCAAATTGAAAGGGACCAAGAGGCTGCTGGTTCCCGCCGGGCTTCGCAGCAAAATGCTGGTCAAAGGCTTTCGGCTCGTCGAGGAGCTGAACTGGTGGGAAGAGGTGACGCTGCACGGCGTCAAGTTCACCTTCGTGCCCGCGCAGCATTGGACGCGAAGGACGCTGTGGGACACGAACCATTCGCATTGGGGCGGATGGGTGCTCGAAAGCGATGCGGGTCCGACCGTGTATTTCGCGGGGGACAGCGGGTATTTTCGGGGATTTGCGGAAATCGGACGCCGCTTCAAAATCGATGTCGCGCTCATGCCGATCGGAGCGTACGAGCCGGAATGGTTCATGGCTCCCCAGCACGTCAGTCCGGAAGAGTCGCTGAAGGCGTACATGGATTTGGGTGCGGATTACTTCGTGCCGATGCATTACGGTTCGTTCAAGCTGGCCGACGATACGCCCAAGGATGCCTTGTCGCGGCTGGAAGCGGAGCGTTTGCGCCTGAAGATTCCCGAAGAGAAAATCATTATGCTGCAGCACGGCGAAACGATCAGGTTCGCCCAACGTTAGTCGTTTCGGATCAAAGGAATGGAGTGAAGAGCGAAGTCATGATTACGGTAAGCGGCGTGAGTTTGCGTTACGGCAAGCGTGCCCTGTTCGAGGACGTCAACATCAAGTTTACGCCGGGCAACTGCTACGGTTTGATCGGGGCGAACGGAGCCGGGAAATCGACGTTTCTGAAAATCTTGTCCGGCGAGATCGAGCCGACCACCGGAGAGGTGCACATTACCCCCGGCGAGCGCCTCGCGGTGCTGAAGCAGGACCATTTTGCCTACGACGAGTACGGCGTTTTGGAGACGGTCATCATGGGCCACGAGCGTCTCTACAACGTCATGAAGGAAAAGGAAGCCATCTATGCGAAGCCGGATTTCACGGACGAGGACGGCATGCGCGCGGGCGAGCTCGAGGCGGAATTCGCCGAGCTGAACGGCTGGGAAGCGGAGAGCGAAGCGGCGGAACTGCTGAACGGCCTGGGCATTGCGACCGAGCTGCATGACAAGAAAATGGCCGAGCTGGACGGCAACCAGAAGGTTCGCGTCCTGCTGGCGCAAGCGCTGTTCGGCAGCCCCAACATTCTGCTGCTGGACGAACCGACCAACCATCTGGACATCGAGTCGATCAGCTGGCTGGAAGACTTTTTGTCCCGCTACCAGGGCACCGTTATCGTCGTTTCCCACGACCGGCACTTCCTGAACCAGGTTTGTACGCACATCGCCGACATCGATTACGGCAAAATCCAGCTTTACGTGGGCAACTACGATTTCTGGTACGAATCGAGCCAGCTTGCGCTCAAGCTGATGCGGGAACAGAACAAGAAGAAGGAAGACAAGATCAAGGAGCTGCAGGAATTTATCCAGCGCTTCTCCGCCAACAAGTCGAAGGCGAAGCAGGCGACCAGCCGCCGCAAATTGCTGGAAAAGATCACGCTCGACGACATCAAGCCTTCCAACCGCAAATATCCGTTCATCCAGTTCAAGCCGGAACGCGAGGCGGGCAAGCAGATTTTGACCGTGGACAACGTTTCGCTCACCGTCGACGGCGAGAAGCTGCTGAACGGCGTTTCGTTCGTCGTCAACAAAGGCGACAAAATCGCGCTCGTCGGCCCGTACGGACAGGCGAAGACCGCGCTGTTCCAGATTCTTGCGGGCGAGCTGGCGCCGGATTCCGGCTCGGTTACGTGGGGGGTCACCATCACGCCGGCGTATTTCCCGAAAGACAATTCGGCTTATTTCGACGGGGTGGACCTGACGCTGGTGGATTGGCTTCGCCAATATTCCAAAGACCAGGACGAAACGTTCGTCCGCGGCTTCCTCGGCCGGATGCTGTTCTCGGGCGACGAGGCGCTGAAGAAGGCGTCCGTTCTGTCCGGAGGCGAGAGGGTCCGCTGCATGCTGGCGAAAATGATGCTGTCCGGCGCAAACGTGCTTATGTTCGACGAGCCGACCAACCACCTCGACCTGGAATCGATCACGGCGCTCAACAACGGCCTGATCGAAACCGACGCGACGATGATTTTCACCTCGCACGACCATCAATTCGTGCAAACGATCGCGAACCGGATTATCGAAATTACGCCGTACGGTCTGATCGACCGGCTGACGACGTACGACGAATATCTTGAAAATCCGGAAATCAAAGAGCTTCGCGCCCGCATGCAGCCGGCGTAAAGGCCGGCCCGGGCGGCCGATGGGGCCCGAATGGGCCCCTATTACCATTTTTCGCGAGGGATCGATGGATGAGAACAAGGTGGCTGGCCGCGCTGGCGGCCGTTCTGCTGCTGCTGGCTTCGTGCGGCCGCGCGGAGAAGGGGTCGGTGCCGCAAGACGCGTACCCCGAAACGGATGCGGAGCCCGGCGTAACGGTCAGCCGGTTCAAGACGTTCGGTCTCGTTAACGGCGCGGTGTACGGGAAGTTCGAAAAACCGGAAGAGATCCGGGCGTTCGAAGACGCCGTCGATACGGCGGAACGCATGCCGAGCATCCTGAACGATGCGTTTGCCGACTATGACGTCGTGATCGAGCGCGACGGAGTTCCCCAGGCGATCCATCTGTGGATCGATCAAGCGGCGGCGGAAGGCTCGCGCGGCATGTACATGGATGCGAGCGATACCGGAACCGGCTACCGGTTGACGGCCGAAGCGACCAAGAAGCTGCACGATCTCATCGGCGGAATCCGGTATTCGCCCGAGCAGGCGGAGCAAAACGGCGACGTCGTGATCGGGGCGGACGGCAAGGTCCGGGGAGACGCGTGGAAGCGGTTTGCGGACAACGTCAAAGGACACGCGCCGGACGAGGTGCATATTACCGCCTATACGGTCGAGGGCGCCCCGATTTTTTACGATTTGAGCTATGACGGAGAGAGCATTGAATACCGGTTCGACAACACGCGCGACGCGTTCGGGAGTGCGGCCAAAGAGGTCGAATATTGCGGCGGCTTGGAGGAACGGCCGACCGAACGGGGAACCGAATACCGTCTAACGGCTTGCGGAGCCGATCGGAACGAACCGTCCAAAACGTTCAGGCTGACGATCCCGTGAGCACCGGAGAACCGCCATACATAAGCCGAACCTTTTTCCGAAATCAGATCCGTCAAGCGCAAGCGAAGCGAATGCCCCGCCTTCGGGAGACCCGGAGGGCGGGGTGTTTTTTCGTTGTCGGAGCCTTTTGCGGAACGGGAAGATCGTTGCGGTTTCCAAATTTTGAGGCTTAAAATTCCGCAAATTGCGTTTGGATGCAAAATAAGGTTTGGTAATTGGTGGATTTCCGAGTCGGGTTGATCCTTTGCGCGAAGCGAAGTTGCGTTCTTTGTTCCTAGTCTGTTCTTGATCCTATTTGCCTATGGATTGGAGAAGTCCTATGAAACGGGTCCGATGGAAGACGTCCGGGGGCCGCCTATAATAGACCCCGAAGCAGCCGAGCCGCGCTTCACAACGTTGACATCACAGGAGGACCCAAATGCGCATGAGACGAATCACGTTGTTATTGTCGGGCATGCTTCTGATGGCCGCGATCGCGCCGGCGGGAGGTTCCGCGGCAGCGAAGCCGGAATCGGTCAGCATTGTCGCTCCGGTCAACTTCCGGACGGCGCCGAGCACGTCTTCCAGCGTCATGCGGCATTTGAAGCCGGGCGAGACCTTGACGCTGCTGGAAAAAACGAACAGCTACTGGTACAAGGTCAAGGACGCTTCGGGCCAGATCGGATATGTCTCCTCTCAGGAAAAGTACGTCCGTCTCGTCGGCGGCGACGCTTCTGCCGTCACGGCCCGCGGCAGCAATGCCGTCATCGTGTCCGGCGTGGCTTTCCGCAAGTCGCCGTCGACTTCGGGGGCGCTCATCCGCTATTTGAAAAAGAACGAGAACGTTACGGTCACTTCGAAGGTGAATGCCTATTGGTACGCGGTAACGGATGCGAACGGCGTATCGGGCTACGTCAGCTCGTCGGCCAAGTACATCAAGCTGACCGGAAGCATAGCGGCGCCTTCGACGCCTTCTACTCCCTCGGCTCCCGGCGGGGCTGCGCCCTCGTCCTCCCAAGTGGAGTCCGTCATCGCCGCGGGAATGAAATATTTGGGCACACCGTACGAATTCGGCTCGGACCGGAACGATACGTCGACGTTCGACTGTTCCGACTTCGTCAGACAAGCCTTCAAAGATGCGCTGGGCATTACGCTGCCGGCCGATTCCCGCGGCCAGGGCTCCTATGTCCGCAGCAAGTCGCAGGTGACGACCGACTGGAAGCAGCTAAAGCGCGGAGACCTGATGTTTTTTATGGATTACAAAGGGACAAGCCTCTCGAATTACGCTTCCAAAAGCCCGTTCAGCACAAGAATCTCGCATGTCGGCATTTATTTGGGCGACGGGCAAATTTTGCACACCTATTCGCAAAAATCGGGAGGGGTGCGCATCGATTCGATCGCCGGCAAGCACTGGGAGTACCGTTTCCTCTTCGGGGGCAGCGCGTTATAATTCGGCACGGTTTTGCGAATTGCAATCCCGCTTGACCGGCTTGGCGGGGCGGATGTCCGGTTTAGTTGCCGTTTAGGCACTTAAATCGGGGGTGCACGCGAAAACGGGCTATGCAGTTGCTGTTGTGGCAATTGCAGAGCTGATCGACCGGCTCGGCGGGGCGGATGTCCGGTTTAGTTGCTGTTTAGGCACTTAAATCGGGGGTGCACGCGAAAACGGGCTATGCAGTTGCTGTTGTGGCAATTGCATAGCCGCTCGAGCGGGTCGGCGTGCTCGACCCTGTCAGACCGGATGCGCGAGGCTGTGTCAAACGGCCATTTTCGAAATTTGGAAAGCTTTCGTTTTCCCCGCTTTTGATATGCAACAAACGAACCTCCAAACCCGCGCTTTGGCCGTGGTTTTGGAGGTTCGTTTCTTAAGGGCCGGGATTTCGGACGGCCGCATCGTCCGGCGGCTCGGACACAACAATACTTTTCCGCTTCAGCCGGCCCTTCAGGCAAGGGCAGGCGACGGGCAAAACGCCCGGACGCGGACAGAGCGGACAGAGCCGGCGGAAGACCGGAACCCGGCTTACTCCAACAGGGCCAGAATCGCCTCCGAGCACCTAGCCGGATTATACTCGGCATTCCGCAGCGCAAGCAGCGTATCGCGATGCTGACCGGCCGCGTAGGGCTCCTGAATCAGCCGGAACCAGCGGTCGATCGTCTCGGTGGACGTGAGCGCTTCGCCGAACCCGTGGGTGACGAAGTAGTCGAGGTTTTCCTCCTCCTGTCCGGGGATCGGCTCGTAGAACAGCATGGGAATGCCTTTGGCCATCCCTTCGGTGCAGGTCATGCCGCCGGGCTTGGTGACCAGAAGATCGGAGACGTCCATCAGCTTGCTGATCTCCTTGGTGAAGCCGAGCACCTTGATGTTCGGATGCTGGAACTTCGGATCCTCAAGCAGCTTCTCGCGCGCTTTTTCGTTGCTGCCCACGCAAAGGATCAGCTGGACTTTGTCGGCGTAGGAGGTCATGTACTCGACCATTTGCTCGGAATACATCAGCCCCCATCCGCCGCCCATAATGAGGACGGTCGGCATGTCGGCAAGCCCGAACTGCGTCAGAATTTCGGCGCGGTCATGCGGATGCCAGAAATTCGGATGCACCGGGATGCCGGTCACTTCGATCTTGCCGGGCGGAATGCCGCGGGCGATCAGCTTGTTCCGGACGGTAGACGTGCTGACCAGATACATGTCCACCTCCGGGTTCACCCAGGTGGCGTGCGCATCGTAGTCGGTGATGACCGTGCACAAGGGCACGTCCAGGCCGAGACGCTTCAGCCGGCTGACCACCGCATTGGGAAACGGATGCGTGCACACGATGATGTCCGGCTTAAGCTGCTCGATGACATCGGAAACATGATTGTAAAACAACCGGTGCAGGGCGAACCTCTTCATCCGGTTCAGCGATTTGTCGTAGTGATTGCGGTAAAGCTTGCCGACAAGCTTGGGTCTGCTGCTGACGGTTTTGCGGTATGCGGACAAAATCAGCGGCCCGATAACCGGGTTCAGAAACGTCCCCAGCTCGATGACCTTCGTCTGCACGCGGGGAGACAGTTGGCGGAGCCCGACCGAAAGCGCGTGCGCCGCTTGGGTATGACCGGTGCCGAAACCTTCGGAAAGCAGCAGAACTCGTTTTTTACGCATCGTAAACATTCCTCCACTTTACCTACTTTCCATATTACGCGGTTATCGGACTCGGGACAAGTGCGCCCGAACGCGAATGGGCATTCGCCCGGATTCGCTCCGAAATTTTCCAGGCAATCGTGCGTTGCGGCCGCCGGCGGTGTACAATTTCGGTGTAGGCACGAATCCGTTTTTTTCAGGGAGGAATCCGTGAATGGGCGAAACGAACCATGCAAGCGGACAAAGGGTCAAAGCGAGCTACAAAACGGGAGAATATATCGCGGAAGTCGTGGAATCGGACGGCCGCAGAACGCTTGTGCAAATCTTGGCCGTGCTCCGGCATCCGTCGCAAGGGGATCTTCATCATCCCTACGATCCGGACGTCCCGATGTTCCACGAACGCCGCGCGTCCGCTTTCCGCGAGAAGGTGTGGGTGCCGTCTTCGGCCATACAGCCTTACGAAGGGGCGGTCCCGCCGTACGGAGAATCGCTGCAGACGGCGTTTGCGGCCGAGGTGGAGCGGCTCGAACGGCTGAAGCGCTGGGCGGAACGTTCGCTCGAGCTGCTTGAGGGACTCCGAAAGGAATATAAAATGTAAAGCTTGAAGATTAGCCCCGCCTGTGTTATCGTAGCCTTTAGAACGAAATGACCAATTTGTTATTTTGGTCAGTTTTTTCGGAGAGGAGGCGCACGACCGATGGTTCAAGAACGGAAGACGCCGGACCGTCGCAAGCAGGTAACCGAAGCCGCAGCCCGTTCGTTCGCCTCCTTCGGCTACAAGGCGACGACCATGGAACAGGTCGCGAAGCTGGCGAATGTCGGCAAAGGAACGATTTACACGTTCTATGCGAACAAGGAAGAGCTGTTTGAGAAGATCATGGACGATCTCATTCGCGACATGAAGAAGGTGGCGGATGAAACGCTGGACCCTTCCCTTTCCTTTGCCGACAATTTGCTGAAGGTGCTCAGCCGGGTGCTGGATTACCGGGACCGGCACGCGCTGGCCGTCAAGCTGTCCCAGGAGGTCCGGGACATCGGCACCCCGATGGCGCAGCAAGGGCTGGAAAAGATCGAGCGGGCGATCATCGGCTACATTGCCAAGCATGTGAAACAGGCGGTCGACAAGGGGGAAATTCGGCCCTGCGATCCGGAATTGACCGCTTATATGATGCTGAAAATGTATCTGGCGCTTACGGCGGAAGGCAATCATCTGCATAAGCCGCTGACGAAGGAAAAGGTGCTGAGCAGCTTCCGGCTCTATTGTATCGAAGGGCTGGCGGTGCGCTGACGCATTCTTTTTTTGAATCAAACTGACCGGATGTCCAAATTGGTCATGTCGTATTATGGCGGATGGCGCGGTCGAGCCGCGCCGAAACGAGAGAGAAGGAGCGGGAGATGCATGGGGAAAAAGAACCCGGGAAGCGGACCTGTCAAAGCCGAGTTCAAACGGCTGCTGCGCAACCGAATGATGATGCTGTCCATCGCCGGTCTGGCGGTGATTCCGCTGCTGTACAGCGGCATGCTGATCGGGGCCTTTTGGGACCCTTACGGCAAGCTCGACCGGCTGCCGGTGGCCGTCGTGAACAAGGATGCGGGAGCTTCGATGAACGGCAAGCAGCTTCATGTCGGCGAGGATTTGATCGGCGAGCTGAAAGAGGACGACAGCTTCAAATGGACGTTTACGGAAGAGCGGGAAGCGATGAACGGACTGAAGGAACACCGGTATTCGATGGCGTTCGTCATTCCGGACGATTTCTCGCAAAAGGCGACGACGCTGAAGGACGAGGCGCCGCAGCCTGCGGCTATTCAATATTACGTGGATGACGGCTGGAACTACTTGTCCTCGCGGATCGGGGCGGAAGCTTCGGAGAAGCTCCGGAGCGACGTCGCGCAGGCGGTGACGAAGGCGTACGCCCAAGCGGTATTCGACTCGATCGGCGAAGCGGCCGACGGCTTCAGCGACGCCAGCGAAGGGGCGTCGAAGCTGGCCGACGGCGCGAAGGAAGCCGAGTCGGGCGCGGAGCGGCTGCGCGAAAATCTCGCCAAGCTGGCCAGCGGCACTCAGGATCTGGAGCAAGGGGTCGGCCAGCTCGCCGGCGGCGCGGCGAAGCTTCAGGCCGGCGCGAAGTCGGTGGCGGACGGCAGCCGGGCTTTGGCGTCCGGCGCCGCACAGCTCGCCGACGGCGGAAAGGCGCTTGCGTCCGGCGCGAAGGACGCGGAGGCGGCGGCGAACCGGCTTGCGGCGGGAGCCGATCAGCTGGCAAGCAGCGGGCAATCGCTCGCTGCCGGTGCGGAGGCCGCCAAGTCGGGCAGCGCCGACTTGGCCAAAGGCGCGGCACAGCTTGCCGCCGGGCTGGAGCAGTATGCGGCGGCGCACGGCGGGATGGAAAGCGACGCGGCGTTCATGCAATTGCTGGCGGCGGCGAAGTCCGTCGCCGCCGGCGCCGATGAGCTCAAGCAGGGCGCGGCAAGCCTGTCGGACGGCGCGCAGCGGTTGGCGGCCGGGCAAGGGGAACTCGCGTCCGGCGCGGCGCAGCTTGCCGCCGGGCAAACCAAGCTCCGGCAAGGGGCGGAGTCGCTTGGCGGCAAGCTGGCGGAAGCATCGGCAGCGGCGTCGAAGCTGGCCGCCGGCGCGAAGTCGGTGGCGGACGGCGCCGGAACGTTGCGCAGCGGGCTGGCGCAGGCGGCCGAAGGGTTGGACGCCGTCAACGACGGCACGCTGCGGCTGGCCGACGGTTCTTCGGAGCTGAAGGGCGGATTGCTCAAGCTGGAGGACGGTTCGAAAGAGCTGGCCGACAAGCTCGGAGAGGCTTCCGCGGAAGCTTCGTCCGGAGCGGGGAACGACCGGCAGGCCGAGATGTTCGCCAACCCCGTGGCCGTTCAGGAGCATAAGCTGGCCGATATTCCGAACTACGGCACCGGGATGACGCCGTATTTCCTCTCGCTCGGCCTGTATGTCGGCGTGCTGATGTCGACGGTGATTCTTCCGCTGCGGGATGCCGCCGCTACGGTAAAGAGCGGCTTCCGATGGTATCTGTCCAAGCTGCTTCTGTTTGCGCCCGTCGTGTTGATCCAGACGCTGCTGGCCGATGCGCTGCTGATTTACGGCATCGGGCTCAAGGTGCCCGATGTGCCGATGTTTGTCGCGGTTACGGCGGCCATTTCCTTAACTTTTATGACGATCGTGCAATTTTTCGTTACGCTTGCGGACAACGTCGGGCGGTTTGTCGCCGTCATTCTGCTGACGCTGCAGCTTGCGTCCAGCGCCGGCACCTATCCGGCGGAGCTGCTGCCGCAATGGCTGCAGCGGATCGGCGATTGGATGCCGATGACGCATGCGATCAAGGCGCTGCGCCTGCTTATCGCCGGCGGAGACGCCTGGGAAATCCGCGCGCAGCTTCTGGATCTCGCGGCTTACGCGGCCGTCTTTGTGGCGCTGATCGTGACGCTGTTCACGGTGCGCAGCCGCCGGCTGAGCGGGTCTTCCGGAGCCCGTTACGCAGCGGCGAATTCGGCCGTCCATTCGTAAGACCGATCAAGGGACCGCTCCCCATGGAGCGGTCCTTTTTTATGTCCGGTGAGCTTCCTCGAAAATAGGAATTTGAACAGATTTTCCCTCTACTCTTCAATATTTCGATCTGCATGCCGATAAATATAGCGGATATGGACGAAAAAGTATGATTTAGGAGGATTATTCTACCCGATGAACAGCAACGCGATTCAAGCGGCGCGACAGCGGCCGCGGCGTCCGGAGCGCATAACGATTCGTTGGATTGTCGCCATTTTAACCGCGGCTTTGTTGTGGGGCCAGATCGGCGGCCTTGCGGCGGCGGCGGATGAAACGATTACGGCTGTGGAATTGTCTTCCTTGCCATCCAACACGATCTACGTGAATGAAGATTCGATCGCATTGACCTTATGGGCTACGGTCAGCGGATCGACGACGAAGAAGGATGTGACGTCGGTCGCGACCTGGAGCTCTTCCAATTCCGCGGTTTCGGTCAGCGGCGGCGTCGTGACGGCTACCGCAAGCGCCAAGAACGTCGTCATCACGGGGAAATACGCCGGCTACACGGCGTCGGTAACCGTCAATGCCGTATACCGCTACAGCTCTCTCGAGCTTCGCAAGCAGGGGGAATCGGCCAACTTGGCGGACAAGCTGGACATCCGGCTGGGCGAGTCCCTCACGCTGAAGGCGATCGGGATCGAAACGAGCGGAGGCGGCGAGACCGACGTCAGCGACGAAGCGTCCTGGACGTCGTCGAATACCGGCGTGGCCACCGTCGAAAACGGAGTGGTGACGCTGGTTGCATCCGGTGAAACGACGATTAAAGCCAGCTATCTGGGAAGGTCCGATTCGGTTAAGCTGACGGTCTCCTCCCCTTACTCGGGGTTGAAATTCGACCAAAAGGGGCCCATCGAGCTGTATGTCGGAGACGACGATTACGACTCGCTGTCCGTTACCGCGACGCTGAAGTCCGGAGGCACCGAAGACGTCACGTCCAAGGCGGCTTGGTCAAGCAGCGACACGGGCGTCGTGAAGGTTGACGAGAACGGGGTCGTGACCGTCGTCGGGGCCGGTACGGCCGAAATCAAGGCGACGTACCTGGGCGTGTCCGCCACGATTACGTTTGTCGTGCGCACGCCGTACGAAGCGCTTCGCATCACACCGGAGAAAAATTTGAAAATTCCTCTGCAGGGCGGTCCGAAGGAGATTAGCGCTTACGTGCTGAACGGCCTTGACTCCAAAACCGACGTTACCGCCGAAGCCGCTTGGACCTCATCGAATCTGATGGCGGCTACGGTCGACATTTCCGGTGGCAAAGCTTATGTAACGCCGAAGAGCGCGGGCACGACGACGATTACGGCCTCTTACAAAGGGCTGACCCGGACGCTGAACGTCACCGTGTATCCGACCATTACGGAGCTGACGATCGGCAAGGAGCGCATCGATACGTACGCGGACGAAACCGGCACGCTGCCTTCCGTCAGCGGTACGGCGCTCTCCGGCGACACGATCGACATCAGCGATGCGGTCACCTGGACAAGCTCCGACGATTCGGTCGTCTCCGTCAAAGACGGCAAATGGACCGCGCGGGCAACGGGCACGGCAACGCTGACGGCCACGATTCGGAACGGCAGCGGCGAAGAGCTGTCGGGCACGGTCGAAGTCGTCGTCAACAAGAAAGTGCATCTGCTGCTTCCGGAAACCGATTCGCTGAGCCTGATCATCGGCAAGGAAACGCCTTTCCCGGCCATCACGGCGGTCTATGACAACGGAGACGAGGAGGTCGTGACCGACAAGGTGAAATGGACGTCTTCGTCCGTCAACCTGCTGGTGAAAGACGGTACCTGGAAAGGACTTGCGCCCGCGAAGGCGACGCTGACCGGCACCTACCTGAACGCAACCGTGAAAATATCCGTTACCGTCGAAGAGGAGTTCGTCTCCTTTACGATCGATCCGGCGAGCATCGACCTGACGCTGAAAAAATCGAAGAGCATCAAGGTGACGGGCAAAACGAAGAGCGGCAAAAAGGTTTCGATCGCCTCCCGCATCGAATGGACGCCGTCCGACGAAAGCCTTGTCAGCGTGAACGGCACCAGCGTCAAGGGGCTCGCCGAAGGCAGCGGCAAGATCACGGGCTCGATTCAGGGCAAAACGCTGTCCATCCCGTTTACGGTCAAGGCCAAGCTGACCAAGCTCACCGCCTCCGATTCGCCGCTTACGCTTGCGCCGGGAGCAAGCTCGACGGTCAAGCTGACGGCGGTTTATGAAAACGGCAAGACCGCGGACGTGACGTCGCTCGCCGCATGGACCGCAAGCAGCTCGAAGGTCGCAACCGTATCCTCCTCCGGCGTCGTGACGGCCGTCGCCAAAGGCAGCACGACCATCAAGGCGCAATTCGAAGGCAAAACGGTGACGATCCGCGTCAAAGTCGGCAAATAAAAGTCTATTCATATTATCCGGCCCATGAAAGACGGGACGAAGCAGGTACCTAAGCGGGTACGCTTCGTCCCGTTTCTTTTTGGCCGTGGGCATCTAGCTTCACGCGCGACGTACGCGACGTATGGGAACAAGACCAAGGGTAGGAAAAATCCGGCTGGTTATACTATGGGCATCAAGCGGGATCAGGAATGGATGAATACGGTATACAGCTTCGGACGATAAACGACCTGGTAGTCCAATCCGCTTGCGATGGCAGCGAGAGGGACGTACGTTTTCCGCTCGCTGCCCGCCTTCTCCAAATAAGCCGGCGCGGCAAGCGGCTTCTCGGCTCCGTCAACGCGAAGCGTCTTCGAGCCGATCGCGATGGCGACCTCCCGGCCGTTCTTGCGGAACAGCGCCGTCTTCGTTTTGCCGTCCCACGACACCTGCGCCCCCGTTGCGTCGGCGATGTCGCGGAGCGGCAGAAACGTGGCGCCGCCGCGCAGCTTTGGCTTGTAGGCCGTAACAAGCGGCTTGCCGTCGACGTAAATGGCGGGAGCGGCCGGCGAAGCGGCGGTTCCCCTGTCCGCCGGAACCAGCTTGACGTAAGCGTTCCAGGCGGTTTTGGCAAAGGCTTCGGCAATGGCGTTATAGCCGTTTTGGTTCGGATGGACGTCCTGGTCCGCAAACATGTGCGTCATCGAAAGCTCGTAGCCGGCAAAAGCCGAGCCGATGTGTACGATGCGCAGCGGTATGCCTTCGGCCTGAAGCTTGGCGGCAAGCGCGTCCAGATCGGCGGAAAGCTGGCCGACGGAGCCGGTCAGCAAGTCGTACAGATCCGCGTTCGTCTGCCGGGGAAAAGGCAAATATTGATCGGACAATTCAATGGAAGCGTTCGGAGCGAGCGCATGGACGAGCCGGACGGCCGTTTCTGCATGTTCTGCATAATTATTCAGAATCGTTTCAATATCCGCTTTCAAGGTTTGTTCAGCTTCTTCCGCGGGCATGGCGAGAACGCCGCGGATGAAGCCGAGAAAATCGTTTCCGCCGATCGTGATGGCGACAAGATCCGCTGCCGCCAGGTCGGCCAGCAATTCCGGTCCTTTGGCCGCAACCGTCTCCGCCTGCCGGGAAATCCGCGGATCGCCGTATGCGGAGAAGTCCTGCAGCGCCGAAGCCGGGAGCGATTTCCGTTCGGCGGCTCCTTGAAGCTGGCGGATCAACCCTTCGGTCCGCAGGCCCAGGATCGCGTAGTTGGCAAGTTCCGCCCGCCCGCGCAGCAGCGTTTGTTCGTACAGCCGGTCCGCGTAGCCGTACAGGTCGGACTCGGCCGCCGCGCCGGGCTCGTAGCCGACGCCGATCGAGTCGCCGAGCACGACGATCCGGTAAGCGTCCGGGGCGTCGGCGCCAATCGCGGCCGGCGGCGGCGTTTCCGCCGGCGGACCGCCGGTTTCGGCCGCGATTGGCGCCGCTTCCGGGAGCGTCCACATCAAGGTTCCCGCCAACAAAAACGCGAACAGGCCTCGAATCGCTTTTCCGCTCGGCATAAATGTTCACCCTCCTGAATAATTATTCGGCGAGTTGTCTATTTCTGCAAACTATTGGCGAAATATTAAATTGTCATTTCCCGAACGCTGGTGTTAAAATAACATAATAATAAAAGAACCATTGTGAGTCGGGGCGGATTCCAGGCTTGCCGGTCGGCGAAGCTCTTAAGGAATGCAATGTTCGGAGCCAAAGAACGGTCGGCATGTTTTTATTGTACCAGACTATGCGGTGGAGGGCAGCAGGTTTGGAACGGTTCGCCAAGGGAAGCGGCGGCGGCCGCGCGTTCCGTTGCCGGATCGTGTCCGTCAAGTCCAGCCATTGGAGTCGGTGCTGCCAACGCGTTCTATTCCTTCCTCTTCCAGATTTTCTCCTATAGAAAGGATGCGTAAAAATGAAAGAGCTCGTTAACGGATTGCCTCCGAAACAGGGGATGTATGATCCGCAATACGAACGGGATGCCTGCGGCATGGGCTTTGTCGCCCATATCAAAGGCCGCAAATCGCACGATATCATCGAGCAGGCGCTGACTCTGCTTATCAATATGGAGCATCGGGGCGGACAAGGCAGCGAACCGAATTCCGGGGACGGCGCGGGCCTCATGATGCAAATTCCTCACAAATTCCTTCAGCGGGAGACGGCCAAACTCGGGTTCAAGCTTCCCGAAGAGGGCCGCTATGCCGTCGGCATGGTCTTTATGACCCAAGACGCCGAACAGCGCGCGAAGCATGAGGAAATGTTCGCCTCCATCGTCGCGGAAGAAGGGCAGCGTCTGCTCGGCTGGCGCACGGTGCCGACGGACGACAGCATGCTCGGCATTTCCGCCAAACGGGTGAAGCCTTTTGTCCGCCAGGTGTTTATCGAGCGGGCCGAAGGGCTTGACGACGATCTGGCGTTCGAACGCAAGCTGTACGTCATTCGCAGGCTTGCCGAAAAAGCGATTCGCTATTCCGGCATCCCGGGGGGCGAAACCTTCTATTTCGCAAGCCTTTCGAGCAAAAAAATCATATACAAAGGGATGCTCACGACCGAGCAGGTCGGGCAATTCTACTCGGAGCTGCACGATCCGGACATGGAAACGGCCATCGCGCTCGTGCACTCCCGGTTCTCGACGAATACGTTCCCGAGCTGGGAGCGGGCGCATCCCTTCCATTATATGATCCACAACGGGGAGATTAACACGCTCCGCGGCAACGAAAACTGGATGCACGCCCGGCAGACGCTGTTCGAATCGGAACTGTTCGGCGACGATCTGGAGAAAGTAAAGCCGATCATCAATCACGATTTGTCCGATACCGGCAAATTCGACAACACGTTCGAGTTTTTGTACCTGTCGGGCCGCTCGCTCGCCCACTGCGCCATGATGATGGTGCCGGAGCCGTGGCAGAACGACGAGTACATGGACGACGACAAACGGGCCTTCTACGAATATCACAGCACGCTGATGGAGCCCTGGGACGGTCCGGCCGCGATGGGCTTTACGGACGGCGTGCAGATCGGGGCCATCCTGGACCGCAACGGCTTGCGCCCTGCGCGCTATTACGTCACGAAGGACGACCTGATCATCATGGCTTCCGAAGCCGGGGTCATCGAGATTCCGCCGGAGGACATCGTGCTGAAGGACCGGCTGCGCCCGGGACGGATGCTGCTTGTCGATACGAAGGAAGGCCGGATCGTATCCGACGAGGAATTGAAGAAGAAAATCGTTTCCGAACATCCGTACCGCGAGTGGCTGAACGAACATCTCGTCGATCTGGACGAACTGCCGGATGCGCCGGAGCTTCCGGAAGAAGACCACGACAGCGTTCGGCAGCGCCAGCAGGCGTTCGGCTATACGTTTGAAGATGTCCGCAAAATCATCGAGCCGATGGCGACAAGCGGCGTCGAACCGCTGGCGTCGATGGGCTACGACGCGCCGCTCGCCGTGCTGTCGGAGCGTCCGCAGCGGTTGTTCAACTACTTCAAGCAGCTGTTCGCGCAGGTGACGAACCCGCCGATCGACGCGATCCGGGAGGAAATCGTAACCTCTACCTACACGACGATCGGACCGGAACGCAACTTGCTCAAGCCGGAGCCGGAAAGCTGCCGCCACATCCGCCTCGCGTCGCCGATCTTGTCGAACGAGGATTTCGCGAAGCTGCGCCATGTGCGCCGGCCGGGCTTCAAATCGATCACGCTGCCGATCTTCTTCCCGGCCGACGAAGGAGAAGAAGGGCTGCGCAACGCGCTGAAGCTTCTGTGCGAGGCGGCCGACCGCGTCATCGAGCACGGGCACAACATTCTGATTCTTTCGGACCGCGGCATCGACGAAGACAACGCGGCGATTCCGTCGCTGCTGGCCGTCTCCGCCGTCCACCATCACCTGATTCGTCAGGGAACGCGGACGAAAGTCAGCATTTTGCTCGAATCGGGCGAACCGCGCGAGGTGCATCATTTCGCGCTGCTGATCGGCTATGGCGCCAGCGCCGTCAACCCGTATCTGGCGTTCGAGACGCTGGACGATCTGATTCGCCAAGGCCGGCTGAAGAACATCTCGCACGAGAAAGCCGTCAAAAATTATTTGAAAGCCGCCAACAAAGGCGTCGTCAAAGTCCTCTCCAAAATGGGGATTTCGACGATCCAGTCTTACCGCGGCGCGCAAATCTTCGAAGCGATCGGGCTCAAGGAAGACGTGATCGACCAATACTTCACCTGGACGCCGTCCAGGATCGGGGGCATTGGCCTGGACACGATCGCCGAAGAGGCGCTCAAGCCGCACCGGAGGGCGTTCGCCAAACGGGAAGGCGCCGAGCTCGAGCTCGACTCCGGCGGCGACTATCAATGGCGCAAAGACGGGGAAGACCATCTGTTTAACCCGAAGACGATTCATACGCTGCAGATGGCGACCCGCGCCAACGATTACCAGCTTTACAAGAAATATTCCGCCCTCGTTCAGGGCGAATACGAAGAGATCCGCACGCTCCGCTCGCTGCTGGACTTCAAGTTCGACCAGCCGCCGGTGCCGCTCGAGGAAGTCGAACCGGTCGAATCGATCTTCAAGCGGTTCAAGACGGGCGCGATGTCGTTCGGATCGATCAGCAAGGAAGCGCACGAGTCGCTTGCCATCGCGATGAACCGCATCGGCGGCAAGTCGAACTCCGGCGAAGGCGGCGAAGACCCGGCGCGCTACATTCCGGACGCCAACGGCGATTCCCGCCGCAGCGCGATCAAGCAGGTCGCTTCGGGACGCTTCGGCGTCACGAGCCATTACCTGTCCAACGCGGATGAAATCCAGATCAAGATGGCGCAGGGCGCCAAGCCGGGCGAAGGCGGCCAGCTGATGGGCCGCAAGGTGTACCCGTGGGTGGCCGAGGTTCGCGGCACGACTCCCGGCGTAGGACTCATCTCGCCGCCTCCTCACCACGATATCTATTCGATCGAGGATTTGGCCGAGCTGATCCACGACCTGAAAAACGCCAACCCGAATGCCCGCATCAACGTCAAGCTGGTGTCGGAGGTAGGTGTCGGCACGATTGCCGCAGGGGTGGCCAAAGGCCGGGCCGACGTCATCCTGATCAGCGGCTACGACGGCGGCACCGGCGCTTCGCCGATCGGCTCGATCCGCCACGCGGGCTTGCCGTGGGAACTCGGCCTTGCCGAAACGCATCAGACGCTGATCCTGAACAACCTGCGCGACCGCGTCGTGGTTGAAACGGACGGCAAGATGATGACCGGCCGCGATGTCGCGATCGCCGCGCTGCTCGGCGCCGAGGAATTCGGCTTCTCGACGGCTCCGCTCGTCGTGCTCGGCTGCGTCATGATGCGCGTCTGCCAGTTGGATACGTGTCCGGTCGGCGTCGCCACGCAAAATCCGGAACTGCGCAAGAAGTTCATGGGCGACCCGGAATACGTCGTCAATTACATGCGCTTCGTGGCGGAAGAGCTGCGGGAGATCATGGCCCAGCTCGGCTTCCGGACGGTCGAGGAGATGGTCGGACGCACCGACCGCCTCGATACGAAAAAGGCGATTTCCCACTACAAGGCGAAAGGCGTCGATCTGACTCCGCTGCTGCATATGCCGGAGCTGCCGGAAGGCTCGTACCGCTACAACGTCAAGCAGCAGAATCACGGTCTGGAAGAGTCGCTCGACATGCAGCAATTGCTTAAGGCGGCCGCGCCGGCGATCGAGCGCGGGGAGCGCGTCGAGGGCACGTTCAAGATCAAGAATACGAACCGCGTCGTCGGGACGCTCGTCGGCCACGAGGTGACCAAGAAGCACGGCAAGGACGGCCTGCCGGAGGATACGATCCGCTTCCACTTCGTCGGCACCGCCGGCCAAAGCTTCGGCGCTTTCATTCCGAAGGGCATGACGCTGACGCTGGAGGGCGACGCGAACGACTACATCGGCAAAGGGCTGTCCGGCGGGAAGATTGCCGTCTATCCGTCGCCGAAGGCAACCTTCAAAGCCGAAGAGAACATTATCGTCGGCAACACCGCCTTCTACGGGGCGACGAGCGGCGAAGCCTACATCCGCGGCGTTGCGGGCGAACGGTTCGCCGTTCGGAACAGCGGCGGCAAGATCGTCGTCGAAGGCGTGGGCGACCACGGCTGCGAATATATGACCGGCGGGCGCGTCGTTGTTCTCGGCAAAACGGGCCGCAACTTCGCGGCGGGCATGTCGGGCGGCATCGCTTATGTCATCGACTGGGACGGCGACTTCTTCAAGCGCTGCAACTTCGAGATGATTTTGCTCGAAACCCTGGAGGATGAAAAAGAAATCGCCGAGGTGCGCGGCATGATCGAGAAGCACGTGCAATATACGGGCAGCGAGCTCGGGGAGCGCGTGCTGAAGGAATGGACGGAATTCCTGCCGCGGTTTGTCAAAGTGATTCCGAAAGACTACAAGCGGATGATGGAACAAATCGCCAAAGTCGAAGCCCAAGGATTGAGCGGGGAACAGGCCATGCTGGCCGCGTTCGAAGCGAATATGCGGGATTTGGCCCGTGTGGGCGGCAACTGATTCAGACTAGCGATCGGTTGGGGGAATTTTTCCTCCGCCGATCGCTTTTTTTATGGAATGGAAACGGAATTATCGGGCTGCCCCTTTGCGAGGCGGATTCGACAAAAAAACTTGGAAAAAAAGCCGATGCCGGATAGGCGGTTCGACAGCCTCTGCGTTGCAAGTCTTATATACTGGCTTTAATGCTTGGGATTCTGCCAGCCAAAGAGAGGGTACCCGGTGTGAAGAAGGATGACATTCTGCGCATATGCCTCGAGAAGGAGCGGAAAAAAATTACGCTTGACATCCGGAAGGTACTGGAACAGCTAGGGATTGAACGGGAAAAATGGCCGGAAGAATGGTTCGGCAAATCGCCGATGAAGCCATAGATCGAAGTTCTGAAGCCCGACAGGCCCCAAAGCCGGGTTCAAGCGAAAAACCTCCACGATGGCCGTTTGCGCATCCGGCCCGATCGCGGAGGTTTTGATCTGCCGGAGAGGTCCGCTTCGCCTTTTCAGCTCATCGATCGTTCGGCCCGAATGAAGGCGATGAAGCGCCTGGCTTCCTCGGGGGTCAGCTTTCGTCCGTCAACCGTCAATTCGAACCGGTCCAGAACGTCGCTTGTCAGTTCGAGCTGCGAGACGAATTCACGCACATCCCCGTCTACAATCATGTCCGGTCTGTTCGTCCGACCGACCAGATAATCTATCGATACGCCAAACAAATCCGCGATTTTAGCCAACGTTTCCGTATCCGGTTCTCTCCGGTTTTTCTCGTAATGGGATAAGGCGGCTCGCGAAATGCCGAGGGAAGAGGAGAGTTCTTCTTGAGTCCAACCGCGTTGATCTCGCAAAAATGCGATGCGGTTTCCGGTTTTCATCGTATTCCCTCCAAAGAGAGTCGTTTGATTATCATCATAATATGTAAATGAATGGTTTGCATTCTATGATACAAAACGTATCATACCGCCGAATCCGGAATCCTCTCGAAATAGCCGATAGATACGACGCTGTCGGTTTTTAACCCTCTATATTAAGGGTTGATTGCCAAAAATTCCTTGACACGATCCCTCTCGTATCCTATCGTTATAGCCACAATAGATACGAATTGTATCATAATGGAAATGTCCTCGGCGCGGCCCGCAAGATGAAGGGGCTAAACCGTGCCGGGGCAGGTTGCGTTCAGAAAGGGGAAAGGGGTTATGGGGCAAGACCGGTCGGAACCGGCTTTTTCGAGACGGCGGCATGTGCGCCTTCGGCTTCCCGAAGGAAGCCTTGCCCGCATACGCATTCTTGCCGTTCACAACGCCCGGACGCCGTCTCCGTACGGCGGAGCCAGGCTAATTAATATAAGCGAAGGCGGCTGCTGCTTTGCAAGCGGGCTCCGCTTTCCGGTGCATCCCGCCCTGGTGCTGGAAGTGCAGTTGGCAGAGGGGGAAATAGAGGCCGCGCTCGCGGGCAAAATCGTTTGGCGGCATGAGGAGAACGGCGGGTATCGCTACGGCATGCAATTCGAGCTGTGCCCCAAGGACCGCTTCAGACTGGCCCGCTTGCTGAACGGCCTGCTGATGCGATTGTGTCCCGGCCAGGCTCGCATCCATGCCCTTTACCGCTGGATGTCCGGCCGTGCCTGGGGTGCCGGAGGGGATGAGCGCGTTAACGGCCGCTTTTTGGCGGAGCGAATCTAAAATTAGCCTAAAGACCGACAATTTTAGCCCCAAGTCTAGTGACCGTTGTTATAATTTGTATTAGTTTATTAGGTGTTTGCTATAAGGTATTGGATGAATGGAGGGGGAAGTCATGTCGCAGGCACCTATAGTCCGGCTGCAGGAAGTGACCAAGCGGATCGGCAGCAGGACGATTATCGACCGGGTGTCCCTGGATGTGCAGCCGGGGGAAGTGTTCGGGTTTCTCGGACCGAACGGCTCCGGCAAGACGACGACCATCCGGATGATGGTCGGGCTGATGTCGCTGACTTCGGGAGATATTACGATTGCCGGCCATAGCGTCAAAACCGCGTTTCGGCAGGCCATTTCCCGCGTCGGCGCGATTGTGGAAAATCCGGAAATGTACAAATTTTTGACCGGGTATCAAAACCTGGTGCATTTCGCCCGCATGAATCCGGCCATTACGAAAGCGAGAATCGACGAAGTGGTGGAATTGGTCGGGCTCCAGAAGCGGATTCACGACAAGGTGAAAAAATACTCGCTCGGCATGCGCCAGCGTCTCGGCGTCGCGCAGGCGATCCTTCACCGGCCGTCGCTGCTGGTGCTGGACGAGCCGACCAACGGGCTGGACCCGGCCGGCATCCGGGAGCTCCGCGATTATTTGCGCCTCCTGGCCAGGGAAGAAGGAACGGCCGTGTTCGTATCGAGCCATCTGCTGTCGGAGATGGAGCTGATGTGCGACCGCGTCGCGATTTTGCAACAAGGAAAGCTCATCGACATCCGTTCCATCGGCGCTCAGGCCGAATCGTCGAGCGCGGCGGAGGAAGTGCTGTTCGAGGTCGATCAACCCGATGCGGCGCTGGGCATTCTCGAAGGACAGGGAGCCGGCCGCATTGTGGACGGATTGCTGACCATAACGGCGGACCGCGATCTGACGGCGGCCGTAAACCGCCGGCTGGTCGAAGCCGGCATCCGTGTGTACGGCATCCGCAAAAAGACGAAATCGCTGGAGGACCAATTCCTCGAAGTGACGGGGAGTGATACGATTGGCTGACTTTTGGAAGCTGGTTCAAAACGAAAACATGAAAATTTACCGCCGGCCCCGAACCTGGATTATGTTTGGCTTCGTTGTGCTGGTGCCCGTTCTGATCAGCGTGCTGGTCGCGGTTATGGACGGGACGGATTCCATGAACAACTGGGAGCTGATGAGGCTCGAGTCGTCCATCGTCTTTCAGCTCATCACGGTCTTTGCCGTCGTGAAGGCGGCCGACTCCGTCGCGGGCGAGTTCACGTGGGGGACGATCAAGCTGCTGCTGATCCGGCCCTGGAGCCGTTCGTCGATCCTGCTGTCCAAATATATTTCCGTGCTTCTGTTCTCGCTGCTGTTTATTGCCGTCTGCTTTGCGGTTACCTTTACCGTGAATGTGGCGATTTTCGGGTACGACGCTTCGCCGAAAGGGCTCATTCCGGAAACGTCTCCGCTTGCCGGCGGTTCGCCCTGGACCTACATGGGAGCGTCCTACTTGCTGCTGTTCGTCTCCCAGATCGTCATCGTGACGTTCGGGTTTATGTTTTCGGCTGCGTTTCGCAGCAGCGGCTTGGCCATCGGTTTGTCGATTTTCCTGCTGCTGTCGGGAAGCCTGATCAGCGGGCTGCTTTCCTTGACGGGCAAAGCCTGGATCAAGTTCGTCTTGTTCCCCCATCTGCAGCTTATGAGCTATTTGGACTCGGGAACCGGTCCGCTGCCGAACCATCCGACGACGCTCGGCTTCTCGCTTGCCGTGCTGGCCGTCTACTTCGTGCTGTTTAATCTCGTTTCCTGGACCGTGTTCTGCAAACGGGACGTGGCGGGCTGACCGGCGGAGCCTTGGGCCGAAAGGGCGGTTCCGGCCGGCCGTGCACCGGGCCGCTCAACCGGCGGGCGCACGCCAATAACGGAACGGAGCGGCGCGAACCATCCGAGACCTGCCTGCAGGTTTCGCGGATGTCGTTCGCGTCTTGCTCCGTTCTTTTTTTCTGCGGCGCGTTCAAGCAGCACCCGGCTTCAACCGGTTGAACCGGCGTAGCCGTCGGCTTCAAGGCGGGAACAGGCGGGAATTCCGCGCGTTGAAGCCGGCTCGCAACGGGAGCTCCGCCAGGAGGGGGCCGTCTAGGGCGATTGGGGTATGTGCGGTAGTGCTCAGCCTCCAAGTAGTCCGTCCATTGCGCTACATCGCCCCGAATGGCTTTGTGCAGATCCCGGCTCCCAACAAACAAAAATATTACAAATAAAGCACAAGATCGCATCCTTCTTCGGCTTTCTGTAAGCGCTTAAAATGAATAAGCGAATACGAAACGCAAGGGGTGAAAGAACGGATGGGCGCTCTCCTTCCCAAGTTGAAGGCGATTGCCGTGCGGATCGATCGCGCGATTGAAGCCGTCGCGGTCAGCCTGGTCGCGTTGATGACGATCATCGTCACGATGCAGGTCGTGACGCGCAAAGTGTTCAACTTTGTGTTTTTCTGGTCGGAAGAAATTACATTGCTGCTGTTGATCTGGTTTTCGTTTTTGGGAATTGCAATCGGTTTCAGGGACAATCTGCACATTGCGATGGATTCTTTCTCCAAGCTGTTGCCCAAATGGTTCAATCGGGTGCTGGATGCGTTTATCGCGCTTTGCAACTTTGGCTTCGGCCTGTTTCTCATCATCTACGGCTGGCAGTTTACGGAGCTGATGAGCAACAACCGAATGACGGCAACCGAGTGGCCGAGCAGCGTCATGTACGTCATTATGCCGATTACGGGCGTGATGGTCAGCTGCTACTCCATCCTCCATCTTTTCCGAGTCGATACCGTGCAGCATAAAGAACTGGACGAGGAGACGGTTGAATGAGCGCGACGGTTTCCATTATGATTCTGCTTGCGAGCTTCGTCATCTTGATTTTGCTGCGCTTTCCGATCGCCATGGTGCTGGCGCTGTCGTCGCTGCTCACGGCCTTTACGCTGGATTTGCCGCTGGCCGTTATCGGGCAGCGGATGGTGCAGGGGCTGAATTCCTACTCGCTGCTGGCGATTCCGTTTTTTATTCTGGCGGGCCAGATTATGAGCGAAGGCAAGCTGGCCATGCGGCTGGTCAACCTGGCGCAGCTGCTCGTCGGCGCCGTGCGAGGCGGCCTTGCGCTGGTCAACTGCGTAGCTTGCATGCTGTTCGGGAACATCAGCGGCTCCGCCGCGGCAGACGCTTCTTCGGTAGGCTCCGTCTTGATTCCGTCGATGAAGCGGAAAAAATACGATGCCGATTTTTCGGTCGCGGTCACGTCCGCGGCAGCGATTCAAGGCGTCGTGATGCCGCCGAGCCACAACATGATTTTGTATGCGCTTGCAGCGGGCGGCGTGTCGATTTCGAGCCTGTTTCTCGCGGGAATCGTGCCGTGCCTGATCTTGCTGGCATCGCTGCTCATTACGACCTATTTCATCGCCAAGAAACGGGGATACCCGAAGGGCGAGCCGGTCAAGTTGAAAGAAGTGCCCAAGATTATCGCCGACGGGTTCCTGTCCATGTTTACGGCCGTCATTATTTTGGGCGGCATCTTCTCCGGCTGGTTTACGGCGACGGAATCGGGGGCGATCGCTTGTGTGTACGCGTTTATCCTGACGTTCTTCGTATACCGGGATCTTCCGCTGAAGCATGTGAAGGTCATCTTTTTGAAAACGTTCCGCACCGTCTCGATGGTTTTGTTTTTGATCGCGGCTTCCAACGCTTTTGCCTGGGTTTTGACCTATTTGAAAATTCCGGCCCTCATCACGGACGGGTTGCTGAGCATTTCGGACAATCCGGTCATGATTTTGCTGATCATCAACATCCTGCTGCTGATTCTCGGCGCGCCGCTCGATATGGGACCGCTCATTCTGATCATGACGCCGATTCTGTACCCGGTGGTGACCTCGCTCGGCATGGACCCGGTCCACTTCGGCATCGTGCTGATTCTGAACCTGGGCATCGGCCTGATCACCCCGCCGGTCGGCACCGTATTGTTCGTCGGCTGCGCCATCGGCAAAGTCAGCATCGAGGCGGCAACGAAGCGGCTCATTCCGTACTTCCTCGTCATGGTCGCCGTGTTGATGGTGATTACATACGTGCCGCAAATTTCGCTGTGGCTGCCGAATCTGGTGAACGGGTCGTAAGACCGATACACAAAGGAAAGGGGAATCCGGCATGAACAAAAACAAGAACAAACGTTGGGGCATGATCGCAATGGCGCTCACGGCCGTGCTGCTGATGGGAGGCTGCGGTTCGGGCGGCGGAAAAGCGGGAGGCGGTTCCGCGCAGCCGAGCGGGCCGGAAGCCGGCGGAAGCGACGGGCCGACGTATTCGTTCCGTCTGGCGGAGGCCCATCCGGCGGACTACCCGACGACCAAGGGCGATATGAAGTTTGCTGAGCTGGTCAAGGAGCGGACGAACGGCCGCATCACGATCGACGTCTTCCCGTCGGCGCAGTTGGGCGAAGAAAAGGCGGTCATCGAGCAGGTACAGCTCGGCGCCATCGAATTCACCCGCGTCAGCACCGGTCCGATGGCGGAATTCAACAAAGATTTCGGCGTCTTCAGCCTTCCCTACATCTTCGACAGCGACGAGCATGTCTGGAATTTCCTGTTGGGCGAAACGGGCATGAGCATGCTGGACGGCCTGCAGTCTTCCGGTTTGCAGGGGCTTGGGTGGTACTCTTCGGGTTCCCGCAGCTTCTATTCCGCCAAGCCGCTGAAAAGCATCGACGATCTTAAAGGCAAGAAGATCCGCGTTCAGGAGAACAAGCTCAATCTGGCCATTATGGACGCCCTCGGCGCCAGCGCGACGCCAATGGCTTACGGCGAAGTCTACAGCTCGCTGCAAACCGGCGTCATCGACGCGGCCGAAAACAACTATCCGAGCTACTATTCCAGCAAGCACTATGAAGTGGCGCCTTACCTGCTGCTCGATCAGCATCAGCGGGTGCCGGAAGTACTGCTGGTCTCCAAGACGGTATGGGATAAGCTGTCCGAAGAAGATCAGGCGATTATCCGCCAGGCGGCTTTGGATTCGATCGATTATCAACGGGAAGAATGGGCGAAATACGAGAAGGAATCCGAAGAAGCCGTGCGCGCGGCCGGCGTGACCATCACCGAAGTAACCGATTTGCAGCCGTGGAAAGACGCCGTAAAACCGGTTATCGAAAGCTACCGTTCCGAATACCGCAACGTCCTGGATGCGATTGAAGCCGCGAAATAAACGGAAAGGGGAGGCGCCTGCCAGGCGTCTCTCCTTTGTGTTAAGATAAAGAACGCAAATGCAGGATAGCGGTTTCAAGGAATGCGCGGGAAAGGAGCGGGACAATCATGGCAGGACGCGTCAGGCTTTTCGTACAACGTTTTTTCCGGAAGCTGCTGCTGGCCGACCGTCCCCTCATGACGAAGCTGATCGTTTATTCGACGCTGCTGGTCGTCATCCCGATGGTGTGCGTCGGGCTTATTTCGTACCGGGAAACGTCGCGAACGTTCGAAAACGAAGCCAAGCGGTACAGCTGGCAAATTATCGAGCAGGTCAAACACTACGTGGAAGAATACTTGCGCGGCTTCGAAATCAACACGCTGAAGATTGTCAACCATCCGGACGTCGTCGCCTTTTTGAAGCTGAAGTCGCTCAAGGAAGTAAGCGATGCCGACATTGTGCCCGCGGTTCGAGAAGTGTTGAAGAACTCCGCCTATTCGCAGTCCGACGTCATCAACATCACGCTCATTCTGGACCACATTCAAGTCGTCAATTCGGCGGTTCAAGAAGGCGTATCGACGGTAGATGGCATTGAGAAGGAATACTGGTTCCCCAACATTCCGGTCACGGGAAGCCCGAAGGTGTACAGCCGCGTGATCGAGTGGAACGGCAGGCAGGAGCCCGTCCTTTCGATCGTGAAGCGGATTGCCAATCCCAACACGCTGCAGCCGTTCGGGACGCTGGTCATCGACGTGAATTACAAGCGCTTGCAAGACGTTACCCGGAAGGTGAAACTGGGGGAATCCGGCAAAGGGTACCTGTTTATTTTGGACGAACAAGGGATTTACGTTTACCATCCCGACTATCGGCTGATCGGCACGAAGGCGCCTGAAGGCGTTGTCGAGGCCATGCGCAGCGAAAGCGTCGGCTCCTTCGTTACGGAAGTCGGAGGAGAGAAGCAGTTGCTCACGTTCAGCCGCAGCGACTCGCTTCATTGGCAGGTGGTTACCTCCATTCCCTATTCGGAAATGATGCGAAGCAGCCGGGAAAATATCGGCTGGACGATTTTTGTCACGACGGCGATCTTTACGGTTCTGGCGCTTGTCTGCAGCGTCGGGCTCGCCGCCAGCCTGGTCCGGCCGATCAAGCGGCTTTACCGGTATATGAAGCGCGTCGAAATCGGCGACTTTAACGGCAAGGTGCCCGTCCGGTCGAAAGATGAAATCGGCATGCTGGCCAACGGGTTCAACCGCATGGTGAAACGTTTGTCCCAATTGCTGGATGAAGTGTATTTTTCCAAGTTGAACGAAACGCAATTGCATTTGCGCCAGACGGAAACGGAACTCAAAATGCTGCAGGCCCAAATCAATCCCCATTTTCTTTACAATTCGCTTGACACGATCCGCGGCATGGCGCTCGAGCACGATATCGACGAGATCGGAACGATGGCGGCGGCGCTTGCCCGGCTGCTGCGGTACAACGTGAAGGATGCCGGCCTGACCGTCACCATCCGGCAGGAAGTCGAAATCGTGGAAGTGTACTTGCGGATTCAGCAGTTTCGGTTCGAGGACAGGCTGGAAGTCCAATTCGACGTTCCGGATTGGGCGATGCGCCAGCAGATTTGCAAGTTTACCCTGCAGCCGCTCGTCGAAAACTGCATCGTTCACGGAATGGAACCAAACGCCGGCAAAACGCGCATCCGGCTGTCGGCCGCGCTGCTGGAAGACGGGCTTATGGAAGTGCGCGTATCGGACAACGGACCGGGCATCCCGGCGGACAAACTCGAGCAGCTCCGGCTCCGGTTCGACGAGGAGGAGCCCGTGCGGGAATCGCACATCGGCGTCCGAAACGTGCACCGCCGCATCCGCCACGTATTCGGAAAGCGGTGCGGACTGCGGATGGAAAGCGCGGAAGGGGAAGGAACGGAAGTCAGCGTCGTATTGCCTTACGATCCGCATCTGGGAGGAGATCGCAATGGGATACCGGCTTCTGCTGGTGGAGGATGAAAAGTGGGTTCGTACCGCGCTTCGCAAAGTGATCCAAAAAACGGAACTGCCGATTGACATCGTTCACGAGGCGGCCAACGGCATGGAGGCGGCGGATTGGCTGAAGACAAACCAAGCGGAGCTGGTGGTGACCGATATCCGCATGCCGGTGATGGACGGTCTTACGCTGCTTAAGGACATTCGGGAAAACGGCTACCCGACCGACGTGGTCATCGTCAGCGGCCATGACGATTTTATGTACGCGCAGCAAGCGCTGCGTCAAGGTGCCGTCGATTATTTGCTGAAGCCCGTCGAACTCGAGGAGCTGAAAGCATGCTTCGACGTCTGGATGCGCAAGAAAGAGCGGGCGGCTCCGCAGGATAACGGGGACGGAGACAAAGTCGCGATGGAGGAGCTGTCCCCCGTCGATCAGGTGATTCGTTATATCGAGTCGAACCATGCGTACGATATGTCCTCGGCCGAAGCGGCGGAATGGGTTCACCTGAATCCGAGCTACTTCAGCAAGCTGTTCAGGCAGACGAAAGGGACGACCTTTACCGATTACGTCACCGCGATGCGGATGAAGGAAGCGGCCAAGCTGCTAGAAAAAACGTCGCTGCGCGTGATCGAAATCGCCGAGCGGCTCGGCTATGCGGATCAGGCTTATTTCAGCAACACGTTCAAGAAGGCGTTCGGCTGCGCGCCAAGCGACTACCGGAAGCAAGCCGGGAAAAAATGAGCGCTTTGCGCCGCCGAATGCCTGAAGCGGATTAAAGCTTGGAGAGCGATTGCAGCACGCGGCCGAGCGGCTGCGGCTTGCACTGGGCGATCAGATCGCCGACGGCCGACAGGCGCTGCGGCACATTCGCCAGGTGGAAGTCGGCCGGCTTTACGTCCCGCTTGATCTCCTCGCGGGTGAGCGGCGTCGACACGGGCGCGCCGGGACGCGCCCGCGGTGTGTAGGGGGCGGCTAACGTCCGGCCCGGGTGATGCTGCAAATAATCGAGGTAGATGAGCGTGCCGCGGTCTTTTTTCAGCCGGGCGACGGTAAAAAGCTCGGGTCTTTGCGCCGCCAGATATTCGGAGACGAATTTGCCGAAGGCGCGTAGCTGCTCGTAGGTCGGTCCGCGCTCGATCGGCATCACGATTTGCGCGCCGGTCGCGCCGGACGTCTTCGCCACGGCCTGCAGACCGAGCGACTCGAGCAAAGTCAGCACTTCGTCCGCCGCCTCCATCAGCCGCGGCTCGACTTCGAGCGAAGGATCGATATCCAGTATCCAGCGGTCGGGCAGCGGATCGCCGATTCGTTCGCACGAAACGTGGAATTCGAGGCTGTATAGGCTGCCCAGCCAAACCAATGTGGGCAGCGAGTCGAGCACCACATAGTTGATCGACCCGTCTTTGGCCGTCCGGACGAACGGAGGGGCGGGCTGCGGACAATTTTTTTGGTAAAACGACGTCTCCCCTGCGATTCCTTCCGGGTACCGGATCGTCGTCAAATAGCGTCCCTCACTGTGCGGCAGCATAAAAGGAGCGAGCTGCGCCAGCGTTTGCACGTAGGCGAGCTTGGTAATGCCGGACTCCGGCCATAACAGCTTGTCGGGATGGGACACGCTTAATTCGTGTTCGCCGATTTGCAAAATCACGCGCTGTTTCATGTCCCTCTCCTTTGCGCAACCCGGTTTGCGTTCCCCGGGGATCTACCCCAGAATGTGCGCCGAAATCCGTCGTTTTATGTACGCTAAATGCCGATGAAGTCACGTTGCGCGGCGAAGCTGAATACAACAACAATAACGGGTTTGCGATTCGCCGGATTTGCGGCTGTTCGCCCGGCATTATTCGACGATGAGGAGAGGAACCCATGGACACCCCGCAGACCGCCCTCTCGCTGCTGCTCGTGTTCTGGACGGGATCGGCGCTGTTTGTCGCCCTTCACCCGAGAGCGTTCCGGGACTTGCTGCAAGGACAAAGACCGTTCAGGGAGCCCGAAGCCGCTTCATGCTTTCGCTACCGGATCGGAGGGCTGCTGTGCGCGCTGGCGGGATTTTTGCTGCTGCTGTGGCTTCTTTTTTGAGGGGCAGCGGACTCTTCGGCGCAAAACCGAATTTAGCCGCTAAAAACGGGAAATTCGGCGGCAATCGAAAAGAAGGCCGGCATCCCGCATCGCGCGGGGCGCCGGCCGTTTTGTCCCGGGCTGGTCAGCCCGTAAATTCTTGAACCCATTTGCCGTTGTAATAGGCAACGCCGATCGAAGTGAAGTTCGGGTTGAGAATGTTCGCTTTGTGGCCCGGGCTGTTCATCCAGGCGTTCATGACCTCTTGCGGGGTCCTTTGGCCGCTGGCGATATTTTCGCCGGCATAGTTAAAGGACACGCCGAATTTCTTCATCATATCGAACGGAGAACCGTAAGTGGGAGAAGTATGGCTGAAATAGTTATTGTCGTACATATCCTTGGCCTTGGCTTGAGCGACGGCCGTCAGCTTGCTGTCCGTCTTGAGCGCCTTCAGGCCCGCTTTGGCGCGTTCCTGATTGACCAGATTGATCACTTGGGCAGCATATTGCGACACGCCGACCGTCGAGCCGGAACCGGTATTGCTGCCGGATCCGCCGTTGTTCGATCCTTTGTTCCCGCTGCCTGCATTCGAGCCTGCTCCGCTGTTGCCGTTGTTTGCGCCGCCTTTATTCGAACCCGCATTTTCTTTGCCTGCATTCGTGTTCGAACCGTTATTGCCGCAGTCGAAAGAAGGCTTGGAAGGCAGCGTCGGCTTCGTCGTGACGCCTTGCGGGATGCCCTGTTGAATTTGGTTGAGCAATTGGTCGAGATCGATGCCGTAGCTGTCGGCCAGCTTTGATAGCGAATCGTAATCGAGCGCAAACGCGTACGTTTTCACTTGCACGTCGCTAGCTTTCGATGCCGCCGAAGCGCCGCCCGCGGGAACGGACAATGCCGCCGCCAGCGCGCCGGTAATCGCCAACATACCCCAACGTTTGAAACCTTGCTTAAACAAAAAGCATTCCTCCCTTTGTTTTGCCTGCGAGGTTAGCTGACGGGTTAGGGTCAAAGAGTACACCCTGCCGCGATAGCTTCAATTGCGGCTTCACCCCACAACAACTTGGTTCCCCCGCGCCTTGATCAAGGCTTCGGCTCTGGAACGCTTTTCATTCTATCAAGGATTCTGCGAGAATTCATTCTATAAATATTGGAATGGTAGAAGAGGAAAGAGCATCCTTCTTTTCTGCCACGTTGCACGCAAAAAAACGACGGCCGGTCCATGATTTTGCCCCCTGCCTAAGAATCGTGGTATATCCGAAAAGAAAATCGGGAACGGCAAGCCGGCAGCGGCCGAAGTTGCCCAAGTTTCGCAGCGGCTGTTCGCTCGTTCATCGCAACCGCGGCGATAGCGTTACCGTGACTATAATCGCAACTCCGGCTACAATTGCAACTGCGTTCATACCGCAACTTCGGCCATTTATCGCAACCGGCGTCTGTAATCGCAACCGTAGCCAATGAGCAACCCAGTCCTATGAGCAACCGCAGCTTATGCGTCGTATATTCCCATCGGTGACTACATACGTAACTCGGCAACGCGTTTATATTGGAAAAATCCAATCCTATTCGCCTTTCAGGCGCCGAAAGCCGGTCTATGTTGGATATATCCAGTCATTTGGCCCGCAGAAGCCGAATCAGCGGGGTTCTTGAGCCGTTTCGTTGGAAAAAATACAACATACGTTCCGGAAATGGGCGAAAGGAGCCGGTATCTTGCACAAAATCCAATATAGCCGCTCTGGGCATGTGAGGTACTGGACGGACCTACATGGCGGGTGAGCGTAGGGGGCGGCGGTCAAGAAGGGTACTAGGCGGACTACATGGCGGTTGGGCACTGCGGCTGGGGGCAATGTAGGGTACTGGGCGGACTACATGACGAATTAGCAGTGGGGTTGCTGGCAAAGAAGGGTACTAGACGGACTACTTGGCGGTTGAGCGCCGCGGACGGGTGCAATGTAGGGTACTGAGCGGACTACATGACGGGTCAGCAGCGGGGCTGGGGGCAATGTAGGGTACTGGACGGACTACATGGCGGGTGAGCGTAGGGGTCGGCGGCCAAGAAGGGTACTGGACGGACTACTTGGAGGTTGAGCACCGTGGCTGGAGGCAATGTAGAGTACTGGACGGACTACATAAGCTGGTGGCCTAACCCCCCCCCCCCCCGCCGCCGTGATAAAACCGCCCCTTCAAGGAGCGGTTTCTTTGGCTTTGCGTCCGCGCGTTGACCGGCGCTTGGGCGCGCCGGGCGCGTCGGCTTCCTTTCCCTTGTCCGGCGGAGCGGCTTTGACGGCTTCGAGGCTGGCCTGCAGAGCCGCCATCAGATCGATGACGTTGGTCTTCTCCGCCGCCGGAGCCGTCACTACATCCAGGCCTTGTCCCGCGACTTTGCGCTCGATCGCCTCCAGCATCGCGGCCCGGTAATCGTCCGTATATTTGGCGGGTTCGAACGGGGTGGACAATTGTTCGATGAGCAATTTGGCCATCGCCAGTTCCCGGTCGTTCACGTTCGCCTGCTGGGGCAAGTTGGGCACGGCTTGAACGGGCCGGATTTCATCGGGATAAAACATCGTTTCCATGCAGATGCAATTCTCGACCGCGCGGATTGCGGCCAGGCTGCTTTTGCTGCGGATGGCGACTTTGGCGATGCCGATTCGCCCCGAGTCGCGCATCGCTTCCAGCAGCAGACTGTAAGCGCCGGCTCCCGCCTGATCGGGAGACAAGTAGTACGTTTTTTGAAAATAAAGCGGATCGATCTCCTGCAGCGCGACAAAATCCAAAATCCGGATCGTTCGCGTATTTTCGGGCTTTATCGCCTCCAATTCCTCGTTCTCGAACAGCACGAACCGTCCTTTCTCGTATTCGTAGCCCCGCACGATTTCGTCCCATTCGGCCGGCCGCTCGCAATGGGGGCAGCTGCGCGTATAGGAGATCGGGGTGCCGCACTCCTTGTGAATATAACGTAGATGGATGTCTTTGTCTTCGGTGGCCGTGAACATTTTGACCGGAACGTGCACGAGCCCGAAGCTGATGGCCCCTTTCCAGACCGTATGCATCTCGCTTACACTCCTTTGCTTTTCCGGGTATGCGTTGTTTCGCTGCCTATAGCGTCCCCTGAATGCATGAATTCAACCCGGCGCGGAGACATTAAGACAAGTTTTGAATTTCGATCCGGAGGGAGAATGACGATGGCGGAGCATCCAATTCACCGCGATTCCGATTATGAAGGCAAAGACGACTTCGACATGGACGTCGACCGGATGATCAACGAAGGGCTGGGCGGCGGTCAGGTGACCGAACACAACGGCTATATCGGAGACTCGACGACGGATACGATGGAGGAGGATAACCCTTAATGGACGCCCGGAGAGCTCAGGAAATTTACGAATCGAAAGAGACGATCGAGGTTCGTCTGGAAGGACGGCCGGTTTGGATCGAAAATGTCGATGAGGCAAACGGGATGGCAACCGTACGGGTCGGCTCGAATCCGCTGAACACGATGACCGTGTCGGTCGGCCGGCTGGAAGAAGGACGGGATTGACGGAAAGCCGCGCCGCGGGGCGCCGGCTGCCGGGGAGCTTGCCCGCTTCCTGGCCGGGTCGGCTTTGCTTCCTCGCGGCAGCTTTCTCCGTAATTGTTTTTGAAAGCGCACTCTTGCAGTGTTATGATAAGGATGAACTGGCAATCTTATTTTAGAATGGAAGGGAGAGGGCAACATGGCATACGACGTCGTCATTATCGGCGGAGGACCTGCGGGCGCGAGCGCGGCTATTTTCACCTCCAAAGCGGGGAAAAAGACGCTGGTGATCGACAGCGATCAGAGCGTCACCCGGCGCGCTTGGATCGAGAACCATTACGGCGCCCCGGATATTTCCGGGCCGGATCTGGTCGAGACCGGCAAGCGGCAGGCGGCAAAGCACGGCGCGGAATTCGCGAAGGACAAGGCGGTCAAGCTGACCGCGGGCGACGGTGTCGTGAAGGTGGATACCGAAAGCGGCGCTTCCTACGAAGGCAAGCACGTGATCGTGGCGACAGGCATGTTCGCCGATTTGGCCGAGGCCAGCGGCATTCGGACGAAACCCGGCACGGAGCCGCGCATCAAGACGGTGATCGATGCCGACCCCGAAGGCCGGACCAGCCTCACCAATGTCTGGGCGGCGGGAACCGTCGCAGGCGTCAGCATGCATACGATCATCACGGCGGGCGACGGCGCCAAAGTCGCGATCAATATCATCAGCGAGCTGAACGGCGAACGCTACGTCGATCATGACGTATTGAAACAAGCGTAAAAAACCGCTCTTTCCATATCGAAAAACAGGACGAAACCAGGGACTTTTGTCGCTGGTTTTTCTTTTGCCGATCTGTCCGCATATCCGGCTTTTGGGTTTGATTTTTAAACTTCGGCGTTTTAAGATTTAGGCATACATATGAATGGTGTAGGAGCTGCGCCTATGCATCATGACTTTGGACATTATTGCGACTTATTGGTGCTGTTCTCCGTGCTTGCAACTCTCGTTTATTCTCTGATTTCGTTTGACGTTTTGAACCGTTTCCTCGAACAAGGCAGAACGAACACGCGATTGCTGGCGATGGCCGCCATTGCGATGGGCTTGGCCGTATGGATCGCGCATGTCGCGGGCATGCTTGCGCTGCGGATGGATGTTGCGTCGGCCCGCTGCTCGCGGAATTTCGTCTTGTCCATCGTATTTCCGATTATCGCTTCTTTCGGAGCGTTGAAGTGTTTGACCGGACCGGCGTATCGCGGGCTGCGTATCGCGGCTGCCGGTCTGCTGACCGGTCTTGTCATTGCGCTCATGCACTTCGTCAGCATGGCCTCCTTGCAGATGCCTGTGCGCATCCATTACCGCGAGGCGTCGGTTGTCATCTCCTCCGTTCTGGCCTTCGGTTGTTCGTGGTTGTCTTTTCATGTGGCGTTCTCCGGACAAAACGGAAGCCGCATTCCGCTTCGGGCCAGAATGTTCGGAGCCGTTCTGCTGGGTTTTGCCATCGCATCCATGCATTACGTTTCGCTCGCAGGAGCCGATCTCGTTCCGGCCGGCGGGTCCTCCGAAGGGCTGAGCATCCATATCCATCGCCACATGCTGGTTGCCGCAGGCGGTTTCGTCCTGTTCATCCTTGCCGCGGGGTGGACAAGCATGTATTTCGAAAAACGGCGCGCGCAACAGACGGCGGTCTATCATGAACGCCGGTTCCTCTCCCTGTTCGAGCACACTCCCCTAATGGCTGCTTGTTACGATCCCCATGCCCGCCGCGTCGTGCATGCCAATTCGGCGTTGAACCGCGGGCTTGGCTATACGGAGAAAGATTTGGCCGATATCGATCCGGAAAAGCTGATCAAGGACCGGAAGGAGCGATCCATGCTGTGCATCAGCGTGCAAAAGGCCCTTGGCCTGTCCGAGCCGCAGGAGGCGGAATTTCACGTGGCGAAAAAAAACGGCGAGGAACTGCTGATCAAGGTTACCCTTTTCACGTTGACGGATGACAACAAGCCGCTTTTGTATACCGTCGGAAGGGACATTACCGAGCAGAGGGCGACCGAACTGGAACTGATTCGGGCGAGGCAGGCCGCGGAAAGCGCGAATCTGGCCAAAAGCCGGTTTCTCGCGACGATGAATCACGAGATTCGAACGCCGCTGAACGGGATTGTCGGCATTAACGAATTGCTGCAGGATTCCCCGATCAGCGACAGCCAGCGCGAGCTTCTGCAAATCCAGCAGAAGAGCAGCCACGCGCTGCTTCGCATTCTGAGCGACATTCTCGATTTTTCCCACATTGAACTCGACAGCATCAGCTTGCAGAAATCCATCTTCAGTCTCTCGGCATGCGTCGAGGACTGCATCCATTTGTTCGCGGTCAGCGCGAAGCAAAAAGGCATCCGCCTCGAGTACGCCATCGACAAGACCTTGCCCGACGCGCTTTACGGCGACCCGCTGCGGTTGAGGCAGGTTCTGGCCAACCTGCTCGGCAACGCCGTCAAATTTACGGATTACGGCTTCGTGCGCCTGGAGGCCGTGCGAGTCGGCGAAACGGATTCCCAAACCGAACGTTCAACGATGATCCGGTTTTCGGTCATCGATACCGGCATCGGCATCTCGCCGTCCCAACGCGACATGCTGTTTTTGCCGTTTTCCCAAATCGATGCGTCCTCCGCCGGCGCGAATGAAGGGGCGGGATTGGGACTTGCCGTCAGCAAAAATCTGGTCAAATTGATGGGAGGCGAGATTTGGATGGACGATAAGCGCACGGACGGAAGCTCGTTCCATATCCAGATTCCGTTTCAGACCGTTGCCGGATAGACGTTTCGGAACCGGAATCGACCCGCGCCGCTTTGCGCACCGAACGGTCTTTGCAACTTCGCGCTTGCCCCGATATAATAAGGACAATTATGGACCGGGGGTAATGCGGCACATGAGCGATCGTGAACACAGGGATTACCGCGGCGGCAACGGGACCGCCTTCGTTTGGCAGTCGCGGTCGGAAGCGGATACCGCCCGCTTTGCGGAGCGGCTCGCGCGGCTTTGCGGTCCGGGAACCGTGCTGGCTTTGGACGGGGATTTGGGAGCCGGCAAGACGAGGTTTGCGCAGGCTTTTGCAAGCGGTCTTGGCGTGCGCGATATCGTCAGCAGCCCTACTTTCACCATTATCAAAGAATACGAGGACGGCCGCCTGCCCTTTTACCATATGGACGTGTACCGGATTTCGCTGGAGGAGGCGGACGAGCTCGGGCTGGAGGAGTATTTCGAAGGCAACGGCGTGTCGCTCGTCGAATGGGCTTCGTTAATCGAGCCGTTACTGCCGCCCGAACGTCTGCACATCCGGCTGGAAGTGACCGGACCGACCTCGCGCGACGTCGTGGCCGAGCCGCGGGGCGAAAGGTATGCCGCCTGGTGCAGGGAACTCGGAATGCTTCCCGTCTAGGCGATGATTACAGGAAATTGTTGAGGAGGAGCCGTTCGAGTGAACAATCAGGAGCATCCCGCAAATGAACCGCTCACGGTGCTTGCGTTCGATACGTCGACTTCCGTGCTTGCCGCCGCGATCGTAAGAGACGGCAGCATTCTCGATTCCTCGGTGTCGTTGACGGAACGCAACCATGCCGTGCGAATCGCGACGGAGATTCAGTCGCTGCTTGCGCGAAACGGCATGTCCCGGGAAGAGATCGGCGCAATCGCCGCGGGACAAGGCCCCGGTTCCTATACGGGGGTAAGGATCGCCGTGACCGCGGCCAAGACGCTCGCATGGACGTGGAACAAGCCGCTCGTTGGCGTATCCAGTCTCGAAGCTTTGGCGCTGGGAGCCTGGATGGAGCTGCAGGCTGCGCCCGGAGCGGGGAGCGGGAACGAAGGCGCCGTCTGGATCGTCCCGCTGATGGACGGACGGCGCGGACAAGCTTATACTGCGCTGTTTGCGGCGCAGCCGGACGGGGGATGGACGCGAATCGAGGAGGACGGCATTCGCCTGTTCGGCGACTGGCTGAAGAAGCTGGCGCTTAAAGCGGCGGAGGGGGATGCCGGCGGCAAGCCGGCTTCGATTTTGTTCGTCGGCCAGACCGAACCGTTTGCGGAGGCCGTTGCGGCGGGCGCAGACGGATTGGCGGGGACGCGGCTTGACCTTTATCCGTACCGGATGCATGCCGGCGCGGTCGGCCTTTTGGCGGAGCGCCGGATTCGCGGCGGAGAGCGCGACGACGCGTTTGCTTTTGTTCCGAACTATACGCAGTTGGCGGAGGCGGAGGCCAAGCTGCTGGCGGCGCGGGAGGAGCGTGGACGTTAATGCTGGAAAACGGAAAGCGGGAGCGGGACGAGTTTCAGTTTCGCGCCATGACGCTGGAAGATATCGGAACGATCGCGCAGATCGAGCAGGAGACGTTTACCGCTCCGTGGACCGAAGATGCGTTTCGCAATGAGTTGACTTCCAACATGTTCGCCAAATATATGGTCATGGAGCGGGCCGGAACGATTGTCGGCTACGGAGGCATGTGGGTGATCGTGGACGAAGCCCATGTCACCAACATTGCGATCCGGGAGCCCTATCAAGGGCAGGGGCTGGGAAAGCGCCTGCTCCGCGAGCTGATGCGAACCGCGCACTGGTTCGGCGCGCGCCGGATGACGCTTGAAGTGCGGGTTTCGAACGAGCGGGCGCAGCGGCTGTACCGCCAGTTCGGCTTTGTCGCTTCCGGCATTCGTCCGGGATATTATTCGGACAACCGGGAGGACGCCATCATCATGTGGGCGGATTTGGTTCCGGACCTGGGCGCCGGAGAAGAAACCGCCGGAGCATCGGAAGGGGAAGCGCAATGACTCGGCCTTATCATCTGCTTGCCATAGAGACCAGCTGCGACGAGACATCCGCGGCCGTCGTGCGCAACGGACGGGAAGTGCTGTCCAATATCGTGTCCAGCCAAATCGACACGCACCGCCGCTTCGGCGGAGTCGTGCCGGAAATCGCCTCGCGCAAGCATGTGGAGAGCATCACCGTCATTTTGGAGGAAGCCGTAACGAAAGCCGGGATTTCGCTCGACGATGTCGACGCGGTCGCCGTTACGCAGGGACCGGGACTCGTCGGGGCGCTCTTGGTCGGCGTCGTCGCCGCAAAGAGCCTGGCGCTGGCGCTGGACGTGCCGCTCATCGGCACCCATCATATTGCCGGGCACATCTACGCCAACCGGCTTATCGGCGAAATTGAATACCCCGCCCTTGCGCTGGTCGTCTCCGGAGGGCATACGGAGCTTGTCCTGCTTGAGCGGGAAGGGAAATTCCGGATTGTCGGCCGAACGCGGGACGACGCCGTCGGCGAAGCGTACGACAAAGTGGCGCGGGCGCTGTCGTTCCCGTATCCGGGAGGGCCTCATGTCGACCGGCTGGCGCAGAGCGCGGAACAGGAAATCGAACTGCCGCGGGCCTGGCTGGAAGCGGACTCGTACGATTTCAGCTTCAGCGGCTTGAAATCCGCGGTGCTCGCCGAAATCAACCGGTGGAAAATGAAAGGCGAGGAACCGGCGTATGGGGCGCTCGCAAAAGGGTTTCAGGCGTCGGTCATCGACGTCGTCACGACGAAGGCGATGCGGGCGGCGGCCGAATTCGGCGTGCGCCAGATGCTGCTGTGCGGCGGCGTTGCCGCCAATAAGGGGCTGCGCAGCCGGCTGAGCGAGCTGTGCGCGAAGGCGGGCCTGCCCCTGCTGATCCCGCCGCTTTCGCTGTGCAGCGACAACGCCGCCATGATCGCCGCGGCCGCCGATTTGAAATGGCGCCGGGGCGAATTCACGCCGCTCGACATGCAGGCCGAGCCGCAGCTGTCGCTGGAGCGGTGGTCGGTTGCGACCTAAACCGCGGGGGATGCGGCGGCGGTTTTCAATCCGAATATTCGCGGGCCGTCCGGACATCGGTTGTCCGGGCGGCTTTTGCTTTTGCACGGCCTCGCCGCAGCTGCTAGGAGCGCATAACGTTCGCTCCGGAACGCCCCGAATGACCGCCGGATTGCCGCGCATCTGCCGCACAATATTGCTCCGAACGGTCCCGGGCTGAACCGTCCCCGACCCGAACGGTCCCCGACTGAACAAGCCGATGTGTGCGCCTTTCGCCCGCTGGGCAAGATAGAACCGAACCGTAACCGGACGGGAGGAATCGGACATGGCGCGCAAGCCGGAAACGAGGCGGCGGGTGAAGCTGCACGGCTTCAACAATTTGACCAAGACGCTGAGCTTTAATATGTACGACATCTGCTACACCAAGACGAAAGAGGAACGCGAAGCCTACATCGAATATATCGACGAGCAGTACAATTCGGAGCGGCTGACCGGCATTTTGCGGACCGTCGCCGAGATCATCGGAGCGCACGTGCTCAACGTCGCCAAGCAGGATTACGTCCCCCAAGGGGCGAGCGTAACCGTGCTGATCTCGGAAGGGCCGGTCGTAGAGGCGCCCGCACCCGCAGAGCCATTGGATGCGCCGGCCGGCCCGCTTCCCGCCGCAGTTGTTATATCGCTGGACAAAAGCCACATTACCGTCCATACGTACCCCGAATACCACCCGGACGAAGGCATCAGCACGTTCCGCGCGGACATCGACGTTTCCACCTGCGGGGAAATTTCGCCGCTCAAGGCGCTTGGTTTTCTCATCCATTCCTTCGATACCGATATTATGACGATCGACTACCGGGTTCGGGGTTTTACAAGGGACATCAAAGGCCGCAAGCTGTTTATCGATCATGACATCAGCTCCATACAGAACTACATTCCCGACGAAGTGAAGGCCCAATACGACATGATCGACGTCAACGTTTATCAGGAGCATATTTTCCATACGAAGTGCAAGCTCCGCCAATTCGAGCTGGACAACTACCTGTTCGGGTACACGAAGGAGAAGCTGACCCCGGAAGAGCAGCGGAACATCGCAGCGCAATTGCGGGAAGAAATGGACGAAATTTTTTACGGCCAGAACATGAAGCGGAAACCGTAGGGAGCGAAATCGGCAACGTCGGATACTCGGCAACAACCGCATCGAACGTTCGGAGAGCCGTCGGTCACTTTGGCCGCGAGCGGCTCGCAGACCGGCGCCCATCCGTGTCGCGTTCTGACCTGGCTCTTGGATGCGTTGCCTGATCGCCCATGCCGCCCGAGCAGTTCAGCTTGCCTCGCGTCGAACGCTCCTACGCGCATCCCCTCCACACGGCAACATGAGGACAGAGAATCCGCTATATCCCCTTTTCGGCTCCTAATCGTCTTCCTTTCGGACCGTAGATCCGTTAATGATGCCGGGACATCGCAAATCGCGTGTGTTTGAACCGAATAACGGATTCCGTGTCCTCGTCGCCTGGATTTTAGCCGTTTTAGGGCAAAATAACGGAAAGACAGTCAATTTTGATCAATCCTTGTTAAAAAAACGAATGTTTACGCGCACTCCGAATAGGATAATAGAGACAACTTGTCCAGGAAAGGAGATGCGCCATGTCCGATTCGCAAGCCGGTCTGCGCCGCCGCGCGGCTGTTAAGTATCCGTTGGAGCTCAAAACGCTTGCCCTGTTCGCTTTTCTGCTGCTGCTGTCGCTGCGCAATCTGCTGGAAGCCGAGCATAAGGACGCCGTCTTTTATGGTTTCGGAAGCCTTGCCGCCATCTGCCTGTTCGGATTCATATACCTGTTTGCGAGAAGAGCGGGGGGCCGTGCGGAACTGACGATTCGTTACGGGTCGGTCGAGGTGAACGGCTTGCCGCTGACGCCGAGCGAAATCCGGGACATCCGCATGGATGGCCCGATCGTCGGCATTGTGCCCAGAGGCCGCCGGGTCCCGCCCGTCCGGCTCTGCCTCGACATCCGCGATGCGAACGACCGCAAAGCTTTGATTCTGTGGGCTGCGCAGCATAACGTCCCCGTAAGGAAGGGACGATTCATGAGATGGCTCTGAGACTCGTTTACGCCGCTGAGCCCCCGGTTTTATGTTGTTCAGTTGTTCGCGGAACGGGGAAAACGGCATGCTGACTGTGCGCGCACGGATTTGGCCAAGGAATGGGACGGCGGCGGTTGGTTCGCGGCACTCGGAAGCGGACTATAAAAATTTTTGGACGATAACGAATTGACAGAACATTCAGCGGAGAATATAATAAAATCCAATTCAAAGGGAAAACGCTGGGAACAGGAGCAGTAAGGCGGTCACCCGGATTCAGAGAGCTGCGGGATGGTGCAACGCAGTGGAAGGGAAGCCTGAACTCGCCTGGGAGCGGATCGTCGGAACGATGCGCGCGGAATGCGCATCCGCGTACGGCGATACGGCTAACCCCCGTGACCGGGTGCGGCAGCGGCGATGTCATTTGCCGGCTGACGCGTGAGGTGGACACTCGTTCTTCGTTATGCGGGGAAGGAGCGTCAACAAGAGTGGTACCGCGGAAGGCCGTCCGGCCCGCCGTCTCTTAACGGAGACGGCGGGCTTTTGTGTTTTTGCCGGCAAGACACCCGGCCTTCCGCTTTCAATACGAATAGGTACCAACGCGATGATCGGGAGCAGTAGGAAACCGCCCTGGTTGCAGAGAGCTGCGGGAAGGTGCGACGCAGACGAAGGGATTCCGAACTCGCCCGGGAGCGGAACGGCGGAACGCAGGCCCAATTGGCCGCGCTTGTACGCCGTTACGGCTGGCCCCCGATACAGGGCGCTCGCCGAAATCCGGCCGTTCGGAAGGTCGGATTCGGCGCATGAGGGGGAGCGCGGCTTGCCGTCCGAACGGCAGCGGCTCCAAGCGGAGTGGTACCGCGGCGGCTGATCGGCCCGTCGTCTCTTGCAGGAGACGGCGGGCTTTTTGCCGTTTCCGCCCAATGATGGGCGGCACCGCGCCGACGAGCGGGCTGCACCTTGAAGCGGCGGAACCGAGCGGTAATCCGTTGGTTGACGGTTTTCAATCTTTACGAATCCATTCGATCGGGAGGCGTTCCATATGAAGAAGAAAATCAACATTTTCGATACGACCTTGCGCGACGGGGAGCAGGCGCCGGGAGCGTCGCTGCGGCCCGAGCAAAAGATTATGATCGCGCGGCAGTTGGCCCGCCTGGGCGTCGATACGATCGAGCCGGGCTTCGCCATCTCGAGCCCCGGGGAGTTTCAGGCGATTCAGCAAATTTCGCGCGAGCTGCAGGACGTCGAAATATGCGGGTTCGCCCGCTGCGTGAAGGCGGACATCGACGCCGCCGTCGCCGCCACGCGGGATGCGGCCCGCCGCCGGCTCCATCTGTTCGTCTCGGCTTCGCAGATTCATCTGCAGCACCAACTGCGCAAGACGGAGGACCAAGTGATCGATTTGATGCGGGAAATGATCGCTTACGGCAAGCAGTTTGTCGAGCAGATCGAATTTTCGCCGATGGACGCTTCGCGCGCGAGCGAAGAATTTCTGTACCGGATGGTCGAGACGGCGATCGAGGAAGGCGCGACGATCATCAACATCCCCGATACGATGGGGTATGCGCTGCCGGAGGAGTTCGGCCCGCTGTTTGCGCGAATCCGGCAAAACGTTCGCGGCGGGGACAAGGTCGTATACAGCGCCCATTGCCACAACGATTTGGGACTGGCGGTAGCCAACAGTCTGGCGGCCATCCGCCACGGCGTCACGCAAGTCGAAGTCAGCGTCAACGGCGTCGGCGAGCGGGCGGGCAACTGTTCGCTCGAGGAGCTGGTCATGGCCATCGAGACGCGCAGCGATGCGCTCGGGGTCGAAACCAACATCCGCACCTCGGAAATATTCGAGACGTCCCGCATGGTCAGCCGCGCGATGCATTTTCCGATCGCGTACAACAAGCCGATCGTCGGGCGCAACGCCTTTCAGCACGAATCCGGCATTCACCAGGACGGCTTGCTGAAAAACCGGAACACCTACGAAATCATGGACCCGGAAGCGATGGGCATTCCGCGCAGCATGATCGTTCTGGGCAAGCATTCCGGCCGCCATGCGATCAAGCACCGCGCGTCGGAGTATGGAATTACGCTTGAGGACCGCGAGCTGGACGAGGTGTACAACCGGTTCAAGGTCAAGGCGGACGAGACGAAAATCGTCACAGACGACGTGCTGCTGCAATTGATCGGAGAGTCGACCGAGCAGGCGATCGAGCCGTACGCGTTGACGGAATTGCAGGTGCTCGCCGGCTCGAACCGTTCGCGCATCGCTTCCGTCACGATCCGGGCCGCGGAAGACAATGCCGAGCGAACGTACACGGGGGCGGGCGAAGGGCCGCTCGAAGCGGTGATCGGCTGCATCCGCGAAGCGATGCCGGTCGACGCGCGGTTCGAAGACCTGGAGCTGCATTCGTTGTCGACCGGGGAGGACGCGTTCGGGGAGGCCGTTGTCACGGTCGTATGCCAGGGCAAACGTTATCGCGGCACGGCGATTCATCGCGACATTATTTTCGCCGCGGCCCGGGCGTACGTATCGGCCTGCAACAGCGCCATTATGGCGGTCAGGCTCAGTCAAGAGGGCAAGCAGGCGGCCGGTCAATAACGCCGAAAAACGGAATTGAACAAGTTGTGGACAAGGTTATCCACACCCCTTGTGCATAGTGTGGGTAAAGCTGTCAATCCGTTGGGGGAGTTGAACTTCAAAAATTATGAAAAGGGGATGAGTTTTTCACAACCCTGTTGTGGATAATGTGGACAGTGTGGATATAAACAGCCGGAGTTGATCCGACGTTAACGATCCTTTAACAGAAAGATTGATATACAGCCAAAAAAACCGGGCGGCGTTCTCCGCTTCCCGGTTTTTTGCTTCGCATTTCGATTGTGGATAACCTGTTGGCCGCTTCCGCTACTTTTCGTCGGGCGCTTTCGGCGGAAACAGCCGTTCCGTCTCCTCGAGCAAACGGCGGATTTCTTCCTCGCCCAAGCTGCCTTCGCGGCGAAAGGCAAGCAGCTTCTCCTTCAGCGCGGCGGCCGCTTCTTCGTAGGCGGCAATATCAGGGGCGGCTCCGTTCGGATCGTACCAGACATAGCCGCCTTCGCTGCCGTTCCGCAAATAAGGAGCCTTCCATTCATCCGGATAGCGGTAAAACGGGGAGCCCAACGCAAAGGAGATGACTTCGTCGTGCTCGAGTGGCAGCAGATGATGATATTCCTCCTCCGCCGCTCCCGCCGTCAAATTCAGGTGCCGGACGGCGTAGTGGAGGAAATGGTCTCCGTAAGCGGAATCTTTGACCAGGCGATACAGTTCGTTTTCATCCCGATAAAGCACTTTCACTTCTTCCAGCCGCTGCCGGAGCCATTCTTCCTTAACGAACCGGAGCTGCGCCAGCGGCAGCGGCGATTCCTGAGGCTCTTTTGGACCCGATGCCATCGCGTTTCTCCTTTCCATCTAATGCGGTTTATTCCACGAGCGCTTCCCAAGCCGCATAAGCCGCTTCCAGTTCCTTGCGGAGCCGCTCGACGGCCGTCTGCAGTTCTTTTAGTTTCACGTAATCGGTAAAGACGTCTTCCGAGGCCATTTCTTCCTCGACTGCGGCGATTTCGCTTTCAAGCCGTTCGATCTCCGCCTCGGCCTGCTCGCGCTTGCGCTGCCGGGCCCTTTCTTCGCGTTTTGCCCGTTTTTCCGCTTCGTAATCGTTGGCGGCCTTTTCGGGGTCCGCTGTAGGTGCGGGCATTTCCGTTTGTTGGCCCCACTCTTCCATCTCCTGCTGCTTCCCGATCATATCGTCATAATTGCCCAGGAAATGACGAACGCCGTCCGCATGCAGGTCGAGGATGCGGTCCGCCAGCCGATTGATGAAGTAGCGGTCGTGCGAAACGAATAGCAGCGTGCCTTCGTATTCCTCGAGCGCCGCCTCCAGCACTTCACGGCTCCACAGATCCAGATGGTTGGTCGGTTCGTCCAGGACGAGCACGTTCGCTTTGCGCAGCATCAGCTTGGATAGCGCGACCCGCGCTTTTTCGCCGCCGCTGAGCGAGCCTATCGTCTTCTTGACGTCGTCGCCGCTGAACAGAAAATTGCCGAGCACGGTGCGGATTTCCGCTTCCGGAAGCTGCGGATACGAGCTCCACACTTCCTCCAGCACCGTATTCGCCGGATTGAGCTGGCGCTGCTCCTGGTCGTAGTAGCCGAGCATGACGCCGGTGCCCCAGCGGATGCTCCCTTCCCTTAGCTCAAGCTCGCCGACCAGCGCCCGCAGCAGCGTCGACTTGCCCACGCCGTTCGGGCCGAGAATCGCGATCCGCTCGCCTCGCTTGACTTCAAAAGACACATGGCGGAACAGCGGGCTCAGCCCCGCCGCAGGAGCGGCCGACGCATCGGCGACCTGCAGTACGTCTTTGCCGGTCCGCCGCTCTGTTGTAAAGGAGAAGCTCGCCTGCTTCAGGTGTCCGGGCTTCTCAAGCCGCTCGATCCGCTCCATCGCATTGCGCCGGCTTTGCGCTCGCCGCGCCGTCGAAGCCCGCGCCAGATTGCGCTGGATGAAATCTTCCATTCGTTGCAGCTCTTTGCGCTGCTGCTCGTACAGCTTGACGCGCTGGGCAAATTCGGCCTCTTTCAGCTCCATAAAACGGGTATAATTGCCGGTATATCGGGTGGCCGAATGGCGCTCGATTTCAATGATGGACGTGACGGTCGCATCCAGGAAGTAGCGGTCGTGGGAGACGATCACCATCGCTCCGGCGTACGTTCGGAGGTACTGCTCCAGCCAGCTCAGCGTCTTGATGTCGAGGTGGTTGGTCGGCTCGTCGAGCAGCAGAAGGTCGGGCTGCACAACAAGCAGCCGCGCCAGCGCAAGGCGCGTGCGCTGTCCTCCGCTAAGCGCGGATACGGGGGTATCCGGCGCGAAGTCGCCGAAGCCCATGCCGTGCAAAACGCTGCGGATGCGGTTGTTCATCTCGAAGCCGCCCGCTTCGCGAAACCGGTCGCTCAGGTCGGCGTATTGGCCGAGCAGCGCCTCGTAACGGGCGGCATCTTCCTGTTCGGCCGGATCGGAAATGCGCAGCTCCAACCTCCGAAGCTCCTCTTCCTGTTTCAGCAGGGGGCCGAACGCGGACGACATGACTTGCTGCAGCGTCATTTGCCCGTCGAAACCGCTGTTCTGGGCCAAATAGCCGATCCTGATCTCCCGCGGCTTGGACACGGAGCCCGCATCGGGGGCCGTCTCTCCGGCCAAAATGCGCAAAAAAGTCGATTTGCCCGCGCCGTTCACGCCCACGAGCCCGATCCGGTCGCGTTCGTTAATTTGAATCGCCACCCCGTCCAGGACGGGCGTAGCTCCGTAATACTTGGTTATGCCTGATGCTTGCAAAAGCAAGAGGAATCCCTCCGACTCGTCGTTTCATGCAGTATGGCTCCTTACAAGTTTAGCGTAAATCGGCAGGAACGTCCAAACGCAGGTTGGAGATGAACGTTATGTGTGGAGGACTCGTCATGCTGTTTTTTCATATGCCGTCCGCCCAAGCCGCTTTGGGGAGAACGATGGGATTAAGCTGAAACTGAACCATCCGTACTTGCTTTATTCGTCGCAGCAGATGCCGTCCGCCGACGCCAACGGCAGAACCTTGGTGCCGCTTCGGTTGGTCGGCGATTTGATGGGGGCTTCCGTGAATTGGGACCGGAAAGAGCAAAAAGCGATTGTCGCGGTCGAAGATGAAACGATAGTATTATTTATAGGTAAGGATACGGCGCTCGTGAATAATCAACAAGTAAAGCTGGACACGAAGCCCGTCGTCCAAAACGAAACGGCGATGGTTCCCCTTCGGTTCCTGTCTGAAGTGCTAAAGATCAATATTCGGTATATAAAGGATGCAACATCGTCGAGTTACAGGATGAGAGGCTGTTAAAAGGGAATGTCATCGACCGTATGGAAAATGAAGACCTAGGCTTCGACGGGATAACGACTCATAACGAATAGGTTTCCATCCGACTTCAATCGCAGATTTTTCGCCTTCGGCCAGCCGGCGGGCGTCATCGTCCGATAAGCGTTGGCATTTGGCGAAAAGGGCGAAATAATGATAAACTGAAGCTAACTTTAAACAGTTTTGCCAAGCTGTTTTCCGCAGGAGATGATTTCTCGCGATGACGACCGACAAGCAACGCTGGCGGGAACGGATCCGAAGCGCAAGAGACGCCCTTCCGGCCCGGGAGCGAATCGAAAAGTCGCGGCAAATCGGCCGGATCGTCGCCGGCCGGCTTCTTCTTCCGATGGAGCAAAAGCTCGGCCGTCCGCTGACGGTATGCCTGTACGGCGCATTCCGCTCCGAAGCCGATCCGGCATGGCTTGCGGACTGGTGTTGGGCGCGCGGCCACCGGATCGCGGCTCCGCGCGTGCGCGAAGACGGCGGCGGGCTGGAGCTGCGCCTGGTCGCTTCGCCGGCGGATTGGCGGGCCGGCAAATGGGGCGTTCCGGAACCGAACCCGGAGCGAACCCGGACGTACGGCGAGCAAGATACGCTCGATGTCGTGCTCGTGCCGGGACTTGCGTTCGACCGGCAGGGCGGACGACTCGGGTACGGCGGCGGCTATTACGACCGTTTGTTCGTCGCAAGGCAATCGGCCGGCCACACCTCGCTTTGGATCGGCTTCGCGTTCGAGCTGCAGACGGTGGAGGAGCCGCTGCCGAGAGAGCCGCACGATCTCGTGCTGGACGGACTGGCAACGGAGAACGGATTGATCCGGTTTGAAGGGAGGGAAGCGGATGAGTCCGGACGGAGATCGGTTGACTCATTTTAACGAGCAGGGCAGGGCCGTCATGGTGGACGTCTCCGACAAGCCCGTTACGGCCCGCACGGCCCGGGCCGAGACCCGCATCGCGATGGCGCCGGAGACGCTGAGGCGGATTCGCGAAGGCTCCGTCGCCAAGGGCGATGTGCTGGCCGTGGCGCAGGTCGCCGGCATTCAAGCGGCGAAGCGGACGTCGGATTGGATTCCGATGTGTCACCCGCTGCCGCTGACGGGCGTCAACCTGACGTTTTCGGATAACGGGACGGACACGCTTTTTATTGCGGCCGAGGTGAAAACGACGGGCAAAACCGGCGTCGAAATGGAGGCTTTGACCGCCGTTTCCGCAGCCGCTTTAACCGTTTACGATATGTGCAAGGCGCTGCAGAAGGATATGGTGATCGGACCGACCCGGCTCGTCTTCAAGACCGGCGGCAAAAGCGGCGATTATTACGCGGACGAATGTCGGCCGGCCGAAAACCCGGCATCCGATTAGCGCCGCCGCTTCGGACGCGATCGGGAGCGCGCCGCCAAAGGTTCCGGACAGGCCGGCATCAAAGACAGAACGGGTGAGCGGAGGGGAGAGAAGGACATGCGTTGGAAAGTGGCCTTGCTGACGGCAAGCGACAAAGGCTCGCGAGGCGAAAGGGAAGATACGAGCGCACAGGTCATCCGCGAGCTGGTGGAAGAGGAATTGGGCGGGGAAATCGTCGATTACCGGATCGTGCCCGACGAGCAGGACGAAATTCGCGCCGCGCTCATTGAAATGGCGGATTATTTTCAGGCCGACCTCGTTTTCACCATGGGAGGCATCGGGCTTGGACTGAGGGACGTCACGCCCGAGGCGACGTTGAAGGTGTCCGATCGCGTCGTTCCGGGGATGGCCGAAGCGATGCGCGCCTCGGCGATGAGCTGGACGCGGCGGGCGATGCTGTTTCGCGGCGTCTGCGCCATCCGGGGCCAGACGCTCATCATCAACCTGCCGAGCGAACCGAAAGCCGTCCACAAGCTGTTCATGGGGATTATCGATCAGCTCCCGTACGCCTTGCATCAGGTCAAGGGGCTGAGAGGGGAGCTTGAAGAATGACGCAACAACCGGAAGGCGCTTCTGAACCTCATATCCGGCGAGCCGGCAGCTCGTCGGTATTGCGCGAAGTCAAGGTCGAAGACGCGGTCGGAATGCTGCTGGCTCACGACTTGACCCAAATTTTGCCCGGCGCGTTCAAGGGACGGCTTTTTCGGAAAGGACACCGGGTCGTTCCCGAAGACATTCCGAAGCTGAAGGATATCGGCAAAGAACATCTGTACGTCATGGAGCTGGGCGCGGGAGATCTGCACGAGGACGACGCGGCGCTGCGCATGGCCGCGGCATTGGCGGGCGATCGGATCCGTTACGGCGAGCCGCATGAAGGCAAGGTTACGCTCAAGTCGGCCATTACGGGGCTTGCTTCGGTAGCGAAGGAGGTCGTGAACGCGATTAACGGGCTGGGCGACATTGCGCTCGCGACGGTGGCAACCCATACGGTCGTGCGCGAGGGCGAAGCGGTGGCCGCGACGCGCGCCATCCCGCTCATCGTGCCCGAAGCGAAGGTGGCCGAGGTCGAGCGAATAGCTGCGCGCTACCGGGAACGCAACGCAGGGGCTTCCCCGGTTGACGTCCGTCCGCTGCGCAAGCTTCGGGCCGGGCTTCTCACCACCGGCAGCGAGGTCTACTCCGGACGCATCGCCGACAAATTCGGCCCCGTGGTGACCGCCAAGCTGGCGGCGCTCGGATCGGAAGTCGCCGAACAGCGCTTCGCGCCCGACGACCGACAAACAATTGTCAACGAAATTCACTATTTCCTTCGGCAAGGGTATGATATGATACTCGTGACCGGAGGCATGTCCGTCGATCCGGATGACCGCACACCGGGGGCGATTGCGGATGCCGGCGCGGATATCGTGAGCTACGGCACGCCGATGCTGCCGGGTTCGATGCTGCTGTTCGGCTATTTGCGGGATGTGCCGATTTTCGGCTTGCCGGGCTGCGTCATGCATGACCCGTATACCTCGTTCGACGTTCTTTTGCCTCGCGTGCTTGCCGGTGATAGAATTGTCAAAGAAGATATTGTCGCAATGGGGTACGGCGGTTTGCACCGCTGCTGATCGCGAACGGCCGCCCTTTAAGACAAGCAAGATCATTTGATTTCAAACAAGGAGGCTTTTGGATGTCTGGCATCGGCGCTACAGGAATGATTTTGCTCGTGGTGGTCGCGCTTCTGTTGTTCGGTCCCAACAAGCTGCCGGAATTGGGCAGAGCGGTAGGCCGCACGCTGCGGGAATTCAAGCGGGGCGCGAACGATATCATGGAAGATAATCCGTCCCGCCGCATCGAAGTCGGCGCTTCGGAAGGGGAAACGCAAGCGAAGCCGGAGCAGCCGAAAGCGGAAAGGCGACTGCCGGAATAATATGACGAAACGGAACGAACGAACCGACTCTCCCGGGGAATTTCCAGCGGGCGAAGGCTGGATGCCTCTTTTGGAGCATATCGGCGAACTGAGAAGACGCGTCATTTACGTTCTGATCGTGTTTGTTCTCGGATTGGTCGGCGGTTTGTTCTGCGCCAAGCCGCTGTTCGACTATCTCGTGGCGGCGGCTCCGACGGAGAGGATCGATCTGCACACCTTCTCGCCCTGGGACGCGATCGGCTTATACATGAAATTCGCTTTCGTCGTCTCCTTTGTCGTGGTTATCCCTTTTGCCATGGTTCAAATGTGGCTGTTCGTCCGTCCGGCGCTTCACCCGCAGGAACAAAAAGCCGCGCTCCGGTATGTGCCGGGGGCTCTTGTCATGCTTGTCGCCGGCATTCTTTTCGGCTATTACGTCGTTTTCCCGATGGCTTATTCCTTTACGGAGAAGATGACGGAAACGCTGGGACTCGAGCAGACTTACGGAGCCGCGCAATATTTCTCCTTCCTGTTTAATATCGTGCTGCCGCTCGCCGTTTTGTTCGAGCTTCCGCTTTTGATTTTGTTTTTGACCCGGCTGGGCATTCTGAACCCGCAGTTTCTGAAGAAGTTCCGCCGGCTGGCCTGGTTTGTCATGGTCTTCGTCGGGACGGTCATCACGCCGCCGGACGTGATCTCGGATTTGCTGGTGGCCGTGCCGCTCATCGTGCTGTACGAACTGAGCATTCTGCTGTCCTCCGCCGCTTATCGGAAAAAGCTGGCGCGGCAGCAGGAATGGGAGGAACAATGGGAGCGCGAGGCGGCAAGCGGAGCGGGGACGGCCGGTTCGAAAACGTGAATCGTCTCCCGAGTCGAGAGGGGTTGCCCTTCTCGGCTTTTTTGTACGGCTGGCTCGTTAACAGACAAACATCCCAAACGCTCTTGTCGAGCATGGGATGAGCCTTATTGGACGGCGGTTGGATAATGCCCCCTGCCCCAAGAATCGCGCTGTACCCGAAAGGAGAATCGAAAACGGCAAGCCGGCAGCGGCCGCAGTTGTTCAAGAGCACGCGGCGGCTGTTCGTTCATCGCAACCGGTCGCTGTATAGCCACCGCGGCTATAATCGCAATTCCAGCCATATCGTTACAGCGGCTATAATCGCAACTGCCCCTATACCGCAACTGCCCCTATACCGCAACTTCGGCCATTTATCGCAACCACGGCCATAGAGCCTCCGTAACCTATGAGCATCCGCAGCCTGTGCGTTTATATCCCCATCGGGACTAAATAGCAACCCAGCTACGCGTCTAATTGGAAAAATCCAACCCAATACGCCGTTCAGGCGCCGAAAGCCGGTCTATGTTGGATATATCCAGTTTTTTGGCCCGCAGAAGCCGCATCCGCTACGCTCTCGGGCCGTTTCATTGGAGACAATTCAACATAGGTTCCGTAAATGAGCGAAATTCGCCGGTATCCTGCACAAAATCCAATATAACCGCTCGGGGCCATGTGAGGTAGTGAACGGACTGCTTGGCGCGTTAGCAGTGGCGGTGGCGGTAAAGAGAGGTACTGAGCGGACTACATGAAGGGTGAACGGCGAGACTGACGGCAAAGAAGGGTACTGGACGGACTACATGAAGGTTTAACTTCGAGACTGACGGCAAAGAAGGGTACTGAGCGGACTACATGAAGGGTGTGCGTCGAGACTGACGGCAAAGAAGGGTACTGAGCGGACTACATGAAGGGTGAACGGCGAGACTGGCGGCAAAGAAGGGTACTGAGCGGACTACATGCCGTTTGATGGCGGGGCCGCTGGTTCGCCGTTTTTTTGCGTGAACTGTTGCGCTTCCTTGCCCGGATCTCCCCGCTTTCCTTTCCGATGAACGATCTCGGCTCCTTTCCATGAAAATGCGTTTTATGACGAAAAATGACAGCATTTGCTGTTTCCCGATGTTCTTTGCGACAAATTTATGGTAAACTGGTAGCACAATCGCCTGGAAGCGATTACATATTTTAGGGCCATCGTTATATTTTTTCGCGGGACGGAAGGGAAGGAGTCGAGTTTATGAGAAGTGCGGGCATCGGACTGGGAAAAAAGTTGGGGATTTTCGGAGGCGTCGCTGCCGTGCTGCAGGCGGCCGCTTTGGCGCTGATGCTTCTCGGCATGGACTGGGCGAAGGATAAACTGCTGTTCTTCGGGGTCGTCGCCATCGAAGCGGTGCTTTTCATCGCCTTGGGATACGTGATCGTGTATCTGAACCGGTCCGTCGTCGAACCGATCGGCCGCGTAACGTCCGCTTTGAAGGATATCGCCGGTTCGGGCGGCGACCTGACCCGCCGGATCGACTTCCGGTCGCAGGATGAGGTGGGCGATTTGGCCCAGGCGGCGAACGATATGCTGAGCGGCCTGCAGAAGATGATGCGCGAGCTGCGAGACAGCACGGCGGAGCTTGCGGCCGCGGCGGTGCTGCTGCAGCAGGGCGCGGACGAGAACGCCAAAGTCAGCGCGGAAGTCACGCGCGCGGTCGAGCGTGTCGCAAACGGTTCGGAGACGCAGGTGACGCAGTCGCAACACATTTCCGCCGTCATGCTCGAGACGATGGACGGCCTTCATCAGGTGGCGGAGACGACAACCGGCGTGTCGGACACGGCCATGTCCGCGCGCAACCGGGCGGAGAGCGGTTCCGCGCTGCTGCAAAAAGCGGCTGCCGACGTGGTCGAGGTCGAGTCCGCTTTCCGGTCTTTGCTGGAAACGGTCCGGCGGTTGAACCAGCAGTCCTCCCAGGTGTTGGAAGTCATCGGGTACATATCGGAAGTCTCCAACCAGACGCACCTGCTGGCGCTTAACGCCGCCATCGAAGCGGCGAGAGCCGGCGAACACGGACGCGGCTTTGCCGTCGTCGCCCAGGAAATCCGCAAGCTGGCCGACCAGACGCAGCAATCGGCCGTTCAGATCGGCAGCACGCTGGAGACGATGTCGGACGACATCGGTGCTTTGGCCGGAATGTTCGAGCAGAGCGCGGAGCAGGTCTACGGCGCCGTAACCGGCATGCGCACGGCGGAGGAAGCGTTCCGCGAAATCGTGGACGAAGTGAGCAAATTCAGCGGAAATATTATCGAAGCGGCTGCGGCCGTGGAGCAGATGTCGGCAGGAAGCCAGGCCGTGCTGAAGTCCATTCAGGACATTACGCAGATTACGGAAGAGACGGCCTCCTTTTCCCAGCAGATGTCCGCCATGACAGAGCAGCAGTTGTCCTCGACGGAGGAGATGGCCCGGACGGCCCGCAATCTGAGCGCAATGGCATCGCGCCTGAAAGGAATGACCGGGAATTACCGCGTCTGAATGAACGCAGAAAGATGGGGAAATAATTGATGTCGTACCTACGCGCCGTTCCGCTGCCGGGACGGCGCTCTTTTCAGGTTTCCGCCACATGCGGCCGGAGACCCGTTTTTGCCGGCCAATTTTAACGGAAAAGGACTTGAAAAGCACTCCCAAAATCAGTATCATAATAATTGTCTGTTAGCACTTTAGACAATCGAGTGCTAACAAGAACATGAAAAATACAAATCAAGCTTTGTTCTAAAGGAGGCTATTTTCATGATCAAACCTTTGGGCGATCGCGTACTTGTCGAGCCGAGTGCCAAAGAAGAGAAAACCGCTAGCGGCATCGTTCTGCCGGACACGGCGAAGGAAAAACCGCAAGAAGGAACGGTCGTCGCGGTGGGAAGCGGCGCTTTGAACAAGGACGGCCAGCGCATTGCTCTCGAAGTGAAAGTCGGCGACCGGGTGCTGTTCTCCAAGTATGCCGGCACCGAGATCAAGTATGAGGGCAAAGAGTATTTGATTATGAAAGAAAGCGACATCCACGCCATCGTCGGCTAATGGGCCGCGGGGGCGCGATATACCCACATAAACAACGTTTTTTGAATACGTACGATCAAGGATATTTTGAGGAGGGTTTTGAAGAATGGCTAAAGAGATTAAATTTAGCGAAGACGCTCGCCGCGCCATGCTCCGCGGCGTGGACGCATTGGCGAATGCCGTAAAAGTAACGCTCGGACCGAAAGGCCGCAACGTCGTTCTGGAGAAAAAATTCGGTTCTCCGCTCATCACGAATGACGGCGTGACGATCGCGAAAGAAATCGAACTGGAAGACGCGTTCGAAAACATGGGCGCTCAACTGGTGAAAGAAGTCGCGACGAAAACCAACGACGTCGCTGGCGACGGTACGACGACCGCTACGGTTCTGGCTCAAGCGATGATCCGCGAAGGCCTGAAAAATGTTACGGCGGGCGCCAACCCGATGGTCGTGCGCAAAGGTATTGACAAAGCCGTTCGCACAGCCGTCGAAGAACTGAAGAAAATCTCCAAGCAAGTCGGCAGCAGCACCGACATCGCGCAAGTAGCCGCTATCTCCGCCGCTGACGAAGAAGTCGGCCAACTGATCGCGGACGCGATGGACAAGGTGGGCAAAGACGGCGTCATCACCGTCGAAGAATCCAAAGGCTTCCTGACGGAACTGGAAGTTGTCGAAGGGATGCAGTTCGACCGCGGTTACGTGTCGCCGTACATGATCACCGACACGGACAAAATGGAAGCTGTCCTCGACAATCCTTACATCCTGATCACCGACAAGAAAATCTCCAACATTCAAGAGATCCTGCCGATCCTCGAGAAAGTTGTACAATCCGGCAAACCGATGCTCATCATCGCGGAAGACGTGGAAGGCGAAGCGCAAGCTACGCTCGTCGTCAACCGTCTGCGCGGTACGTTCACCTGCGTAGCTGTTAAAGCTCCGGGCTTCGGCGACCGCCGCAAAGCGATGCTGCAAGACATCGCGGCGCTGACGGGCGGCCAAGTCATCACCGAAGAACTGGGTCTCGAACTGAAATCCACGACCCTGCAACAACTCGGTACGGCTCGCCAAGTTCGCGTCAACAAAGAAAACACGATCATCGTGGACGGCGCAGGCAATCCGGAAGACATCAAAGCTCGCGTCAACCAAATCAAGGCGCAAATCGAAGAAACGACTTCCGACTTCGACCGCGAAAAACTGCAAGAACGTCTGGCGAAACTGGCCGGCGGCGTAGCGGTTATCAAAGTCGGCGCTGCAACCGAAACCGAACTGAAAGAACGCAAACTCCGCATCGAAGACGCTCTGAACGCAACTCGCGCTGCGGTTGAAGAAGGTATCGTTTCCGGTGGCGGTACTGCGCTCGTGAACGTATACAACGCTGTTGCCGCAATCGAAGCGGAAGGCGACGAAAAGACCGGCGTGAACATCGTCCTGCGCGCGCTGGAAGAGCCGATCCGCACGATCGCTGCGAACGCGGGTCAAGAAGGCTCCGTCATCGTCGAACGCCTGAAAAAGGAAAAAGTCGGCATCGGCTACAACGCGGCTACCGGCGAATGGGTGAACATGTTCGAAGCCGGCATCATCGACCCGGTAAAAGTTACCCGTACCGCGCTGCAAAACGCCGCTTCCGTTGCGTCCATGTTCCTGACGACCGAAGCGGTTGTCGCCGACAAGCCGGAGAAGGAAAAAGCTTCGGCAGGCGGCGCAGGCATGGGCGGCATGGACATGATGTGATAACCGGCTAAGCCGGAAAGAAGGCTCCCCTTTCGGGGGGCCTTTTTGTTTTTCCGGCAGGGTCCGTCAAGCCTACCGGCGGCGGTTCCTTCGGCGCGGGGGAAAGAAGCGAGAGAAAACAAATTGTCGCATTTTTATAGTCGGAATGGCGTGAAAATGCATTTATGTAATGCAAACTCATATGATATCTTCTCCTTGTGTCGTATATTTAAAGTGAGGGGCGAGACGGATGATTCGGGTAGGCATGTTAAGCTACTGGCATGTGCACGCGGAGGATTACACGAGACAGGTGCTGGACCATCCCGATACGGAAATTGCCGCTGTCTGGGACGAACGGCCGGAGCGGGGACGGGAGAAGGCGGCCAAGTACAATGTTCCTTTTTACGAATCGCTTGATGACCTGCTGGCGCGCAAGGACATTGACGCCGTCGTCGTGGATGCGCCGACCCATCTCCACCGGGACGTGATGGTAAAGGCGGCCAAGGCAGGCAAACATATTTTTACGGAAAAAGTGCTCGCGCCGACGCTGAAGGAAGCCGGCGAAATTTTGGCGGCGGTCAAAGAAGCGGGAGTCAAGCTGACGGTTTCCCTGCCCCGGCTGTATGACGGCTATACGCAGGCGATTGCCGGCGTGCTGGCGGAAGGCGCGCTCGGCAAGCTGACGTTGGCCAGAGTTCGTCTGTCGCACAACGGGGCGATCGCGAACTGGCTGCCCGAGCATTTCTATTCCAAGGAACAATGCGCGGGCGGCGCGCTGATCGATCTCGGCTGCCACCCGATGTACCTGGTGCGGCTGTTTCTCGGGCTTCCGGATGCGGTGACGTCCGGCTTCGGCTTTGTGACGGGGCGCGAGGTCGAGGACAATGCTGTAAGCGTTTTACAATACAAGGACGGAGCGCTTGGCATCGTGGAAGCGGGCTTTGTCAACAGCCATTCGCCGTTTTCCATCGAAGTGCACGGCACCGAGGGCACGCTGCTGTTCGGCTTCCCGGAGGAGAAGCTGCTTGTGCGCAGCAACCGCAAAGGCGAAGGCTGGCATGAGGTGCCGCTCGGCAAGCCGCTTCCTTCCGCGTTCAGCCAATGGGTAGAACATATTCAAAAAGGGACGGAAGCAACGGAAAATGTGGCGCTCGCCCTCGATTTGACGAAGCTGATGGAAGCGTCGAACCGTTCGTACGAAGAGCGGCGCCAGATTCGGCTCGAGGAGCTGGAAAGCTAAGCGGCCAAGCATTTGCATGGAAAAAAAGGACTGGAGGGGGAAGGCATGCAGACGGAAGAACGTTCGAACGCGCACGAACGGAAGGCGGCGGCGGTTTCGTTTCCCTATGCGCGAATGGCGGAAAAACGCTACGGGATGGACCGGCTCGATTTGCAGTTCCGCTGGGGGCGGTTCGGCATTCGCGTGCTGCGCTGCCATCTGGCTTCTTTTCCCCCGGGCCACCTGATCCCGATGCATAAGCATTCCGAATTCGAGTTTCATTTTATTCCCAAAGGCAAGGGAACGGTTGTAATCGACGGCACCGTTTACGAGCTGCGCGAGGGGATGTTTTACTTGACCGGGCCGGACGTGATGCACGAGCAGCAGTCGGACGAAGACGACCCGATGCATGAGTTGTGCCTGCATTGCGAGATCGTGCCGCTCGCCGGGGCGGCGCCGGACGGATGGGGAGACGAGCTGGAAGCGAGAGAGGCCGAGGAATGCGTCCGTCTGCTGCAGACGATGCCGAGCTATCCCGTGCCCGACCGCTACCAGGCCATGCCGGGATTTCTGGAGGCGTATCGCACCTGGGAAAACCAGGGAACCGGATTTTACACGACGATGAAGCAGATCATCATTCAAATTTTGCTGAGATCGTCGCGGGTGTTCGCCCAGCCGGACGAGGCCGCGCGTTTTCCCGTGCGGGACATGAACGGACACCGCTTCCGGCTCGCAACGCAGTACATCGAGGACAATGCCGATCGTCCGATTGCGCTGGAGGAAGTGGCCGAACGCGTGCAGGTCAGCCCCCGGCAGCTGCAGCGCATATTCAGGAGCGAAGGCCGGACGACGTTCCGCGAATGGGTGGAGAACGCGCGGATGCAGCGGATCGGCTCGGAGCTGCTGCAAAGCGACCTTTCGGTCGAAGAAATCGCGCTGAGGTACGGATTCGGCAATCCGAACTATTTGTATCCCGTATTCAAAAACAAATTCGGCATGACGCCCTCGGCCTACCGCCGCAAGCACAAGCGCGGGGCCCGCTAAGGCGGAACAGCCGAAACACGGACAGGGAGGAAGCGGCTTACCATGGAAAAACGAATCAAAGTCGGCATTATCGGAACGGGCGGGATCGCCCGCGCGCATGTCTCGGCCTACCGCAAGCTGCCGTTCGTCGACATCGTGGCGGTGGCGGACGTGATCCCGGGCAAGGCGAGGCAGTTCGCGGAGGCGAACGGGCTGACGGAAGCGGCCGCTTTTGACAGCCATACGGAATTGCTTGCGTACGATCTGGATGCGGTAAGCATCTGTACGCCGAACGCTTCCCATCACCGGACGAGTATCGACTCGCTGCGCGCAGGCAAGCAGGTGCTGCTGGAAAAGCCGATGTCGGTCACGCTTGAGGAAGCGGTCGAGATGACGCAGGCGGCGCGGGAGACGGGCAACATGCTGAGCATCGGCTTCCAGCCGCGCTACGATCCGAATATGAAGCGGTTGCAGGAGATCGTGCAGTCCGGCCGTCTCGGCAAAGTGTACTATGTCGAAACGGGCGGCGGAAGGCGCCGGGGCATGCCGGGCGGAACCTTCATCCGCAAGGATCTTGCCGGGGCGGGGGCGATGGCGGATATCGGCTGCTATTCGCTCGACCTTGCGCTGAACGCGCTCGGCTATCCGCGTCCGCTCACGGTGTCGGCGTTCACATCGAATCACTTCGGCACGAATCCGCTATACCATCCGGAGGCGGACCGCTTCGAGGTCGAGGATTTCGGCGTGGCGATGGTCCGGTTTGAAAACGATGTCGTGCTGCAGTTCAAAATTTCATGGGCGATGCACATGGATTCACTGGGCGCGACGCTGTTTCTCGGCACGGATGCCGGCCTGAAAGTGACGCCGGCGGGCACGGGGCCGTGGTCCGGGGTGTGGGACGGCTCGATCGGCAGCATGACCGTTTACCACGATGCGTTCGGCGGCCATACGGAAACGCCGGTGCCGCTGATCGAGCATTCGCTGAACCTGTTCGACGAGAAAGTGCGCGACTTCGCCGAAGCGGTGCGCGACGGTCGCCCGGCGCCGATACCCGGCGAGCAGATTCTGATTCAGCAGGCGATTATCGACGGCGTGCTGCGCTCGGCGGAGCAGCGCCGCGAGGTCTCGGTCGAGCTGCCTCAATAACGCGGCAAAACGGCAACGGGAGACGGCCTTGTGAGGCTGTCTCCCGTTTTTTGTACGCCCAGCATGGACGTCATCTTTAGGGTGAAAGTCCCGAGCGGGGGCTGGCGAGCGCCTACCGTAGCCAAGGGCAAGGGTGTCCGTCGTGAGGCGGAATCTGAAGGAAGCCGGAGGCAAATGCACGGGCCAAGGTACACGAACCCAATTGGAGGCAGGGTTAGTCGGATGAGTTGCCAAAACACAACGAAATCCAAAGCCGCCAAGGGCTAGTCCTGTAGACTTGGGTGGTCGCGGGCAGACAGATGACGTTCTTATCTGGGGAGGCCTGCGGAATATGCGAAGTCA
>NZ_KB899826.1 GCF_000378425.1 Cohnella laeviribosi DSM 21336 | reverse complement strand
TGTTTGCCGAAGGCAAAGTCGCACATGGTCTGGGTCGCGCACGGAGCCGTGGGCTGGACTGCATGCAGGAACAGACGCTACTGACGGCAACCATTCAAAATCTGAAAAGACTATGCCGGTTTAAGAAAAAACGACCTCAAACCGGTGCTTTGGCATGCCACAAACCGAAATCCGTGATGACGGAGGCGGTGTCAAACCTGCTCATATCAGTGGTGGCTATGTTTGTTTCCTCATTTTTCATGTCAGTTAGACGGCTAAAACTGACTTAATTCACCGGACTTCTAGACTCTTAGGGAAGAATTATTTCGAATTAGTAAAAGGTTAACTGCAGAAAATCCAGCATACATTCCGGAAAGAAGCAAAAGGAGCTCGTATCTTACATAAAATCCAATTTGCCGCTCGAGGTCATGAGAGGTACTGGGCGGACTACATAGCGGTTGAACGCTGCGGGCGAGTGCAATGTAGGGTACTGGGTGGACTACATGGCGGTTGAACGCTGCGGGCAGGTGCGATGTAGGGTACTGAGCGGACTACATGGCGGCTGAGCGCTGCGGGCGAGTGCGATGTAGGGTACTGGGCGGACTACATAGCGGTTGAACGCTGCGGGCGAGTGCAATGTAGGGTACTGGACGGACTACATGGCGGCTGCACATTGCCGCCCGTCCATGCCCCCCATCGTCCGGGGCGGCTCTTTCCGGACGGAGCTCCCGTTGCGAACCGGCTTCAACGCCCGGAGATCCCGTCTGTTCCCGTTTGTTCCCGTCTTCAAACCGAAACGCAGCGCGGACTCGCCTGTTTTAAGACGGGTTCGCATGTCTGAAAACGGGTTTCTACGTCTGTAGACGGGTTTGCAAGTTTAGAGCCGGGTTCGCCCGGGTGGACCCGGGCGAACCCGTTTGCCGGAAGGGGCCAAACGAAGACGGTTCCGAAGCCGTCCCCAACACGGCCTTCAAATTGTTAAGGGGTCAGCCGTCTTTTTTTCCGCTGCCGCCGATGGCTGCTGCCGATGTCTATTGCGCGTCGGCCAGCCGGACTCCGCCGATCCAGACGCCCTTCAGGGCGAGGGAATCGTCGAGCAGCAGCACGTCCGCGCGCTTGCCGGCTTCGAGGGAGCCGGTCGTCCCGTCGAGGCCGAGCTGGCGCGCCGGGTTGCCGCTGGCCATCCGGCTCGCGTCCTCGACGGATACGCCGACCCGGCGGACCATGAACCGGAACGCCTCGATCATGGTCAGCGTGCTGCCGGCAAGATTGCCGGAATCCCGGAGCCGGGCGACGCCGTCCGCCATCGTGACGGGAAGCTCCCCGAGCATGTAGTCCCCGTCCGGCATGCCCGCCGCCTCCATCGCATCGGTGATGAGAATGACGTTGCCGACGCCCTTGGCGCGGACGAGGATGCCGATGCCGGCCGGGTGGACGTGATGGCCGTCCGCGATGACTTCGGCGGCGATGCGATCGTCCGCCATCACCGCGCCGGCCGTGCCCGGCTCGCGGTGATGGAACGGCCGCATGCCGTTAAACGTGTGCACCGCATGCCGAAGGCCGCGGTCCGCGGCGGCGGTCATTTGGGCGAACGTCGCGTCGGTATGGCCGGCGGACGGAACGATGCCGTGGCGGACCAGCAGGTCGATATATTCGAGCGCGCCTTCGGATTCCGGAGCGAGCGTCATCATCTTGATCACGCCCGGATACCGGTCGACCCATTCTTCCAGCCAATCCGGCCGGGGCGGAAGAATATAGTCGGCGTTCTGCGCGCCTTTCCATTTGACGCTGACGAACGGCCCTTCGAAGTGGACGCCGAGCACCCGGGCGTAGGGCATCGGCCCGTCCATGTACCGGCTTACCCGTTCAAGAACGGCCGTCAGCTGCTCGCGGGGGGCGGTGAGCGAAGTGGCCAGCAGCCCGGTCGTGCCGTGCCGCGCATGGAAGCGCGTAATGGCGTCGAGACCTTCCCGTTCCGCGAACATGAAGTCGTAGCCGGCGCCGCCGTGCACGTGCACGTCGATAAAGCCGGGCACGACCCAACCGCCACGGCCGTCGATCCGCTCCGCGTGCGCGGCTTCTTCCGGCAGCGGCGAATCGGCTCCGCCGAGCCCCGCGATCAAGCCGCCGCGCAGCCAGATCCAGCCCTGCGGAAGCGTGCCCTGCGGCGTGACGACGCGAACGCCTTCGATAACGGTTTCCGCTGGGGAGGCACCGCTTCCCGCCCTGCCGACGGGCGCGAGAGGCGGACAAGGCTCCCTGCGATTCAACGGCCCGCTCATGGCAACCTGCCTGCGGCGTCCTTGTCGAGCAGGACGACCAGATGGGGATGCGTTTGCAGCAGGGAAGCCGGGCACTCGGTCGTGATCGGGCCCGTAAGCGCGCGGCGGACGATGTCGGCTTTGTCCGCCCCGCGCACGACGAGGAGAATCGTTTTGGCCTTCAGGATCGTGCCGACGCCCATTGTGATCGCCTGTTTCGGCACCTCGTCCGCGCTGCCGAAAAACCGGGCGTTCGCTTTCCGCGTCTCCTCCGCCAGATCGACGACGTGCGTGCCGCGAATCAGCGCATGCGCCGGCTCGTTGAAGCCGATATGGCCGTTGTGCCCGATGCCGAGCAGCTGCAGATCGATCTGTCCGGCTTCGGCGATCAGCCGGTCGTACCGCTCGCACTCGGCTTGCAAGTCGGCCGCATTGCCGTCGGGGATATGCGCCTGCTCGGCCGGCAGATCGATATGCGCGAACAGATGCTTCTGCATATACGAATAGTAGCTTTGCGGATGCTGCCGATCCAGGCCGACGTATTCGTCAAGGTTGAACGCGGTGACCCCGCGGAAGCTAAGCAGCCCGCGCCTGAAGCCGCTCACCAGCCGCTCGTAAATGCCGACGGGAGTGCCGCCCGTCGCCAGCCCCAGCACCGCTGTCGGCTGCGTCTGAATGAGGCCGGCGATGATGTTGGCCCCGGCTTCGTTCAGCTTGTCGCCGGAATCGAAAGTCAAGATGTTCATCGCGAATGCTCCTCCTCTTTGCCCGTGTATTGGCGGACCGTCTGGTACGAGCTTTCCAGACGGGGGACATAGTCGTCAAAGTGCTCGCTGACCAGTCCCATGAACAGGATGTCGACCACATGCAGCTGCGCCATTCGCGACGCCATGTCGCCTCTGCGCATGCCGGCTTCGGACGAGGACGTAAACAATCTCACCGAAGCGGCCGAAGCGAGCGTGTTGCTGCCGAACTGGGTGATGGAGATGCCGGTCGCGCCCTGCTTCACCGCGCAGCGGAGCGCGTGAATCGTCTCCGGGGTTTCGCCCGAATACGAAATCGCCACCGCCACGTCGCGCTCGGACAACGAAGCGGCGGAGGTCAGCATCATATGGGGATCGGAGAACGCCGCCGCCGCTTTGCCGATCCGGATCAGCTTCTGGTAGAAGTCTTGGGCGACGATGCCGGAGGTGGCGACGCCGTACAGATCGATTCTCGCGGCTTGATGAAGCGCCGCAATCGCGGCTTGAAGCTGGTCGAGATCGAGCAGCCGGGTCGTATCGGTGAGCGAACGGATGTGGTTGTCCGTGATCGCCTTCACGATTTGCGGCAGCGGGTTGCCCGCCACGATGTCCTGGTACTGGTCCGCCGGCTGCTGCGCCAGTTGCTGCGCCAGCTCCGCTCCAAGCTTCAGCTTGAAATCGGAAAAGCCGTTGAAATGAAACGCCCGGCAAAAGCGCGACACCGTAGCCGTGCTGCTGCCCGATGCGCGGGCCAGCTCCGAAATGGTCATCCGGACCGCCTCCTGGGGATGCTCCAGCAAATAGGCCGCCAGTTCGCGCTCTTTCGGATGCAGGGCGTCCATGCGGTCGCGGATCGCGTTGCGGATGCTCAAACCCGGATCGCCTCCCGTTCGCGAAAATTATTTACTATAAAACAACAAATAACAAGAAAAATATTTTCGCATCTAATATAAACATAAACGATTTCGCCCCAAAAAACAATGGCCGAATCCCTGCGGGCCCTCGAAAGCGACGCCGCCCAACCGATCGCACAAAAGTCAAAATTAGCGTGAATCAGATCAAAATACCGTCAAAGCCGGACGGTAATTTTTTTTATAATAAGGACATTCAAAAACCACTTATTTCTTTTTGGATTGAGGTGTTTTCCCATGGCTCAACATCCCGCTGCGGCGCCGATCGGGCGGGGCGGCAGGCGCAAGTCGCTCGAAAGATCCGAGACGCTGGCCGGATTTCTGTTCGTCAGTCCGATGCTGCTCGGCGTGTTCGTGCTTGTCCTTCTGCCGATCGTGGCGACGTTCGTGCTCAGCTTCGCGGACTGGAATTTCGTGGCGGGCTGGGACGGAATCGACTGGATCGGGTTCGATAACTTTCGCAAGCTGCTGGACGATTCGCTGTTTATCCGGTCGGTGCGCAATAACCTGATTTTCCTGCTGGCGGTTCCGGTCTATATGATCATCTCGATGGTGCTCGCCGTGCTGATCGACCGTTACGTTTACATGAAAGGCTACTTCAAGGTCGCCTATTTCATGCCGTACATTTCCAACATCGTCGCCGTCGCCGTCGTCTGGCAGGTGCTGTTCCATCCGTCTTACGGGCCGATCAACCAGACGCTCAAAGCGCTCGGCATGTCGGACCCGCCCAAATGGATCGCCGATCCGCATTTCGCGCTGGCGTCCATCATGATGATTACGGTGTGGATTTCCATCGGCTTTAACCTGATCGTTTACATCGCCGGTTTGCAGTCGATTCCGCGGGATCTGTACGAAGCGGCGGATATCGACGGCGCGAGCGGCTGGACCAAGTTCGTCCGCATCACCGTTCCGCTGCTGTCGCCGACGTCCTTTTTCCTGCTTGTAACCGGCATTATTTCCACGTTCAAAGTGTTCGACATCATTGCGGTGCTGACCCAGGGCGGACCGATCGGCTCGACCAGCATGATGGTCTGGTACTTGTACGACCAGGCTTTTACCAACCTGAAAATCGGCTATGCCTCCTCGGTGGCGGTCGTGCTGTTCGTCTTCGTCTTTCTGATCACGCTCGGCCAGTGGGCGGCGCAGAAAAAATGGGTCAATTATTAACGGAAAGGAGCGCAGCCTGTGTACGCCATAACCCGTCTCCGTCTCGGCAAAACCGTCGTCACCGTCATCATGCTTGCGCTGAGCGTTCTGTTTTTGCTGCCGTTCGTCTGGATGCTGGTCACCTCTTTCAAAACGGAAAACGAGGTGTTCGTCTATCCGATCCAGTGGATTCCGAAGCATTGGAACGCGGTCGCCAATTATAAGGAAGTGTGGTTCGGGCGCTACCCGTTCTACTTGTACTACTGGAATTCGCTCAAGATCAGCATCGCGACGACGCTCGTCTCCTGCACCGTTTCGAGCCTGGCGGCCTACGGCTTTTCCAAAGTCCGGTTCAAGGCGGGCAAATGGCTCTTTTTCATCGTGCTTGCCACCTATATGGTGCCGGGGCAGGCGATTCTCGTGCCGCAGTTCATTTTGTACCGCAACATCGGGCTGTTCGACAGCCATATCGGACTCATCATTCTCGGCAGCTTCAGCGTGCTCGGCACGTTTATGCTTCGGCAGTTTTTTATGGGCGTAAGCAACGAGTTCATCGAATCGGCCAAAATCGACGGAGCGGGCCATTTTCGCGCCTTCTGGTCCGTCGCGCTTCCGCTTGTCAGGCCGGGGGTCGCGACTTACGCCATCCTGCGGTTCATCTGGACGTGGAACGATTACCAGAATCCGCTTATTTTCCTGCGCACCGACCGGCTGTACACGATTCCGCTGGCGATGCAGAAGTTCACTTCGATGAGCGGCGAATTTTACTCGCTGATTATGGCGGCGGCCGTATCCGCGATCGTGCCTTTGCTGATCGTGTTCATCATCGGGCAGAAGAACGTGATCGAGGGCATCGCCCTGGGCGGGGTGAAAGGATGAGAGACGATATTATCCATAAAAGTAAAAATAATTTATAAAAGAGTAAATATTGTTTCATGAGGTCGAACATGGCTCCCCATATAATGTGGATGTCGGCGCGAGAGACAACCGTCTTTTGCGCCGCCCAACCGCCTTGCGTATCCAAAATCTAGGAGGGTGTCACGACAATGAGAAAGAAATGGTTGGCCGGCCTTCTCGCCGGCGTACTGACGACGGCGCTTTTGGCCGGATGCGGCGGAGGCAACAACGAAGCCGGCAACAGTCCGGCCGAATCGGGCAAACCGTCGGATTCCGGGAAGAAGATCAACCTTCGGCTGTATACGCACGGAACGGAAGAAAACTACAACTGGACCAAAACGATCGCGGCCTACGAGGAAGCCAATCCCGGCGTGACGGTGGAAGTGGTCCAGCTTAGCGACAAGGGCGACACGGCGGAGGCGATGAAAAAGCTGGATCTTGCCGCAGCTTCCTCCGAGCAGATGGACATTCTGATGTTCAGCGATGCAGCCGGCTACGCGCAGCGCGTGGCGCTCGGCATGGCCGAGCCGCTGGACGACTTCATCGCGAAGGACGGCGGTTACAAGGTCGAAGAGGAATACAAGGTCGATACCCATTTGAACGGCAAAGTGTATGCGCTTCCGGGCAAATTCAATCCGTGGTATGTGCTGCTGAACAAGGATCATCTCGACGAAGCGGGACTTCCGGTGCCGACCGACTGGACCTGGGACGATTATGCGGAGTACGCCAAGAAGCTGACGAAGGGCGAAGGCAGCTCCAAGCGGTACGGCACGTACTTCCACGGGCCGCAGGGCGGCGGCTGGATGGAATATGTGAAGCTGATGATGCTGAACCAGCCTTCCGGTTCCGACTTTTTGAAAGCCGACGGTTCCTCCAATCTGGACGACCCGAACTTCAAACGGTCGCTCGAGCTCAGGGTGAGGATGGAGAAGCAGGACAAGTCTTCGGTGCCGTATTCCGACATGATTTCGCAGAAGCTGGCTTACCGGACGCAGTTCTTCAACCAGTCGGTGAGCATGCTGACGATCGGCAGCTGGATGAATACCGAGATCGGCGGTACGGACAAGGTTCCGCTTACGTTTCATGTCGCCGTGGCGCCGTATCCGAAAAACAACCCTGAAGACCCGATCGGCTACACGCCGGTAACGACGGACTACATGGCGGTTTCCTCCAGCTCCAAGCATAAGGAAGAAGCTTATAAATTCATTCGCTGGTACACCACGGAAGGACAGCTTGTGCAGGGCAAAAACGTTCCGGCCTGGAGCAAGGTGCCCAACGAGGACGTCGCCAAAATTATCGACACGATTCTCAGCAGCGCGAAAAACCCCGAACTGGTCGACCGGGAATCGCTCGTCCGTACGCTGGTCGCTTCCAAAGCTTCGGAGATCGTGCCGCCCGCATCGTATCAGTCCGAGGTATACAAGGCGATCAACGAGGAGTACGAGAAGCTGATTCTCGGCAACCAGGACATCGACACCACGATTAAAAACTGTCAGGAACGGACCGCTCAAATTATCGCTTCCAACAAAAAATAATCTGATATAATGGACCCAACAAGGGGCGGGCGTTCGCGTCCCCCCTTTTTGTTCGAGAATCCGGGCGGCGTTTTTCTTGCATGGCACGAAAGGAAGATCGGGGATGATCAGACAGCTCAGACAGTGGATAACGCTCCGTTCGATCCGGCACAAGCTGATGGCGGCATCCGTCGCCTGCCTCCTCGTTCCGGCCGTGCTGACGCTGCTCATCTACAACTCGCTCACGCAGGAAGCGGTCAAGCGGCAGGCGATCTCCAACGCGCAAGATTCCCTGCTTCTTGTAAGCGGTTCCGTAACCAATCTGATGAAGTCCATGCTGACGATCGCCAATTATATCCAGGTGAATTCGGATTTGAATGCGTATTTCAAAATGATCGTTTTCGGCTCCCAAGAGGCCGATCCTTACCGGAAGTTTACGGAAACCAGCCGCGTCATCCAGCAGCTGGACAGCCTGACGGTCGTGGGCGAAAAGAGCTATGTGACGGTGCTGCTCGCGAACGGAACCTACTTTACCAACTATTCCACAAGCGACTACAATCCGCTGTCGATGCAAAGCGAGCCCTGGTTCGAAAAGCTGAAAGATCTGAAAAACTTCGAATCGTACTGGATCGGCTCGAGCCCGACCGTTTTTCAATACGACAAAGCCGAAAACCCGTATCAAATCTCCGTCGCCCGCACGCTGCGGCTCGACAGCTCCGCCATCTACGGTTATGTCGTGGTCACGATGATGGAGAACCAGTTCAACCAAATGTTCAACCGGCTTTCCGCCGGCCAGAAGGTGATGCTGATCGACGGGAACAACCGGATTTTGTCGAGCGCCGACACGTCGAGCATCGGGAAGGTATTCCCTTACGCGGGAGAACGGACGGGCCAGACCCGTTCCGCTATCGTGCCGGTTGACGGCAAGCCTTATCTCATTACCGAGCAGCCGATTTCGTTCAACGATTGGCGCCTCGTTTCGATGCAGCCGTACAAAGAGGCGATTGTCAACATCAGCTCGATTTTCAACCGGGTGTTCGTATTTCAGATCGTCTCGTTCGTCGGGTTCCTGCTGCTGCTGCTTGCGCTGCTGAGGGCGTTCACCAAACCGCTGATGCGGTTGGGAAAAGTAACCTCGGCCGTGCAGCGGGGCAATCTGAACGTGCGCTCGGGCATCCGGGGGCAGGACGAAATCGGGCGGCTCGGCTTTCTGTTCGATCAGATGCTCGACCGCGTCCAGGAGATGATCGCGGAAATTTCGGAGACGCAGGCCCGCAAACGGAAAGCGGAGCTGAAAATGCTGCAGGCGCAGATTCACCCGCATTTTCTGTTTAACGTGCTCAATTCCATCCGCATGAAGGTCATCCGCCGCGGCGACCCGGAAAGCGGCAAAATGATCGGCTCCTTGTCCAAGCTGCTGCGGATGACGATCAGCCGCGAGGAAGACGACATCTGCTTGCACGAGGAGCTCGATCTCATTTCGCATTACGTGGACCTGATGAATATGCGCCAGAAGGAGCCGGTACGGCTTGCGCTCGACATCGAAACGGAGGCGCTGCTCGTCAGGGTGCCGCGCTTTATCCTCCAGCCGATCGTCGAGAACGCCCTGATTCACGGGCTGAACCGCAAAGCCGGCACGATCCGGATCGCGGCCGCTCCGGCCGGCGGCGCGCTGCGGCTGACGGTGGAGGACGACGGCTGCGGAATGGACAAAGACAGGCTGGAGAGTCTCAACCGCAAGCTGACCGGTACGGCGGCCGGAGACTCCGCCCGCTTCGCGAAGGAAGGCGGCCCGGGCGCGGGAGGCGCTTCGGCCGGCGGCGAATTTTCCGGTTTCGGCCTGCTCAATGTGGTGGAGCGGATGAAAATGCTGTGCGGAGACGAATTCCGGATGGAGGTGCAAAGCCGCCCCGGAGAAGGGACGGCGGTATGCCTGACGATTCCGTATCGGGAGGGGGAACATCATGTATAGCGTCATGCTGGCCGACGACGATTATCCCGTTATCGAGCTGCTGTCCGAAACGATCGATTGGGAAACGCTCGGCTTCCGGCTGGTGGGCGCCTTCGAGAACGGGGAAAGCGCCTGGGAGCAAGCCCAGCTTGAAGCGCCCGACATCCTCATCACGGACATCGGGATGCCGCGCATGGACGGGCTGGAGCTGACCGCGCGGATCAAGGAGCGCAAGCCCGGCGCCCGCATCGTCATTTTGTCCTGCCACAACGAATTCAAATTCGCGCAGCAGGCGATGCGCCTGAACGTACAGGAATACCTGCTCAAGGAGTCGCTCGACCCGGAGGATCTGGTCCGGCTTCTGCTTCGTCTCAAAGAAGGGCTCGACGAGGAAAGGCAGCTCAACGGCGAGCGGCTCCGGCTGCGGGCGCTGGCCAGCGAGTCGATGGAGCTGCGCAAGGAGCAGACGATCAAAAACTTCATTCACCAGCCGCTCCTCTCCCCGGAAATATGGAAGCGGGAAGCCCGCGCTTACGGTTTGTTTCTGGAGGGCGAGTGCTGTCTTCCGGTCATTGCCTACGTGGAGGATTACCTGCATGTCAAACACCGCTTCGCTTCGGAGCAGACGCTGCGGTTCGCCGTCGCCAACGTTCTGAAAGAAGTGCTGGGCCATCTCGAGGCCCGGGCGCTGCACGTAGGCTATTGCGAGCGCAGGCAGCTGCTTCTTTTTCCCTACAAGCCGAGCCTGAAAACCAATATTTACGAGACCGTCGAAAACAGCTTGCGGACGATTCGGGAGACGATGCGCAAGGTGCTGAAAATCCGCTTGACGTTCCGCATCGGCTCCGAATGCGACGCGCCGGAGAAGCTGAAGCGCCAGCTGGTCGAACTCGTTTCCGACGAAGGACAGCGCTTTTACCTGGAGCCGGGCGACATCGCGAGGAGCAGGCACGCGGTGCTGTCGCAGCAGGATCTGTTCGCGTGCTACGACGCGGCAAGCTCGGAACTGCGGGAGGCGATCGTAGGGAAGCGGCCGGAGGATGTCCGCGCCGCCGCGGAAGTCTGGATGGAGCGGATCCGGCAGGAGCGTTACCCGCCCGCCGCGGTCAAGGAATGGGTGCTGAAGCTGCTGCTGGACCTGAGGCTGAAGCTGTTTTCATTGCCGTTTGTCCGCTCGGGCTATTCGCCGGAGACGCTGCACAAGGAAATCGCGGACATCGGTTCGCTGGCGGAGCTGCGGGAATGGCTGATCGGCCACCTGATGACCGCGGCGGAGGGAACGGGCGCGGCGCCTTACAGCAAGCGCTACGAGGTGAACGAGGCGTGCAAATACGTATCCTTGAATCTGAACCGGAAGATCGGACTGGAGGAAGTGGCGGAGAAGCTGCATTTGAACGCCAGCTACTTCAGCAGACTGTTCAAAAAGGAAACGGGCGTCACGTTTATCGAGTACGTCACCCGGATGAAGATGGAGCGCGCCAAAGAGCTGCTCGACCAGACGCAGCATACGGTGGGGGAAATTTGCGAGCTGCTCGGCTACGACAATCAAAGCTATTTTATCAAGACGTTCAAGGCCCATACGGGTTTGACCCCGATGGAATATCGCGGATAAGGCGGGGATGGCATGGCGGACAAGGCGGCACAGCGGAAGATGCCTGACAAGGCGGCACAGCGGAAGATGCCTGACAAGGCGGCACAGCGGAAGATGCCTGACAAGGCGGCGCATCGGCCATTGCCGGATAAGGAAACGCTTCGGGCCATCGTGAACCGGATGGCGCCGGTTTCGGCCAGGCTTTATATTCCGGACGGAGCACGGGGGTTGCCCGATCGGAACGAAGAGGCGGAACCGTCCCGGGCTGACGAAGCGCAGGCGGGCTGGGAGGACGAACTGAAAGCGTACTGGCGAAGGATCGGCGAATCGTCGGATTTTGCGGACTGCGTGCGGGAGATTCGGGCGGAAGGGGAGCGTCTTCTGGCTTCGCCCGTTCCCGAATTGACGTACGGACTGTTTGCGGTGTTCGAGCGTACCGGATCGCGGCTCGAATACGAGCGGGCCTACTTCGAGCGGCGGAGACGGCTGAATACGTTCGTGTTTTTGTCCTTGCTCGAGCCGGACAACGGGAAGGTGCGGGAGGCGCTGTACGAGTCGATCTGGGCGGTGCTGAACGAGTATACGTGGTGCTTGCCGGCCCATGTGAAGGGGCGGGATGCGCGGAAGACGATCGATCTGTTCGCCGCCGAAACCGGCTTTGCGCTAAGCGAAATCCGCTGTCTGCTGGGCGATCGGCTTCCGCCGCTCTTGCGGGCGTGGATCGGAGAAGAGGTGTCGGCGCGGCTGTTCGAGCCGTATCTGCAAGGCGGCCCCTTCGAGTGGGAAACGGCGCGGCACAACTGGTCGGCGGTTTGCGCGGGGTCGGTCGGCGCGGCCGCGCTGCTGACGATGGAGGACAAGGAGCGGCTTGCGATTGTGCTGGCCAAAGCGCTCGGTAGCATGAACTGCTACCTGGAAGGCTTCGGAGACGACGGCGCCTGCCCCGAAGGGCTCGGCTACTGGAATTACGGCTTCGGCTATTTCGTCTACTTCGCGGATCTGCTCAAGAAGCGGACCGAGGGCGCGATCGATCTGTTCCGCAATCCCAAAGTCCGCAGCATTGCGCTGTTTCAGCAGAAGGCGTATCTATGCGGGGACCGGGTCGCGAATTTCTCCGATTCGCCTGCGCGCGTTCCGGTCCGGATCGGCCTTTCCCATTATTTGGCGGGGCTGTATCCGGAAGCGGAGGCGCCGCATATCCGCTATCGCGCGGCGTATACGGATGATCATTGCAGCCGTTTCGCTCCGGCGCTGCGGGACTTCATCTGGAGAGAGCCGGGACGGACCGGCTCGGAATGGGGGGACGCGTCCGCCTACTTGCCGGATGCCGCCTGGCTCGTCTCCCGGCACGCGGACAAGAACGGAAGACGCTACGGCTTCGCGGCCAAGGGCGGCCACAACGGCGAGCCGCACAACCATAACGACGTCGGCCATTTTATCGTGATGGCGGACAGCGCGGCGCTTGCGGCCGATCTCGGGGCCGGCGAATATACGGAGGCGTATTTCGGGGAGGCCCGTTATACGTACGATTGCAACGGCTCGCAGGGACATTCGGTGCCGATTGTGGACGGGCGCGGTCAGGAGGCGGGAGCGGACCGCGCCGCCGTCGTGCTCGAAGCGTCCGCGGGAGCGGCGGAGGACCGGCTTCGCCTGGAGATGGCGCGGGTTTACGACGTTCCGCATCTGCGGTCGCTCGTTCGGGAGCTTGTCTGGCGAAAGACGGAAACTCCCGTCCTGGCGCTGCGGGACGAATTCGTGTTCGATTCGCCGCCCGGCAGCATCGTGGAGCGGATCGTCACGTTTTTCCCGCCGGAGCTGGAGGCGGACGGCTGCGTTCGGTTGCGCGCCGGGGCCGGAGGACCTTGCGCGCGGATCCGGTACGACGGCGCTGCGCTTGAGCCGTCGTTCGAACGCCGCTCCTACCGGGATCACTTCGGGAAGGAGACGGCATGGTACGCGGTCGATTTCGCGCTGCGGACGCCGGGACGGGTCAACCGGATCGAGCTGACCGTCGAAATTTCGTTTGGATGAAGAGAGGAGAGGTGGCGCATGAGCCAGACCGAACGGCCGGAATGGCTGGAGACGGCATGGAAACGGGTGAAGGACAAAACGCTGCGCAATGTGCAGCGGATCGGGGCCGGCTTTCCCCATGCCAGCGTAAACGGAGTCTATCAATTGGAGGAGCCTCATTGGTGGACGGCGGGATTTTGGCCGGGCATGCTGTGGCTGCTGTACGACGAAAGCGGCGACGAACGCTTCCGCCTTCCGGCGGAGCAATGCGAGGCGAGGCTGGACGCGGTGCTGGACGGATTCGTGCGGCTGGATCACGACCTCGGCTTCATGTGGACGCTGACCAGCGTCGCTTCCTACAAGCTGCTTGGCGGCGAAGCGTCCAAGCTGCGGGCGCTGAAGGCGGCCAATTATTTGGCCGCGCGGTTTAACGCGCAGGGGCGCTATATCCGCGCGTGGAACCCGTGGCGCGAAGGCGAGGACAACGCGGGCTGGGCGATCATCGACTGCGCGATGAATACCCCGCTGCTGTACTGGGCGTCGCGAACAACCGGCGATCCGCGCTACCGCCACATCGCCGAGGCGCATATGGACACCGTGCTGGATCGGTTCGTCCGCCCCGACGGCTCGGTCCACCATATCGTCACGTTCGACCCGCAGACGGGGGCGCATACCGGCAGCCTGGGCGGACAGGGGCATGCGCCGGAATCGGCCTGGTCGCGCGGAACGGCGTGGGCGCTTTACGGCCTGACGCTGTCCTACCATCATACCGGCAAGCAGGCTTATCTGGACGCCGCCAAGCGGGTCGCGCATTTCTTCCTGTCCAATCTGCCGGACGACCTCGTTCCGCCGTGGGATTTCCGGCTGCCGCCGGACGTGCCGAAACACCGGGATTCGTCCGCCGCCGCCATCGCGGCCAGCGGCCTGCTGCTGCTCTCCCGCAAAGCGAATCCGCTGGAGGCGCATGTGTACCGGGAACCGGCCGTCCGCATGCTGGAATCGCTGGATTCGCGGTACGGCGCATGGGACGATCCGGAGGAGGAAGGGTTGATCCGCGAAGGCACCAGCCACTATCCGGAAGGCAAAAACATCGGCGTTCCGCTTATTTACGGCGACTACTTCTTCGTCGAAGGCCTGGCCCGGCTGCGAGGCGCGAAAACCATCTTTTGGGAATAAGTCGGGAAATGAGTCGGGAGGGATGAGGCATGGCGGTTTCGAACGAGCTTCCGATTCGCCGCAATCCGTTAAAGACGCGCGAGGACATGCGCCTTGCCCTTCGCCAATTGCTTCAGCCGCTGGCGTCCCGCTACAGCGAAGGCGGCGCGCGTCTTCGGCTCGGCGCGGCCGGAGCGGGCTTTCCCGCCGCCGTGGCGGAACTGGAGGGATTTTCCCGGGCGCTGTGGGGAATGGTTCCTCTGCTGGCCGGAGGCGGCGATGATCCGCTGCTGGAAATCGTCTTGAAGGGGATCGCGAGCGGCACCGATCCCGCCCGCGAGGAGTACTGGGGCGAGGCGGCCGATTACGATCAGCGGCTGGTCGAAATGGCGGCGTTCGGCTACGCGCTGGCGCTGGCGCCGCGGCATTTTTGGGAGCCGCTCGGCGAGCCGGAAAAGCGGAATTTGTTCAACTGGCTCAGGCAGATCAATGAACGTTCGCTCTACGATTGCAACTGGCTTTTTTTCCACGTCCTCGTGAACATGGGCTTCCGCAAGGTCGGCCTTCCGTTCGACGCGGAAGGAATGGCGCGGAACCTGGACCGCATCGAAGCGTTTGCGCTGGAAGGAGGCTGGTACGCCGACGGCGTCGGCGGCCACAGCGACTATTACGCGCCGTTCGCGCTTCAATTTTTCGGTCTTCTGTACGCGAAGCTGATGGAGGACGAAGACCCGGAGCGCTGCCGGCGGTTCAAGGAGCGGGCGGCGGCGTTCGCGGGAGACTTTATTTGCTGGTTTGCGGCGGACGGCTCCGCGCTGCCCTACGGCCGCAGCCTCACGTACCGGTTCGCGCAGTCGGCGTTTTGGAGCGCGCTCGCTTACGCGGGCGTGGACGCGGTCCCGCCGGGCGTCGTCAAAGGCATCGTCCTGCGCAATCTGAGGTGGTGGTTCCGGCAGCCGATTTTCCATGCCGACGGGACGCTCAGCGTCGGCTACGCGTATCCGAATTTGGTCATGGCGGAAAATTACAACTCGCCTTGCTCGCCCTATTGGGCGCTCAAGACGTTTCTGCTCCTGGCGCTGCCGGACGATGATCCGTTCTGGCTGGCAGAGGAGGAGCCGCTGCCCGACCTGCCTCCGCTCTCGGTTCAGCGCCCCGCGCATCTGGCCGTATGCCGCCGGCCGGAGACGGACCACGTCGTCGCGTTCAACACGGGACACGGCGGCACCAACGGACATACGCACACGGCGGCCAAATACGAAAAGTTCGCCTACTCGAACGCCTTCGCCTTCAGCGTCCCGAGAGCCGAATGGGGGCTCGCCCAGGGCGCGTTCGATTCGGCGCTTGCGCTCAGCGAACGGGACGAGTTGTTCCGGGTGCGCCGCCGCAGCGAGGAGCTGCGCATCGACGGCAACGTGCTGTACAGCCGCTGGAAGCCGTGGAACGACGTGGAGGTGCGGACGTGGCTTGTGGCCGGTTTGCCCTGGCATGTGCGGATTCACCGCGTGGATACGCGGCGGGCGCTGACCGCCGCCGAAGGCGGCTTCGCGCTGCCCGACGAGGGGGACTTGCGTACGGAGCCCCCGGCCGGAGCGGCAGGCGCGGACAAGGGCGGGCCGGTCGCGGCCGCCCGCTGCTTCTTCGGCGCAAGCGGCATCCGCGGGCTGCGCGGCTATGACCGGGCGGAGCTGGTGGTTCCGAACGCGAACACCAATCTGCTCCACCCGCGCACGGTCATCCCGACCTTGCTGGCGGATCTCGAGCCGGGCGTTCATTGGCTCGCGTGCGCCGTTTGGGGCGAACCGTTCCGCAACCGGCGGGATGCCGGGAACTTGCCGGACGGCGGCCGCCCGCAGGCTGACGATGTCTTGTTCGCGAGCGAATCGGCGGCCGCCCGGTTAGGCGTCCAAATCGGCGCCGGGGAAATCCGGATCGAGAGCGGCGAAGGCCGGCGGTTCGTTCTAGCAATGGAATAAGAGGCTCAATAGTTCAGACGGTAGTCGACGACGTTCCGGGCGGGCCGCCCGGTTGCGACGTATGCCCGCAGATTGGCGGCAAACAGCTCCGCCAACCGCTCCTTGTACCGTTCCGTCGCGCCGCCGATATGGGGGGTGATGATGACGTTGTCTATCCCCCATAGCGGATGGTCTTCGGGCAGCGGCTCCTCTTCGAACACGTCCAGGCCGGCGCCCGCGATCCGTCCCTGACGCAGCGCTTCCGTCAACGCGGCCGTGTCGACCGCCGATCCGCGCCCGACGTTGATGAAGAAGGCGGTCGGCTTCATGCGGGCGAACCGCCCGGCGTCGAACAGGCGAACCGTCTCTTTCGTATGCGGCAGGATATTGACGATCACATCGCTCGCCGACACGACCTCGTCGAGCCCTTCCGGCGCAAACATTCGGTCCACGTGGGGAGCGGGACGGCCCGACCTCCGCACGCCGAGCACGCGCATGCCGAATGCCTGCGCGAGCCGCGCCACCTCCGCGCCGATCTCGCCCGCCCCGACGATGCCGATCGTCTTGCCGCGCAGCTCCCCGTACGCGTCCGAGTGATCCCACCGGCGCTCCGCCTGCAGCCGGATCGCCCGATGCAGCTTGCGCCCGAACGCGAGCAGCATCGCGAACACCGTTTCGGCCATCGGCACCGGATGAACACCGCTCGCGTCGGTCACGACAACGCCCTTTTCCTCCAGCTTCCCCAGCGGCAAATAGTCGATCCCCGCCGATCCGGCCTGCACCCAGCGCAGCTTGGCATCCGGCCTGAGCGCCTCCGCTTCCGCTTCCTTCGCCCAACCGCAAATCACCTCCGCTTCCCGGAACAGAGCGGGATCGAGCTCTTTGGGCTTGCCGAAGACGACGTTCCAGCCGGGAACGGCGCTTCGGATTTGCTTCTCCTGCTCCGGCGTAAAACCGAACATGCCGATCAGCGTGCGCACTCGCATAACCTCCCGTTTATCATCGCATCATTGCCTGCGTTATCCTTCTATTGTAAACGGAAGGCAAGCGCATGCCCAGCCGGCAAAATCCCGGATGAAGACCATGACGGCCCTTCGAATCCGGAAGTCAAGTGGCGACTTCGTTTTCCTCGAACAGTTCCGCCAGATGCCGCGGCCTGGACAACAGAAAGCCCTGTCCCAGCGTGACTCCCAGATGCTGCGCCTTGAGCAGGTCGTCTAATTCTTCAATTCCCTCCAGTATCAGCATAGCTTCGTCCTTGCAATAATCCGCGAAAAATTTCAGCATCTTCTGCTTCTTCTCGCTGGCGAACAAATTTTGGCCGAAAAATCGGTCCAGTTTGATGAAATCCGGCGATATCTCGACAATTTTCCTTAACGTAATCGCGCCTTCTCCCACATCGTCGAACGCCACCAGGCAATCGAGCTCGCGAAGCCATCGGAGGTTGCGGGCAAAGCTCGCGTCGTCCCAGCTGTCCGCCTGCGACTTCGACTCGTTGATTTCAAATACGATTCGACGGGCACACGCCTTGTGTTCCCGCAAGGTCTTTTCGACAAAACGCGGGAACGCTTCGTTTGCCAGGGATGACGGAAAGACGTTGAGAAACAGATATTCGCCGGATTCCCTCCTTTTTGGGCTGGCGAAATAGGCGGCAATGGCGCTGGTGATGGACAGGACATCCAGTTCGAACAGCCGGTTCTGCTCCGCCGCGGCTTTGAACAGCAAGTCGGGTGTGCTTACGGCGTCGGATCGGATGAGCGCCTCATACCCGAGCACGGACCGGTCGGCAAGGCGCATCACCGGCTGGAACACGTGATAAACATCCTGCTGCGCAATGATTTTTTCCATTGTAGCCATGAGTTTTCCTTTCTTATGATCGTCAATTTCGGTAACCCGGCTGCCATAGACTAAGTCCTTAGGCCCATAGGTTTTGCGTCCCTTTTTTTCAAAAGGTTTGCGATTTTCGGTTTGATCGTACCAGTCGAAAGGACTAAGAGACCATTCTTTATACCCAATACATAATGGGTTCGCCAAAAAGCGACCAATTCCTACAAAACATATGTTCCATTTTGGAAAAAAACCTGTACGCTGCTAATTGGCATGAAAATGCTTTGAAGCGGAAAGCTTTGCCTGCCCGAGGAAAAATGAATTTCCGTGCAAATCATGATACGATAGAAGCGGATATTGGATAGGACAAAGAGAGAGAGGTGGCAGCCATATGGTTCAGGTAAAAATTTACGGCATTCGCGAGCGGCTCGGAGCGGTGCGGGAGACGTTGTCGGACATTATTCATTCCTGTCTGACCAAGGCGTTGGGCATCCCCGAGGAGAAACGGTTCCAACGTTTTATCGGTCTGGACAAGGCGGAGTTCGTCTTCCCCGCGGACCGGTCCGAGCATTACACGATCGTGGAGATTATGCTGCTTGAAGGCCGTTCGGCGGAAACGAAAAAAAACCTGATCCGGCTGCTTTACGAAGAAGCGGGAGCGTGCGGGTTGACGGAGAACGACCTGGAAATCATGCTCTTCGAAGTGCCGCGAGGCCATTGGGGCATCCGCGGGAAGCCGGCAGACGAGCTGCGCTGAACGCCCCGTTCGAGGTTGGAAGCCGTTGCCATGCCGATCAGAGAGAGGGAGAGGGAACCATTGATCAAAGCTGTCGTGTTTGACTTTGACGGGACGATTCTGGACACCGAGTCCGTTGCTTACGATGTTTTTCGCGACATTTTCTCGGAATACGGGGCGGAGCTGAAGCTGGAAAAATGGGCGCTCGGCATCGGCACCTGGGGGGCGTACGATCCCTATGACGATCTGGAGTCGCTGACCGGACAGCCGATCGACCGCCGCGCGTTGGAACAGCGGTACAACGAAATCTTCGCCGAGCGGGTGAAGAAGGTCGAGCTGCGGCCGGGCGTGGCGGCGGCGCTGGAAGAGGCCAAGCGCCGCGGCTTGCGCATCGGCCTGGCCACAAGCTCGTATCGCCGCTCGGTGGAGCCGCATCTGAAGGCGTTCGGGCTGCTGCCTTATTTCGACGCGATCCATACCGCCGACGAGGTGCGGAAGGTGAAGCCCGATCCGGCGCTGTACCTTCTTGCGCTCGCGTCGCTCGGCGTCCAAGGCCGCGAGGCGGTCGCGATCGAGGACTCGTTCAACGGGCTTCGCGCCGCCAAAGCCGCCGGCCTGTACGGCGTCGCCGTGCCGAATCCGCTGACGGCGGGCATGGATTTCTCCGAGGCCGATCTCGTCATTTCTTCGCTTGCCGAGCAGCCGCTCGGCAGCTGGATCGACCGTCTCGGCCCGCCGGAAAGCGGGAACGAAGCGGCCGGCTGAAGCCCGGCGCAACCGGAGGAGGGTGCCTTCACGATGAAGGCCCCTCCTCCGGCCGCTTCCGCACGCTTTTGCGGACAAGCCGGCCCATCCGGGCATGCCGCTCAGCCTTTGCGGTACCGGTTGGGCGATTGCCCCTCCAGCTTCTTGAACACTTTGCTGAAGTATTTTTCGTCCGCATAGCCGACCATGTTCGCCACCTCGGCGATCCGCAACGCGGGATTGCGCAGCAGCCGCTTCGCTTTCCCGATCCGGATGCGTTCGAGGAAGTCGGACAGGTTCTCCCCGAATTCCTGCTTGAACCTCCGCGAGATGTATTCCCGGCTGAGATGGAACTGTCCGGCGATCTCCTGCAGCGTCAATTCCCGGTTGTAGTTTTGCTCGATGTACCTGGCGATTTCGCGCATCATGTTGTTGTCCTTCTGCCGCTCGCCGCCCCATGCCGCGGCGAGAGCGGCGAGCCGCGCGTTCAGCTCCTGTTCCCACAAAGACAAGGACAGCCGTCCTTCCGCGTCCAGCGGGAACGTAAACGGCGCGGCTCCATGCGCCGGATCCCGATACGGCCCCGAAGATGCGGTCTCTTCCGGCTCCCGGCCAAGGGTTCCGCCTTCCCGGCCGCCTCCGGGCAGATCGCGCGCCCAGCGCGATTGCATCGCCTGAAACTGCATTCGCCACAGGTCCAGCTGCTCCGGCGTAATGACAGGAAGGCCCGCCACCGCCCGCATCCAGTCCGCGACGGCAGCCCGGATTTCGGCCTCGCTGCGGCTCAGCAGCGCAATTCGGAAGCGCTCCTCGTAATCCGTCGCCTGCGGCGCGGCCACAGCCGGCTTCGGCGGCTCGCCGGGCCCGAAATACCGCGTCCGCCGCTCGAGCAGGTTCCGCTGCCGAAGCGCCGCACGCGCCGCGGCGTAGGAATCGCCGGCGCCTTGCGGAAAGTCGGCCGCCGGGCCGATCCCGAAGTCGAAGCGGCTGCCCAGCGCCAGCTCAAGCCCGTCGTTGATCCGGACAAGCAGGCTCTGCAGCTCCGCGAACCGGTTCCAATAAAAGATCAGCAGTTCGTCTTCGCTGCTCCAATGCCGGCAGGCGAACCCGAGATTGTCCGGCCGCAAAAACTCGTTGCACACGTTGGCCAGCGAGAAAAACAGCAGATCGCGGTTCCGCTCGTATTTCTCCAGAACGGCCGGGGCCGCCGACAGCGCGCTCATGACGACGACTTGGCAGCGGTCGCCGGCTTTGAGCCCGAATTCCTCCTTCAGCATGTCGCTCGCCGCCGCGTAAGCGCCCGGCTCCGACACGAGGCTGGAAAACATCCGATCCCAGTACGCCGGCTTGAACCGGTTCATCTCCATGCTGCGCTTGCAGCTGAGCAGCCGGTCCCGCTCTTCCCGGCGCAGCTCGTCGACCGCCTTGCGCAGCGCTTCGGCAAGCTCCTCCTGGTCGATCGGCTTGAGCAAATAATCCTGCCCGCCGTATTTCATCGTACTGCGCACGAGATCGAAATCGTCGTGCCCGCTGATGACGATCCGGCGGACGGGATGCCCGCTTTCCTGAATCCAGCGAAGCAGGTCGCAGCCGTCCCGGACCGGCATTTTCATGTCCGTAATGACGATGTCCGGCCGCTTCTCCCCGATCAGCCGGATCGCCTCGTCGCCGTTGTCCGCCTCGACGATTTCGCCGATGCCGAACGCCGGCCAGTCGACCAGCATTTTCACCGCTTCGCGAACGTGCCGCTCGTCGTCCACAATCAACACCTTCATGGCTTCACCTCCCCCGAATGCGTAACCGGAATCGCGAGCGAGACGGCAAATCCCCCGGACGGCGGGGACTCGATCGCCATCTCCGCGGCCTCGCCAAAGTACAGCTTCAGCCGCATCCATACGTTGCTCAGCCCGATATGTTCCCTCCCGTCCAGCCAGATGCCGGAATGGGCCGTGCGGAACAGGCGCTGCCGCAGCTCGTCGAGCTTCGCCGGCTCCATGCCGGCGCCGTTGTCCTTCACCGTGACGGAGAGCCTTCCGTCCGCCTCGATCCGCGTGCGCAGCCTGATTTCCATGCGGCCTCCCTGCGGCTCGCAGCCGTGCTTGAACACGTTTTCCAAGATCGGCTGCAGCAGCATCTTGGGGACGAGCGCGTCAAGGGATGCCGGATCGAGCTCGTAAAGCACGTCAAGCTTCTCCCCGAACCGCTGCTGCTGCAGCTCCAGAAACGCTTTGGCGTGCTTCAGCTCGGCGCCGAGCGGCACGACCGTCTCGCTTGCGCTCATGTTGTAGCGCATCATTTTCGCCACGGCATTGATGAGCGAATACACCTTCGGCGCGCCCGACTGAAGCGCCAGCGTTCCGATCGATTGCAGCGCGTTGTAGAGGAAGTGGGGATTGATCTGCGCTTGCATCGCTTTGAGCTGATTCGTTTTGTTGGCGAGTTCCAGCTTGTATTCCCGGTTGATCAGGTCGTTGATCGTCGCAATCATCGCATTGAACCGCCGTGCGAGAATGCCGATTTCGTCGTTGCTTCGGACCGGAACGGAGACGTTCAGATTGCCTGTCTGCACTTGGCTGATATGCTGGATGAGCCGCCGGATCGGCTTCGTGAACCGGAACGAGATGAACAAGGTGGCGATGACGACGACGACGAGAAAAAACGCGAGAATGCCCGTGTTGATCGCACGGATTCCTTGCGCATTCTGGTAGAGGTAGGAATAGGGAAGCTGCTTGACGACGATCCAGTCCATATAGGGCGTGCGGAGCGTGTCGTAGACGACGATGCCGGAAAAGGCTTTGTCCTTCCATTTGAGGGTCCCGCTTTCGCCGGACGAGGCGAGCAGGCTGGCCGCCCACGGAGCCTCGAGCACGGCGCTTTCGGGATCGGCGTTCTCGGCGCAGACGATACGGCCGCCGCGGTCGATCAGGTATAGCGTCTCCTGCCCGGACAGCGCGAGCTTGCGGCAGATGGCGGCCAGCTCGTTCGTCTTGACGTCGATGGACAAGTAGCCGATGATTTCGTCGCTGGGCGTGCGGATGATCGGCCTGCGCAGCGTGACGACATCCGCCTGGGGAATTTTGCGGTTCCAATCCAGCTCGTAATGGCCGCTTGCGTGCGACGCTTCCATGAACGGCTTCGGATCGGACAGGCGCTCTGCGGGCCAGTTGATCCCGCTCTCCGTTCCTCCCCGGAAAAAACCGCGGGCGAGCAAATACGAAAGGCGATGGCCGCCGGCGATTTGCAGGTGAATCTGGTGAATTTCCTTGAGCGACTGGTACATGTTCAGCAGGTGGGCGTAGATCGTCGTCCGGTTGGCCAGATCGAACGCTTGCGGATCGATGTGGGGGCTTGCCCCTTTCTCGATCATCGCGAACAAGGAGGCGGGCGAATTGACGGAATGGTATGCGGCGAGCGAAATGCGGTTGATATTGTCCGTGTAGTTCAAAATGTTGGTTTTGCCCAATGCCAACAGTGTCCGATTGTCCCGGATGGACTTGCGTGTGACGGCATCCTTGATGTAATAGTCCGAAAGAAACATGGAAAGGGCAATCGGAATGATCGTGGCCGCCAGCAGCAGCCCCATCAGCTTCTTGCGGATGCTCGTTCCCGGCATGTCGGCGTCTCCCCTCAGGTCAATATATTACACCAAACCCATCATATCTATCGGTGGTTCAAAAAACAATATGTCTTTATATTTTAGGTAAATCGCAAGGATGAAAAGGGGGCTAGGGCATGTCTTGGCGCAAAAGGGCAAGCGAGTGGGCGCAGCAGTGGATCTTCGTCGGACCGGGGCTTGCGGCCTTCGGACTCATCGTGCTCGTTCCGTTTCTGCTCGGCTTTTACTATTCGTTTACGGAATGGAACGGGCTTGACATGGACAAAGCCGTGTGGATCGGTTTTGACAATGTCGAGCGGATCATGAACGACGAGAAATTCTGGAAGTCGTTCTGGTTTACGATCCGGTTCACGGCTGTGACCGTCGCGGCGGCGAACGCGCTCGCCTTCGGGCTCGCGCTGCTTCTGACCCGCCCGCTCAAAACGCGGAACGCGCTGCGCACGATTTTCTTTTTGCCGAACGTGATCGGCGGGATCCTGCTCGGCTTTATATGGCAGTTCATTTTCACCAAGGGCTTCAAGACGATCGGAGAACGGACCGGCTGGCCGCTGTTCGAGCTGCCGTGGCTGGGCACGCCGGGCACCGGGTTCTGGGGGTTGGTCATCGTCTTCGTCTGGCAGACGGCCGGCTACATGATGATCATTTACATTGCGGCCATGGTCGGCGTGCCCAAGGATCTTCAGGAAGCGGCCAAAATCGACGGAGCGGGCTACTGGCAAACCGTGCGCCGCGTCACGCTGCCGCTCGTCATGCCGGCGATTACCGTCTGCCTGTTCCTGACCACGTCGAACGCGTTCAAGATGTTCGATCTGAACCTGTCGCTGACCAAGGGCGGCCCGGGCACGTCGACGCAGTCGCTCGCCTACAACATTTACGCGGAGGCGCTCGTCAACAACCGTTACGGGCTCGGAACGGCGAAGGCGATGCTGTTTTTCCTGTTCGTGTCGGTCATCGCCGTTACGCAGGTATGGCTGACGAAGCGCAAGGAGGTGGAGGCCTAATGAGCAGGGAACGCGCCGCGAAGCTGCGTCTTTTGGGTCTGGAGTCGGGGGGCATTGTGCTTGCGCTGTTGTTTTTGTCTCCCTTTTATTTCGTGCTGGTCAATTCGGTCAAGTCGCTGGGGGAGATTCTGGTCGACGCGGCTTCCTTGCCGAAAACGTACCTGTTCTCCAATTACGCGAAAGTGTGGGACGTCATCCGGTTTCCGAAGGTGCTGTTGAACTCGTTTGCGATCACCGCCGCGAGCGTGGCCTGCATCGTCATCATCGGCTCGATGACGGCGTACCGGCTCGTGCGCCGGCCTTCCTTGTTTAACAAAATGCTGTTCGGCTGCTTCATCGCCTCGATGACGATTCCGTTCCAATCGATCATGCTGCAGCTTGTCCGGGTGACGAGCCTGCTCGAATTGCGCGGCAACCTGCCCGGCATCGTCGTTTGTTACCTCGGCTTCGGACTGGCGCTGTCGGTCGTCCTGTTTCACGGTTTTATCAAAGGCGTGCCGACGGAAATCGAGGAAGCGGCGGTCGCGGACGGCTGCACGCCCTACGGCGTTTTCTGGAAAATCGTGTTCCCGCTGCTGCTGCCGATTGCGGTGACGGTCGTGATTTTGAATGCGCTGTGGATTTGGAACGATTACTTGCTGCCGGTGCTGATCATCGGCTCGAACAAGGATTTGACCACCATACCGCTTGCGGTGACGCGGTTTTTCGGCCAATATACGAAGCAATGGGATTTGGCGCTGGCGGGGCTGGCGATGAGCGTGGCGCCGATCGTGGCGATGTTTCTGCTGCTGCAGAAATATATCGTCGAAGGGATCACATCCGGTTCCATAAAAGGATAAAAAATCAATAGGTTACACTAAATTGAACAATACCGTCGGTAGTTCGGCATGACAGCGTTTTCTATAATGGGGGTCGTAGCAGGCAGAACACAGCCCAAAAGGGGAGGATGTCAGAATGAAACGTTGGTCCGTATGGATGCTGATTGCGGTGATGCTCGCGGTCGCCGGCTGCGGTTCGAGCGGGGGGAACGGTGCTAACTCGGGAGATGCGTCCGGCCCGTCCGGCTCGAACGCTTCGCCCTCGGCGGAGAAGAAAGACGTGACGATCAAGATTTTCAACTTCAAGGTGGAAATCGCGGACGCCTTCAACCAACTGGCGGAGGCATACGAGCAGGAGACGGGGGTCAAGGTCGAGATCGAGACGCACGGAGGAGGCGAAGATTACAACGCGCTGTTGAAAGCGGAAATCGCCTCCGGGTCCGAGCCGGAAATTTTCAACGCCGAAGGCTACGCGGCGCTTGAGCCGTACTACGACCGCGCGACCGATCTGTCGAACGAGCCTTGGGCGAAAGACGTCGTTCCGTCCGCGGCGGCGCCGGCGAGAGTGGACGGCAAGCTGCTTGGCATGCCGATGAATATCGAGGGCTACGGGATCATTTACAACAAGGACCTGTTCGCCCAGGCGGGCATTGCCGAGCTTCCGACGACGCTGACCCAGCTTGAGGATGCGGCGAAGAAGCTTCAGGAGAAAGGCATTACGCCGTTCTCGACGACGAACGAATGGTGGTCGATCGGGCATCATACGATTAACGTCGGCCTCGCCGAACAGTCCGATCCGGTCAAGTTCGTCGAAGGAACGAAGGACGGCACGGCGTCGTTCAAGGGCAACGAAGTGTTCGAAAAGTGGATCAACTACGTCGACCTCGTATTCAAATACAGCCAGAAGGATAAGCTGACGACCGACTATGCGACGCAGGTGGCCAACTTCGCCACGGGCAAGGCGGCCATGATTCAGCAGGGCAACTGGATTCAAGGCGATATCGACAAAGTGGCGCAGTTGAATCTCGGCATGATGCCGATCCCGATCGACGACAGCGGCAAGGGACGCATCTACACGGGTCCGGCCAACTTCTGGATCGTCAACAGCAAGTCCAAGCATCCGGAGGAAGCGAAAGCGTTTCTGAACTGGCTTGTCTCTTCCGAAACGGGCAAAAACTACCTGGTTAAGGAATTCAAGTTCATTCCGGCGCTCGTCACGATTCCGGCCGCGTCCGAGGACATCGGACAGCTCGGCGCCGCGGTGTCGGCGCAGGCGAAGGATGCGGGCGGCTGGCATTGGGGCCGCTACCCGGACGGCGTCATTCAGGGCTGGGGCGCGGCGATGCAGGAGTATCAAGGCGGACAGATCGGCAAGGATGAGCTGTTCGGGAAGCTGGATCAGGCGGTCAAGGATATCGTGCAGAAATAAAAAATGAAGGAAGCGACAGGCGCCCGCGGGCGCCTGTTTGCGTATTAAACGGCAACCCTGTACGTACAAGTTGGATCGTGTGGTATAATGAAAAAAAACGTCTTGAGGTGAACGGTTTGAATTCGCATTCCCCGAAATACTTGCGGCTGAAAGAAGAGATCGTCTCCTGGATCGCCGGCGGACGCTACCGGCCCGGAGACAAACTACCTTCGGAGAACGAGCTGTCCGAGCAGTTCGGCTTAAGCCGCCAAACGGTTCGCCAATCGATCGGGGAACTTGTGCAGGAAGGCTGGCTGTCCCGCGAGCAGGGAAAGGGAACGTTCGTCTCCCGCCTGTCCGGAGAGCGGAGGAACACGGGGATGAACCGGACGGTCGGCTTGATTACGACTTATATATCCGATTATATTTTTCCGTCGATCGTCCGGGGGGTGGAGGCGGCGCTCAAGGACCGGGGCTACCGGCTGCTTCTCTCCAGCACGGACAACCGCAAGGACCGCGAGCGCGAAAGCCTGGAAATGATGCTCGGTCAGGGGGTATGCGGGCTGATCGTGGAGCCGACCCGCAGCGCCGAGGGGAACCCGAACTTCGACGCCTACATGGCGCTTGAGTACCACGGCATTCCGCTGCTGATGATCAACGAAAGCTACCCGGACCTGGACTGCCCCTGCGTCAAGCTCGACGACGAAGCGGGCGGGAAGCTCGCCGCCGATCATTTGCTCAAATTGGGCCACCGGCGCGTCGCCGGCTTTTTCAAAACCGACGACCTGCAAGGCAGCCGCCGGCTGAAAGGATTTCTGCAGGCGCACCGCGAGCGGAAGCTGCCGGTCGATCCCGCGCTGCTGATCCGGTACGCCACCGAGCAGAAGGAGGAGCGGCCGCAGGCGGCGCTGCGCGAGATGCTGGCCCGGCCGGACCGGCCGACCGCGATCGTCTGCTACAACGACCAATTGGCGGTGGCGCTGCTCGACGTGGTGCGGGAAGCCGGCTTGCGCGTGCCCGAGGACTTGTCGGTCGTCGGCTTCGACGATTCGTTTCTCGCGACGGCGACCGAGATCAAGCTGACGACCGTGGCGCATCCGAAGGCGGAAATGGGCGAGGCGGCGGCGGACATGCTCGTCACCATGCTGGAGAGCGGGCAGCCGCCGGAAGAGACGGCGAAAGTCTACGCGCCGAAGCTGATCGTCCGGCAGTCGACGGCGCCTGCGCAAAGCCAGGCTCCATCCTGACGGAAGCGGAACGGGGACGGCCAAGCCGAACCCGTTCCCGTTCGAGTTTGTTCTCATTCCGAGTCTGTTCCTGATCCGAATCTGTTCTCATTCCGAAACTCGTCTGCGTTCCGAAAATGGTTCCCGTTCTGAAACCGGTTCCGAAACCTGTGCCGGACATATGATGTCGGAACAAGCTTAGGCAAGACACTCTCCTCTCGACATACATGTACGTACAAGTGTATAATGAAGCCGCATACATTTTTGAATATTCATAAGATACGGCCGGAAAGGGTGAGCCTGCTTTGCTGGAAGCGTTAAAAGAAAGCGTTTGCCGCGCCAATAAGGCATTGCCGGAATACGGGCTTGTCACCTTCACATGGGGCAACGTCAGCGGCTTCGATCCGGGCAGCGGACTGATGGTCATCAAACCGAGCGGAGTGGCGTACGAAGAGCTGACGCCGGAGCATATGGTTGTCGTCGATCTGGACGGCAACGTCGTCGAGGGCGGTCTTCGTCCGTCCTCGGACACGCCGACGCATCTTGTGCTGTACCGGAATTTTTCCGGCATCGGCGGCATCGTGCATACCCATTCGACCTGGGCGACGATCTGGTCGCAGGCGGGTCAAGGGATCCCCGCGCTCGGGACGACGCACGGCGATTATTTCTACGGAACGATACCGTGCACCCGCCCGATGACGCCGGAGGAGATCCGGGGGGATTACGAGCTCGAGACGGGCAACGTCATCGTGGAAACGTTCCGCGGCATCGACCCCAAAGCCGTGCCCGGCGTGCTCGTATACAGCCACGCTCCGTTCGCATGGGGCAAAAATCCGATGGAAGCGCTGCACAACGCCGTCGTGCTGGAGGAGGTCGCGAAGATGGCCTACCACACCCGACAGTTGAATGCCGGCATTCCTTCGATGCAGCAGGAGTTGCTCGACAAGCATTATCTACGCAAGCACGGCGCTTCCGCCTACTACGGCCAGCCGGGCAAGGAGCATGAAGCGTCGGCTTGAAGCGGCATTTTCGCATGATGCGCGAGGCGCTGCCATTTTTCTTGAAATCGGAGGAGGCTTACGATGAGCAAAAAGTATGCGATCGGTGTCGACTACGGCACGCAGTCCGGACGCGCGGTGTTGGTGGATCTGTCGAACGGCCGCGAGGTGGCCGACCACGTTACGCCGTACCCGCACGGCGTCATCGACGAGAAGCTGCCGGGTTCGGGCAAGCCGCTGGAACACGATTGGGCGCTTCAGCACCCGGACGACTACCTCGAGGTGCTTCGCCGCTCGATTCCCGCCGTGCTGAAGGAATCGGGCGTCTCCAAGGACGACGTCATCGGCCTTGGCATCGACTTCACGGCATGCACGATGCTGCCGGTGGACAAGGAGGGCGTTCCGCTCTGCTTCAAGCCGGAATGGAAGGACAATCCGCACAGCTGGGTCAAGCTGTGGAAGCATCACGCGGCGCAGGACGAGGCGGACCGTCTCAATGCGATCGCGGCGGAGCGCGGGGAGAAATTTCTGCCACGGTACGGCGGAAAAATTTCGTCGGAATGGATGATCGCGAAGATTTGGCAAATTTTGAACGAGGCCCCGAACGTGTACGAGGCGACCGACCGGTTCACCGAAGCGACCGACTGGGTCGTATCGCAGCTGACCGGCAACTTTGTCCGCAACAGCTGCACGGCCGGGTATAAATCGATCTGGCACAAGCGCGACGGTTATCCGAGCCGCGAGTTCTTCAAGGCGCTGGACCCGCGCCTGGAAAACTTGATCGACACGAAGCTACGGGGAGACATCGTGCCGCTCGGCACGAAAGCGGGCGAAATCACGCCGGCGATGGCGGAGCTGACGGGGCTTGCGGCCGGCACCGCCGTAGCGGTCGGCAACGTCGACGCGCATGCGGCCGTGCCGGCGGTCGGCGTGGTCGACGAAGGCAAGCTGGTCATGGCGATGGGCACCTCGATTTGCCACATGCTGCTCGGCAAGAAGGAAGTCGCCGTCGAAGGCATGTGCGGCGTCGTCGAGGACGGCATTATTCCGGGTTATATGGGTTATGAAGCGGGCCAGTCCGCCGTCGGCGACATCTTCGAATGGTTTGTCGAGGAAGCGGTTCCGGCATATGTGAAGGAAGCGGCGGACAAGGAAGGCGTCAGCGTTCACGAATGGCTGACGGAGCGGGCGGCCGCCTACAAGCCGGGGCAGTCGGGACTGGTGGCGCTGGACTGGTGGAACGGCAACCGGTCGGTGCTGGTGGATACGAACCTGACGGGCGTGATGGTCGGATACACGCTGCTGACGAAGCCGGAGGAAGTGTACCGGGCGCTTCTGGAAGCGACGGCGTACGGCACGCGGACGATCATCGACGCGTTCCACAGCCACGGCGTGGAGGTGAACGAAGTGTACGCCTGCGGCGGCCTGCCGCAGAAAAACCGGCTGCTGATGCAGATTTATGCGGACGTGACGAACCGCGAAATCAAGATTGCGGATTCGAAGCAGACGCCGGCGGTCGGCGCGGCGATGTTCGGGGCGGTCGCGGCCGGCTCGGCCAAAGGCGGCTACGACAGCATCGTGGACGCAGCGAAAGCGATGGCGCGCGTGCGGGAGGAAACGTTTAAGCCGATTCCCGAAAACGTGGCCGTGTACGAACGGTTGTACCAGGAATACCGCAAGCTGCACGATTACTTCGGCCGCGGCGAGAACGACGTGATGAAGCGGCTGAAAGCGCTCAAGGACGAAGTGTCGGCTTCCGCGCATTAAGCGGGAAGACGGCGGTTTGTTCCATGCGACGGGGCGAAGCAGACATCTGCGCGATGTCTGCTTCGTCCCGTTTTTTTTCTGCGCGCCGAGCCTCCGCTGGTCCTCCGCCGAGCCTCCGTTGGTCCTCCGCCGAGCCTTCGCCGGGCTACCGCCGGCCACTACCGGTCAGGTCCGGTTTTGGCTTCTTCGGTCCAAGCGAACGATTCGGGCAGCCGGATGCTCCTCGCCGAGAATCAAATCGCGGATGAGGCGGGAGGCGATGGCGCTGTACACGGTGCCGTTGCCCCCGTAACCCAGCGCGTAATAGCAGCCCGGCCGCAGCGGGTCTTCGCCCAGCCAGGGGAGGCCGTCGGCGGATTCGCCGAAAGTGCCGCACCACCCGTAGGCGAGCTGCAGCTCCTGCCCCCAGGCGGGGAACAGCTTTCGCACCTCGGACAGCAAGCGTTGGGAACGCCGATTCAGCTCTTCGCCAGTCGTCACCGGTTGGCTGTGAGGCTCATCCAATCCGCCTGCCATGATTCTTCCGTCGTTTGTCGTTCGCAAATACAGATAAGGTCTAGCCGTCTCCCACAGCAGCCAGCGATCGCGCCAATCGGCAAGCGATGGAAGCGGCTTGGTCACGATAACGTAGGACCGGTTCAGCCTGGCGTTGATCCACGGATGGCTGGCGGCTTCAGGGGTGTAGCCGATCGCGCGGACGACAAACTCCGACTCGATGGTGCCTGATGGGGTCTTCGCGATAAAGCGGCCTTTTTGTCCGGAAATAGACAGCAGAGGCGTGCGTTCGTAAATCGCCAGTCCGTGAGCGGCGGCGTCTTCGGCGAGGGAAACGACGAACAGATAGGGATTGATCTCGCCGTCGCCGCGCGTGACGATGCCGGCGGGCTTGCGGAACGGGAACTCGCTCTGGATGCGTTCGGCATCCCACCACTCGACCCCGAAACCGTGCTTGTCCAGCATCTCGTATTCGCGTCGCAGTTTCGGCACGTCCGCTTCCGAACTGGCCAGGTACAGGCTGGTCCTGGGTTTGTAGCCGACATCCCGGGCAAGCAGGCCGGCGGTGAGCCCGAGCTGTTGGACAGCGGCTTTGCATTCGCGGTAAAAGGCGGCGGCATCCGCTTCACCGATCTGCGCGGCGAGCTCGGACAGCATCATATCGTTGGAATACTGCAGCAGACCGGTGTTGGCGGAAGTGCTTCCGGAGGCGATTCTGTCCCGCTCGATCACCGCAGCCGAAATGCCGCTGCGCGCCAGCACGTGGCCGCACATGATGCCGGCCATTCCGCCTCCGACGATAAGCGCCCGACATCGGGCGGTGCCTTCGAGCGAAGGATAAGCCGGGGGATTCGGCCGGGTCGACGGCCAATACAGCGAGCCGTAATGCAGCGTCAATTCAGTCCCTCCATCGATGTACGGATGTTCAAAGTATGCGCAAAAACCGCGCCGGGCTTTCGCCCGCTCCGGCTTTCGACTACAATAAAGGACAGATTGACAAAAAAAGAAAAGCCGTCCGGCGAGGAGAACGAACAAGGCGAACAAGAGAGATCGGACAAAACGAACGAGAGAGATCGGACAGACCGAAGGAGAGGCGAGAGTAGACATGGACGGGACAATGTACGGGGACCGGTCGTCCCCGTTCGGCTGGGGGGACGAAACGGATTCCCGCAAGCGGCGCGATCGCCGCTGGATCGGGCTTGATTGGCTGCTGGTCGCGATACTGACGCTTTTCGCGGCATTGACCTCATTCAGCGATCTCGGCGACCGTTCCGCCGCGCAGACCTATTGGAAACCCGGCGCGCCGGGCGAAGGCTTCATCGCGGATTTCGGGGAAGTGCGGCAGGTCGACCGGACCACCCTTTACGAAGGACCGGGCGCGACGGGAGAAAGCAGAATCGAATATTCGGTCGACGGGGTTCGATGGGAGCCTTATCTGACAGTCGAGCACAAGACGAACCGGGTTTTTACGTGGAAATACGAGGACAAACCGGTCGAGGCCCGCTATATGCGCTTTACGGCCGTGCGCACCGGGTTTCGCCTGTACGAGGCGGGATTTTTCACGAAGGATAACTGGACGCCGATCGCCGTTGCCGACGTTGCGCCGGTCGGCCGTCCCGATTCGAACGCCGAAGGGGACGTCCGGCACGTTTTCGACGAGCAATCCGAGGTTCCCTATCGTCCCGATTACCGCAACAGCATGTATTTCGACGAAATTTACCACGGCCGGACGGCCTACGAGTTTATCGAGCGGATGGAACCGTATGAGAACACGCATCCTCCGCTCGGCAAATGGCTGCTTTCGTGGGGCATCGAGCTGTTCGGGATGACGCCGTACGGCTGGCGGTTTATGGCCGCCGTTTGCGGCACGGCGATGGTGCCCGTCTTTTACGCCGCGGCCAAAGGCATGTTCGGCCGCACCCGATACGCCTTTTTGGCAACGCTTCTGCTCGTGCTGGAAGGCTTCCATATCGTCCATTCCCGCATGGCCAACGTCGATATTTTCGGCGTCACCTTCACCATCGTCATGTATTATGCGATGTACCGTTTCGGAGAATCGGAATGGCGCGCAGGCCGGCTCGGCCGTCCGCTCGGCTGGCTGGCTTTGTCCGGCTTTTTCTTCGGCTGCGCCGCGGCGGTCAAATGGAACTATCTTTACGGCGGGGCGGGACTTGCGATCCTGTTTTTCCTCGCCTTGTACAGACGCCTGCGGGAGCACAGGCTGCGCCGGGAGAGGGGCTATTTCAAACGGCTGATCGCCGTACTCACGGCGGCCGTGCTGTTTTTTGTCGTTGTGCCTGTCGGCGTTTACAGCCTGTCGTATATTCCGTTCGTGAAAGCGACCAAAGCCGACGACGGCATCAACGTCCAGGATTTGTGGAAATACCAGGAAAATATGTACAATTACCATAAAGGCGTTAAGGAAAAGCATCCGTATTCTTCGAAATGGTATACGTGGCCGGAAATGCTGAGACCGGTCTGGTATTACGGCGGCAAGGATTTGCCTGCCGGACAGGCCCAGAGCATCGCGGCCATCGGCAATCCGCTGATTTGGTGGGGAGGGCTCGCCGCGCTGCTCGCGTCGTGGTTCCTCGGCTGGCTGCGCCGGGACCGGGTGGTGCTGACGATCGCGGTCATGTACCTGTCCTTCTACGTTCCGTGGATCGTCGCGCCGCGCAGCATTACGTTCCTGTATCATTATTTTCCGATGGTTCCGCTGCTCATTCTGTCCATCGTCTGGATGCTCCGCTGGATGGAGGAGAATTTCCGGTTCGGCCGGAGAGCGACGGCGCTGACGGTCTGCGGAGCTGCCTTTTTGTTTGTCTGGTTTTATCCGGTGTTCACGGGAATGATGATTAGCAGGGAATGGATGAACGTGGCGCTTCGCTGGCTGCCGAGCTGGGGATTCTAGTAATGAAAGGGGTGAACCTATGAGCCGTGCCGTTTTTCTGTCGGTCGTCGTTCCGATGTATAACGAAGAAGAAGTGATCGAAACGACGTACCGGCGAATCACGCAAGTGCTGGAGGCGCTGGGCGAGACGTACGAGATCGTGTTCGTCAACGACGGAAGCCGGGATCGGACGGCCCCGATCGTGCGGGAGCTGGGCGCAAGCGACAAAAGGGTGAAGCTCATTGATTTCTCCCGCAATTTCGGGCACCAGATCGCCGTGACGGCGGGCATGGATTACGCTTCGGGGCGGGTCGTCGTGTTGATCGACGCCGATTTGCAGGACCCCCCGGAGCTGATTCCGGACATGATCGCCCGCTGGCGGGAAGGCTACGACGTCGTTTACGGAAAGCGCATCGCCCGAAAAGGAGAGTCCTGGTTCAAAAAAGCGACCGCATCGGCTTTTTACCGCATTCTTCAGGCCATGACGTCGGTCGATATCCCGCTGGACACGGGGGATTTCCGGCTGATGGACCGCAAGGTGTGCGACGCGATCCGGCAAATGCGCGAGCGCAGCCGCTTTATCCGCGGCATGGTCAGCTGGGCGGGCTTCCGTCAAACGGCGCTCGAGTACGTCCGCGAGGAACGCTTTGCCGGCGAGACCAAGTACCCGCTGCGCAAAATGATTCGCCTGTCGCTCGACGCGCTCACCTCCTTTTCGACCAAGCCGCTGAAATTCGCCGGCATTCTCGGCTTCATGATGTCGGCGGCCGGGTTCATCTACTTGCTGGTCGTCCTGTACCAGAAATTTTTTACGGATACGACCTTGCAGGGCTGGACCTCCATGGTCGTCATCAGCCTTCTGTTTCACGGCATTACGCTTTCGCTGCTCGGCGTGTTCGGCGAATATATCGGCCGCATTTACGAGGAAACGAAAGGAAGGCCGCTTTATGTGGTGGCGGAAACGCTCAATGTGGAGCGGGAAGAAGAAGCGGAGCTTCGTGAGCGGCAGCTTGATTTGAGGAGGTAAGCTGGATGTGTGAAATGTGCAATCGGGAGCATCCGGACGCGTTTCCCGCGGACGTGCCGCTGGTCGTGACGACAAGAGGAGGCTTGCCGGAAAACCAGCACCGGGGAAGAATTAGCATCGTCTCGGTGGACCGCGGGGAGGAGCTGGAGGCGTACGGAGATACGAAGGCGCCTGTTTTTATCCGCTCGACGGGCAAGCCGATGCAGGCGATCGAGCCCTTGCTTGGCGGCGCGGCCGAAGCGTTCGGCTGGGAGGACCGGCATTTGGCGATGCTGGCGGCCTCGCACCGAGGCCATCCGGAGCAGATCGCCGCGCTTGAGGACATGCTGGCGAAGTCGGGCGTGCCGGAGGACGCCTATGCCTTCCGGGCGTCGGAGCCGATTAATGCGCGGGCGCGCGATGAGTGGGCGCGCGGCGGCGGCGTTCCGCGCAAGATTTATCATACGTGCGCGGGCAAGCATCTTGGCATGCTGGCCTGGTGCAAGCTTATGGGATGGCCGCTGGAAGGGTACGAGCGGCCGGAGCATCCGGCGCAGCAGCGCATTGTCCGCCGCGTCCGCGAGTGGCTGGGCGCAAGCGAGGCGGAGACGGTCGTCGGCCGCGACGGCTGCGGCGTGCCCGTTGCGGCGGTTCCGCTGTGGCGCGCGGCGCTCGGATACGGGCGGCTTGCGTGCCCGGATGCCGCTCCGGACCGCAAGGCGGCTGCGGCGGCCGCCCGAGTAACCGCGGCGATGAACCGCCATCCGGAGCTTGTGGAAGGGCCGGGCAGGCTGGCCAGCTTGCTGCTGGCCGACCCGAACGTCGTCGCCAAAAGCGGGGCGCAAGGCCTGTTTACATTTGGCTTGCGCAAGGAACGGATCGGCGTCGCCATTCATCTGTCGGACGGCTCGGAAGCTTCCTGGGGCCCGGTCGTCATTTCCTTGCTCGAACGGCTCGGGGGCGTGTCGGAAACGACGATGGCTTCGCTTCGCGACCGTTTTCCCCGCGCGTTCGTCAACGATGCGGGCGCGGTGGCGGGAACCCGGGAAGCGGTGTTTTAAGCGTTCACCGAAGCGCGGTATTCGCTCGGCGATTGACCGTAATACCGGCGAAATTGCTTGGAGAAGTAAAGCGCGTCGACAAATCCGACGGAAGAGGCGATTTGTTCGATCGTCAGCTCCGGGCGCTCGCGAAGCAATCGGCGGCCGTGGTCGACTCGCGTCCGCGTCAGAAAGGCGATCGGCGTCAGGCCCGTATGGCGGCGGAACAACCGGGACAGATAAGCCCGGTTGTAGCCGAGCGCCTCGGCCATCGATTCGATGGTGATCGGCTCGGCATATTGCGTGGACAGATAGCTGGCCGCCTGGCGAACCAGCTCTTCGGCATGCGAGTCGGGCCTGAGCTTGGCGGGCCGCTCCTCCCGCCTTGCTTCCTGCAATTCCGCCAGCAGCAAATATAAATGCCCCGTCGCCTCCAGCGAGGAGGAACGCCGCCTCGACCGGAAGGCTTCGTAAATTTTTTTGCATCTTTCTCCCGGACGCCGGTCGCTTCCGCTGTCTACGGTCGGGGACTCGGGATCGAGCCCGGCTTCTTCGACAAGAGCGGCGGCCCGTTCGCCCGAAAACGCTACCCACCGGTAGCGCCACGGTTCCTCCGAATCGGATACATAACTGACGAGCTGGCCGGGATGAATGAGGAAGCTGTGTCCCGCTCTCAACGCCATCGCCGCATCTCCCGCAACGAACGTCCCTCGCCCCGAAATCACATGATGGAGCAAATAGTAGTCGACGATTTTGGGCCCGACCCGGTGTTCCGGACGCGTCTGGCTTTCGCCGGCGAACAGCACGGAGAGCCCTTGCTTATGGTCCGTCTCCGGCCGGACGGGGTTGGACGCGACCCGGTACGTTGGCGCTTTAGGCATTAACGGCAACCTCCTTGTTTTCTTCTTCATATTTTAACACGTTGCAGCCTTTACGGGCTGCCGGAAGTCACATTTATCCATATGAAGCGCACTTCCCGCCATTTTGCCGCGGCCTTGCGTTCAGTATACTGGTAGCAAATCCGCTTTCCATAAGGAGAGGTAACGAGATGCCGCAAATCACGGAACTAAAAAAGGAATTCACGAAGCGCTTTGGCGGAAGCGAAGACGGAATTCGCGTGTTTCACGCGCCCGGCCGCGTCAATCTCATCGGGGAGCATACCGATTACAACGGCGGCGCCGTTTTTCCGGCTGCGCTTACGTTCGGCACGACGCTGTTGATCCGTCCCCGCGGCGATTTGCAGCTTGGCCTTGCGTCGACGAATTTTCCGGTCTCAAGCACGATTTCGGCCCGCGGACTTACGTTTAAGGAAGAAGACGACTGGTTGAATTATCCCAAGGCGGTCGTATGGGAATTGGCCCGTCGCGGCATCGATCTGAGCGTCGGCTACGACTTGCTGTACCATGGCGAGATTCCGAACGGGGCGGGACTTTCCTCCTCCGCTTCGATCGAGGTCGTTACCGCTTATGCGCTGCTGCGGATGGAAGGAAAAAAGACGGACCCGGTGGAAATCGCCGTCTGGTCGCAGCATGCGGAAAATGAATTCGTCGGCGTCAAATGCGGCATTATGGATCAGTTTGCCGTCGCCAACGGCAAGAAGGATCATGCCATCCATCTGAACTGCGATACGCTGGAATATGAGCTCGTCCCGTTCCGCTCCGGCGATTACCGGCTGGTCATCGGCAACACGAACAAGCGGCGGGGGCTTGTCGACTCCAAATATAACGAACGCCGCTCGCAGTGCGAACAAGCCGTGCGCGAGCTTAGGGCCGCGTTTCCGGAATTGAAGCTGCTCGGTCAACTGACACTGGCCGAATTCGAGGCAAACAAGTCCCTCATCGGAGATGAAACGGTTCGCCGCCGAGCCAGACACGTCGTGGAAGAGATCGATCGCGTCAAGCAATCGATCGACGTACTGAAGCGGGGCGATTTGGCCGCCTTCGGTTCCCTGATGAACGCCTCGCACGATTCGCTTCGCGATCTGTACGAAGTCACCGGCCCCGAACTCGATGCGATGGTCGACGCCGCGCGAGCCGTTCCCGGGGTGCTGGGTTCCCGCATGACGGGCGCAGGCTTCGGCGGCTGCACGATTTCGCTCGTTCACGGGCAATCCGTAGACCGGTTCATCGAAGAAGTTGGCCGGAAGTACGAAACGGCAACCGGCCTGAAACCGGATTTCTATGTATGCGATATCGGCGACGGCGTTCGCGAATGGGAAGGAGAGGCGTAAAATGGCTGTTCTTGTTACCGGCGGAGCCGGGTATATCGGTTCGCATGCGGTTGCGGCGCTGCTCGAAAAAGGCGAAGACGTCGTCGTCGTCGACAACCTCTATCAGGGCCACCGCGAAGCGGTATTGGGCGGCAAGCTGTATGTAGGGGATATTCGGGACGAAGCGTTTCTGGCCGGCGTGTTCGCGGAAAACGACATCGACGGCGTCATCCACTTCGCCGCCCATTCGCTGGTCGGCGAAAGCATGCAGGACCCGGGGAAATATTACCATAACAATGTGTACGGCACGTTGTGCCTGCTCGAAGCCATGAAGAAAGCGGGCGTTCGCAACATCGTGTTTTCGTCGACGGCCGCGACCTATGGCGAACCGGAACGGGTGCCGATCGACGAGTATGATCGGACGCTGCCTACCAACGCTTACGGCGAAACGAAGCTGGCCATGGAAAAGATGATTCGTTGGTTCGACACGGCGCACGGCGTCAAATCAGTATCGCTGCGGTATTTCAATGCGGCGGGCGCCCACGAGAGCGGCCAAATCGGGGAGGACCACAAGCCGGAGTCCCATCTCATTCCGCTCATTCTGCAGGTCGCGCTCGGCCAACGCGAAACGATTTCCATCTTCGGCGAGGATTACCCGACGGAGGACGGAACCTGTATCCGCGATTATATTCATGTCAGCGATTTGGCCGACGCGCACATTCTCGCGCTCGAAAAATTGCGGCAAGGCGGGGAAAGCGCAATTTACAACTTGGGCAACGGAACCGGATTTTCCGTCAAGCAGGTTGTCGAGACGGTTCGCCGGGTGACCGGCCATCCGATTCCCGCCGAAGTGAAAGCCCGGAGGGCCGGGGATCCGGCTGTGCTGATCGCTTCCTCGGCGCGCGCCCGTACGGAGCTCGGATGGCAGCCTCGCCGCAACCGCCTGGAAGACATCGTGGCCAGCGCCTGGGAATGGCATCGCAACCATCCGAACGGTTACGGAAAGTAACGGGAGGCGATGCCGATGAACGCAAGAACGACGGCGCCGACCAGCACCCAACAAACGGTCGGATTGCATATCGAACGTCTTGTCGCTTATGCGCTGCGCAACGGTCTCATCGAGCCGCTCGATGCCGATGCCGCGAGAAACGCGCTGCTCGATCTGTTCGGCCTTTCCGAACCGCCCGATCTCACCGGTTCCGCCAACGCCCCTGGCGATTTCTCGGCCGACAGCCTCGTTTCCCTGTTGGAACCGTTGCTGGATGCGGCTGCGGAGATGGGACTCATTCCGGATGATACGGTCACATCCCGCGACTTGTTCGACGCGCGCATTATGGGCCTGCTGTTGCCCAGGCCTTCCGAGACGGCAGCCAGGTTCCGGTCGCTGGTGCGGGAGCGCGGCATTGAAGCCGCAACCGCCTGGTTCTACAAGCTGAATATCGACTCCAACTATATTCGGATGGATCGCATTCGCAAGAACGGCTATTGGCTGCACGCCACCGAGTATGGGGAGTTGGAAATCACCATCAATCTTTCCAAGCCGGAAAAAGATCCGAAAGAAATTGCGCTGCTGAAGACGCTGCCGCAGTCCCATTATCCGAAATGCCTGCTTTGCAAGGAAAACGTCGGCTACGCGGGACGCCTCGACCATCCGGCGCGTCAGAATTTGCGGATTTTGCCGCTGGAGCTGCAAGGGCAGACCTGGTATTTCCAATATTCGCCGTATGTATACTACAACGAGCACAGCATCGTGTTCAGCGGCGAGCACGTTCCGATGCGGATCACCCCGGCAACGTTCAGGCGGCTTTTGGACTTTATCGACCGGATGCCGCACTATTTTATCGGATCTAACGCCGACCTGCCGATCGTGGGCGGCTCGATTTTAAATCACGACCATTTTCAGGCCGGCCGCCACACGTTTCCGATGGAAAAAGCCCCCGTCGACGAATGGGGCGAGCATAACCGCGAGCCCGAAGTGCAGGGCGGTATCGTCAAATGGCCGATGTCGGTGTTGAGGCTTCGCTCCAAGGATCGGGAGGCCCTTCTTCGCGTCGCCGACCAAGTGCTGGCGCAGTGGCGCGAATACAGCGATCCGGAGGCCGAAATCGTGGCCTATACGGGCGACACGCCGCATAATACCATCACTCCGATCGCGCGCCTGAAGGACGGAGCATACGAACTGGATCTCGTGCTGCGGAACAACCGTACGAGCGAAGAGCATCCGTCCGGCATTTTTCATCCGCATCAAGAGCTGCATCACATCAAAAAAGAAAACATCGGCCTGATCGAAGTCATGGGCCTTGCTGTACTTCCGGGACGTCTGCAGCAGGAACTGGCCCAGATTGCCGACATCCTTGCCGGCAGAGCGGCATACGATGAAACGGCGCTGGCCGATTCCGGCCATCCGCTCGCCAAGCATGCCGGCTGGATCGCCGACCTCGTCCGGGTCCACGGCACGTCCCTGTCCTCCGAAGCTGCCGATGCTGTACTGCGCTCGGCTGTCGGAGACAAATTCCGCGACGTGCTGCGCGACTCCGGCGTATTCAAAGACGATGAGAACGGCCGCTTGGCGTTCGCCAAGTTCCTTCGCGGCGTAGGCTTTGCGTAAAGGCCGGCTTTTCAAGGAGCCCCTGCGTGTTCCGGGTTTGTTCGGAGGCGCGGGGGCTCGTCGTATCTCTCGTTCCCGCTCTTTTATTCGATATCCCCTTCGCTCAGGAAAAGGAGATACCGGATCGGATTTCTACATGCAAAATCTCAAAAAGATGCACGAACTTCCCCACGGATGCAAAACCTCCAACGGATGCAAATCCTCCAATGGATGCAAATCCTCCAACGGATGCAAATCCTCCAACGGATGCAAATCCTCCAATGGATGTAAACCCTCCAAAGGATGTAAACCCTCCAAAGGATGCAAATTTTCAAAAGATACGTAAATCTCAAGGATGCAAATCCTCAAAAGATACCTAAATATCAAAAGGTTGCACAAACCTCAAATAGCTGAGCAAAACCTCAAAAGGATATGCAAACCTCGAAGGATACGTAAATATCAAGGATTCGCAGATCTCGAGGGATACCGCAAACATCAAAGGATGTGCAGACTCCAATGGATGCGCAAACATCAAAGAATGCAAAGACCTCGAAGGAAACGCAAACCTCAACAGGATGCCCAGACCTCCAATGGATGCGCAAAACTACGCTTGAGAACCAGGTCACTTCCGAAGCGATGCGGAGTGCAATCCGAAGCTGCGCCTTGGAAATGCAAGGGAACGCAAGATCGATATGACGGTAGGATCGGTAGCGAACGGTACGCAGATGGCGTGCAACGGGTATTTTAGTTGGCTGCTTTAACAAGAACTGCGGCGATTCGCGAAAGTCTGCGTCGGCTTGTTTTGGAGCCTGTCAACCTCGGGTAGGTAATGGCCGGCGTGATCGCGCAATCTCGAAGGAGTTCTTCGAACATCGGTCGGGCTCGACGGTTCCACATATAGCAGAAATGGTCAAGATAAACTTGCAGATGTTTACCCCCAATGCCGCGGAACCGTTTGGCCATCCAGGACTCGGATTCCCAGACAAGTTTGCCCAGCAGCATCTTGAGCTCGCTTCCTTTGTATGCGGGCAGCATAACCACCTGCGCTGTGCGGTCCACATGCTGAGCCAGGAACGAATCCGTCTTGGGAACTCTATACTTTGAGGCGCCGTCCGGAATAGGTTGAACTTTAATTTTTAGCCGGGTAAAACGGTTTTCCCTATCGATCGATGCTCCGGCGAGAAGGGGATGCTCCTGTTTATGCCATTTGGGCGAAGCGCTGATTTTCCGATGATAGATGGCGTTTTTGACGTGTACGATTCCGGTCAGAAGCTGCTTTGCCTCAGCGCGGCTCATCGCGTATCGGAGCTTGTGGCAGATCAGCCATGCCGTTTTGTACGTAACTTTTAAAATCTTGGAGAGTTGGCGCGCGTTGACGCCCTCCGGACGGGAATGAAGATAAATCGCCTGAAACCAAATGCGGAGCGGGGTGCGGCTGCCTTCCATGACCGTTCCGGCAATTAACGAAGTCTGCTTTCGGCAAGCGCGGCATTCATACAGCGGGAGACGGCGCGAGGAAATGACATATGCATGAGGATGTCCGCAGCGCGCGCAGCGAAACCCATCCGGCCATTTGGCGGCGAACAAAGCGTCGATGCAGTCTTCTTCCCTGCCGAACATGCGGCAGAAATCCGCAAAAGCAACCAGGATTTCCATCGTTTTGCCCTCCCGCTATTCCGAACGGAATCATTTTCCATAACAAGTATACCAAACGTATGTTCGCATTTCAAGGGGTTTTCCTTCTTTGATTGTAAAATTGCCAGAAAAAAGAAACAGATCGAAAATTACCTGAGCGAACGGGATATCGAAGCAAGGGAAAGGGGAAGGGCGACCGGCATTCTGAATCGAGGGGATATCGGCGAAAAGGACGAACACGGCGTCATAGGCGTCATAGGCGTCATAGGCGTTATAGGCGTTATAGGCGTCATAAACCTCATAAACCTCATAAACGTCATAAATGTCATAACGTCATAAATGTCATAGATGTCATAGACGTTATATTAGACGGCAAGCATGTCTTGTTGGCTTGTGTTTGACGGCATGTCGAGGGCAAAGAGGACGGAGGGTTCTGAGCGGACGGGACAACCAAAGGCCGAGGCCGAACCGGAAGGAAGGGGGATTTTCTGAGGCGACGGGATATCGAATAAATATCCGAAAAATCGGAAACGGACGGCTTGCCGACCAAAAGAAACGGACGGTCTGCCGATCAAACAAACCGTCCGCGCGGCCGTTCCTGCGGAAAGAGCAAAGAGACGGCAATCTTTACGGAAAGAGCAATGAGGCGGCAGTCCTTACGGGAAGAGCGAAGAGGCGGCCATCCCTAAGGGAAAAGCAAAGAGGCGGCCGTTCTAGCCCCGAAGCTTCCCGAGCTCCGATACTAAAGCTTCGACTTCGCGAATGCTGAAGCGGTCTTTGGACTCGACCATATCGTAAATGTCTTTGATGTCTTCGTAACGGTCGACGCCGAAATGGGAAGCCTGCATCGCCGCGCCCGAGGCCATGCGCAGCTTGGTTTTGATCGCCTCGATCATATACGCGATGTTTTCTTTGGTGGGTTGGGACAAATCCATATTACCTCTTCCTCTCCTTCGTTCTGGCCGATTATCGGATACGGACATTGTACCATTACCGCCCGAGCGGGGCCAGACGCATCGAAAAGTGGCATTGTCCCCCCTATCGTGATAACCTTGTTACAGGTATACAGAACGCATTTTTCAAGGAGTCGCCCTGACCGAATGTCTGAGTTTGCAAATGTTTGGACCGAAATGGCGGACGCCGGCGGACTAAACCGTTTTTTTGCCCGGATTGCCGCGCGGCATGCCAAGGAGGATGTCGTTTTTCTATGCATCGGCACCGATTGTTCGACAGGAGACAGCCTGGGGCCGTTGACGGGCACGATGCTGCGCGAGAAAGGGTTCCCGAATGTCGTCGGTTCGCTTGAAGCTCCCTGCGACGCCGACCGGTTCGCGGAGATGACGGGTTCCATCCCACCGGAGCTGGTTGTGATCGCCATCGACGCCTGCCTTGGAAAACCGGCTCATGTCGGGCGCTTTCGGGTCGCGGACGGTCCGCTGCAGCCGGCGCGTTCGGTCGGAAAGGCGTTGCCGCCTGTAGGCTTATACAGCGTAGCGGCCGTCGTGAATGAAGCCGGTCCCAAGCCCTACTGGACGCTGCAATCGACGTCGCTGCGCAGGGTTATCGGGATGGCGCGGGACATTGCGGAAGCGGCGGCGCGAAATTGGCTGTGATGATGCGATTACGCTGTGATTGCGCAATTACGTAGAGAGGATGTGTTATCGTGATGAAAAAAATGAAGCTTGCCGACGGGCTGACGGTCGCGTACAAAGACGAAGGGCAAGGAGCCCCCGTCGTATTGCTGCACGGTTACTGCGGTAGCAGCCGCTATTGGGACAAGGCTCTGCCGCTGCTGGCGAAGGAAATGCGGATTATCGCGCCCGATGCGAGAGGCCATGGCGATTCCGGCGCGACCGAAGGCGTGTATTCGATGGAACTGCTCGCGGACGACGTCGAAAGGCTGCTCGACGCCCTGCAGCTGCCCAAGGCGTATGTGCTGGGCCATTCGATGGGGGGCTATACGGCGCTGGCCTTCGCCGAGAAGCACCCGGACCGTCTGCTTGGCGTAGGCCTCGTGCATTCGACGGCCTATCCGGATGACGAAGCCGGCAAAGCCGGGCGGCTTAAAGTGGCGGAGCGCGTAGAGAAGGAAGGCGTGCGGCCGTTTATCGACGAGCTGGTTCCGAAGCTGTTCGCTCCGGAGCACAGAAACGCGATGCCGGACGAGCTTGAGGCCGCCAAGCGGATCGGTTACGGCACTTCCGCGCAGGGGGCGATCGGATGCGCGCTCGGCATGCGGGAGCGGCCCGACCGGCGCCATGTGCTGGAGCAGGTCCGCGTGCCCGCCCTGCTTCTGGCCGGGGAAGCGGATGCCGTCGTGCCGCCGGAGAAAAGGTTCCCCGTGGATCGGCCGAACGTGGTCCGTCACGAATTGAAAGCGGCGGGGCATATGAGCATGATGGAAGCGCCGGAAGCGTTCGCGCAGGCGGTCGTCTCTTTTGTCCGGGAAGCGGAAAAAGCGCGTGCGTCCGGCCGGGAGGAGACCGGCGGAAATGTATGATCGGGATTACCTGATGCGGCTCATCAACCAGACGTCGGCCGTGCTCGCCCGTCTTCTGGGGCTGAAGGAGCAGAAGAAGCCGGACGAGGCGCTTGAGGCGATCGACGAGTTTTTAAGCAAAGAGCTGCGGATGCGCTCCAGGCTTGCGCTCGGGCTGTCCGATTCGGATTTGCTCGCCATGCTGTCCGTAGGCGGCGTGCCGAATCCGGAGATGATCGGGACGGTAGCGGTCTTTTTGCAGGAAGAGGGATATTTGCTGTTCGAAACGGGGCGTTTGGACGAAAGTCTGATGCGATATGAGAAAGCGTTGCGGCTTATGATGCACGTCCTGCGCGAGAACGGGCCGATCGACGGGCTCAGGCTTGAGGAGCGCGCGGACGAGCTGGCGGCGAAGCTTGCTCCTTACGAAGTCGCTCCCGCCACGAGAAAAGCGGCGTGGGAGTGGTCGGAGCGCGCCGGAAAGTATGCGGACGCAGAAAATATGCTTTATGAGCTGTACGAGATAAACGCCGTGACTCCGGAAGAAGGCGGCGCCTTCTACGACCGGCTTGAGGCGTTGGATGACGCGTTGCTGGAAAAGGGCGGGCTGCCCCGGGCGGAGCTGAGGGACGGCAAACGACAATGGAGCAAGCTGGCCGGCGAGGCATTGCCAGGCGAGGAATTGTCAGGCGAGGAAGAGGAAAGAGAAAGGGAAAAGGCAGAATGAAAGACGATACGGTAAAGGAAAACCGGCGGAGCGATTCCGCGGACCCGCAGCGGCAGTTGGACTTTTTGCTTCGGGAGGCGGTGGCGGAACAATCGCTGCTCCATGCCACGTTCAGCCAGCCGAGACGCAAGGACGACGCGCAATCGCGCAAGGTGACCGTGCGGCCGATGCTGCTGAAAAGCGGGCTGCGCTACCAGTTCGAGCGGCAAGTCGGAAACAAAGCCTTGCACGAGAACCGGCCTCCGGAGGAGGCGGTAACGGAGATGTTGCGGCTGCTTGCCGAGGACTACCGGCAGGGGCTGATCAAGACACCGCAGGCCGATCTGCAGATATTGGTAAGCAAAAAAGGAAAGACGACGCTTCTCCGCCAGCCTCCGAGCGCCAAAGGGGACCGTCTGACCCCGCCCGGGCACAATCGGACGAAATCGTATTTGCTGCCGGAAGGAGACCCCGTTCCCTTTCTCGTCGAGCTGGGCGTCATGACGCCCGAAGGGCGCGTCGTCAAGGCCAAGTACGATAAATTCCGCCAGATCAACCGGTTCCTGGAGATGGTCGCGGATGTGTCCGTCCATCTGCCGAAGGACAGGGAGATCCGCATTGTCGATTTCGGCTGCGGCAAATCGTACTTGACCTTTGCGCTCTACCATTTGCTTGCCGTCAAAGAAAAGCGCAACGTCCGCATCGTCGGCCTGGACCTGAAAGCGGAGGTCATCGAAGCCTGCTCCCGCCTTGCGGAGCGTCTCGGCTGGGACCGCCTCTCGTTTGCGGTCGGCGATATCGCCCGGTACGAAGGAGAAAACCAAGTCGATATGGTCGTCACGCTGCATGCCTGCGACACCGCGACCGACGCCGCGCTGCTGAAAGCGATTGGCTGGAACGCGCAGGTTATCCTGTCGGTGCCCTGCTGCCAGCACGAATTGTTCGGGCAACTGTCGCAGCCGCTGCTGAAGCCGCTTCTCAAGCACGGCATTCTCAAGGAGCGGTTCGCCTCCTTGGTAACCGACGCCGTGCGGGCGCAACTGCTGGAGCTTGCCGGGTATCGGACGCAGCTGCTGGAATTCATCGATTTGGAGCATACGCCCAAAAACCTGCTGATCCGGGCCGTAAGGCTCGAGAATGCGCCCGGGCGGGATGCGGCGAGGGAGCGGGAGCTGCTGCGGGAGTACGCAGCGTTTCGTGATTTTCTTCATCTATCGCCTTACATGGAAAAGATGGCCGAAGGAAGGCTGGCAGACCGGCTGGCGGAGAAATAAGAAGAATAATAATTTTTGGAAATCAATTTGGAGTTATTGTTGAAAAAATCCAGACTATGGTAGAATAGAGGAATAAAGTCCCATTATTTTGGGAGCAGAAACATGAAAAGGTGAGCCGAATTGGGACTCCTACGGCCTGACTTTGTTCTTTTTGTCTGTTTGTTTGCCATGCTTGTCGGCGTAATTGCGTTTAGCCGCATTACGCGAACGCATAAGGCGTATTTGGCGTTCCATTTTGTGCTGATGCTCTGGCCGTTCGGACAGTTCAGCGCCAGAATGACCGATTTGCTGGAATACAAGATGTTTTACTGCAAGCTGTCCTTCGTCGGCATTGGAATGCTGGGGCCGGGATGGCTCTTCTTCGTGCTGATTTTGACCCAGCTCGCCTCCCGGCTTAACGCTCTTCGGGCAGCGCTTTATATGACGCCGGCTCTGGCCAGCATCGCCGTCATGATCTGGAATCCCGGCAACGCTTTCCTGAATCTGGCAGACGAGCAGGGGGGAAGAGAGTACGGGTTTTTGTTCTGGCTGTTCGTCTTCGTCCAGCTATGCTATCTGTCGGTGACCCTGGTCGTCATGTTTCACTCTTTCCGCCATACCCGTTCCATCCACCAGCGCAAGCAGCTCGGTATCGCCCTGCTCGGAATGTTTATCATGTCGGGTTTTACGGTCGTCGATCTGCTCGTCAACGTGCTGCTGAACAAATGGCTTGCCGTCATCCCCGGTATTACCTCGGCGGGCATTCTTTTTTCTTGCGGCTGCTTTGTTTTGGCAATTTACCGCTACGGCTTGTCCGATACGCTCAGCATGGCCCAGCGGGATATCATCGAGCATATGCCGATGGGCATCGTTGTAGTGGACGAGCACGGCAAGGTCCTGGCCGCCAACAAGGCCGCGGGCCTGTTCGTTCAGGTCAGGCAGGGCGATACGTTCTCGATCGAACAATTCCTTGCTCCCCTGCAGCCCCAAAGCGAAGCGAAAGAATTCCTGTACCGCTACCGCTACCATCCCGCCGAAAAAGCGCAAACCGAGCTGTCGTTCCCGGACGATACGGGAAGGTACATATCGATTCAAATGTCGCCGGTCATCGGTTCCATGAACAGCGTGCTCGGCCGCGTGATCACGTTTCACGAGGTGACGGAGCTGCGGAAGCTGGTCGATGAGATGAACCGCAAAAACGAAGCGCTGCACGAGCGCAATCTGGAGTTGATCACGGTCCAGGAGGAGTTGTTCCGCCTCAACCAGAAGCTGGAGCAGATGGCCATAACCGACAGCCTCACCGGCTGTTACAACCGGCGGTTCCTGATGCAGCAGCTGGAGCATGAGGTTCTGCGGAACATGAGGCACAGAATCCCGTTTTCCATTTTTCTGTTCGATATCGACCATTTCAAGCAGATCAACGACCGGTTCGGCCATCTGGTCGGAGACGAGGTGATTTGCAGGACGGCCGACGCGGTCCGATCGGTGCTTCGCCGGTCCGATATTTTGGCCCGTTACGGGGGAGAAGAGTTTACGATTTATTTGCCGCATACGAATGCCGAGCAGGCGGAGGCGCTGGCGTCGCGGATCATGCAGGCGGTTGAAAACAACGTCATCGAAACGGGGAACATGCAGGTCAAGATCACGATCAGCATGGGCATCGTTTCCGAAGATCCGGCGGAGAGCAAGGAAGACGTGAAGGAATATTTGCGCGACCTCTTCCACCGCGCCGATTCCGCTTTGTACCAGGCCAAGCACGAAGGACGCAACCGGGTCGTCGCCAGCCAGTCCATATAGCGTTTCCATTATTTTCACATGTTCGGAAAATATGATATAGTTGGGGCAGCGGGCAGTCGGCATCCGCAACTTGTGGACTGAAAGGTGGCAGCTTCGTTATGCTTCAGGACGGCCGGACAGCGAGATCGGAGTCGGCGAATCAAGAAAGGGAACTGCTTCCCCTGAAGGTGTTGCTTCATTGTCGGACCGCCGTGGAGAAAGAGAATTTCTTAACCACCGGCGTGATGACGCAGGTCGAAGGCGAATTGTTCGAGATCGAGCTGCATGAGTTCGATCTGTTCGAGCTCGGCGAAACGGTCAAGCTGACCGTCTATTCGCCGGCCGGCATTCATTCCTTTACGTCTATTGTTTTCGCCAAATACGAGGGAGCGATCGCGGTGATTCAGCCCCCGGATCTGCATTTGCGGTTTCAGGAAAGGCGCGAATTTTATCGCGTGGAAGCCAGCGGTATGGCGCGGATCCTGCGCGTGGTGCAAGCGGACGGCACGGTCAAGCTGCTGCCTCGGCCTTTGGAAGCTTCGCTGCGGGACATCAGCCTGGGCGGCGTCGGCATGACGATGCCCGAATCTCCGGAGCTGGCTAAGGCGAAGCGTCTGGGCGCCATTATCGACCTGGGGTTCACGTTCGCCTGCGATTTGGAAATCATGCGATGCGTACGGGAGGACGAAGGGCTGTTTTTCGGGCTGAAGATGAAGGTGCTGGATCACGACAAGCTGCGGCCGCTGCGGGCGTACGTGCTGCGCCAGCAGGTGGAAAAGCACGTGCAGAGCCGTTCCATGGACAGCGGCAAACGGAGCTTTAGCAAATGATATGATGAAACAAGGAAGAAGAATCCGGACGTTGGCGGGCGGATGCGCGATTGCCGCCGTTCTGGGGTTGTCCGCTTGGCGAAGCGGGATGTTTTTCGATGCGGATTTTTACGGTCTGGAAATCGTGCTTATGGTCTGCGCGGCGCTCGCTGCGATTGCCGGAAGGCTGCGGCCGGGGCAGATCCGGACGCCGGCGTGGTCGTTTGCGCCGGCGGGGATGGCCGCCCTGTTCGCTCTGGAACTCGCGCTCGGTCCGGCTACGGTCAAAGGAACGACGGACCTGCTTATCCGTTGGACAACCTATGCGTCCTGGATGGTGCTTCTGGCCTTTTTTTTGATACCGAACGAAGATAACAGAAAGGCCGGCTGGCGTGCATGGCACGCCGTCGGTCTATTTGTCGTGGGCGGAGGCTTGGCCGGCTGGCTCGGCTTCGTCGGCGATCCCCGGCTGGTGTTCAGATCAGGAGATTTAGCGCTTGCGGCGACGGGAGCGAGGCTGGCCGGATATTTGGAATATCCGAACGCGTTCGGCGCGGCTGCGGCGGCCTGGGTGCTGGCGCAATGGCAGCTTCTGCTGCACGGAAGGCGGGCGGAGATCGTATTCGCGGCGCTGACGCTGGTGCCGTATACGACCGCGCTGCTTTTGACCGAATCGCGGGGCGCGTTGCTGGCGCTGGCTTTCGGATTTGCGCTGGCCCTCATGCTGCAGCGGCGCGAACGCCTCGGCATGGGCCTTGCCGCCGCGGGGGCGGCGATTGGCTTGTCCGCATGGGTTGCGAGGGCGGCATTTGCCGCGATGCTGGACGGCCATCCGGGGACGGCCGTATGGCCGCTTGCGGCCGCGACCTTGGCGGGAGCGTTGGCGCTGCTGGCGCTGCGCGGCCGCTTTCCGGCGGTGCGGGCAGGTCGGGCCGGACGGATCGCGGCGGCGCTGACGACGGTGCCCGGAGGCGCCGCGGCGCTGGCGGCGGGCCTTGCGGCCGCGTATGCCGCGCTGGTCGGCGGCGGCTCGGCCGATGCCCGCGTCGGCGGGCAATTCGAAACGGCCGTGTCCAGAATCGCGTTTTATACGGACGCGCTCCGCATGTTCGCCGATCACCCGCTGCTCGGCGCGGGCGGAAAAAGCTGGCGGATGCTGGTGGGCTTGTACCGGCAAAAGCCTTATATCGGCAATGAGGTGCACAGCGGGTATTTGGACATATTGCTCGACGTGGGACTGATCGGACTTCTGCTGCTGCTCGGCATGCTTCTGTGGTGCGCGCTCAGGCTTCGGAAAAGGGCGGACCAAGCGTGGGGTCCGGCGGCGGTGCTGCTGGCCCATTCGGCGATCGATTTCGACTGGTCGTACGGCTTTATGTGGCTGATGCTCATCGCCTGGCTGGCGCTGCATCTGGCGGCGGCGGAGGCGGATCGGGCCTCCGCGTCAGTCGGGGCGTTCGCGGCAGCGGACGCGAACGCGGAAGGCGCCCCGCGGCGCGCCGTCCGGCGCCGCGGGGCGCTGCACCGCATAGCGGGGCTGCTGCCCGCCGCTATGCTGCTCGGCTGCGCCGCGGCGGCTTTGCCCGTCGCCTGGCACAGCCTGGCCGCGGCTCGCGCGTACGCCGACGCGCCGGCCGCGGCCGGTCCCGCGCGCGAAGCGAAGCTGCGCGCGGCGCTCCAGGCGAATCCGGCGTACACCCGGATTCGCCTGGAGCTTGCCCCTCTCCTGCCTCCGCAGGAGAGGGTGGAGCTGCTGGCGGCGGGGTTGCGGTACGAACCGCACTCGCCGCCGCTGGCCCTGGCGCTCGGCATGGCCTATGCCGAGCTTGGGGACGCAGCCCGCGCGCGCGGCTATCTGCGCGAGGGGCTGCGACTGAACCGCTTCGACCGCGACGCCCAGAACGCCGCGATCGCCCGCATGGCCCGGCTTGCCGAACGGCTGTCGGACGCCGGGGCGGAGTCCGCGGCCCGCGAAGCCGCCGAGGCCGCGGTGGAATTTTTCGAGCGGTACCGGGAGCTGTACCGGCGCGTGTACGCAGGCGGGAACAATCCATGGGACGCCAAGCGCGACAACCTGTTCTCGGGCGCCAAGGGCAACGCCGCCAAGGCGATGCTGCGGATTGGCCGGACCCAAGAGGCGCAGGACGTGCTGCGCGAAGTCGCGGAGGAGGAAAACGGGGACTGGAGGGAAGAAGCGAGGGAGCTGCTCCGCCGGCTGGACGAAGCGAACCGCCCGGGCGGCTAAGCGGCAATAAGCGTTAAAAGGCCAAGGGGGCTGGTCTTTGACGGGAGCATGTCCGCCGGTTTTGGCATACATTGGATCAGAAAACCCGAAAGGAGTGAGATCCAATGGCCGCCAAGCAACCCTCTCCCCCAAAAGCCGATCCCAAGCGTTCGAAAGTGTCGAAACGCGGCGCGCAAAGCCCCAAGCGGCAGACGAACGATCCGATACTCGGCCGTTTAACCGTCGTATGGGTTCAGCCGAGCGGGCTTCCGCTCAATACGACCGGTTTTAGGGCCCGCCTTTTCCGCAACGACGCATCCGTCAGCACCGCCTCCTTCGACAGCTTCGGGGTAGCCCGCTTCAGCAAGATCAGAACGCTTACGAACGTAAGCTATACGCTGCGCGTATTTGACAGCAACGGCGTCCTGTTCCGGACCCGCACGATTCCGGCCGGCGTCGAGACGTACACCATTATCGGCTGATTGATCTTTCCTCCGGTCATTTTGCCGGTCTTTTCGCCGACCGGACCGTTTTATGGAACGCTTAAAGGCCTTTCCCGTAAACAAAAGCGGAAAGGCCTTTTTCAACGCGTGTCCGTTCGCGTATACTTAGGGCGTAGGTCGTGTACATAAGCCGAGATGGGAGAGATCAGAATGAGCGATATGCTGGTGCCGCTGTACAAATTGCCCGAACATCGGTCTTTATTGCAAAAGCTGTCCGAAGGAGGCATCGACGTTCGACGGGCGATCGCGCCCGAAAAACACAAAGTGGCCGGTTGGGTTCGCGAACATTTTAACGAACGGTGGGCCGACGAATGCGAGGTCGCATTCGCCCACATCCCCGTTGGCTGCTGGATCGCCGTGGAGAAGGGCGAGTTGATCGGCTTCGCCTGCTACGACTCCACTTGCCGGGGATTTTTCGGACCGACCGGCGTATCGGAGGCGGCCAGAGGCAAAGGGGTCGGCAAAGGGCTGCTGCTTGCCTGTCTGCACGCGATGCATGCGGAAGGTTACGGTTACGCGGTCATCGGGGGCGTAGGGCCGAAGGAATTTTACGCGAACGCGGCCGGCGCGATCGAAATTCCGGACTCCACTCCGGGCATTTATAAAGGCATCCTCTGACCGGCATGTAACCGGCTTGCACGAAAAAACGCACCGTCAGGCGGGGGACCCGTCTTCTCCCGCCCGACGGCTTCGGATTTTACCCGCCGAACGCGTCGCGGAACGCCGCAGCCAGCCTGGCGCGGTCGACGTTCCAGAGGGCGGCGATTTCCCCGCTCAGTTCCTTTTCCCACCAATCCGCCAGCTTTTTGCGGTCGTTGCGGTTTTCGTGCACCCATAGCAAATGCTCGATGACCCGGCGCGAATACACCTCTTCGGCCCGTTTTACAAGCTCGGGAGGGACGTAAAGCTTCAGCCTTTTGGCCGTGCGATACAATTCCTTGGAGCAGGCCCGGCGGATGCTGCGCGGGGTCGGCAGCGAGGCGGCGTGCTTTTCATGACCGGTTTTCAAACGGCATCCTCTCCTGCCTACAGGCTATGCGGGAGAAGGCGGGAGTGTTACTGCACGACGATGTAGCCGACCATCGGCACGCCGTTAGCCGGATCGTTGTGCGTCGTGCAAACGATCGGATAAATGCCGGCCGCTTCCGGCGTAAACCGGATGACGGTCGTCTTGCCCTTTTGCACCTCGCCGCTGAGATTCAGCCCTTCGATGACGAAGGGATGCGATTGCCCGTTTACGCCGGTAATGCGCAGCTCGACGGGAATGCCTTTCTTGACGACGACGGTGCCCGGACTGAAAACATACGATTCGATCTCTTTGCCGCTTGAGGACGTCGATCTGAATTCCCCCGTAACGATATTTCGGACCTGGGGTTCCTGGGAGACTGGGGCAGATGCGGCTTTCGTTTGATGCCAGCCCACGTAAGCGCCCGCCACAATCACCGCCGCCGCCAGCAGGATGTACCACTGAATTCTTTTTTTGCTGATGAATACGACTTTGCTCATTTTCCGCTCTCTCCTCTACATGTTGGTCCTTCGGATGTGGATCCTTGGGCTACTCGTCCTATCGAAAGTCTATGCGCCTGCCCGTCCGGGCATGACAAGCCGATCGCGCCGGGCGCGGCGGGCAGCCGGGCTCGCGGGATTTGGAAGAAAACCGGCCGTGTGCTAGAATAGGAACCGTTGAACGCTGGCCGCAAATCTGGAATAGAAAGCAGGTTGTTTGTTCATGATGGATACGATTCACCAGTGGCTGTCCCAACTGCTTCAGTGGATCGAGAGCCTCGGTTATTTCGGCATTATCATCGGTCTTGCCATCGAAGTCATTCCGAGCGAAATCGTGCTGGCTTACGGCGGCTATCTGGTGTCCAAGGGAGACATCAGCTTTGCGGTTGCGGTCATTTGCGGCACGATCGGCGCGGTTTTGCAGCAATGGCTGCTGTATGCCATCGGCAGGTACGGCGGCCGGCCTTTTCTGGAAAAGTTCGGGAAGTATTTGCACTTGAAATCCAAACATATCGATCTGGCCGAAAAATGGTTCGAGAAATACGGGCCGATGATCGTGTTCACGGGCCGGTTCGTGCCGGTGATGCGGCAGGTCGTTTCGATTCCGGCGGGAATGGCGCGGATGAAGCTGGGTACGTTTACGTTTTTGACGCTTCTCGCCTCGATCCCGTGGTCGCTGCTGTTCGTCTGGCTCGGCTGGAAGCTGGGCGACCAATGGGAGAACATCGACGAGAAGGCGGCTCCTTACGTTCAACCGGCGATTCTGATCGCGATCGCGCTGCTGATCGTCTATTTTCTCTATCATTATTTGCGCAAAAAGGGCAAATCCGTCTGACGGAAGCCCGGGGCGTTCCGCGGTTGTGGGGCTCCCCGGGCTTTTGCTACAATGAAGTCGTATTCGATTACGGCTGGAAACGGGGGATTGTGGATGAGCGCTTTGCTGGCTGAAAAGCTGAACAAAGGCATTTCGCCGCGCCAGTTCATGGACGGCATGACGAAGAACAAGGAAGCCTTCCTCGAAAACTACGAGAAATTCGAATGGCCGGACGCGGAGCTGCGCGAGTTTTTCGAATCGCTGAACCACCGGGACGATTTGCGCTGCCTGATCATTTCCGCCGATTGGTGCGGAGACGCGCTGCGCAGCGTTCCCGTCGTATTCAGGGCGACGGAAGCGGGCGGCATTCCGACCGAAGTGTTTATCATCGAGCAGCACCTTGACTTGATCGACCAGCATTTGACGCTTGGCGGCCGTTCCATTCCGATCGTGCTGTTCACGGACACCGGCGGCCACCTTCTCGGCAAATGGGGACCGCGTCCGAAGCACGTGCAGGAAGCGATGATCGCGTTCAAGCAGGAGAACCCGGACCGGGAAGCGCCGGATTACCAGGAGAAGCTTGCCGCCGTCCGCCAAGAAATGGTCAAGCGCTACGGCGAAAGAACCGAATACACCCCGGTCATCTTGCGGGAACTGCAAGACATTCTTTCCCGGGTATAAGGAGCGCATATGCTTACGTTTCAACGATTTACGCTCGGTCCGCTGCAGACGAACGCTTACGTTCTCATCGACGCAGGCCGCACAAGAGCCGCCGTCATCGACCCGGGCATGCCGGACCCCGCTCTGCTTCGCCGTCTGGAAGGGCTGACGGTGGAAGCCGTCCTGCTGACGCACGCCCATTTCGATCATATCGGCGGCGTGGACGAGGTGCGCAAACGCTTCGGCTGTCCGGTTTACCTGCACGAAGCCGAGCGGGACTGGCTGACGGACCCCGCGCTTAACGGCTCCCTCCGCTGGAGCGAAGTTACCGCTCCGGTGCGAACGGACCCGCCCGACCGCTTCTTAAAGGACGGCGACAAGCTGGAGCTGCTCGGCGAGACGTTCGAGGTCTATCATACGCCGGGCCATTCCCCCGGAAGCGTCAGCCTGCGCTGCGGGGAGTTCCTGTTCGCGGGGGACGCGCTGTTCCGCCGCTCTGTCGGCCGCACGGACTTGCCTTTCGGCGATTCCGAGACGCTCGTGCGCTCGATACGCGACAAGCTGTACGCCTTGCCGGATTCGCTGATCGTCCTCCCGGGGCACGGCCCGGAGACGACGATCGGGGAAGAGCGGACCGGCAATCCATATGTCCGGCTAGAAAAATAATCCTTTACTTACAATCATTCATCTGTTATATTGACCTTAACAAGCAATCTCATAAGCGATGGCCTGCGAAGAACGCAGACGTACGAGAGCTTAAGGCTCTCTTCGTCCGCGTTCTTTTTTCGTTTTCGCAGGTTTCGCTGAATTCGTTGAATAAGGAGGTCTCGCGTGAACCGCAAACGGCAAATCGCCATCAGTTTGTCAGCCGCGTTGTTGTCGGGAGTCGTTGTGTACGGCGTTTATCTGCTTCAATTGAGGCAGATCCGGCTGGAGGAGACGGTGCAGGTGGTCGCTCCGAAGCAGTTCGTTCCGGCCGGATCGACGCTCGAGAGAGGCATGCTGACCGAAGTTTCCTTGCCCAGAAGCGCCGTAACGAAAAACATGGTTACGCGGGCGGCGGACGTCGTCGGCATGCAGACGCATGCGCCGCTCGGCACGCTGGAGCCGATTCTGGATTGGAAGGTCGACCGCTACCCGCTGCTGCCGCGTCCGGGAGAGGCGACGTTTCAGATTCCGCGCGAATACGTCAAGTCGGTCTCGAACGGCATCCGGGCGGGAGACCGGGTTCTCGTCTACGTTTCGTCTTCGGAGGGGACCTCCCGGAAATTGTTCGGCTCGCCCGTCGTCGTCGCGTCGGTCAAGACGTCGAGCAACGCGGAAATCGACGACCCGAAAAATTCGAACCTGATGTCGCTCGCGGAAGGCGACAAGGAGCGGATGTACGCGTCGAGACGGGATGCAAACGGCAGCATCGATTCGGTGAACTTGAATCTGACCGAAGCGCAATGGCTCGCGTTGGACGAGTCGTGCAAGGACGGAAGCGCCAAGCTGATCATCGCGTTTGACGCTTCGACGTTCGGAGAACTCGGGAAGGAGGATCGGCCATGACGGAGAAACCGGGGCGGCTCGTGGCGTTCGCGGGCTCGACGCCCAACATCGGGACGACGCTCACCGCCTTTGGCACGGCTTACCGCATCGCGACGGTAACCGGCAAGCGCGTCGGATTTCTGTGCCTGAATTTGAAGAGCGCCAAGACGCACCTGTACTTGGGCATAGACCGGCCCGAAATGACGCTGGACGGACTCCGGCCGGAGCTTCGCGCCGGCACCTTGACCGGGACGAAGCTGCGCCAGTACGCGTTTTCCCCCTCGCGGCTGAACGGCCTGCACGTGCTGTTCGGCAATATGGCCAGGGATCAGGCGGAGTATTACGATCCGCAGCAGATCGGCCGGCTTCTCGCGGCGGCCAGGGAGGCGTTCGACTTGACGGTCGCGGACGTGAGCGCCTATTGGGACAACGCCGCCACCGTCTGCGCGATGCGGGAAGCGGATTTGCGCATGCTGGTGACGACGCCGAATCTGACGCATTTTCAGGAGGATGTGCGGCGGTGGGCCGGCCAGGTGGGCACTCAATTCGGCATTTCGAAGGAGGGGTACAGATTGGTTGTATTGGGAGGACAACCGAATTCGGGAGGTTACGGGATGAAAGAAATCCGCAAAGAAACGGGAGCTGTCGAGTTTTCGGAGCTTCGTTTGAAGGAGAGCGTCCATTTGCAGTTGGACAGCGGACGGCTGGACGAATGGCTGGCGGCGGAAGAGAGGAACGCGGCCGCTTTTGACGCCGTGGCGGAGCCGCTGCTGAAGCAGCTCAATTGGGCGGAGCGGCTGAAGCGGACGGAGCGCCCCTGGGTGCGCCGGCTGCTCATGCACAGGAGCAAAAGCCGATGAGTCAGGCGGTTCAAGGGGAGACGCGGTTCTCCGCTTCGGCGTACGCAGCGGAGCTGAAGGCGGGGACGGACGAAGGCCGGGGACTTGCCGCGGCGCCGGCCGCCGGCGGTCCGAACGATCTTCTCGCGCTGACGGAGGAGGTGCGCCATATGCTGGCGCTGCCGAGAGGCTGGAGCGAGGAGGAGCGCAAGCAGTATGCGGAGAAGCTCAACCGCGCCGTCATCGGTTTTCCCCAGGAGCGGTCGGAGCTGCTGGCGATCATATCCGACTGGATCATCAAGAAGCGGCTGCAGCATGCGCCGGTAGCCAAGCGGCCCTACGGGACGCTTGCGGAAGCGCTGTTCGCGGAGGTCATCGGGCTCAATGTGCTGGAGCTTGTGCTTCGCAATCGCGAGGGGCTGGAGGAGGTGCAGGTGGTCGGCACCCGCATTTTCGAGGTGCGCGACGGCAAGGCGGTCGCTTCGCCTTACCGGTTCGATCACGTAAGCCAGGTGGAGCGCATCCAGCAAAACCTCGTGCTGTTCAACAACGACCGCATCAGCCCGCGCAAACGATGGGCCGAAGTGCTGCTGCTCGACGGTTCGCGCGTGACGATGACCGGGTTCGGCTTTACGGCGCAGCCGACGCTGACCATCCGCTTCTACAACGTGCGGAGGTTCGACCTGGAGACGCTGAGCCGGCCCGAGTACGGCACCATCGACGACACCATTTGCAGATTGCTGCGCGTGTTGATCGCTGCGCGCTTCAACATGGTCGTCATCGGCGCGACCAATACCGGCAAAACGCATTTCATCAAGGCGCTCATCGCGGCCATGCCGGACGAGGAGCGGATCGTGACGATCGAGGGGCGCTTCGAGCTGAGACTGCAGCGGGATTTTCCCGACAAGAACGTCATCGAGTACGAGGCGGAGGAGGATGATCCCGCGCACGGCCCGCGCCAAGCGTTCAAGCTGGCGCTGAGGCAGTCGCCGCAGCGGATATGCCATGCCGAGATTCGCGACGAGGATGCCAACATCTACGTTCGCGCCTGCACCCGGGGACACGAAGGCAGCATTACCTCCGTCCACGCGAACAGCCTGGAGGATGTGCCGGAGGCGATTACCGACATGTGCATGCTGGACGGGAGAGGGATGAATCCGGTTCGGCTGACGAAGCGGATCGCCGAATACGTGACGCAGATCGGATTCGAGATGCGCATGGTTCACGGCAAGCGCAAACTCGTCCGGATCGGGGAGTTCGGCACCGAAGCCGGGGAAGTCGTGGTGCGGGATTTGGTCGTCTACGACGAGGACGCCCGCCGCTGGCGGTACCCGCTGAATTTCTCCCCGAAGGCGTGGGAGCGGATTCGCCGGGCGGATGCGTCCGGCTGCGCCTGGCTGCGCGAGGTGCAAGGGGGGAGCGGAGGATGAAGGCGATTCTCGCGATTCTGGTAGCCGTTTTGTTCGCGCTTTTCTTCGTGGCCATTCGCACGGGGCTGGAATGGGGAATCGACCGGAGCGCGCGCAGGCGCAGGCTGCGTATCGGGCGGGAACGGCGGGAGCCGGCTTTCATTCGGGTTGAGGCGTTGCGGAAGCTCCGCGACTGGAAGCCATACGGGCATATAGCGGACGTGATCGCCGCGGTCGGTGTGCGGATGACGCCGGAGGCGTTCGCCGTCGTTTCGCTGCTCCTGGGAGCGGCCGGCGCGGCGCTCGGGGCGCTGCTTTTTCCGTCGTTCCGTTCCGTTTTATTGCTCGCCCTCATGCTCGGGCTTATCCCTTACTGCTGGCTCCGGATTCGCCTGGTGAACCGGCAGATGGCGACGCGGCTTGAATTTTTGCCTGCGATGGAACTGTTTTACCAATGCTATCTCGTCACGGGAAGGCGCCATATCCGGACCGCCCTGCAAAAGACGGTGGAAGAGCGGAGGCTCCCGGGCGAAGTGCAGGCGGTGTTCGAGCAGTTGTACCGGCATTTGTGCGTGGGCGGCGACGACGAAGAAAGCCTGCGGCGGTTCGCGCTGTCGGTCGGCAATGTTTGGGCGGATTATTTTTGCAGCATCGTCAAGGTGGCGCTGACCGAGGGGAACGACGTGTCGGACAACTTGCGGGAACTGGTCGACGACATGCGCAAGACGCGTCTCGAAGACCAGGCGGAGCGAAACAAGCTGCTGGAAATCCGGATCGCGAATTTTACGCCGGCGCTGTTTCTCCTGCTGTTTCTCGGCATCAATTTCCGCATGAATCCGGAGAGCAGCTATTTGTATTATGTGGCGGATCCCGCCGGCAGAAGCATGCTGCTGCAGGCGGTCGCGATGATGTTCGGCTCGTTTCTGATGGGCTTGTATCTGTCGCGCCGCCGGCTGTAGCGGGGTCCGGACGGAAGGCCGCGTTCGGAATCCCTGGAGAATCCATCGAACGAAAGGGGAGAGGCCGACTGGATTTCGGAACGGGGTTGTTCGGCGTTGTCGTATGGGTGGTCCAATTTGCGCTTGCCGCGATCGGCTTTTCGGCTTTGCTCCGGGTTTTGTTTTGGCGGCGGCCGCGGTGGCGCGTATCGTGGCGGACGTGGAAGCGCTGGAGCCCGCCGCTCTGGTGGCTCAAGCTGACGGGATGCGACAGGGAAAGCCCGGCGCTTCAGGAGAGAAGGGTGCTGCTGGCGGGGTGCGGCATCCGCTTCGATCCGGCCGTTTATTTGGCGGCTAGACGAAGCCTGCTGACGGTTTTGCCGGCCGCGGGCGCCGGCATCCGGATGCTGGGGGACCTGGCGCCGATTCCCGGGCGGATCGGGTGGAACGCGCTCGTCGCGGTCGGCCTGCTGTTTCTGCTTGCGGCATACGACCGTCCGTTGCTGGCCGCCGCGAAGCGTTACCGCACCGACCGCATCCGGAGCGAGCTTGTTGCCATTAGCAGCCAGTTGCTCTATTATGCGGGCTCCCGGCTTCATCTTCACGGGAAGCTGATGCGGTGCATGCCCTACGCCCGTCTCATCCGCGGCGAACTGCATATGCTGCTCAACGAATGGTACCACGATGCCGACGCCGCGCTGGTCCGCTTCAAGGACCGCCTCGGCACGAGCGAAGCCTACGGGTTTGCGGAGACGATCCGGTCGCTGCGGCTCGGGGAAAGCGAGGAAATCTATCATTTACTCCGGGAGATGGTAAGGGAGTACAAGGCGAAAATCGAGATGGCCAGGGCGGGGCGCAAGGAGACCGCCTCCTACGGCTTGTTTGTGCTGGCCGGCATCCCGATCCTGTACACGTTTCAGATTTTTTTGTACCCGTGGGTGCAGGAAGCCCAGAAGCTGTTCGACGCGCTCAGTTCGTAGCGCAATGGCCGGCATCCGGCCTGCAGTTCACGGAAAGGGGGTGGGCGCGTGAGGAACATCCTGATTACGGTGATGATGTTAATTGTGGTCGCTTTGATGTTTACGGAAATCATCGCGAAGGACGGGACGGGAACGAGAGACCGGATTGAAACGCAAGGCAATACGACCAATACGGCGATCGGTTCGTTGGCGCCTTAAGGCGCGTCCCGTAACGGCTATTTGGGAAAGGAGAGTCGGACGTTGAGGCAAATCTTGATGACGACGCTGCTGATTTTGACCGTGGTTGCCATCTACATGGGGGTCGTTGACGGTAGCGAAGGAACGGGAGAACGGATCCGATCTTCCGGGGATACGATGGCCGATGGAATCTCCCGGATCAGCCCGTGAAGCAGCTGCTCGTATTCATATTGTTTGCGGCCATGTTCTGCTGGCTCATGTTTTCTCCCGTATACAAGCACGTGCTGGTCATTCGCCAGGCGCTGCTGCAGCAGGAGGTCGACTATTTGCTGGAAGTGGGCGCAAGCGGCCGTTACGGCTATATCGGCGAGGCGATGGTGGCCGAATCCCGGGAGCGTCTGTCCGGTTACGGCTTTCAGCCGGGAAAGCTGGAATACGACATTTCTTCCACCGAGGGAACGGGGGGAACCGACGCTTCCATGCCGTTGCCCAGGGGCGTCGGGCTGAAGCTTACGATCCGGTATCCGTACGAGCAGCTGCTGAACATCGACCGGCTGATCGGCGTCGAGCCCCCGGATGCCCATTCCCGGATGGCGGCATCGGGAATGAAAATGAGCGAGTACGTGCCGTAGACATGGGCTGCGCGGCAGCCGCCTCGCCGCGGCGGATCGCTTTGCGCAAGCCGGTTGCGGAGGAGCCGTATGCACAAGCTGGTCTTCGGCGTGCTGATGATCGTGATCTGGTGGATGCTGCATGCGATGCAGATCGACGAAGAAATCGCCATCGGCACGCTGTACGAAGGAAAACGCGCGATTAACCGGGCCGCCCACGCGGCAGCCCAGCAATTGGACCGGAATAAGCTGGAACAGGGGATCGTCTCGATCGACGAGGCGAAGGCTTCGGCAGCCGCCCTTTCGTATTTGCAGGCCAACCTGCGGCTGCAAGAAGATCTTGCGCCGCAGCCGGGCAGCCTGCTCCGCGATCCGGTCGAAATTCGGGTATTCCGGATCATTAATGAAGATGTTCAATTTCCGTACACCTATATCAACACGGAGTACGATTTTCAAGTGACGTTGGACCGCCCCGGCGTCGTGCTGATCGCGCACATGGCGTATCCCAGGCTGTTCCGCGCGCTGCCTCCGATCGAATGGGAATTGAAAGGGGCGGCCGAGCTCGTTTTCTAGCATCCGAACGGGGGCGTTGCCGTGCGTCACGAAATTTTCGGTCCGGCCGAAATCGGCCGGATTTTTTGTTGTCCGCCGGGCTGCGCGCGACATGATTGACGTAAAAACGGCTGCGTATTGCCTATGGGGGATATCGCCATCCGCATACGGGAACGGCACCCAAAGCGGGGAGGCGCACTTGACATTCGCAGCCTTTAAGTATATATTTTGCTTACTAAAAGTTAGTGATCCGTTGAACTCAGGCCGGCCGTTGAAGGTAGTGAGAAGTATGCGTTCCTTTGGGAAGTTTGGCTAGGGAAGCTCAGGGAATTCAACGGTACTCCGGGCAAGGGAAACGAATATAATAGTCGAAAAGCCGTCAATGAACCGTTCATGCGTCCCGATACGATATTTGCAAAAGGACGTCGAAATTTAGTAGGCTATAGATAACATCGTTTTCATCAGGGGGAGGGGAACGGTATGTTGAAACTGGGGGAGAAAATCATCATCGTCGGCGACAGCTTCGAACAGAATCTTCCGGTGGGAGATTACGGATACATCATTGCATACGACCGCAACAACGACAGCGTCTTTGATTATATTATCCGGGTGCCGAAGGCGAACCGCCAATTCTATGTGTCGGCCCGCGACATCGAACGCGAAGAAAAGCTGCTGGCGCTTGAGGCCGAACGGATCGAACGGGAAGCGCTGATCGACTTTGCGCTTGCGACCCGCAACGAGGAGCTGTTCAAGCGCATCATGAACGGCGAATCGACGGCGTTCAAAGACGGCGGGGAAGATAAAGAAGTGATGAGCCGCGACGAATTCATCCGCCAAGTGAACCTGAAAGCGTGGATTTGAACGAAATCCGGAACAGGGGCAAGCTGACCGATACCATATCGGCCGGCTTGCTTTTTTTTCGTTCTCCGGTAATCGGGCGTGCCATCCGCTAGGACGGCGAGGCCGGCCGGCTTGGCTCTTAGGCGCCGACAAACGCGGGAACCGGCACGGGAGACGGCCGCCCGAACAGATAGCCTTGCAGCAGCGGGACGCCCGCCTTGCGCAAATAGCGCCAATCCTTCTCGTCGTCCACGCCCTCGGCAAGCACGGTTCCGCCAAAGCGGGAAGCGCGTTCCAGCGCTTTTTCGATAAGGCTTTGTTTCAGCAGGCTCGCGTGGCACCCCTGGACCATGTCGCGTTCGAGCTTGATGTAATCCGGCTGAAGCCGTTCCATCGTTTCCAGCGTGGCATGTCCTTCGCCCAGGTCGTCCATCGCCAGGCGAATGCCCTGTCCTCTGTACGCCTTGAAAATATCGGAGAGATGGCGGATGTCGTGAAGTTCTTCCGTTTCCACAACCTCGAAGACGAAGTCGGCCGGATCCATGCCGCTCGAGCGGATGGCGCTGACCGTTTCCTGCAGGAAAGAGGTCGGACGGTACAGGGATGACGGGAGAAAATTGACGAATTTTTTGATTCCGTTGGGCACGTGGCGGGCGGCGACCCGGATGGCGGAATTGCGCGCTTCCCGGTCGAGGAAGGAATGAAGACCCGATTCCCGCGCGATCGAAAACAGCTCCGCAGGCCGAAACGGAGGGTGCTCCGGCAGCGGTCTGAGCAGAAACTCGTAGCCGAAAAGGGCGCCGTCCGCGCGGACGATCGGCTGCAGGTAACTGGTAAACCGGCGGTGCAAAATCAAATCGGAGATCCGGTCGTTTCCGACGCGGGAAAAGAGGAATTCGACCGACTCCCATCCGTCCTCCTTCCCGTAGGCGGATGAATCGGTTTCGGGACAGGCCGCCGGGCCGTTGTCCGATCCGGAATCATTTGCGTCGTCATACGTTATTCGGCAGCGCAAGCTGCGATATTGCTCGGGCGCGAGCCGGCGCTGCAGCGCGGTGACAAGCTGGAGCAGCGGAGCGGGCTCCTCGTAGGTTGCGGACCATACCCTGCCGCCTTTTTCGCGGTCTCTTTGCAGGGCCAACTCGTCCAGGATGTCGCACACCTTGGGATCGTCCGAAGCGAATTCGAGCAATCCGGCATCCCTGAGCGGAAGCCGGCGGTTGCAGATGTGATGCTGGCGCATATTTCCACCTCCGTACGGCATTGTCATTCTATTATTGCCCAAATTCCGCGTTTGCGAATCGCAAATCCGGAGAAGGAAACGCGGGCGGCCGAAGAACGATTCATTGAGTTCAAAACCGTTGTCCGATATAATAATGAAAATGATCGGACAGCCGAACGTGAGGAGGAATACCGAAGATGAGCATTAGCGTCAAGGACGTCGAACATGTCGCCAATTTGGCCCGGCTGGCGCTGACCGAGGCCGAAAAGGAGCAGTTCGCCGGCCAGCTCAGCGCGATTTTGAAATACGCGGAGAAGCTGAACGAATTGAACACGGACGGAATCGAACCGACCAGCCACGTGCTCCCGCTGTACAACGTGATGCGCGAAGACGAGGTAAAGCCTTCGCTCCCGCATGCGAAGGTAATGGCCAACGCGCCGGAAGAAGAGGACGGACAGTTCAAGGTGCCGTCCGTGTTGGAATAGGGTAAAGCCAGCTTACGATTCGTTTTTGCCTCGCAAAAACATAAGGAGGAACTTATCTTGTCGTTGTTGAATCAGCGATTGCGCGAAGTTCATCATCTGCTCAGCCGCAAGGAGCTGTCGGTAACGGAGCTTGTCGACGCTTCGTTCAAACGCATTGCCGAAACCGAGGAGCGGATCGGCGCTTTCTTGACGCTCGACGAGGAAGGCGCGCGGAATACGGCCCGGCAGCTGGACGAAGGCTCCGCCGAAGGCGCCGGTCTGCTTTACGGCTTGCCGGTCGGCATCAAGGACAACATCGTCACCGAAGGGCTGAGAACGACTTGCGCGAGCAAGTTTCTGGCCAATTACAACCCGATTTACGATGCGACCGTCGTGACCAAGCTGAAAGAAGCCCGGACGGTCACCGTCGGCAAGCTGAACATGGACGAGTTCGCCATGGGCGGCTCCAATGAAAATTCCGCCTTTCATACGACCCGCAATCCGTGGGACACGGACCGCGTGCCCGGCGGCTCCAGCGGCGGTTCCGCCGCAGCGGTCGCGGCCGGACAAGTTTATTTCGCGCTCGGTTCCGACACCGGAGGCTCGATCCGCCAGCCGGCCGCTTACTGCGGCGTCGTCGGCCTGAAGCCGACGTACGGGCTTGTTTCCCGTTTTGGCTTGGTGGCGTTTGCATCCTCGCTCGACCAGATCGGCCCGATTACGAAAAACGTCGAGGACGCCGCCTTCGCGTTGCAGGCGATCGCCGGTCACGACGAGCGCGACTCCACTTCCGCCAACGTGGAAATTCCGGATTACGCGGCCGCGCTGACGGGCGAAGTAAAGGGTATGCGCATCGGCGTGCCGAAGGAATATCTCGGCAAAGGCATCGATCCCAAGGTTAAGGAGCGGGTTCTGGAAGCGCTCAAGACTTTCGAATCGCTTGGCGCCGTCTGGGAAGAAATATCGCTCCCTCATACGGAATATGCCGTTGCCACTTATTATTTGCTCGCTTCCTCGGAAGCATCCTCCAACCTGGCCCGGTTCGACGGCGTCCGCTACGGCGTAAGGGCCGACAACCCGGAGAATTTGCTCGATTTGTACCGGCGGTCCCGCAGCGAGGGCTTCGGAAACGAAGTGAAACGCCGCATCATGCTCGGCACGTATGCGCTCAGCTCCGGCTACTATGACGCTTATTACAAAAAAGCCCAGCAGGTACGGACGCTGATCAAGCGCGATTTCGACCAGGCCTTCGAAAAATACGATTTGATCATCGGTCCCACGGCGCCGACGACCGCGTTCCGCATCGGCGAGCAAGTGAACGATCCGCTCACGATGTATTTGAACGATATTTGCACGATCCCGGTCAGCCTGGCCGGCGTGCCGGCAATCAGCATTCCGTGCGGCCTGGCGGATGGTTTGCCCGTCGGTCTGCAAATTATCGGCAAGCCGTTCGACGAGGCTTCCGTGCTGCGCGCAGCGCACGCGTTCGAAAGCCATACGGACCATCACAAGCTGCGCCCTGCGCTGTAATCGAACCCAAGGAGGAGCAACGAATGTCCATCCTTTCCCCATACGAAACGGTTATCGGGCTGGAGGTCCACGTCGAGCTGCATACGAAGTCGAAAATTTTTTGCGGCTGCTCGACGTCCTTCGGCGCCCCGCCGAACACGCATACATGCCCCATCTGCCTCGGCCATCCCGGCGTGCTTCCGGTGCTGAACCGCCAGGCGGTGGAATTCGCCATGAAGGCGGCGATGGCGATCAACTGCGAAATTGCCGAATGGTGCAAATTCGACCGCAAAAATTATTTTTACCCGGATTCGCCGAAAGCGTACCAGATTTCGCAGTACGACCAGCCGATCGGCCGAAACGGCTGGATCGACATCGAAGTCGACGGCAAGACGAAGCGGATCGGCATTACCCGTCTGCACCTTGAAGAGGATGCGGGCAAGCTGACGCACATCGAGGGCGGCTACGGCTCGCTCGCCGATTTCAACCGCGTCGGCACGCCGCTTGTCGAGATCGTCTCCGAGCCGGATATCCGGTCTCCGGAGGAAGCGAGAGCTTATTTGGAAAAGCTCAAGGCCATCATGCAGTATTGCGAAGTTTCCGACGTCAAGATGGAAGAGGGCTCGCTTCGCTGCGACGCCAATATCAGCCTTCGTCCGCGCGGCCAGAAGGAATTCGGCGTGAAAACCGAACTCAAAAACATGAACTCCTTCCGCGGCGTTCAGCGCGGGCTGGAGTATGAGCAAATGCGGCAGGCCGAAGTGCTCGAAAGCGGCGGCGTCATCGTGCAGGAGACGCGCCGTTGGGACGAAGCCCAAGGCAAAACGTTCAGCATGCGAGGCAAGGAAGACGCGCACGACTACCGTTATTTCCCCGACCCGGACCTCGTCCGGCTGCATATCGACGAGGAGTGGAAGGCTCGCGTGCGGGCGTCCATTCCGGAGCTTCCCGATGCGCGCAAAGCCCGCTACACGCAGGAATACGGCCTGTCTTCCTACGATGCGGGCGTGCTGACGTCCTCGAAGAAGCTCGCCGATTTGTTCGAGGAAAGCTTGAAGTATACGAGCGATGCGAAGGCTTCCGCCAACTGGATTATGGGCGATCTGCTCGGCTATTTGAACGCGAACAACCTGGAGCTGGACGACGTCAAAATCACTGGCCAAGGGCTTGGCGAGATGATCGGCCTGATCGAAAAAGGCACGATCAGCAACAAAATCGCCAAAACGGTGTTCAAAACGATGCTTGAAAAGGGCGGCTCGCCGCAGCAGATCGTCGAAGAGCAAGGGCTTGTGCAAATCAGCGACGAAGGCGCAATCATTGCGATCGTCGACGAGGTCATCGCCCGGAATCCCCAATCCGTCGAGGATTACCGCGGCGGCAAGGAGAAGGCGCTCGGCTTCCTCGTCGGACAGATCATGAAGGAAACGAAAGGCAAGGCGAACCCGGGGCTTGTGAACAAGCTTCTTTTGAAACGTCTTAAAGCCTAAACGGCGGCATAAAAAACGGCAAACCCGGATTTCGGTCCGAGGTTGCCGTTTTTTTGCAAATAAGGAGGGATATCGTCGTGGTGATCGAGCGATTGCATTTGCAGGACTACGATACCGCGGAGGAGCTGTGGAGTCTGCAGCAGGCTGCGTACCGCATGGAACTGGCGGCGATCGGGGAGGCGGTGGAGCTTCCGCCTTTGAAGGATACGGTCGCCTCCCTGCAGCGGAGCGCCGAAACTTTCTGGGGCTGCCGCAGCGAAGACGGAGAGCTGATTGGGGCGGTTGCCGCGGAAGAAGAAGGCGGCGTCGTCACGGTTTGCCGCATGATGGTTCATCCCGAATTCTTCCGCCAAGGCATTGGAAGCCGGCTTCTGGACTGCGTCTTGAACGCATATCCTGAGGCGAGAAGGTTTGAAGTTACGGCGGAAAAACGAAATGCGCCGGCGATCGCGCTTTACGGGAAGCTTGGCTTTTCGCCGGTCGGCACCGTCGAGCCCCTGCCCGGCATTACGCTCGTTCGAATGGCAAAGGACGTCCGGACGCAACCTTAGACTTTAGTCGGGTTTTGTCCCCGCCGCCAAGCCATTGCCGGGCTTGGATCGGGGTGCTACAATATGGAAAACGCTAGGAAGGCGAGAGGGAATGAACAATCCATGGGTGCTGGACAACTGGCATCTGATGATGAGACTGCTGCTGTCCGTCCTTCTCGGGGGCGTAATCGGTTTTGAACGGGAACGGAAAAATCATGCCGCGGGTCTGCGCACGCATACGCTGGTCAGTCTGGGTTCGTGCCTTATTATGATTTTATCGATATACGGATTCTCGGAATTCGTCGGCCAGCCGGGCGTCCAGCGCGATCCGGCGCGGCTTGCCGCGCAAGCGATTACCGGCATCGGGTTCCTCGGAGCGGGAACGATCCTGTTTACGGGCAAAGCGATTACCGGGCTCACGACGGCCGCGTCGCTCTGGGTCGTGATGGCGATCGGACTGGCGGTGGGAGCCGGCTTTTACGTGCCTGCGGCGGCGACCTCCTTACTGACTTTGTTCGTGTTATGGGGCTTGAATATCCTGGAAAAGCGTTACGTGAACAATTTGAAGGAGCATTTGTTTACCGTAACGCTGGACGGGAACATGCCGGTGACGGAACGGATCGAGGAGCTGCTGCGGCAGAAGGAAGCGAAGCTGCTCAAAATCCGCCTGGACGAACTGGAGCGGGATGGCGACGATGCCGCACGCATTCGTCTGCTGATGAACGTCCGGCTTTCAAGGGAGGAACAGCTGCTGTCCGTCACGGAGCAAATCCGGAAGCTCGAAGGGGTTCGTTCCGTCGCGGTGGAATGAACCGAAAAACGCAGGGGCGGAGGCACAAGAAGCCATTTTTGCTGGAGGGTTGAACCATGAACGACACTATGCGCATACGGAGGAAAAGTAAATGGATTGCCGGCCTCCTGGCCATGTTCGTGCCGGGAACCGGTCACATGTACCTGGGGCTGATGTTCAAAGGCGTCGCGATCATGATGCTTCTTGGGCTGAATATTTGCGGCATCGTATTCACGGCGGTCGAACTGAACGGAAACGTGCTCTCGATCGTATTGCTCAGCCTGCTGATTCCCATCCTGTATTTTTACAACCTTTTCGATGCGCTGCAGAGCGCCGATCTGGTCAATGACCGCTCCCGCGCGGTGGAATGGGGATACGGCTGGCCCGGCCAGAACGGATGGAACGGGAACGATACGCCTCCGTCTCCCGAAGGCGCGCCGCTCCAGCAGCCCCAGCCTTACCAGGCGTACCAGCATCCGTCCGTTAACGGCGGGGGGACCGGACTTGTGCTGCTTGCGGCCGGGGGACTTGTGCTGCTTACGGTCATCGGCTTTGAGTGGCCGCAGCGGCTGCTGCACGAAACCGGATCGGTCGCAGGCGGGATCGTTCTCATCGCCGCAGGCGTTTTCATGTGGATGAAGGAACGGCGCATGCACCCGGACGGCCACGAGTGATGAATGCTTCTTCCATTGACAATCCGGAAAATTTACACGTACAATGGGGTTAACATACTGAAAGGCTGTGAGGAGCATGGACTCCAGGGTTCATCAGGCCGTGGACCAGCTCAAATCCGGAGGGGTCCGGATGACGCCGCAGCGTTACGCCATTCTTCAGTTTCTGATAGAGTCGCGGGATCATCCGACTGCGGATGACATTTTTCAGGCGTTATCGCCCCAATACCCGAGCTTGAGCGTGGCGACGGTCTACAACAACTTGAAATTGTTCGTGGATGCCGGGCTCGTGAAAGAACTGACGTATGGGGACGATTCCAGCCGCTTCGATGCGGATTTGTCCGACCATTATCATGCCATCTGCACCAATTGCGGAGTGATCGTCGATTTCGACCATCCTCCGGTTCGGGATGTGGAGAAGGCGGCGGCCACCCGGACGGGATTTCTCGTTCAAGGCCATCGCATGGAAGTTTACGGCCTTTGCCCGACGTGTGCGGCGCTCCGAGCTTGACCTTGACTTTTTTCGAACGATATAGACGCGCGAAGGACATCCTGCGCGCGTTTTTCATTGGGCTATTTCCATTCGAACGGATAAAGAGAACGCTTTCAATCAGATGGCCGGGCTGCCGCGTTGCAACCGGACGACGGTTTCGCTCGTCCATTCTCATGGACAGCCAAGATATGGGGAGAGTGAGCGATTGGAAACGACGTTGATGGCCAGCCGCCGCCGGAGGCGCAGGCGATCGGGGCCGGTATTTTTGTTTTTGCTGCTGGTCGCGGCATCCTGCGCGTTCGTCGTCTGGTGGGGGATGAATCAGCCGAACCGGAATCATATCGTGCCGGAATATATGGAAAAGCCTCATCCGATTATGCTGAACGGCCAATGGATGAAAACCTATGCCCGGGGCGAAGGGGAAGGCTTGCTGATTCCGCTGGAAGCGGCCGAGCAATTGCTGGGCGACGGAATACGTTACGAGAAAGCCGGCGAATCGATTATTTTGACGACCGCAACGAAAGTGCTGCATTTTAAGACGGGCGAATTGGACGCGACGTTGAACCGGAAGCCGTTCGCCTTAACGTTTGCGGCCCAGAAAGTGGACGGAGTTCTGTATTTGCCGTTCGCGCCGCTCGAGCAGCTGTTCGGCATCCGGGCGGAAGCCGGAGCCAAGAGCGGAATCATAACGCTGACCCTGCCGGATTCTTCGCTTCAAAAAGCCAAAGTTCCCGGCAAGGAAGGAGAAGGCAAAGGAGTCAAACTGCGCAGCGGTCCGGGCCGCAAATTCCCAATCGTGGAGGATTTGCAGGCGGGCGCTTCCCTCATTCTCTGGGGCGAGGAGGAAGGCTGGTACAAGGCCCAATCCGCCGAAGGCCATATCGGCTATGTGGCCAAGAAAGATGCCGTCCTTGCGGATATCGAGCGGGTGCCTTCGCCGTCCGAAGAAACCGAGGAGCCTTTTGTGGCCTGGAAGCAGACCGGAAAACGAATCAATATGACCTGGGAGGCGGTCTATTCGGCCAATCCGGATACGTCCCAAATCGGCGAGCTCACCGGCGTCAACGTCGTCAGCCCGACCTGGTTCGAGTTGCAGGACGGAAAAGGCACGATCAAGAGCAAGGCGGATGCCGGCTATTCCGCCTGGGCCCGCGCGAAGGGCATTCAGGTATGGGGGCTGTTCAGCAACGGCTTCGAACCGGACCGGACGACGGAAGCGCTGGCGACCTACGAGAGCCGGGCCAACATGATCCGGCAATTGCTGGCATACGCCAAGTCGTTCCGGCTGCAGGGCATTAATATCGATTTTGAAAATGTATATACCAAAGACAAGGACAATCTCGTTCAATTTGTGCGCGAGATGACGCCGCTTATGCACGAGCAGGGGCTGGTCGTTTCCATCGACGTCACCCCTAAGTCGAACAGCGAGATGTGGTCCTTGTTTCTGGACCGCAAGCGGCTTGCCGAAACGGCCGATTATTTGATTTTGATGGCCTATGACGAATACTGGGCGACCAGCCCGACAGCCGGATCGGTTTCCTCCCTGCCTTGGACGGAAGCGTCCGTGAAGCGGCTGCTGGAAGAAGACTCGGTGCCGAGGGACAAGCTGATCCTGGGCATGCCGCTTTACACCCGCCTGTGGACGGAAACGCCGGACGGCAAAGTCACGTCCAAAACCATGAGCATGAACGCGGTCAAAGAGCTGCTGAAGGAGAAAAAATTGACCCCCAGGTTATCTTCCGATACGGGGCAGCACTATGTGGAGTACAAGGAAAACGGCGCCACGAAAAAAATCTGGATCGAGGACGCAACCTCCATTCAAGCGCGCGCCGGGCTGGTCAAAAAATACGGTTTGGCCGGAGCGGCCACCTGGCGAAGGGGCTTCGAGTCCGCCGATATCTGGAAGGCGCTGGATCAGGCGCTGCAAAGCTATCCGTAATATAACGAAAGCGCAGCTTCGGGGAAGCCGGTTCCCTGAACTGCGCTTTTGTTTTTTTGAATCGATTCCGTTATTTGGCTTGCGGAGCCGTCTGTTCCGAAGTTTCCGTCCCGGTCGTCGCCAGGGACGGGTCCCATGTCAGAATCGTATGGCAGTACATGCAGCGGTCCGTTTGGCCGAGCATTTTGGTGCGCTTTCCGCATTCCGGGCAATCGATGACCGGCGCGTTGGTGGAAAGCATGCCGACCCAAAAATAAATGATCATGCTCGCCATGCAGGCGATCAGTCCGAAAACCATGAAGATGCCGGCAATAATTTTCCCGACCTGTCCGAACATCAGAATTCCGCTCGTGCCGAACACCATCAGTCCCATTCCCCCGAACACCGCCAGCAGCGCCCACGTTCGCAGGGTGGAAATTTTGCTTGCTTTTAACCTCATACCGCGTTGCTCCCGTCGTCTAATTAATGAAGCTTCGGCAGGAAACCGAAACGCTATGTAGAAAGATAAATACAGTCGCACTTCTCATTATAGCCCACAATTCGCGTACAGGCCACTTGTTCGAAACGCAGGCGGTTTTGTCGCGTACAAAGGCGGTGTCGGTCATGAGTCGATTGGATGCAAGTGGTTTGTTCTATACGGATTTATTCAGCCGCGAGAAGGGGTTGATCAGCTTGATGCTGGTGTCGAACCCTTCCGCCCACCACACTCTGATTGACGGAATGGATCGTCTTGTTCTTGCGGTGTGCGAAGAAGTGGCCGACAAACGGGACCTGGAGCATTGGATGTGGGGAGGAACGCGAATTCTCGTTCGCAGGGTAACGAAGAGCCGGCTGGAAAACGAGTTGGGCGGCGGGGCCAATACGGGACTTGCGCAGTGGCTGGCGTACGGCGACATCCTGCTCGACCGCAACGGCTACCTCGAAAAGCTGCGGCAATCCGCGAGCAGGTGGCCGGAAGCCGCCAAGGAACGAAGGCTGTTGTGCGAATACTCCGATTTTGCCAAATCGTATTGGCTGGCCAAGATGAGCTTAAGCGACGGACATTTTATGGATGCCTACAATTACGTCCTGATGTCCCTGCAGCATTGGGGGAACCTGGTGCTGATCGAAGAAGGCATGCGTCCCGACAGCAACGTCTGGGAACAGGTGAAGCGGGTCAATATGGGCATTTACAAGCTCTACGAAGAGCTGACCGCCAACGAGGAAACCCTGGAGCAGCGCGTTCGGCTTGTGATGCTGGCTTGCGAATTTTCCCTTGTTACGAAAATGAAAACGTCCTGCGCGCTGCTGCTTCGGCTGCTTGGCAGCCGCCCGGAAGGGTGGAGTTCGGCCGAGCTGGCCCATCATCCGGAACTGGCCGGCTTGCCGCTGGACCTGGAATCGGTGCTGTTCAAGCTGGTTAAGCGGGGGTACGTGCGGGAAATGACGCGATCGCTTCGGGACCATGTCAGCGGTCTGCTCGAAATAAGGTATGTGGCGGAGCGCTTGAATTGACCATACTTGCTCATGCCGCCAGGACAACGTCCTGGCGGTTTTTTGTTATTTTTCTTGAACGAAGCCGAAAGAGAATTTATAATTTCGATAACGATTCTCATTATCGATTTTGAATTTACAATCTCCGCTTGGAGCTGATCGAAAGATGTACGGAAACGAACCGGTAAAAGGGGAATTGCTTTTCCACCAAACTTCCGTCAAGGTGCTCGAAGACCAAACCATCGTCACCGCCCCCGCGGGCCGAGGCGTATTTCGAACCGGACAAAACGGAGAATGGATTGCGCTGGCGGAAGGAATGCCTCCGAAGACGCATGTGAACCGGCTTCAATCGATGGACGGCACCCTCTATGCATGCACGGACAAGGGGATGTTCAAGCTTGAGGAAGAGGTCTGGCAGCCGATGGACATGCCGATGATCTGTTATCAATACAAGGAGACCGGGCACGCCGCATTCGCCGCCACCTCGCACGGGCTTTGGTGCAAAACCGCGAAAGGCTGGAAGAGCACGGCCTTCCCGCATGCGGCGGTTTATGATTTTTTGTACACGCCCCATTATATTTTCCTCGCCATGGATTGGGGCATCGCCATGTATGACCGACTTACCTGCACTTGGGAACGGTTTGTGTTGAACTCGAGGATTACGGGACTTGCGGTATTCGACGGCAGGTTGCTGGGCGTTACCGACCGCGGCGGATGGGTGCTTGGAAACAAGAAAGGGAACTTTGACAAAGTCCGGTTTCCCGGCATGTATATCTTCAATGTGGCGATGCGGGAACGTTCCGTTTATGTTTGCGCCGATCGGGGGCTGTACCGGCTGAACATGATCAGAAAGCAGCCCGCGCTCCTGTCCGTATGCATAGGTTGCCCGGTTACGGACCTGGATATAAGGGACGACTGTTTGTATGTGGCGACGCTGAGCGAAGGCGTTCAAACGATCGACATGCGCTGAGACGGGCCAAAACGGCCGGGGAAGGAGGTTAGAAAATACTGAAAAATAAGATCTTTTATTTTGCGAAAAAGGGCGTTGACGAACGCGCCGGAGTTGTGATAAATTAATTCTCGCCGCTGAGAGATGGCAACGCGAAAGGCGATGTCGAAAAAAAAGTGCGGACGAAATAAAAAAAGTCCTTGCAAATCAGCGAGCAGATGTGATATATTAATCGAGTCGCTGTTATGACGGCGGCGCGAAAGCGAAGGCCTTCGGGCCAAGCGATTGCTCCTTGAAAACTGAACATCGAGCGTAATTCGAAACACCGTCAAGCAAGAGTTTTTCTTGCGAGACAAGCCAGAATGAATTTGGAGCCAAACGGCTCTTCGATAAACCGGTCCGTTGGACCTTTTATGGAGAGTTTGATCCTGGCTCAGGACGAACGCTGGCGGCGTGCCTAATACATGCAAGTCGAGCGGACCTTCGAGGGAGCTTGCTTCCGAGAAGGTTAGCGGCGGACGGGTGAGTAACACGTAGGCAACCTGCCCTTTAGACCGGGATAACATTCGGAAACGGATGCTAAGACCGGATAAGCAGTCTCTTCG
>NZ_KB899825.1 GCF_000378425.1 Cohnella laeviribosi DSM 21336 | reverse complement strand
TTCGTAGTCCACAAACAATTGGGATTTCTCACCGGTGGGAGCAAACTGCCTTCTCCAAGCCCGAATACTTCTTACCGGGATGTCCAGCTCCTTGGATACTTCAGCCGGGGTTTTGCCGCTTTCTTGCATGTGCTTAACGGTTTGACGTTTAAACTCGTCGTCAAAATGTTGACGGATATCCCCCATGACACACCTCGACCTTTTGGTTGGTTATATTGTACGGGCCGCTACTACGGCGTGTCCACTTTTTAGTCTACATGCACTTCCCGCCAAAGTTCCTATTTTAAGTGCTTTTACAGCAACTGCATCCGGGTGAGCAGCTTTGAGAACGTCCGGCCGGCGCTGCAGTTGCTTAAACAGCAACTGCAAGGCCGATTTCCGCGCAAATTCCCATTTTAAATGCTTTTGTAGCAATTAAATCCCCACGGTTTTAGGTGAACCAACCTGCAGCTTCAGTATGGGACACGCGAATTCACAGGCCAAGCGACCTTTAAACCACGGGCCCGGTTGGACCAACCCCTGGTTGCGGGAGGCGTCTTCGCCAACGAAAGCCGCTCATTCCGTGGCAAGCTCCCGCTCATTCCGCGGCCAACTCCCGCTTGATCCGCTCGAGCAGCCGCTCGCAGCCCGCCTCGACCAATTCGTAAACTTCTTCGAAGTTTCCGGTGTAGTACGGGTCCGGCACGTCCGCGATTCCGCGCTCCGGAAGAAGCGACATAAACCGGATGACTTCCGATCCGCCGCGATCCCCGATGATGCCTCGGATATTCCGTTCGTTGCGGCTGTCCATGGCGACGATAAGGTCCCACCGGTCTCCGTCGTCCGGCCGAAGCTGCCTTGCCCGCAAGCCTTCATAAGAAATGCCGTGCCGGTCCAGCAGGCGCCGGGTCCCTTCGTGCGGAGGACGCCCGATATGCCAGTCCCCGGTTCCCGCCGAATCGACGGCGATACGATCGGCAAGCCCCGCATCCACCGTTTTTTTGCGGAACACCGCTTCCGCCATCGGCGAGCGGCAGATGTTGCCTAGACATACGAACAAAACGCGATACGTTTTCATAATTCCTGTCCTTTCGAATGGCTTTGGACCGTCCGGATCTTCCGCCGGGGAAGCTTCCACCGGTACTGCACGGACAGCATCCGGAACACGACGATCACGGCGAACAGCGCGAGCAGCTCCCACGTTCCCTTCAAATCGCCGACATCGATGGCGAGTCCGGCTGCGAGCGCCCAGACTGCATAGATTTCGTCGCGCAGCACAAGCGGCTTGCGCCCCGCCATAATATCGCGGATCATCCCGCCGCCGATCCCGGTCAGCATCGCCGCGACCATAACGGCGCTAAGCGGCAGGTTCGCGTTGACCGCATACAGCGCCCCTTGAATGGCGAACGCCGACAACCCGATGGCGTCAAAAAAAGCTTCGCCTTTCTTCCATCGGTGAATCCAGGCCGCCGGAAGCAGAAATACGACGAGAATGGCGATGGCCGCAACCCTTAAATAAAGGCCCTGGCTCCACAACGTCGTAACGGGAACGCCGATCAGAAGGTTGCGGATAACGCCACCCCCGAACGCCGTCACCAGACCGAGCACGAACACGCCGAGAATATCGTACTCCTCTTCCATAGCGACAATGGCGCCGCTGACGGCAAAGGCAATGGTGCCGATAAAGCTGAACAATAGAAAAATGTCCTCCAACGAAGCCTACCTCCGTCGCAATCGGGATGAATGGCGGCGCGAAAACATAATGGGTCTATTATTGGCAAAGGTTTGTCCATCTGTATTGTAACGGCATCGGAGCGGCTCCGGCAATGGCAGATTTGGGTTCCCGGACCCGGCTCGGACGCGCTATACTGTAATAAGGCCTATAAATCGAAACTGAAGGCCGGAGAGGGTATCGACGCCATGGCAAATGCCAACTATTCCCGCGCCCTGATTTTTTCGGGCGGCAATCTTGGCGGCTGGGCCTTGTCCCGCATCTGCCCGGACGATTACTTGATCGGCGCCGACCGCGGGGCGCTTTTTTTGACGCGGCAAGGACGAGCCCCCCATCTTGCCGTCGGCGATTTCGATTCGATCAGCCAGAACGAGCTGGATCTGGTGCGGAGCGCGGCCGCCGAAACGCTCGCCTTCGATGCCGTCGACAAAGACTGGACCGACACCGAGCTGGCGGTCAAAGAAGCCATCGCCCGGGGCTTTCGCGACATCGTCGTCATCGGCGGCCTCGGCACCCGGTTCGATCACAGCCTGGCGAACGTCCATTTGCTGAATGCGGCCGCCGAAGCGGGCTGCCGAGCCATACTCGTGGACGAACATAACGAAATCCGCCTCCTTGCCGCCGGCATAACCGAACGGTTGGAAGCGGATTCCCAATATCCGTACGTTTCATTGCTGCCGCTAACGCCCGCCGTCACCGGCATTACCCTGCAGGGCTTCAAATACCCGCTGACGGACGCGACGATCACGATCGGCATGTCCCTGGGCGTCAGCAACGAGCTGGCCGAGCCCTGCGGCTCGATTCGGATCGGAAGCGGCAAGCTGCTGGTCGTTCGCAGCCGCGATTAACCGACGCGGACGACCATTCCCTCGCAAGCGAGGCGCACGTTGCCGGGCAGCGCATAGTCCCGGCGGACGTCGATGTCGTGCGACAGATGCGTGAAGATCGCCTCGCGCGCCTCCACTTCCCTCACCAGCTCAAGCCCTTCCTTCATATCGTAAAGCGAGCGGGTTTCGAGCGGATACGGCTCCTCGTAGAAGCTGGTCCCGAGCACAAGCAGGGACAGCCCCTTCAGCGGCTCCTTTTCCTCGGCCGACAGATGGATCGAATCCGAGCAGTACGCCCAGGCGACGCCGCTTTCGCGATGGTCGAACCGGTAAGCGTAGGCGTAGCCGTTTTTGCCGTGGTTGACTTTCCAAGGCGTAACGCGCCACTTTCCGTAGTCCATCCCCCCGTCGTTGGCGGTCATGCGCAGCCGGCCGCCGATCCACGGGAACCGCTGCGCGGCTTCCTCCAGCACTTCCGCCGGCGCGTACAGCCGCGCGGTCTCTTCCCGCCAGCGGCACATATCGGCCCACTCGACCAGGCCGCCGATATGGTCAAAATGCGCGTGCGTCAACAGTCCCTGAACCACTTGACGGACGCCGAGCCGCTCCATCTGCGCCCGCCAGTCGGGGCCGCAGTCGAGCAGCATCGGCGCCTCTCCTTCGGTTTCCAGCCAGAGAGCGGAGCGGAGCCGGACGTTTCTCCCGCTCGTCCTGGCTTCCGAGCAAACCTCGCAGTCGCAATAGACGCGCGGCGTGCCCATCGAGTCTCCGTTTCCGAGAAACGTGATTTTCATCGCGGTTTCTTCTCCCGTGCAAATCCGTCAGAGCGGCAACAGGGCGATGTCCTGACGCTGCTCCAGCGAGGCGATCATATCCGTCCATTCCTGCGGCTTGTTCGGCAACGCGGAGTAATACCAGCGCAGGAAGCCGACGACAAGAGACGAAGGGATGGACGAGACCGAATCGTCCGCGGGACGGAAGCCCAGATCAAGCCCTCTGACGGCTTTGCCCTCGTGGTCCCAGGACGGATGAACGTAATCGACGTCCAGCTTGCGGAAGCCGATATGCGACAGCACTTCCCGGCGCACGACGGGATGCATCGGCTGGATGCCCCCAAACGACAGATTCGCGCCCTCCAACTCCTGCGGATTGTAGATTTCCGCGAACGTGCCGAGCGACTCGGTGCCGGACTCCCGCTGCAGCCGGGCCAAATCCTTCTCCCGCTCCGTCAGCAGGAACCTTCCGATGCCGAGGCCGGGCCTGCCGATAATCGTAAAGTCGATCATCGCCACGCGGAATTCCGGCCGGTAGCGGTATTCGGTCGCGCCGACGACCTCGCCGTCCAGCAGGGCGACGTAAACCTGAATGGTCGGGTCCTGCAGCGGCTCGCGCCAAAGATCGAAAGCGAGCACTTCCTCCGCCGGGAACACCTCTCCCATCAGCTTGTGCATTTTGGCGAAATACGGGTCGTCCACCGACTGAATACGGTAATATTCAAGCATATATCTCATCCCTTCGTTCGCATATCATCCCAGAACGGGTTGCGCCACTCCATCAGCGCCGCGTTGTTGCACGATTCCTCGTCTTCCAGATAATCCCTCGCCACGCCGATCGGCGTCCGTCCGCAGCGCAGCAAAAACGTCAGCACCGGGTCCTTGATTTCGCCCTTCGCGACCCGCTCGACGTATTCCTCCGGCGTCCAGCGGTCGGCATAGTTCCGGTAGCCCGGCATGCGCCCGCCGCCAAGCAGCCGACGGCAGCCGAGATAGACGACCGTTTCGTACATCGACTGCATCAGCCATTTGCCGAGCCCGAAACGGCGGTATTCCGGGGTGACGCAAATGTCGACGACGTACAGCGTATCGCCGTCCGGCTCGTGATTGCGGATATAGCCTTCGTCCGTCACCGTCGCCCAATCGTGCGGCTCGTCGTCCCGGAGCGTCCGCCGGAGCGCCGTCATCGAACCGACGATCCGGCCGTCCATCTCCACGCAAAGCGCGCCTTCGGGAAATCGCGTCACATGCTCGTTAAGCTGCTCCTCGTTCCACCACAGTTCCGGCGGAAAAGGCGGCGGAAAGCTGGCGGCCTGCACCTCGATCAGTCCGTGAAAGTCACGCTTCGTATAATTGCGGATCACCGCCGGGATCATCCGCTCGCCGTCGGTCGCTATCCATTTTTTCAGCATGCGGGAACCGCTCCTTTCGATCCGAAGCCTGTCTCGGCCTTACTTCCAGTCGGGGTACAAATCCGTGCGGCGATCGCGCCAGGTCGTGACCGAACCGGCCTTGCGCACGTCCTCAAGCAGCGACAAATCCAGATCCGCCGTCACGAGCATATCGGCGTTGATCTCCCCTTCGGCCAAAATGCCTCCGGGCGGAAACGGGATATCGTTCGGCGAAATGATGGCCGCCTGCCCGAAATTCGCGCGCATAAAGTCGACGCGCCGCAAAGAACCGACGGTTCCCGTCGTGACGATGTAAATCTGGTTTTCCACCGCGCGCGCGTGGCAGCAGTAGCGGACGCGGTAAAATCCGTGCCGGTCGTCGGTGCAGGAAGGGCAGAACACCACGTCGGCGCCTTTGGCCCGCACCATCCGGACGATTTCCGGAAACTCGATATCGTAGCAGGTCAGAAGGCCGATTTTGCCGTAAGGCGTTTCGAACACTTCGAAGCCCTCTCCGGGCGATACGTTCCACGCTTCCACTTCCGTCGGCGTGATGTGCAGCTTGTCCTGCCTGAACTGGCGTCCGTCCGGCGCAAACAAAAAAGCGGTGTTGCGCAGCTTATCCCCCGCTTTCGTCACATGCGTGCCGGCGATAATGTACATCCCGTACTCGCGCGCGAGTCCTTCGAACAGCTTCACATAAGCATCCGTATACTCGGGCAGCCGGTCGATCGGCTGGCCGAATCCGGTCGTATCTCCGATCGAAAGCAGCGGAGTCGTCATAAATTCCGGAAACAGCACGAACTGCGCGCCGTATTCCGACGCATTGCGAACGTAATGCTTAACCTGTTCCTCGAATTCGCTCCACTGCCCAATATCCCGCAGGGCGAATTGAACGGCCGAAACTCTCATTTTCACTTCGGTTCTCCATCCTTTCCCTTTTCCATTATAGAGCATTTGCGTTCAGGAGCAACTCCATGCTTCGCCGGCTCCCGGCATCGAAAACGGAAAGCAGCCATGATAATTTCGAAAGGGTTGCCGACAGCGAAAAAACGCCAGTTCCCAGGCAAGGCCGCTTGGGAATGACGTTCCAATCAGAGATTGCGGGGCAGCTGGATGACGACCGTCGTGCCGCTGCCGGACTTGCTGAACACTTTGATGGTCCCGTCGTGCTGATCGATGATCCGCTTGGCGATGGACAAGCCGAGTCCGCTGCCGCCGGTCGAGCGCTGACGGGCCTCGTCCACGCGGTAAAAGCGCTCGAACAGGAACGGGATTTCGCTTTCCGGAATGCCGATGCCGTAGTCGGTCACTTCGATTCGGACGTTGTTTTTTTCCTGGCGGATCCGAACGTCGATCGGTTCCTTGCTGTATTTCATCGCGTTGTCGATCACGATTTGCAGAAATTGCCGGATTTTCTCCTTGTCTCCGACCATATGCACGGCAGAAGAGGACGAATGGACGCGGATTTCGCGGTGAAACGCGGTGCCGAGCACGCCCGCCAGGTCCTTCACGACGCCGACCAATTCGAACTTCTCCTTCTGAAGCCATTCGTCCTGCTCGGCCTCGGCCAGCGCCAGCATCGACCGGGTAAGGCGCTTCAGCCGTTCGGTCTCGGCCGCGATCGCCTCGATCGCCTCGTCCCGCACCTCGGCGTTGTCGCGGCCCCAACGTTTGAGCATATCCGCGTAGCTTCCGATGACGGTAAGCGGCGTCTTCAGCTCGTGGGAAGCGTCCGCCACGAACTGCTTCTGGCGCTCGATTGTCCGGTCCAGCCGGTCGATCATCTGGTTGAACGCGCGGATGAGCTGCTGAAGCTCGATGCTCTCCTCCCGCCCCATCTTGACCCGGTGCAGCTTGCCGCTGCGGTCGATCTCCCGCATCGTCTGCACCATCTGCCCGATCGGGCCGGTCAGCCGCGAAGTAAACCAGTAGGTGCCGAAAATCGCAAATACAATCGCGCCGACGCTCGTCACGCTCAACGCACCGATCAGAATTTGCAGATAACTGTCCAGCACGGTGAGCCGTCTGGCCCCTTCCACGACGCCGACAAAATTGCCTTTTTCATATAGAGGAATAGACAAATAGAGCACGCGCTGCCCGTTCATCCGAAGCGTCTCGGACCTGGGAACGTTGCTTACGCTTTGGGAAATCGTGAGCAGTTCGCGATCCCCTACCGTATTGACGACCTCCATGTTTTTCGTCACGATGCGAATCATCTCGTTGGAGTTGTACATATCGCTCAGCAGCTTGGGGTCGTCCAGGTTTTTCATCTGGTTTTTGCGAAGCGTCTCCACCACCAGGGAAGTCTTGTTGGAGATGACCTGCAGTTCCCCGCGGGTCGCGACGCGGATCACCAGAAAATAAACGAAAATATTATATAAAATCAAGATGAAGATAAACCAGAATACGGTAAAAAGCGTGAATCGCGAACGAAGCGTCATGCGTCCGGCTCCTTCAGCATATAGCCGACGCCCCTGACGGTATGCAGCAGCTTATGCCGGTATCCTTTGTCCATTTTTTGCCGCAAATAACGAATGTACACGTCCACCACGTTCGTATCGCCGATGTACTCGTAGCCCCAAACGTCGGACAAAATTTCTTCCCGCGTCTTCTCCTCGTTTTTGTGGCGGGCCAAATAGAGCAGCAGCTCGAACTCCCGCGGCGTCAAATCGATGGCGTGATCCTTGCGGGTGACTTTGCGCGTAATCAGTTCGATCGTCAAATCGCAAACCTTCAGCACGTCCTCGCTCTCGCCTTCCCGCGAAGCCTTGAAGATGCGCAGCAGGTTGCGCACCCGCGCCAGCAATTCCTCCATCGCAAACGGCTTCGTCACGTAATCGTTGGCGCCGTGCTCGAAACCGCTGACCTTGTCCGGCACCGTGTCCCGGGCGGTCAGCAAAATGACGGGAACCGCTTGATCGTTCTGCCGCAGTCGCCGCAGCACCTCGATGCCGTTCAATCCCGGAAGCATGACGTCGAGCAGCACCAAGTCCCAGCCGCCTTCATTGGCCATCTCCAGGCCTTTGCGGCCGTCGGCGGCCCGGCTGACCTCGTACCCTTCATGCTTAAGCTCCAGCTCCAGGATGCGCGCGATGCCGTCCTCGTCTTCGATAATCAAGATTTTTTCGCTCATAGGCTTTCACCTCGCAACGATTGCTTGGGTTTTATCTCATCTATGTTTAGTAGGGAATTCCAATCCAGCGGCCGCGCCGATGAGGGAAGAAGCGCTTCCGGCCAAGCGGAAACGACAAGCCCGGCGTACTTTATTGTAACATGCCTGCCGGTTACAATCGACTTTCAATCCCAAATTGGCACAAAAAGGTACGCGCATCGTTTCCGTGCAATATCCTGCAAAACCGCCGGCGGCCGCAGCCGTCAGAAAGAAACGCGGCTTTGCGCCGCATCCTGCGGGTCGAACATCCGCAGAATCAGCGCGTCCCAGACGCCCGATTCCGATTCGGCGGCGTTGTGCGGCTCCCCGTTCCAGACGGCGCGGACGACCGATTCGGCCGGGCGCAGCGGCAGCGTTGCCGCCGGCTTCTCCGGGAATAGGCCGAGCCATTCCTTCCTGCCTGCGAACGGATGGTCCCGGTTGGCGATCCACGCGGTGAAAGCGCCGCGCGCGGCGGCAGCCGCCCTTAGCCGCTGGCATGCCTGCTGGCGGCGCTCGCTCCACTTGGCGGGCAGGCAGTCCGCCACAAACAGGATGCTGTCCGCCGCTCGCGCCAGCCAATCGCTTGCGCCCTCGTCCTCCCACCGGCTGGAAACGTCCAGCAGCACGATCGGCGTTCCGAGGCGCCGCAGCCAGGCTGCAAAGGCCTCCTCGGGACGGGCGGCCGAAGCGTGCCGCGGATGCAGAGGATAATAAAGCGCCGCGCCTTCCCGCCAGGCGGGCCGGACCGGCCGTTCCCCGGACGGATCGGCGAACGCCGCGCGTCCAGGCATTCTTCTTTCGCCGTCCAGCCATTGATAGAGCTCCGGGTCTCCTCCGGGGAACTCCACCAAGGCATGGAAGGCGCCAAGTTCCGCGAGGCGGGCCGACAGCCCGAGCGCGGCGAAGGTGGCGCCCGCTCCGGGATAAGCGGAGACGAGCGCGCACACGCGCACGCCGTCGCGCGGCCGCGAAGCTTGCGGGCCGCCGCTCCCTTCGCCCGCCTCCGCGGCGAACGCGGCCAGATCGCGGCGCGCTTCCGCGGCGCTTGCGGGCCGGTCTTGCGGATTGTCGGCAAGCAGCCGCTCCAGCCACTCCGCAAACAGCGGCGGCACCGCGCCGCGCAAACGCCTGATCCTGTCGGATCGCCCGCGCCGGGCGGCAAAATCCCCGCCGGTGAGCAAATGATAGGCCAGCGCTCCGAGCCCGTACAAATCGGTCCGGACGTCGGACTGCCCGCCCCGCAGCTGCTCCGGGGCGGCAAACCAGGGCGTTCCGAGACGGAGCGTATCCGACCGGGCCTCCGGCCGATAGTGCCTGGCAATGCCGAAGTCGACCAGCACCGCGCGCCCCCTTCCGTCCACGATCACGTTCGCAGGCTTGAGATCCCGGAACACGACGGGGGGCTCCTGGGCATGCAGATAGCGCAGCGTATCGCAGAGCTGTTCCATCAACCCGAGCACGATCGGATAAGGAAGCCCCGCCGCTTGCCTGGCAAGCACGGTCTCGAGCGTCTCCCCGGCGATATAATCCATCACGATGCAAGCCTCATCCGGGTCGGGCGGGTAATAATCCACGATCCGGGGCAGATTCGGATGCTCCAGCCCGGCAAGCATCCGGGCTTCGGCGATGAACAGGTCCCGTTCTTCGCCCGGCGGACGGGTAAACTTCAGCGCCCTGAGCTTGCCGCCCAGACGAAGATCCTCCGCTAAATAAACGGAGCCCATGCCGCCTTTGCCGATCGGCGACAAAATCCTGTACCGGCCGGCAAACAAGCCGTCCGGCGACGGCGCCCCATGCCGTATCGTCATCTCTTTCGACGCCCCCATCCCATATAAGTTTCGAAACCGGTGCCGAATTTGCGTCGGCAACACGAACCATTTCAGCGCAAATTCACCAAACCGACAAAAAAACGCGCCGGAAGAACGGCCCTGGCTCAAGGCCCGGAGCGGCCGTCCTTCTGGCGCGGGATGCTTTCCCAGCGGCTATGCTTTGCGTCTTACCCACATTGTAACTTCTTCGCGGTTGTGAAACAACTGCTTGATCCTCACGATTTCGAACGCCTTGCCGTATTCTGCCTTGAGCGCCGAAATCGTCTGCAAAGGCTTGCGGTGCATCAGCTTCAGCGTGATCAGCGCGGAAGCGCCGGCGGACAGCGCGGGCGCAAGGTTGGACACGATGCGGCACGTATGGTAAGGGTCCCAGCTCATATCGCAGACGAGCAGGTCGAACGACCCGGGCGCAAAGTCGACCTCGGCCGCGTTGCGGCGCAGATGCCGGAGACGGGGGTGGCCCTTTAGGGAATCCGCCATTTCGGCCGGATCGACGGCCGTCACCTTTAAGCCCCGCTCAAGCAGCACCGATGTCCAGCCGCCCGGGGCCGCGCCCAGATCGAGCGCGTTCGTAAACCGAGACAGCGGCAAGCCGAACGCCTGCTCCGCTTCCAGAAGCTTGAACGCCGCGCGCGAAATCAGCCCGTCGTCGCGGCGGAACCGCACGGCCCCGCCCGGCCAGTCGGACAAATTGTCTTCGGGGGCGGACAATCCCATATACAGCGTCTTTTTGGACGCATAGACGGACAAAATCAGATCGGTGCCGCGCGGGGCGATACCGGCGCCCGCTTCCGTCAGCGCGGGGACCATCAGGTCGCGCCCTTCCGCGGAGCCGAACGGAAACGGGCTGTCCTGCGACTTGCGCACCTGAACCGCGACCGTCTTTCCCCGCACGCGGTCCGCGCAGGAAGCGGCGAATCGGGTCATCGCGTCCGCGACCGCCTCCGGACCGCCGTCCAGGCCGGCTTCGGCTTCGATCGGGAACAAATGCCGGAGAAATACGGGCTCGTCGCGCCGCAGCTCGGCGATCAGTTCCCGCTCCGGCCGGCCGCCAGCGGCAAAACGGAACGTTTCGCCCGGAGCCAGTCCCGAAACCGTAAGCGCCGGAAACCTTCGCCTCAGCTCGTCCATCGCGTATGGGGCGAAGCCGGGGTTGGCCGTCCCGATAAATTCCATCATGTCAACGATCCTTTCCTATCCTAATCCAGGGACGGTCGTCCTGCCAATCGACCTGTACGTTCAGGCCGTAGCCGATGCGCAGAAACTCGGGCGTCAATACGTCCCGCTTCGGTCCCGACGTCACGATCCGCCCTTCGGCCATCAGCGCCACATGGGTGAAGATGGGCGTAATTTCTTCGATATGGTGCGTGACGTACAGGATCGACAAGTTGCGCCTTGTCAAGGCTTCCAGCGCGTCGAGAAACTTTTCCCGCTCGTACAAATCGAGCCCCGCGCATGGCTCGTCCAAAATGATCAGCCGGGGATCGGCCATCATCGTGCGGGCGAGCAGCACCTTCTTGCGTTCCCCTTGCGACAGCGTTCCGAACGGCTGCTCGGACAGATGGCCGAGGCCGACGCGGTCCAGCTCCTCCTGCGCGCGGTTGCGGACCTCGTCCGGCACCGCCTCGTAAATGCGCAGATAAGCGTTGACGCCGCCCGCGACGATTTCCCAAACCGGGTCGCGCAGCGTCAGCTTCTCGATCAGCGTCGGGCCGATGTAGCCGATTTGCTTGCGCACCTCGCGGACGTCGACCTGCCCGTAACGGTTGCCCAATACGTCCACGGTTCCCGTGGTCGGAAACAGGTAACCGGTGATCATCTCGAGGACGGTCGTTTTGCCGCAGCCGTTTCGGCCGAGCAGCACCCAGCGTTCCCCTTCCCCGACCGACAGATCGACTCCGCGCAAAATCTCCCGTTCGCCGCGGCGCAGCGTAAGCCGTTTCAACTCGATCAACGTCTTTTCCGCTCCTCTCCCTCATGCTCTCTGTAGATTGTACTTGCGCCATAAGGCGCCTTTCGCCTCCGGCGGTTTCAGGAGGCCCGCGCAGCTTGCGGAACCGCTCCGGACGCCGCAGCCGCTGCGGACCTCGCCCCGCCTTACAGCGCTTTGATCCGGAGCGGCCGCAGCAGCTCCACCAGCTCCTGGACGGAGCCGAAGCGATACACCTTGCGATAGCCGCCGCGACGGTCCCAGATGACCAGGCAAGGCACGCTTTCGATCCGAAGACGTTCGGCAAGTTCCGGTATGACGTTCAGATTGGCGGAAGCCAGCGGGAGATCCGGAAGCACCTCGCAGGCGATTTCCAGCATCCGCCTGGCTACGGCGCACGTGCCGCACAGCGGCGTGTGCACGTACAGCGCAAACGGGCCGCCCACGGCCGCAAGCTCCTCTTTCCACCTCCGCGGGTCCCACTCGATCATGGTTCCGGATCGCCCTCCGCCTGCTGCGCCGCAGCCTGCAGAACGGAATGCGGCATCGGGCCGTCATGCACGATAACCGACGGAGGAGCGGCGTCGCGCAGCGCCCGCACCATTTGCGCCCTGCCCATCGCGCTTGAGGAATGGACATAGATTTCCTTCGGATAAATCGCGCGGGCGATCATGGCGTGCACCACCGCCAGCCCGTTCGGTTGGCCATAGCCGAGCTCGAAATCGAGCGACAGCACATTGACATCGCATTCGGCCAGCAGCAGCAAGCATTCTTCGGCCGACCGGGCGGCCACAAAGCCCTTGGGACAAGGACGCGCATCGTCCAAAAATACGTTGATCATTCCGCTTCCTCCATTGTCGACATTTGACGGACCCGTTCGATCTGGCGCCGATGCGTTCCGTCTTCGTCCGCCGGCGTCTCCAGCAGCAGCGGCGTTCTGCGGATTTCAGGCGTCTCCAGCAGTTTCCGGAGCCACTTGCGGCCGATTTCGCCTTCGGCAAAACGCGCGTGCCGGTCCCGCTTGGAACCGGCGGGATAGCGGGAATCGTTCAGATGAACGGCGGCCAGATGGTCCCAAAAACCGATCTCCCTGGCCCTGGCGGCGAACGCGTCCCAATCCGGCCCGCGCCATTGTCCGCTCGCGAACAAGTGGCACGTATCGAGACAAAAGCCGACCGCCTCCGGCCGGGCGCAGAGCGACCGCACCGTCACCAGCTCGTCCGCCGTCGTGCCCATCGGCCCATGATCGCCCGCCAAATTCTCCAGCAAAATCTTGGCTTGTCCCGTCCACCGGTCGAGCACCCGGTTCAACCAAAGGACGATATTGGTGTATCCTTGCAGCGGGTCGCGGCCCTTGTATATGCCGAAATGAACGACGACGCCGACCGAACCGCATGCCTCCGCGATGGCCAAATCGTTCAGCGTGCTCAGCACCACCTGCTCCGCGCTCAAGCCTTCGGCCGCCGGATTGACCGGATACGGGCCGTGGGCGACGGAGACGACGCCGTTGTCCCGGCACCACCGGGCGCATCTTTCGGCATCGGCGCGATCGAAAGATTTAAGCTGGAGGCTGCGGGGGTTTTTGGGAAAATATTGAAACGCGTTGCCGCCGATCGCCTGCGCGAACCGGGCCGCTTCGCGGTAGCCGCGCCTCGTGCTGACATGGCTTCCGATCCACATGGGCTAATTCGTTCCCTGGCAGCTTGGGCAGTAAAACATTTTGCGCGAGGAGACCGTCTCCATCCGGATCGTGCCGCCGCAGCGGGAACAGGGTTCCCCTTCGCGGCCGTAAACCCGGCAGCGCTCGGCGAAGCCGCCGGTGAACGTATCCGCCGCCGTCAGCTTTTGGTCCATGTACCCTCCCGCCTCGGCCGCCTCCGTCAGCACCTTGCGCATGGCGCGGTACACATTCCGCTTCGTTCCGTCCGACAGGGACGGGATATCGGCGAACGGCACGACGCCGGCCTCGAAGCAAATTTCGTCCGAGTAGAAGTTGCCGATGCCGGCGATCCACTTCTGATCGACCAGCGCCGGCTTCAGCTTGCCGCGTTTTTTGTCCAGCATGGCGACAAACGCCTCTTCCGTCAGGCGCGGATCGAACGGCTCCGGTCCGATCTCGCGAAATCTCTCCAGCGCCGTTTTGGCCGTAATCCGGTGCAAATAGCCGAGCCGCAGGCCGCCGAAAAACAGCTTGTTGCCGTCCTCGAACGTAAAAATCACCTGGAACCGCGATTCGTCTTTTTCCGCGTGCGGCCCGTAATACAGGTAGCCGCCCAGCATCAGGTGGAGCAGCAGCCGGTTGCCGTCGTCCAGATGGAACAGCAAATGCTTGCCGCGGCGTTCCACGAACATGATTTTGCGGCCCGTGAGCGCGGCTTGAAACGCCTCCGCCGGCTCGTTGATCGTCTTTTCCCGGTTTACGTCAACATGTCGAATCGTCAGTCCGCAAACAAGCGGCGAAAGCTGTTGTCGATACGTCTCCATTTCCGGCCATTCCGGCATTCTGGTCATCCCTTCCAATGTTGTTCGCGTTGATTTTTGCCGTATGTAATCCATTCAACAATGTCCTCAAGGCCCGGGCAAACCGCGTCGGGGAGCGCGCCCGCGGCTTCGCAGCGCTGCCGCCAGTCCGCTTCCGTGCACAAGCCGGTCAGCACCAGCACGGTCGGGCTGCCCGCCGATTGGCCCGCCGCAATGTCCGTATGCGGGTTGTCGCCGACGACCCAGGCGTCCGCAGCGGCCACGCCGGCGCGCTCCAGCGCATAGTTCATCAGAATCGGCGAAGGCTTGCCGATCACGGTGGGCGTCACGCCGGAGGCGGCTTCGAGCAGCGCCGCGATGCTGCCTGCGCCGGGAAGGTACCCGTCCCCCGTCGGAAGAAGGCGGTCCGGATTGGTCAGCAGGTAGGACGCGCCGCGCAGCAGATGGCGCACGGCGGCGGTCAGCCGCTCGTATGTAAGGCCGCGGTCGATGCCCTGGACGACGAGGTCGGCGGCGGCGTCTTCGCGATCGTCCGCCAGGCTGAGCCCCGCTTCCCGAAGCGCTTCGCGGATGCCGTGCTCCCCGATCAGGTAAACCGAAGCGCCGGGGAAGTTCCTCTTGGCGTATTCGGCCGCCGCCTGCGCCGACGTAATCACTTGCCCGGGCGAGGCCGGAATGTTCATTTTATGCAAATGTTCGGCAACCTGCGCGGGCGTTCGCGTCGAATTGTTGGTGACGAACCAGCAGGGCACTCCCCGCGCCGTCATCTCCTCGATCAGCTTGTCCGCCCCCGGAATCGGCGTGTCCCCTTTATAAAGCGTGCCGTCCAGATCGAGCAGCAGCGCCTTGGGCGCCGTCCATCCCGACTCGCGAAGCGTCAATACCGTCATGATGCCCGTCTCTCCTTTATCCGTATCCATTCGGGGTGCCGTATCCGGAAATCGGCCGTTCTTCGGCCCAAACTTCGGCAAAAAACGGGCCCGTTCTTCATACAATACCCCGATTGCGGGAAAATTGACAAGCAAAAACCCGGCAGTCGAGCGCCGGGAAATTGGGTCGGCTCGAAACGGATCGGGCGCGTCAGCCTTGCCGAAGGGCGAACAGGTCGTCTTCGCCGTCTTCCGGTCCGGCCGGTTGGTCAAACGAGCGCGAGCCCGCTTTGCGTCTCAGGCGTTCGATTCGCCGCTGCAGCGCCTCTCTCAGCTGCCGCGCGCGCAGCGGGTCGCTTCGCGAGGGCGGGCGCCTCAGCGCAAGCTCGAGCGCGCGTTCGGCCAGGCGGAGCGCTTCCGCCACATCCTTGACGCGGTGCTCGTAATGCATCGCCAGCTCGATATGCGCGTCAAGGAAAGGAACGGCCGCCCGCTCCGCCCGTTCGGCGGCGCGCCGCCATAGCGGCACGGCCAAGTCCAGCCGCCCGAGGCGCTTGTAACGGGCGGCGACGGGAAGCCACCAGCGGACCGCCTGCGCTTCCTCGCGGGCGGCAAGCAGCGCGAACAACCGCTCCGCCTTGTCCAACGCCCCGTGGGCTTCGAGCCACACGGCCGTCCGGTACAGCTCCTCGGCTCCTTCCGGCACCTCCTGGCCGCGCGGATCTTCCCTCGTCAACGGAGACAGCAGCGTTCCGAAATGAATCGCCAGCGCGGCCAGCGTCAGCACATCCCGCTCGTTGTGCCGGTAGACGCCCTCCAGGCCGTCCGCGTCTCCGTCGTTCAAAAACCGCATGTACAGCTCCGGCGCCAGCGATCCCGGAACGTCCCCTTCCCTGACGATGCCGAGCCGTTCTTCCTCGACATGGCTCAGGCGGCACGATTCCAACGTATTGCGCCAGAGGGCGCGGGACGGGTGAAGAAAATCGAGGTGGCCCGGCTCAGGTCCGGCGCGCCGCCATCCGTTCAAGATAAACCGGTTGACCAGCACCGGCCAGTCGAAGGTTCGCCCGTTGTACGTGACCAAATGCGTGCGTTCGGCCATCCGGGCCAGCAAATGCGCGAGCATCGCCCGCTCCTCGCCCGGATGGCGGATCAGCGTCTGCTCCACCACGAACCGGCCTTGGCCGGGCGCAATCCAGCCGATGCCGATCATGAACGGCACGTTGCCGGCGCCCACCCCAAGGCCCGTCGTTTCCGTGTCGAGAAACAGCAGCCGCTCCGGCTCAACCGGAAGGCGGAGCGCCGAATCGTTCCCCTTGTTTTGACGCGCGGATACCGGGGCCAGATGCTTTGCCCGCTCCAACAGCTCGCCGAGCGCGTACCGCCCGTGACGGTGCTCGAGCGGGTATTCGACCGTACGCAGCAGAAAGCTGCCGTAGGCGTTGCTCTTCGTCCGGACCCCGAGCCGGACGAACGCGGGATGGCCCGGCTCCGCTTCGGCCGGGGCATCCGCCGCCGGATCGGCCGGAGCCGTCTGCGCGTCAGCGGCACCCGCAGCCGCCGGCGGATCCTGCGGCGCGCCGGACGCAGACGGCGCTACCGGCTTTACGGCCGCTGCCGGTTCGGCCTGCGGATCGGCCGCCGAACGCAGCCGCAGCAGACGCTCTCTCAGCCCTCCGCTCATAGGCGGCCTCCGGCGCGGTCAAGCAGCTTCCGCGCGAGCTCCTTGCCCAGCAGGCCGACTTCCTCGATCGGGCCGACGCAAGCCGGACAGCCGCTCAAACAGCCGCAGCCGGAGATGAGCCGCCCCGCCTCGGCCATCAGCTCGTCGTGAATTTCGTACAGCCTTTGGCTAAGCCCGATGCCGCCCGGATACCGGTCGTAGAAGTAAATGGTCGGACGCTTCGAGAACGTCGATTTCACCTGCGGCACCACGCGGATGTCCAGAGGGTCGCACATCAGGTGCAGCGGCGCGAGATGCACGAGCACGTTGGCGAGGCCGAGCAGCGCCATCTGCATGTCGTTTGCGGTCATGCCCTCCTCCGCTTCCTCGGAGAACGAGAACCAGTAGCCGCTCGTATGCAGATTTTCTTCCGGCAGATGGATCGGTCCGGAACCGATATTTTCGTGCGTGCGCAAGCGGATTTTTTTGAAAATGGTCGGCCTGGCGGTCACCGTGAGCTCTCCGTACTGGCGCAGGAGCGCGCCGGACCGGTCCTCCCGGTCGACGTGGAGCACCTTCAGCTCCACCGCCATGTTGGCGTCCGTAAAGTAGTCGACGTTGACCTGGCGCACGTAAGCCTTTTTCTCCGGGTAATCGAGCTTCTCGACCTGATACTGGACCCCTTCGTGCAAATAAATCGCTTCTTCGTGAATCAGCGTCGGCGCGCTGAAGCGGTCGACCTCGCCGATGACGCGGTGGCCGTCGGTCGTGTCGATGATGACGAAGTTCTCCTGCGCGGCGGACCGGAGCGAGATGTTGTTTGCCGGAAACGCCTGCTCCATCCAGTACCAGCGGTCGCCCGACCGATGCAGCACCTTCTCCTCGGCGAGAAATTCGAGCAGATCCTCCAGCTTCTCGCCGCCGAACTGTTCGCCGGCTTCGAACGGAAGCTCATATGCCGCGCATTTGACGTGATCGAGCAAAATCAGCAGATTGTCCGGGTGAATTCTCGCTTCCTCCGGCGGCCGTCCGAAAAAATAATCCGGGTTCTGGATCAAATACTGATCGAGCGGATTGCTGCTGGCGACCAGAAACGTCACCGAGCTGGAGTGGCGGCGGCCGGCCCGGCCGGACTGCTGCCAGGTGCTTGCGATCGAGCCGGGGTAGCCGTTCAGGACGCAAGCCTGAAGCTGCCCGATGTCGATGCCCAGCTCAAGCGCGTTCGTGCTGACGACGCCGCGGATTTCGCCGCTGCGCAGTCCCCGCTCGATTTCCCGCCGCAGCTTCGGAAGATAGCCTCCGCGGTAGCCGCGGATCGACTTCGCGCCGAGCTCGTGCTTGACCAAGTCTTGCAGGTATGTAAGCAAAATCTCCACCCGCACCCGGCTGCGGGCGAAAACGATCGTCTGAATGCCGCTTTTCAAGAGCAGCGCGGCCAGTTTCTGCGATTCGAGCACGCTGGATCTGCGGATGCCGAGCTGCCGGTTGACGACGGGCGGGTTGTAGAATACCATGTGCTTTTCGCCCGAAGGCGCGCCGTTGTCGTCCACGAGCGCAACCGGCTCGCCGATGAGCCGCTGCGCATGCTCCTGCGGATTGCGGATCGTCGCCGAAGCGCACAAAAACTGCGGATTGCTCCCGTAAAACCGGCAAATCCGCTTGAGCCGCCGGATGACGTTGGCGACATGGCTGCCGAATACGCCGCGGTATGCGTGCAGCTCGTCGATCACGATATAGCGCACGTTCTCGAACAGCTTGACCCATTTCGTATGATGCGGCAAAATCGCCGAATGCAGCATGTCCGGATTGGTCACCACGATATGGCCGGCGTTGCGGATCGCCTGGCGCACCGTGGGCGGCGTATCCCCGTCGTAAGTATGCGTCTTGATGTTGGCTTCCATCAGGTCGGCCAGCTCCTGAAGCTCCGCCACCTGATCCTGCGCCAGCGCCTTGGTCGGAAACAGATACAGCGCCCTAGCGCTGTCGTCGGCCAGCAGATGCTGAAGCACCGGCAAATTGTAGCAGAGCGTCTTGCCCGATGCCGTCGGCGTCACGGTCACGACGTGCTTGCCTTCCCTGACCGCGCGGTAGGAAGACGCCTGATGCGTGTACAGCCGCTCGATGCCCTTGCTTGCAAGCGCCCGTTTCAGCCTGTCGTCCAGCTCTTCCGGCATCGGCACCGTACGGGCCGGACGCGCCGGCTCCGTGTGCCAATAGGTAACGTTCGCCATCATTTCGGGGCGGCTGCGCAGCATGTCCAGCCATTCCTCGACCGTCGCCGCTTTCCCCGTCCATGGATTCACGATTCCCTCTCCCCCGCCGTTCGTGGATTCGATATTTCCCATTGTACAGAATATACGTTCGCACGGCAACGCATATAAACGTTGGAAAAAACCGGCCGCAGCGCTCCCGCAATGGCGGAGCGGAACGAAAACGTTGTCGAATCGGGCGTCCCCGGCGACAGATGGCCGCAATTCGGGCGTAAATTCGTTCTATTTTCCGACTATTCCGACAACCCGTGTCGGCTTGTGCGCTTTCCCGGGAAAGTTTCATCCCGTTCCGCAGCCCGGTCTTCCCTTGGGATTCAGGCTTGTACTCCGCTGTATACCGGCAATCCGCATTGCGCGGCCTTTTTCGGTTTCCTGCGTCCGTATAGAACGGCGGATCGGTTGTCATCCTATCCACGAGAGCTTAAGGCTCCTGAACACGAACTGCGAAAACGGGAGGATTCGAAAAGATGGCAAAACCGGACGACCGCTCCGATAACGTGGAGCATTTGCAAGAGGCGGTGCAGAACACGATCGGCAATTTGCGCGAGGCCGAGGACTATCTCGACGAGCACGCGGACGAAATCAGCCCGGCCGAAGCCGAAGCGATCGCGGACAAAAATGAGCGCCGCCGCCACAGCATCGAAAAGTTCCGGAACGAAATCAAGGACGAAGCCGGAGCTGGCGAGGAGTAACCTGGCCCTTCCGGGCTTGAACGCCGGACCAAAGGGAAGCGCGGCAACGACCCGAACCGGAACAGAAGCTGAGCGTAGCGCGGCCTTGAAACGCAATAGGCTGTCTCCATGCAGGGTTTCTGCTAGGGAGACAGCCTATTGTTTTATACATACGGCGGTTCCCACGCCTTTTTGTGCCAGCCGATGCGCTGCTCCACCACGTTCAGCTTGTCATCGAGCCGGACCTCCGCGCGGAACGGCCAGTCTTTGTCCCTCCAGAACCGCAGATCCGTCCAGGTGACGAGAAATCCCCCGTCCTGCTGCGCCTGCCATTTGACGTAAACCCGTTTCGCAAACCGGAGCAGCGCCTGTACGTTGGCCGTGCCGCGGGAAACGCGGACGCACGCGTGCTCCTCCGCGTCCTGGGGCTTGGGCAGCGTATCGAAAGGCAGCATCCGCCTGCCCTGGATGACGCCCAGATGGAATTCGCCGGTGTCGGCCTGCACGACGTACTGCCAGTTAAACCACCATAAGCCCGGCAAAACGTGAACGGCCAGCGGCCGCCCGAACCGCCTTTTGACGCGCCGGACGACGATCGCGTGGTGAACCGTTCTCCATACGGCGTAAACGGCCGTCGCCACCCATGCGGCCAGACAGACCGCCCCGGGATCGGCCCATACCCCGAGCGCCCAGCCGCCGGCCGCTATGCCGTGCAGCAGCACAAGCGCAATATCGGTCAGGCATAGCGCGTCCAAATGCAGCCATTTGCGCCGGAACGGCCACAGGCACTGCACGCCGTACGCGTTGGTCAGATCGAACAGCACGTGAAGGACGACGGCGGCGAATGTCCACGCGCACACGAGCGCGGCATGTTCGCCCGCCCCCCACAGCCAGGACGACGGCCCGCCGATCAGAAAGGGCCAAACCAGCAGCGCGGGAATCGAATGGCTGAAGCCGCGGTGATGCTTGACGTAGGCGTCCGGACCCTTCAGGCGAAGCGCCGAATCGAAATCGGGGGCGTGCGACCCGATCAGCGCGGCCGTCAGAATAGCCGCGGACAGCGCCGGGTCTGCGGCAACCTCCGGCTGAAGATGCGCCATGCCGGCCAGGGTGGCCCCGAACAGCAAATGCGAAACGGTATCCATCGCTTCCCTCTCCTGCCTTTCCAGCAAGTTATGATGGCTTGGCGCCGCCTTTTTATACCTTTTCAAGGACGCCGCCACGTTCACTATACCTCTTGACTGTTCAGGCAACATTACGGGAACGTTAACGCCCCGTAACGATGAAAGCCCCCGCCCGTTTGCCGCTCCGCTCCCAAGGCGAATTCGAGGCTGCAAACGGCGGGGCTTTCCGCAAAACGTTTGCGGCCGACAGAGACGGCCGCTTTATTTTACGGCATTAATTTTTATCGACATTAAAGTACTTGGCCTCCGGATGCGCGAACACCATAGCGGATACCGACGCTTCCGGCTCCATCATAAAGCCCTCCGTCAAATGGACGCCGATATCCTCGGGCTTCATCAGGGCGAAGAGCGGCCCTTGATCCTCCAGATCGGGGCAGGCCGGATAGCCGAACGATACGCGGATGCCCTGGTACCTGGCGCCGAACCGCTGCTTCATCGTCATCTCGGCCGGATCGGGGAAGCCCCACAAATCCCGGATCATCTGATGCACGCGCTCGGCGAGCCCTTCGGCGACTTCCAGAGCGGCAGCCGACAGGACGTGGGAACGGAGGTAATCTCCGCTTTCCTTCCAGGCTTCCGCCTGCTCGCGGGCGCCCGGCCCGGCCGTCACGACCATAAAGGCTACCGAATCCATAATGCCGCTGTCGACGGACTTCAGGAAATCCGCAAGGCACAAATACGGCTCCACCCGCTGGCGCGGAAACGTAAACCGGTGCAGGATGCGCGATTGGTCCTGCGGATCGTAAATGAGGATATCGTCCCCTTCCGACTGCGCGGGAAAGAAGCGGTACATCGCCTGCGGCTTCATCCAGCCTTCTTTTTCCGCATTCAGCAGGATGCTGTCGACGGTCTCCTTCAGCTGCAGCGCCTTTTCGTCGCCCTTGGCAAGCAGCTCTTCGACGTTGCCTTTCAGACCGAGGTGATGGCCCATCAGCATCTGCATATTCACATAAGGCAAAATGTGCGACAGCGGATAATCGCGAATGACGTGCCGCTCGTAATCCGGCGGCGTAAACACCGGCGCGTCCTGGGAGATGTTCGACCTGCGCGCGCGGGTGAGCTCCGGCATCTTATTGTTTTCCTCGACCTCCGCCGCTAGCGCCGCAAGCGACGCCCGATGCTCTTCCAGAAGCCGTTCCCGCTGTTCCGGGTCGCTCAGCTTGTTGGCCAAATCAAGTCCGTCCATCGCGTCCTTAGCGTACAGCACAAGACCGTCGTATTCCGGCGCGATGCGCGTTTTCGTGAACTTCCGCGTCAGCGCCGCGCCGCCCACCAGGATCGGCACGTCGATGCCGGCGTTGCGCAAATCCTGCGCGGTCAGCACCATCTGCTGCGCGGATTTGACCAGCAGTCCGGACAGCCCGATGGCATCCGGCTTCTCTTCCTTATAAGCTTCAATGAGCTGTTCCGGCGGCACTTTGATGCCGAGATTGACGATCCGGTAGCCGTTGTTGGACAGAATGATTTCGACCAGGTTTTTGCCGATGTCGTGGACGTCGCCCTTGACGGTCGCCAGGAGGATTTTCCCTTTGACGGCGGAATCGGTTTTCTCCATATGCGGTTCGAGATACGCGACCGACGCCTTCATGACCTCCGCGCTCTGCAGCACTTCCGCCACGATCAGCTCGTTGTTGTTGAAGAGCCGGCCGACTTCTTCCATGCCCGCCATCAGCGGCCCGTTAATAATGTCCAGCGGGCTGTATTTGGCCAGCGCCAGATCGAGATCCTCAAACAGCCCGTCTTTGCTGCCCTCCACCACATAACCGGCAAGCCGTTCCTCGAGCGTAAGGTTGTCGGGTTTCGCCTTTTTCTCGACCTTCTTGTCGCGGAACGCCGCCACGAAAGCCGCCAGCGTCTCGTCGTTTGTATTGTACAGCAGATCTTCCGCCAGCCGCCGCTCCTCCTCGGGAATGGAGGCGTAGCGCTCCAGCTTTTCGGTATTGACGATCGCATAATCGAGGCCGGCTTTCGTGCACTCGTACAGGAAAACGGAGTTCAGCACTTCGCGCCCCGCATCCGGCAAGCCGAACGAAATGTTGCTCAGGCCCAGAATCGTATGGCACTTCGGCATCGCTTCCTTGATCAGGCGGATGCCTTCGATCGTCTCCTTGGCGGAGCCGATGTATTGCTCGTCTCCGGTGCCGACGGGAAAAACGAGCGGGTCGAAAATAATATCCTCTTCCTTCAGGCCGTATTTGTTCACCAGCAAATCGCGGGAACGAAGGGCGACCTGAAGCTTGTCTTCCCGCTTGATCGCCTGGCCGCGCTCGTCGATGGTTCCGACAACGACGGCCGCGCCGTACCGGTGAATGATCGGCAGCACCTTTTCGAACTTTTCTTCTCCGTCTTCCAGATTGATCGAGTTGATGATCGCCTTGCCCTGGATGTATTTCAGCGCCAGTTCGATCACGGCCGGATCGGTCGTGTCGATCATCAGCGGCGCTTTGACTTTTTTCGTGACGAACTCGAGGAACCGCCTCATGTCTTCCGCTTCGTTGCGGTCCGGGTCCTGCACGCAGATGTCGATCACCTGCGCGCCGTTCTTAACCTGCGCCCGGGCGATTTCCGACGCTTCCTCGTACTTGCCTTCCGCGATCAGGCGCTTGAATTTGCGCGAGCCGAGCACGTTCGTCCGCTCGCCCACCATGTAAGGGCGGCCCGCATCCTCCACGTATACCGTTTCGATACCGGAAACGGCTGGCGCGTGCCGGCCTTCGGGCTTGCGCGGCGGGACGCCGCGCATCGCCTCCGCGATGGCGGCGATATGGGCCGGCGTCGTGCCGCAGCAGCCGCCCGCCACGTTCAGCCAGCCCTGCTCGGCAAAAGCGCGCAGCTTCTTCGCCAGCGATTCCGGAGACTCGTGGTACTTTCCGTTTTCGTCCGGAAGGCCCGCGTTCGGGTAGCAGCTGACCGCCCGGTTCGCGATGCCGGACAGCGTGCGGATATGGTCCCGCATGAATTCCGGCCCTGTCGCGCAGTTCAGACCGACCGAAATCGGATTCAGGTGCTCGAGCGAAATGTAAAACGATTCGATATTTTGGCCGGCGAGCGTCGTCCCCATCGGCTCGATGGTGCCGCTGATCATAACGGGCACTTCGCGGCCTACCCGCTCGAACGCCTGGCGGACGCCGATGCCGGCCGCTTTGACGTTCAGCGTGTCCTGGCACGTTTCGATCAGCAGCACGTCCACGCCGCCCTCAAGCAGCGCTTCCGCCTGCTCGCGGTAGGCCTCCACGAGCTGGTCGAACGTGACGCCGCCCGTCACCGACAGCGTCTTGGTCGTGGGGCCGAGCGCACCCGCGACGTAGCGGGGCTTGTCGGGCGTGGAATAGCGCTCGCAAGCTTCTTTGGCGAGCCTTGCGGCCGCGAGGTTGATCTCGCGCGCCTTTTCGGGGATGCCGTATTCCGCCAGCACGATGCTTGTCGCGCCGAACGTATTCGTCTCGATAATATCGGAGCCCGCTTCCAAATAAGCGGCGTGGATTCCGGAAATGACATCCGGCCGCGTGAGCACCAGCATCTCGTTGCAGCCCTCGAGCTCCTCGCCGCCGAAATCGGCGGCCGTCAAGTTCGCCTGCTGGATCATCGTGCCCATCGCGCCGTCCAGAATCAGGATGCGCTTGGCCATCTCCTCTTGCAAAGACGGCTTCGTATACGTTAAAGTCATGATTAGACGCCTTTCCTCCATCGAAAAAATCGTTAAATTTTATACTACCAGAATCTGATGTTCTCGGAAAGATGTCTGCGTTTCCCCGTCGACAGACGGCGAAGTTTGGATTATAATTAAATCACGAATTCATATTGGGAAAGAAGGAATTACCGATGGCAAAAATTCGCATCCGCAACACCGGTCAGCTGATCGAAGGGGAAGAAAACGTCCGCTCCTTCCTGGAGAAGCAGCAAGTGCTGTATGAACACTGGGATACGTCCAAGCTGCCGGCGCATCTGAAGGACAAATTTGTCCTCACCGATGAAGAGAAGCAGGAAATCCTGACGACGTACGATGCCGAAATCCGCGATCTGGCAAGCCGCCGCGGCTACCGGACGTGGGACATCGTCGCCCTCTCGGACGCAACGCCGAACATCGAGGAATTGCTCAAAAAATTCGAGCAAGTGCATACGCACACCGAAGACGAGGTCCGCGCCATTACGGCCGGCGAAGGCATCTTCATTATCAAAGGCGACGATTCCGTCGGCTATTTCGACGTGATCCTGAGCGAAGGCGACGTCATCTCGGTTCCGGAAGGAAACCCCCATTTCTTCACGCTGACGGACTTGCGCAAAGTCGTGGCCGTACGCCTGTTCATCGAAACGGAAGGCTGGATCGCGCATCCGTACGAAGACCCTACCTTCGTCAAGTAAACCGCCATCCTGAAAGCATCATCGCCATTTAAGCAACGTTCAAACGGAAAGTCCCCGGCCGCCGAACCGTCAGGTTCGAGCGAAACCGGGAATTTTCCGTTTCGCTTTAGGACAAACGTTTCAGCAGCCCGGGCAATTCCCGCAGGCTTGCGATTTCGTGCGCGGGTACAATCTCGCCGCTGCGGGCCGCCCCATGGCGGTTAATCCAGACCGACGTCATGCCGATTCCGTTGGCGCCCTTAATGTCCGTCGTCAGCTTGTCGCCGACCATGACGCCTTCTTCCGGGCCGATGCCCAGACGATCCAGCGCAAACGCAAACAGCTTGGGCGAAGGCTTGCCTTCCCCGAATTGGCCGGAAATGACGATTTCGTCGAAATAAGGAACCAGTTCCGGCGCGCCGTCAAGCTTCTCCTGCTGCAAATCGGGCGAACCGTTCGTCAGCAGCAGCAGACGGTACCGGCCCTTAAGCTCGTCCAGCACTTCGAACGTCTCTTCATAAATATGGGAGCGCATGCGCCGTTCGGACGCAAACCGTTCTCCGAGCTCCGCGCCGAGCGCGGCGTTGTCGACGCCCAGCGCCGCCAGCCCGCGGGTCCACGCGTCGCGGCGGTAACGCGGCGCGATTTCCTGCAGCCTGCGGAACATCGGGTGCTCCCCTCCGGTAAAATTCCCCCACAGCCCTTCGAACGGATTGATTCCGATCATTTGCGTAAAAGCGTACGTATCATAGCTTTCATAAAGCGCCCGCGCTTCCTGGCGAACCGCCGCTTCCAGCGCGTCGGCGTCGACCCCGGCGGCGCTTGCCCCGTGGCGGGCGGTTGCCTCAAACGCTTCCTTGACGCTGCGTTCGTCCCACAGCAGCGTGTCGTCCAAATCGAACAATACGGCTTTTATCGTCATGTTGCGGCCTCTTCCCCCAATTGTTCTCTCCCGGCTTATTTGCCGGTTCTATGCTCCCATTCGATGCGGTGCGTTTTGGCGTATTCCTGCAGCCTTTCCCCCATCGCTTCAACCGGAAAACGGTTCATCCACTTGGAAAACACCCAGTTGCCGCCTTTTACGGTTTCGATCACGATATACCCGGGCTGCTGGACGATTTTGCGGATTTCGAGCGGCTTCAGCCTTTTGTAGCCGGTAAACCGCCGGGTTTCCAGCGTGTCCCTGCTGATCGACAAATACGGCCTGCGCAAGAAATAAACCAGCGCCAGCAGCAGATAACAGCCTACCGTTACCCAAAACAGCGTTTCGCTGTATTCGTACGTATTGGACCAGGGGCCCGAAATGACGACAAACAATGCCGCGACAAGCAGCAGCAGGATCGGCACGATATAGCTGCGGCCCTTGAACACCTCCACGCGTGCGCCGGAGACGGACAAGGCTTGCTTGCCTTCCTTTTTGCGGCGTTTGTTTAATTGCTTCGTGTTGCGTTCGACCATTCTCTCCCAAGAACGGGACATGCGGGATCCTCCTTCGGCTGCTTGTGTTCCGGATGCGAACCTAATGCTTGATCGATTGGCGCGGCGGCTCGTCGACCCATTCGATGCTGTCCAGCTGCTGACGGAACTGCTGCCGGATATTGCTCAAATACTGACGCCGCAGTTTCTCGCGTTCGGCCTTCTCGTCGTCCGTCAGCCCGACTGTCTTATGTTTACGAGACAACTCGTTGATTCTGGCGATCAATTTCTGCATCTGCGCTCTCCCTCTCCTTCTGCCTGTCCGAAATCCTCTTCTAATGTGACATTTTCGGTTGTCCCCTGTCAAGCCGACGTTCCGAATCGTCAAAAAAAGGCCAACCCGCATGCTGCAGGCTGACCCGTATGTATAGGTATAGGTAGCAAACTTACCCGGAAAACACGTCGGCGGGAATGACCAGTCTCTGGCCGCTGCCGATCGAGGCGGAGGCGAGACCGTTCCGTTTCATGATGCGATGAACGGCCTGACGGGTGTCCATGCCGTCCCGCTTGACTTCGGCGGCAATCGACCACAGCGTGTCCCCCGCATCCGCGATCACGGTCTTCTCCGAGCCATCGGCAGCCGGAACGGAATCGGTCACGGCGAACGAACGTAAAAAGCTGAAACCGGCAAACAGGATGAGAAAAGACAGGATCAAAAACAGCATCCGGGCCGTCCTCCTCATCGGCAAAGACGGCAAGCCGCGCCGGCTTGCGGAACCTCTGCCGGAACGCCCTCCGTCTGCATGTCCGTTAGCGGAATTGAGCACCCATATATGAACCATTGCGCTTCACCCCAAACACATGTTCTTGTATGAGCATAACACGAACATACGTTTGAATCAAGCGGATTTCGGAACATTTGTTCGCAGGGAACGAATGTTTGTGCGAACTCCGGTTCTATGTTATGATTTACTAAAGATGAAATTATCCATTTCGGGGAGGGCTGCGGCGTGTCGAAGATGTCGAATCGCCAGACAGCGATTTTGGAATTTATCAAAAACGAAGTGCGGGAGAAGGGATATCCGCCTTCCGTCCGCGAAATCGGGGAAGCCGTCGGGCTCGCTTCCAGCTCCACGGTTCACGGTCATTTGGACCGCCTGGAGAAGAAAGGGCTCATCCGGCGCGACCCGACGAAGCCGCGCGCGATCGAGGTGCTGGTGGACGACGAGGACAAGAACGAACGTTTCCCCCGCACGGTCCGCCAGGTTCCGGTCGTCGGCAAGGTAACGGCCGGCGTTCCGATTACGGCGACCGAGAACATCGAGGAATATTACCCGCTGCCGGTTCATATGGTGGGAGACCAACCGGTGTTTATGCTTTCGGTTATGGGGGACAGCATGATTGAAGCCGGCATTTTGAACGGCGATTACGTCATTGTCCGCCAACAGCCGACCGCAAGCAACGGCGACATCGTCGTGGCCATGACCGAAGACGACGAAGCGACCGTCAAGACGTTTTACAAGGAGAAAGACCATATCCGGCTTCAGCCGGAGAACAGCGCCATGGAGCCGCTGCGGCTCAAGAACGTCACGATCCTCGGCAAAGTGATCGGACTGATCCGCAAATTTCACTGACAGCGCCGCGCGAATGCTGCTGCAGCCTCGCCGCCTGCCAAGCCGCTCGCTCTTCTGGCATCCGATTGCCCTGGTCCGGATATCCGGTTAGCCAGGGCGGCGTTTTTTATCCGAGTTCAAAGCCATTCCCCGCCGCCTTTCCCCGCTTCTGCCTTCCTCTTCCCGAGTTTTGTCCGCGGACGTTGAAGATTCTCCGATCCCCTGTTCGCAGGTTATCGGCATCCTCTTTCCGCTTGAGCCCGCAGCGCTGCGCCGGTTTTTTATTTAATATCTATATTTGTCCAGGCAAGCTCGGTCTGCCGATCATAAACTGTAAAACACCGCAGGAAAGGTGGTGCGAGAATGTCCAAACGGAAAAAAGTCATTGTCGTGAAACTTCGCCCTGGCGAAAAAGCCATTGTCATTTGTAAGCATAAGAAAAAAAGACACCGCCCTATGTAACGAAACGGCTAAGGGGCTCCCCAAAAGGCTGTCATAGAAATGTTCGCGTATCTACGCGAATGCACTGTCCGTAAGATGATCCGTTCATATACTATAAGTGTGATGGACAATCACGAATAAGAAAACAGGGGGTGATTTCATGAGCTATCCTGTCGACGGATATGGCGGCGGCCTCCGTGCGGCTGCATTCGTTCTCGTGCTTTTCATTCTGCTGGTTATCATCCTCAGAGCGGGAATCGGGATTTTCTAAGCCATCACAACCCTTGATTGTCTGCCCATCAAGCTCCGTGGAGCGCGATGGGCTTTTTTTGTTTTGGCTCCACCTTCCCTGCCGGCACAGCTACCATGCGGGATTGTATCATGATCTACCGTAATAAAAAGAGCCCGCCAAAACGACGGACTCATTTTATAATGGTGGGTTCTACCCCATCAATACATCGTCAAATACTGGTCCCGCTCCCATTGGTGAACCTGAGTGCGGTACATATCCCACTCGATCGCTTTCAGCTCGTAGAAGTGGCTGAGCGCATGCTCGCCCAGCGCCTCGCAGATGACCTCGTCGCGCATAAGCTCGTTCAGCGCTTCGTTCAAATCGACCGGCAGGCTCGGAATGCCCGCTTCGATCCGCTCCTCGTCGCTCATGACATAGATGTTGCGGTCGACCGGAGCCGGAAGCGGCAGCTTCTTCTTGATGCCGTCCAAACCGGCTTTCAGCATCACGGCCAAAGCCAGATAAGGGTTGGCGGCCGGATCGGGGTTGCGGACCTCGATGCGCGTGCTGAGACCGCGGGAAGCCGGAATCCGGATCATCGGGCTACGGTTGCTAGCCGACCAAGCGACGTAGCAGGGCGCCTCGTAACCGGGTACAAGCCGCTTGTACGAGTTGATCGTCGGGTTGGTGATCACCGCCAGCCCGCGCGCGTGGTGCAAAATGCCGGCCATGTAGTGGCGCGCGACCGCGCTCAAGCCAAGCTTGTCGTTCTCGTCGTAGAACGCGTTCTCCGAGCCGCGGAACAACGATTGATGGCAGTGCATGCCGGAACCGTTGATGCCGAAAATCGGCTTCGGCATAAACGTCGCATGCAGGCCGTGCTGGCGGGCGATCGTCTTGACGACCAGCTTGAACGTCTGAATCTGGTCGGCCGCGCGGACGGCGTCCGCATACTTGAAGTCGATTTCGTGCTGACCCGGAGCGACCTCATGGTGGGAAGCCTCGATTTCAAAGCCCATTTCCTCGAGCGTAAGCACGATGTCCCGGCGGCAGTTCTCGCCCAGATCCGTCGGCGCCAGATCGAAGTAGCCGCCGTTGTCGTTGAGCTCGGTCGTCGGATTGCCCCTGTCGTCGGTCTGGAAGAGGAAAAATTCCGGCTCCGGTCCGACGTTCATCGCCGTAAAGCCCATTTCCGCCGCTTCCTGCAGCACCCGTTTGAGAATGCCGCGCGGGTCGCCGGCGAACGGCGTTCCGTCCGGCATGTAAACGTCGCAAATCAGGCGGGCCACCTTGTCCTCCGTCACCCACGGGAACACGACCCACGTGCTGAGGTCCGGGTACAAATACATGTCGGACTCTTCGATCCGGACGTAGCCCTCGATGGACGAACCGTCGAACATCATTTTGTTGTCGAGCGCCTTCTCGAGCTGGCTTACCGGAATTTCGACGTTTTTGATGATTCCCATCAAGTCGGTAAATTGCAAACGAATAAAACGCACGTTCTCTTCCTTTGCAATCCGCAAAATATCCTCTCGCGTATAGCTCATGAGAACCTCCCAATGGTCGTATTAAAAAACTTATTTGGTTTTGAAAAACCGCGACAGTTCGCCCTGAATAAGCGACACTTGCCCAGGACGCTTCGCCTGCATCAACTGCTGCTTCAGGATCCGGTGCAGCTGCGAATCCGACAATTCGCGGCGTTTGACTTCGGTATGCTCATTGATGATCGTTCTGTCGTCGCTGTCTTCTCCGACCGGATTCATGACCTGCTTGATTCCGGCGATATTGACGCCTTTCTCGATAAGCGCCTTGATTTCCAGCAGACGCTCCACATCGTTAAACGAGAACAAGCGTTGGTTGCCTGCCGTCCGGGCCGGTTGGATCAGTTCGTGCTGTTCGTAATATCGGATTTGCCGGGCCGTCAGGTCCGTCAACTTCATGACGATGCCGATCGGAAACAGCGCCATATTCCTGCGTATCTCGTCCCCAGCCATAACATCAACCTTCCATCATCAAGCATAGATTTTGTAAACACTTCCATTGTATCGTCTTCACAAATACATGTCAAGGCGTGTAAGGTTTAGTGCGGTTTTGGGACCGCACACGAGGGCAAGACCGCGCCGAAACTTACAGCAAGCCGCGCTCCCGCAAGTCCGATAACGCCTGATGAACAGCCAGTTTGACATGGGCGTAAGTCAGGCCGCCCTGCATAAACGCGATGTAAGGTTCGCGAATGGGCGCGTCGGCGGAAAGCTCCAGGCTCCCTCCCTGGATGAACGTTCCGGCGGCCATGATGACCGGATGCTCATACCCGGGCATGTCCCACGGCTCGGGAACGACGTGGGCGTCCACCGCCGCCGCTTTCTGGACGGCTTGTACAAACGTAATCAGATGTTCGGCCGAGGAGAACTTGATCGCCTGAATGAGATCCGTACGCGGGTCGTTCCAGGCGGGATGCGTCTCGAATCCGAGCTGCGCGAACACGGCCGCCGCGAAAATGCTGCCCTTCACCGCCTGACTGACGAGCAACGGAGCCAGATACAAGCCCTGGAAAATCGAACGCGTCGTGCCGAGCATCGCGCCGACTTCTCCGCCGATGCCCGGCGCCGTCAGCCGGTAGGAAGCCAGCTCCACCAAACGGCGCTTGCCGGCGATATAGCCGCCGCTCGCCGCAAGCCCTCCGCCCGGATTTTTGATCAGCGAGCCCGCGATCAGGTCCGCGCCCGCTTCCGTCGGTTCCCGTTCCTCCGTAAACTCGCCGTAGCAGTTGTCTACGAACACGACCGCATCCGGCTTGATCGCCTTCAGGCGGCGGACCATCTCGCCGATCTCGTCCACCGTAAACGACGGCCGAAAGTCGTAGCCTCGCGAACGCTGGATGGCGAACACCTTCGTCCGCTCCGTCGTCAAGGCGGAGACGGTCTCCCAATCGACGCTGCCGTCCGGATGAAGCGGGGCCACGGCCGAGCGGACGCCCCAGTCGGCAAGCGAGCCCGTCCCGTCTTCCGGCTTGCCGATCACCTTGTGCAGCGTGTCGTACGGCTTGCCCGTGACGAACACGATCTCGTCCCCCGGCCTGACGATTCCGAACAACGCCGTCGCGATCGTGTGGGTGCCGGATACGAGATGCGGACGGACGAGGGCCGCTTCGGTCCCGAACACATCCGCGTAAACCTCGTCCAGCGTCTCCCTCCCCCGATCGTTATACCCGTAACCGGTCGAACCCGCGAAATGAAAATCGCTCACCTTGCGCCGCTGAAACGCCCGAATCACTTTCCACTGGTTGCGCTGCGCGATTTCATCCGCCTCCCGGAGTTTGCTTGCGGCCATTTCTTCCGCAGACCTCTCCAGTTTTTCCCAATCTCCATTCCATTGTGCCATTCGCCATTGCTCTCCAATCTTCAGTTCAAAACCCAATCTTTTATTTTGTTCTGTATCCCAAGCCGAAAAATAACGGTTAGTCCGATCCCGCGCCGCGATCTTCGGTTTCCGCCCGTTCGCTCACGGTCTCCGGCGGTTCCGCCGCGCCTTCCAAGCGATAGGGCAGCAGCGGGCCGCCCCATTTGGCCATATCCGCCGGATTCACCCGCACGGTCAGAAGCAGCCAGTCTTCCTCCGTCTTTTGTTCCGTTACATCGCCGATCCGGTAAGCGAGCGCCGCCAAATCCCCCCGCGAGGCGGGAAGGCGAAGGCGGCACACGCCTTCAAGCAGCAACTCCTCGATGCGGTGCAGGAGCCTGTTCAAATCCCGCTCGTTCCAGGCGCTGATGCGCAGCGCCTCTTCTCCCCCGCCCAGCAACGCCAACGATTCGGGCGGGCAAGCGTCGATCTTGTTGTACACGAGCAAGGTCGGCTTCGCCGCCGCCCCCAGCTCGGCCAGCACCTGCTCCACGACGGCGCGCTGCCGGTCTCTCATCGGCGAGGAAGCGTCCACCACATGCAGCAGCAAGTCCGCTTCGCCCGCTTCTTCCAGCGTCGCGCGGAACGCGGCGACCAGATCGTGCGGCAAGTTCTGGATAAAGCCGACCGTATCGGTCAGCAGCACCTCTTTGCCGCCCGGCAGCCTGAGCTGCCTCGTCGTCGGATCGAGCGTCGCGAACAGCTTGTCCTCCGCGAGGACGTCCGCGTCCGTCAACTGCCGCAGCAGCGTCGATTTGCCCGCATTCGTATAGCCGACAAGCGCGACCTGCACGACGCCGGCTTTTTTCCGCCGCTCGCGGTGCAGGTTTCGGTGCGCGGCTACGTCTTTGAGCTGGCGTTTCAGCTCGCCGATCCGGTTCCGGATATGGCGGCGGTCCGTCTCCAACTTCGTTTCGCCCGGCCCGCGCGTACCGATGCCGCCGCCGAGCCGGGACAGGTTTTTGCCGTGGCCGGAAAGCCGCGGCAGCAGATACGTAAGCTGAGCCAGCTCCACCTGCAAAATGCCTTCGCGCGTTTTGGCCCGTCTTGCGAAAATGTCCAGGATAAGCTGCGTGCGGTCGATAATTTTGACATCCAGCGCGTCCTCCAGGTTCCGAACCTGCGCGCCCGACAGCTCCTGGTCGAAGATCGCCGTATGAATGTCGCCTTGGGCGATTCGCGCCTTCATTTCTTCGGCTTTGCCTTTGCCCACAAACCATTTGGAATCCGGCACGTCCCGATACTGGACGATCGTGCCGGCCACTTCGACGCCGGCGGTCTCGGCCAAATTCACCAGCTCCGCCAGCGAATGCTCCGGATCGGCGCCGCTTCTCCGCACGTCGTCGGTCACCAGGCTGACCAGCAGCGCGCGTTCGCGTCCGCCGGCTCCGGTTTCGTATGTACTCGGTTTCATCGAACCCGCCATTCCTCCATTTTCGCTTAATATGCCGGCCGGAAAGATCCGTCCCGGCGAATCGGACTTCGCCGGGAATCGATACGGCGCGTTACATCGCGCCTCCGCCTCCCGCCTCCGCGCGCAAATCTTCCGGCCGCAGCGACATCAGCTCCTGGCGGCCGGGCGATCCGTTCGGATACTGGGACAGCAGCCGGACCGCCTGATTGCGGATCGCCCGTTCCAGCATATTGCGCACGAATCGCGCATTGCTGAAATGATAAGGCGATTCCTCCTTCTCCTTCACCAGCAGCTGCCTCAGCTTGAACAATGTCTGCGGCATCCACGCGTAGTCGCGCTGCCTGGCCATCGTTTCCGCGATTTGGATCAGTTGGTCGATGGAATAATCGGGAAACTCGATCCGGATCGGAAACCGCGACGGCAACCCGGGATTGGTCATCAGAAACAGGTCGATTTCCGCCGTATATCCGGCCAAGATCAGAATGAACTGGTTTTTGTAGTCCTCCATCGCCTTGACCAGCGTATCGATCGCTTCCTTGCCGAAATCCTTCTCCCCTCCGCGCGCCAGGCTGTAGGCCTCGTCGACGAAGAGCACGCCGCCGAGCGCTTTCTTGACCAGATCGCGCGTTTTTTGCGCGGTGTGGCCGATGTATTCGCCGACAAGGTCGGCGCGCTCCACTTCGACGAGATGGCCTTTGGAAAGCAGCCCCATGCCCTGAAACAGCTTCGCGAGCAGCCTCGCCACCGTCGTTTTCCCCGTTCCGGGATTGCCTTTGAAAATCATGTGGTACACATGCGCCGTACTCTGCAAGCCCGCGTCCGAGCGAAGTTGGGCAATTTGCAGCAGGGCGTAAATTTCGTAGACGAGTTCCTTGACGTTGTCGAGGCCGACCATCGCGTCAAGCTCCTTCTGAAACTCGAGCCAAGGACCGCTTGTCGGCAACGGCCGCGCCGAAGCTTCCGGAACGCTCGCGCTTACCGGCACGGACGCGTCGGGCTGGCGCAGCACGACGTTGATTTGCCGGGACGGCCTTGCGGCGGCCGCTTGCCTCATCTCGGATGTTCCCGCTCTCGGATTCAACGCTATCCCTCCGCCCCCGCCAAAGTCGGCAGATTCGCCGCTATTCCAATCTATTCGGGCGAATCATCCTCCATGCAACAGCCACTTCTGGGCCAGCCACTTCGTATAGGCAAGGACTTCGCGGGTCCGGTGGTATGGCATGTTCAGCACGCGGCTCTCCGTCACGCTGACCTGAACCGGATCGTAGCCGAGATACGCGGCGATGTCGCCCGCCCGGGAGCCGTGGTATTGATGGGTAACGATGACAGCGCTTGTCCAGCCCCGGCGCTCCATGATGCGTTTGGCGAATTTCAAATTCTCGTACGTGCTCGTGGACTCGGTCTCCAGCTCCATCGCTTCTGCCGGAACGCCGCGTTCGAGCAAGTAATTGCGCATGCCTTCCGCTTCGGTCAACGTCGCGCCGTTCGCGTCGAGACCTCCCGTCAGCAGCAAATGGCGAACGGCTCCGGACCGGTACAGCGCAAGCGCGTGATCCAGCCTTTCCCGAAGGCCCGGACTCGGCACGTTGTTCCACAAGCTTGCGCCAAGCACGATCGCGACATCGGATGTCCCCCGGATGCCCGCGGCCGGCTGTCCCTCGTACCGCATAATGACGGCCAGCAGCGTCAGACACCAGGCCGCGAGCGCCGCGGCGCCCGGCAGCGCGAGCCGCCAAGCGGCCCGCAGCAGGCGTCTGCGCCTGCGTCCGGCGGAAAGCCGGGACGGATTGGCAGACGGCTCCCGCACCTCTTCAGCGCTTCCGTTCATCTTTTCCAAGCTCCCACCCCAGCCGCGGAAGCATCGTCCGGCGATGCTCCCGGCTTAACTCGAAATAAGGAAACCGCTTGTGCCGGATCATGGCGAGTACCTTGTCCGCCGTACGCTGGGCGAGAGCCGAGTCGCGCTCGGTAATGAGTCCGTCGTCGAGCGCTTCCTCCAGCTCGTCTTCGTCCAGCAGCAGCGTCTCGCCGGTCGGCAGCACCACGATGTCCAAATACAGATCGTCGAACCACGGCACCTGCTGTTCGGTCATCCCTTGCGTTTTGCAGACGTCGATATACCATTGCACGACCTGGCCCTTGTCGTCGAACATCGTCGTCACCACATAATGTTCCCCCCGCGGAAAGTGCTGCATCCACAAATACCCTTTGTCCGCAAGGCACATGCGCCGGCCGTTATATTCCTTCCATAGCGGATCGCGCAGTTCGTGAATTTTGTAAAAGGTGACAAACCCCCGAAACGACGGTTCGTCCAGCGTAAAACAAGCATAGCTCTTCTTTAAGATCCGGCGCCAGTTGGCCCGGTCCGAAAATTTACGTTTCATCTCTTATTCGTCCCCGGTAAGCAGATTTAAACAAAGCTTACCACAACTTACCTTCAGCCACCAGCGAACGGGGCGATCTTCCGCTTCCGCCGCTTTCTTCAGCGCAAGCTTTTTTCCATCCGGACATGCAAAATATTCGCGTCGTAAAATGGCTCCGCGGAGACCGTGACATAACCGAGCTTGCGGTAAAACCGTTCCGCGGCGCACTGGCTGTCCAGCACGGCTTTTCCGTAGCCGGACGCTTTCGCGTCCTCTTCCATCGCTTCAATCAGCTTTCTGCCGACGCCTAGGCCCCTGAAGGGCAGCAAAACGGCGATCCGCTGAAATTTGGCCGTTCCGGGCTCGTATTCGCGCCAGCGCCCCGCCGCAACGGCTTTCCCCTCGCTAAGGACAAGCCAGTGGCGGCAGGAGCCGTCGACGGTGTCGTATTCATCCAGCTCCAGGTCCTCGGGAACGCCCTGCTCCTCCACAAATACGGTCTTGCGTATGCGAAGGCAATCGTTCAATTGCGCTTCGTTCGTCACTTTCACGCATTTCATGGCTCACGGCTCCTTGTCCATTAAAAAGGTTCGAAAAGCATGGAAAGGGAACAAGCGTACGCTTGTTCCCGATATTCGGCGTATTCGCCGGCCAAGCGCGGCAAGCGCGTCGCCGCTGCGCCCCGGTCAGGGCGTTTGGCCGGGAAGCGGGACCGCCTGCCCTTCCGAATTCGTCGCCGGAACGGAAGGCTGCGCGGGAGACGGGGAAACGGAGCCCGGTTCCGGGGAAGGACTGTTCGAAATATCTCCCCATTCCTGGCCGTTTCCGCCGGCATTGCCGCCGCCGTTGCCGCGTCCGTTGCCGTCTCCGCGGTTCCCGCGGCCGTTCCCGCGGCCGTTGCCTCGGTCGATTCCGTTCTCGTTGCCGCTCGGATTTCCGATCGCGTTGCCGCCGCCGTTGCCGATTTCCCCGTTGTTGTTGCCGGTTCCGTCGGTTATGGTGCCGTCTCCGGTGCCGTTGCCTTCATCCGGGTTGTCGGACGGAAGCCCCGTCCCTTCGTCCGGACTGGGCTCCGGCGACGTATCCAGCTCGGTCGTCACCTTGACGGTAACGCCGGCCGACGGCTTGCCTTCCAGGTTCAGCGCCGACGAATAAGCTTTGACGTAGTACGTATACGTCATCTCCGGCAAGATCGCCATATCCTCGTACGCGGGCTCGGCCGTTTCGGCCAGCAGGCTGAAGCCGGCTTCGCTCGCTTCCTTGCGGTAAATTTTGTAGGTGATGCCATCCCCCTCGACCGCGTTCCAGCTAAGCTCGACGGACACCTGCTGCGAATTGTAGTTCGCCGTAAGCCCGGTGACGGCTCCGGGGCCTTGCGCTTCCTTCTGAATGCCGCTCGGCTCGGGGAACGATTGCTTCTCGTAGTTTTTGAGCACCTTGGACATAACCTTGGAGAACAAGGCGGCGGCCTGGCCGCTGCTGTTCTTTACGTAATGGTCCTTGTCCGTCTTGTCGTACCCCATCCACACGGCGGCGGTCAGCTCCGGCGTATAGCCGACGAACCAGACGTCGCGGTTGCCCGCGGAATCTTTGATGCCCTTCAGCCCAAGCTGCGTCGTTCCCGTCTTGCCGGCAACCGTGCGTCCGCTGATTTTCGCCCGCTTGCCGGTGCCGCCCTCGACGACGCCTTTCAAAATGTCCGTCACGTAATAAGCGGTCTCTTCTTTCATGACGCGGTTGTTTTTGGGCGGTTTAAACTCGTATACGATATCGCCGGAAGCGTCCGTAATTTCCGATATGCTGTGCGGCGTCGGCAGCAATCCTCCGTTGGCGAAGGCGGCATAGGCCCGCGCCATTTGGATCGGCGTGACGCCGTGCGTAAGGCCGCCGAGCGCGATGGCGAGGTTGCGGTCGTCCGGTCCGAGCTCGATGCCGAGCCTGCCGGCAAATTCGACCCCGGTCTGGACGCCGATCTCGTTGAGCAGCCAGACGGCCGGCTGGTTGCGGGATTCGCGGATCGCTTCCTTCATGCTGACCGGTCCGATATATTTTCTCGCGTTGGAGTCGGTCGGGCAATATTTTCCGTTGTCGTAGCAGACTTTGTCGTCCCGCAGCGTCGACCAGGGGAACCAGTCGCCCGTTTCGATCGCCGGACCGTAGGAAACGATCGGCTTGAACGAGGAGCCCGGCTGGCGCTGGCTGGTGACCCGGTTCAGGTTCTTCGTGCTGTAATCGCGTCCCCCGGCTATCGCGACGATCGAACCGTCATGCTGGTTCAGAATCACCATCGAGCCCTGCATCGGGATGTCGTCTACGCTTTTCTCGAAATTGTCGGGATCGGCAAACGCATCCTCAATCGCTTCCTGAGCCTTCGTATCGATCGTCGCCTTGATCGTGTAGCCGCCCGCAAGCAGCTCTTCCTCGCTAATGCCCAGCACTTGCTGCGCCTCGTCGACGACGTAGTCGACGAACGCGGCGTAACGGGAGCTTTTCTCCGGCACGACGCTCGGATCGTATTCCGCGGCCATCGCCTCCTGCTTCTGCGCTTCGGTGATGTAGCCTTGCTCCTCCATCAAGGAGAGCACGACGGCGCGGCGTTCTTTCGATTTTTCCGGATTTTTCAACGGGTTGTAGGTGTTGGGCGCCTTCGGCATGCCGGCCAGCGTGGCGATTTGCCACAGCTTCAAATCTTCCAAGTCGTCGACGCCGAAATAATATTTGGCGGCCGTCTTGATGCCGTACTGGCCTCTGCCGAAATAAATCCGGTTCAAATACATTTCCAGAATTTCGTCTTTCGACTTGTGGTTTTCAAGCGCGAGCGCGATCGACGCCTCCGTTCCTTTGCGGAACAGCGTCTTGTCCGAACTCAGGAAAATGTTTCTCGCAAGCTGCTGCGTAATCGTGCTGGCGCCCTCGACGGCGCTGCGGGCGATCACGTCCTTGACGAGCGCGCGCGCAATCCCGAACAGATCGACGCCGCTATGCTCGTAGAACCGCTTGTCCTCGGTCGCGATGAACGCCTGCTGCACGAGCTTCGGGATTTTGCTGATCGGCACATATTCCCGGTTGCCCTCGGAGACGTACATCTTGGCCAGTTCATTGCCGTTTGCGTCCACGATGATCGAAGCCTTGTCCATATTGTTCAGCTTGTCTATATTCTGGCTGAGGATGCGCTCGCCGTTCAGGATGACCAGCAAGTATCCGACGACGGCGCAGACGGCTGCGAACAAAATGACGAACAACAGCCAGATCAGGCCGATTCTTCGTTTTTGTTTGGAACGGGACTTTGCGGGGCGTTTCCCGGCTTTTCCGGGCGAAGCTGTCTTTCTCATGGAGTATTTCCCCCTTTATTCACAGTCGGTTTCTCTGCTGTTGCCCGCACGGCTCAAAAGAAGGAGCAACCCGCCTAGGGGTTGCTCGGTGGCCGGTCTATTCAGGTTAGACGTAGTGTGGGGGCGAAAAGTTTCATTTTCCGCCGTGAACGGAGGCCCGATCAGGCTTCCGAACCCGAGTCCTGCTGTTGCAAGGATACGTTGCGCTGCGGCGTAAACGTGCTGATGGCATGCTTGTAGACCATCTGTTGACGGCCTTCGCTGTCAATGACAATCGTAAAATTGTCAAAAGCGCGCACCACGCCGCGGATTTGAAATCCGTTGGTCAAATAGACCGTAACCGGAATACTGTCTTTGCGAAGCTGATTCAGAAACGTATCCTGGATGTTAATGGACTTGTTCATTACCGGTAACCCCCATCGCCATAAAAGATTATTGACAAGTATATTCAAGATCGCAACGAAACTTTCCTGCTATTATAGCACAAATCTCCTCGAAAAGATTGCCGTCTTTTTCGCGGGCGTCCGCATGGACCCACGTCAGGTCCTTCATGCGGCGGAACCAGGACAGCTGGCGCTTGGCGAACCGGCGCGTATCGCGCTTCAGCAGCTCAACCGCGGTGTCCAGGTCCGTCTCGCCCGCCAGATAAGCCGCGATCTCCTTGTAGCCGAGCCCCTGCATCGCCACTGCGTCGCGCCGCACGCCCGCTTCGAGCAGCCGGGACACCTCGTCTACGAGCCCCTGCTCAAGCATTTGGTCGACTCTCAAATTGATGCGGCGATACAGCTCCGCCCGATCCATCGTCAGGCCGATGAGGCAAAGCTTATACGGGGACGTCTTTTCGTCTCCTCTTCTCTGGCTCTGAAGCTGCGAGAAAGGCACGCCGGCCGTTTCATAGACTTCCAGCGCGCGTACGACCCGGCGGACGTCATTCGGATGCAGCCTGGCTGCCGTCTCCGGATCCACGCCGGACAGCCGCTCGTGGAGGGCCTCCGCGCCATGCTCTTCCGCCCAGCGCTTCAGCTTCTCCCTCAGCGCAAGGTTCCCGCCTTCCTCGCTGAAGGCGTAGCCGTAGCAGACCGATTCGACGTACAGCCCGGTCCCTCCCACGATGAACGGCAGCTTGCCGCGCGCGTAAATGTCCCGTATCGCCTCCTCGCAGCGAGCCTTGAAATCGGCCACCGAAAACGGCTCGGCAGGATCGAGGATATCCAGCAGATGGTGCGGGATGCCGCGGCGAAGCTCCGGCGCCAGCTTGGCGGTGCCGATGTCCATCCCGCGGTACACCTGCATCGAATCGCCGCTGATGATTTCGCAGTTGAACGCCCGGGCGATCCTCAGGCTCAGGTCGGTTTTGCCTACCGCGGTCGGACCGACAAGCGCCAGCAGCGGCGGGCGCGTATCCCGGCCGGCTTCGCGGTCAATCGTTGTCGTCATGTATGTCTATCACTCCATATGCCACCGCGGAGCCGGAATGCCGGACGCGGCGAAATCCGAGCCGTTCGAACTGCCCGCTGCCGCGATGCTCTTTGAGGACGACGCGCTTGCGGGCCGCCCTGCGCGCCTCGCGCACCGCTTCCTCCGTCAAGGGCTCGTCCTTGGCGTGCGCCCGGAGCGGCTCCAGCGAGCTCGAAGATAGCACGGGGATCGTAAACATCGGATCGAAATACACGATGTCGACGCTGTTGTCCGGCAAGGCCGACAAATACGAGAAATGATCGGCGCAAACCGTTTCGATCCTCCGCATGGCGGCGTTGACGTCCGGAAGCTCCGTCTCGTATTCGCTCAAGCCTTCGCGCACGATCGCATGCAGCAGCGGCGAAGCCTCCAACGCCGTCACCCGCCCCCGTTCGCCGACGGCATAGGACAGCACGAGCGAATCGGAGCCGAGCCCCGCCGTGCAGTCCAGCACCCGGTCGCCCTCCTTCGCTCCCGCCGCTTCGACGAGCGCGTCGCCGCCTCCTTCGCGCAGTCGCTTGATGCGAATCAGCGCCATGCTCGGATGGTAAAACAACGGGGGCGCCCCGTCCGCAACAAACCGCAGCCCCTCGTTGCCGACGACGAGCACGCCGTCCGCGGCATCCGCGTATTTGCGCCTCATGCCGGCCAGCGTGTCGCGCCTTCTTTCCGCATAGCGGCACGAAAATTCCGCGGCGAGCCGCCGCGCCCTGGCGACAAGCCGCCCGTCCGGCCGCTCGGTTGTCGTCACGATCACGACATCACCCGCTTGAACATTTTCTCCAGTTCGTAGGTGCTGAAGCTGACGACGATCGGTCTGCCGTGCGGACACGTGAACGGCTGGCGGCAGCCGGCCAGCCGCCTAAGCAGCGCTTCTCCCGACTCGCGCGTCAGCGACTGGTTCGCCTTGATCGACGCCTTGCACGAGGTCAGGATCGACGCTTTCTCCCGCAGCTTGCGAAGATCGACGGACCGCTCCTTCAAAATCCACTCGGCCATCTCCCGCACGATATCCCCCTCGTCCCCTTCCGGAAACCAGTGGGGCACGGCCCGTACGATTAAGGTATTCCCACCAAATTCCTCCATGTATACGCCGACCTGCTCGAAAAGGTGGAGGCGGGTCCGCAGCAGGGCGAATTCGTCGGGCGCGAACGAAAGCGTAACGGGCAGCAGCAGCTCCTGGCTCGCATCCTGGGGGCGTCCAAATTTATCGAAAAAATACTCGTAGTTGATCCGCTCGTGCGCGGCGTGCTGGTCGATCAGGTACAATCCGTTTTCGTTCTGGGCCACAATGTACGTCCCGTGCAGTTGGCCGATCCAGTGCAGCTCGGGAAATTCCGCCTTCGGCTCCGAATCGGGCGGCGCATAGGCCGCTTCCCATACCCGCCGGTCGGGCGGGCTCGCCGGCCTGCCTTCCGCCGCGAAGGAGCCGTTTCCGCCGGCCGGAACGGCTCCCGAAGGCTGCGGCCCGGCGGGCCAGCCGTACGGCCTGCCCGCGGCGGCTTCCCGCGCGGCCGGGCCGGTTCCGTAGGCGAGCCTCCCGCCGGCCTCGCGCACCAGCGGGGCGTCCGCATTCCGGCGGACGGCTTCGCCGGCATCGGCCCCCGGCCGCTCCCCGGGCGACGCCCCGATCGATGCGGCCCCGGCCGCAGCCGGCGCGGCTGCCGAAGGGCCCGCCGCGCCGCCCAAACCGCCCAAACCGCCCGTACCGCGCGTACCGCCCGTGCCTCCCGCACCGACCGCATCGTTCGCATCGCTTGCGGCCGCATCGCGGAAGCGAAGCTGCTCCTGCACCCACGGAGGCGTCTTCGTCTGCCGCACCGCCGTTCCGGACGGAATGTACGCCCGCTCGCCGAGCGCCTTCCGCACGGCCTCCTCCACGAACGCGCGCAGTTCGTGCTCCTTGCTGAAGCGAACTTCCATCTTGGACGGATGGACGTTGACATCCAGCAAAGACGGATGCATCCGCAGATGAAGCACGGCCAGCGGATACCGGTTGACCGGCAGCAGCGTATGGTACGCCTGCAGCAGCGGCTGAACGATCGCGGCGCTGCGGATATAGCGGCCGTTCACCAGCACGGTGATCGCATTGCGGTTCGACCGGGTCTCCACGGGCATCGCCGTCAGTCCGCCGAGCGCGTAGTCGGGATGCTCGGCGGACAGCGGCACCATCGCCTTGGCCGCAGCGGTGCCGTAGATGGCGGCGACGACCTGGCGCAAGTCCCCGTTGCCCGGCGTGCGAAGCAGCGTCGAGCCGTTGTGGGTGAAAGTAAAGGCAATGTCGGGACGGGCCAGCGCCTGGCGGTACATTACGTCCGACAAATGGCTCAGCTCCGTCTGAACCGTCTTCATGTATTTCAACCGCGCGGGCGTGTTGTAAAACAGCTCGCGCACCGTCATATCCGTGCCCTTGGGCGCCGCGGCGTCCTCGTGGCGCTTGATCACGCCGCCTTCGATTTCCAGCACGCGGCCGAGGCCGCTCGAATCCGTCGCGCTGAGGCAGCGGACTTTGGCGACGGCCGCGATGCTCGGCAGCGCCTCGCCGCGAAAGCCGAGCGTGGCGATCTGGAACAGGTCTTTGCCGCTTGCGATTTTGCTCGTGGCGTGACGTTCGAACGCCGTCGGCAAATCCTCGGGCAAAATGCCGGAGCCGTTGTCCACGATCCGCAGCAGCGCAAGGCCGCCCTCTTCCGCGGTCACGTCGATGGTGGTGGCGCCGGCGTCCACCGCGTTTTCGATCAGTTCCTTCAGGACGGAGGACGGTCTTTCGACCACTTCGCCCGCGGCGATCTGGTTCGCCAGATGGTCGTCCAGCAGCCGAATGACGCCCATGCCGCACTCCCCCTTTTCTAACCGATAAGATATATGATAATGGCAATCGTTCGTATCCGAGCGGGTTGCCCGCCGCTAGATCATGCTCCCGCGTAGCCCAGCTTCAGCGTCCCGCCGCCGGAAGAAAAGGTCAAGCCGGGATACCACTTCGCCAGCAGCCTGACATCGATATAGGTCGAGCCGTTCTCGTTCAGCAGGCGCGAATCGGAAACGTTCACCTTGTGAACGGTCCCGCCGGACGTCCACCATACGGTTTTGGACGCCGCATCGTAGCGAAGGCTTGCGCCCACAAGCGCCGCCGCCAGCTTCGTGCCGACGTACCAGGTCCCTTTGCGCTGGACGGCCGCAAGCGGCTGCCCCATCCGCACGTTGTTGACGGTCACCGCGCCGTTGCCGACGGCAAGCGCCAGCTTTTTGCCGCCCGCCGAGCGGTAAGCGGCGATCAGCTGCTCCGCGGTGCCCGCGACCGCCATATCGGGCGTAAGGCCCGTCCCGTTCACCTTGCGTCCGTTCGGCGTGTAATATTCCTCGATCGTCACCTTGAGCACGCCGCCGGAGGACAGGGGAATCAACTGCTGGACGACGCCCTTGCCGTACGTCCGGGTGCCGATCAGCTTCGCGATGCCGTAGTCCTGCAAAGCGCCGGCGAACAGCTCCGAGGCGCTGGCGCTGTTGCCGTTGACGAGAATGCGAACGGTATAGTTTTTGCTCTGGCCTTGAACCGTTAGCGACTGATCCTTGCCGTCCCGGTCGATCAAGTGGGCCAGCACGCCGTTTTGGATGAACAGTCCGGCAATCTCTTTCGCCTGATCGATGTAGCCGCCGCCGTTGTCCCGCAGATCGATGACAAGTCCCTTTATCCCCTTCCGTTCGAGCTTGCCGAGCTCGGCCGCGAACTTGTCGTAGGCGTCCGAGGTGAAGCCTTCCAGCTTCAGGTAGCCGATGCCGTCGCCCATCCAAATGCCCGTCGCCGTCGGCAGCTGGATCGATTTGCGGACCATCGTGAACACGTGCGAGCCGGTGCTACGCGTAATGCCGATCGAGACGCTCGTTCCCTCCTCGCCCAGCAGCTGCCCCTGCAGCTCGGCCATCCCCATGTTGAGGGCCGATTTGCCGTTGACGGAGACGATTTTGTCGCCGGCGCGCAGTCCGGCCTGCTCGGCAGGGCTGCCCGCAATGACGTCTTCGACGTAAACCGCGCCGTTCTCCTGCACCATCCGGATGCCGACGCCGACGAACTTCTGTTCCAGTCCGCTCGAAAAAAGGGACCATTCCTCCTGCGTAAAATATTCCGTATACGGATCGTTTAACGACTCGACCATCCCCTTGATGGCCGCTTCGTCGAGCGAAGATTCCGAAGGCTTGCTGATGTGGTACTGCTCCAACAATTTGCGAACTTCATCGGCTTGCGCCGAGCTTTCCGCGAATGCGGAAGCGGACGCTCCCGTCAACAAGGCCGACGCGAGCAGCAAGGCTGCGATGCGGCGCATTAGCTTAATCGGCTTCAATGTGAATCCCCGCTCTCTACCAACAGATTTTTGATATCGTTCAGCCATTCCAGCGCCTGCAGCGGCGTCATGCGCATCACGTCCAGCTTGCGGAGCTTATCGAGCACTTTCTCTCCGTTGGGCGGGAGCGGTTTGCGCGGCCTCGGCGCAGGCTCGGCGTCCGCGAACATCGTCAGTTGAACCGGTTCGCCCAAGTCTTCTTCCGCCGGCTTCGCTCCCTCCGGCCGCACGGGCGCTTCAGCGGCGGCCTCCTGCCGCGCCGCGTCCGCGGGCTCCGTTCGGGACGCGTGCTCCGTTCGGGACGCGTGCTCCGTTCGGGCGCCTTCTTCCCGCGCGGGCGCCGCCTGCCGGCCGGCAAGCCGGGCTTCGCCTACGGCCGAGCCGGCCGCCTCCAGCAGACGGTACGCCCGCGACACGATCGACTCCGGCAAGCCGGCAAGCTGCGCGCAATAAATGCCGTAGCTGGAGTCGGCCGCCCCCGCGACCAGCTTCCGCAAAAACGTGACGCCGTCCGCGCTTTCCTTGACCGCCATGCAGCCGTTGCGCAGTCCGGCAAGCGACTGCTCCAGATGCGCCAGCTCGTGAAAATGCGTCGACACGAGCGCCTTGCAGCCGATCGTGTCGTGCACGTATTCGATGACCGCCTGCGCGATGGCCATTCCTTCGTCGGTCGACGTACCCCGGCCGAGCTCGTCGATGATGACGAGGCTGCGCTCCGTCGCCTGCTCGGTCATGATTTGGATGTCCTTCATTTCCACCATGAACGTGCTCTGCCCGCCGACCAGATCGTCGGCCGCGCCGATCCGGGTGAAAATCCGGTCGATCAGCGGCAGCTCCGCCCTCTTGGCCGGCACGAAACAGCCGATTTGCGCCATGATGACGATCATGGCCACCTGGCGCATGTACGTGCTCTTGCCCGCCATATTCGGACCGGTAATGAGCAGGATCGAGCCGTCTTCCTTGGTCAGAAGCGTATCGTTGGCGATAAACGCGGCGCCTTCGGCAACCGCCTCGACGACGGGGTGGCGGCCCTCTTCGATGCGCAGGTCGTAGCCGTCGTTCCAGACCGGCCTTGAATACCGGCGCTCCGCGCTCACCTCGGCCAGCGACTGCAGCACGTCCAGTGCGGACAGCTGCTCGGCGAGCCGCTGCAGCCGGGGGATCTCTCCGGCGATCCGGTCGCGCAGCGCGACAAAGATTTCGTATTCGAGATCCACCATCCGGTCCTCGGCTTCGAGAATGAGCGCTTCTTTTTCCTTCAGTTCCGGCGTGACGAACCGCTCCGCGTTCGCCAGCGTCTGCTTCCGCTCGTACCGGCCTTCGGGCAGCGCGCCGAGGTTCGCTTTCGTCACTTCCAGGTAGTAGCCGAAGACTTTGTTGAATCCGATTTTGAGCGATTTGATGCCGGTCGCTTCCCGTTCCTTCTGCTCAAGCTCGGCAATCCATTTCTTTCCGTTGACGCTCGCCTCGCGCAATTCGTCCAGCTTGGCATTGCAGCCCGGGCGAATGAGGCCGCCTTCGCGCAGCGCGACGGGCGGGTCGTCGGCGATCGTGGAGGCGATCGCCTCGGCGATGTCCGCGCAAGGGTCCATCGCTTCGGCCAGCCGGGCTAGCGGTCCCGATTCGAACTGGCCGCAGAGCGCGCGGATGTTCGGCACCTTCTGCAGCGACGTCTTGAGCGCGTTCAGATCGCGGGCGTTCGCCGAACCGTAGGCGATCCGTCCGACCAGCCGCTCCAGGTCGTATACATCGGCGAGCTCGCGGCGCAATTCCTCGCGCAGCATCCAGTTGCCGTACAGCGCCTCCACCGCATCCAGCCGTTCCTCGAGCTTGCGCTTGTCGAGCAGCGGCTGGTCGATCCAGCGCCGAAGCAGCCGCGCCCCCATCGAGGTTCGCGTCTTGTCCAGCAGCCAGAGCAGCGATCCGTTGCGCGAGCGGTCCCGGACCGTCTCGGTCAGTTCCAGGTTGCGGCGCGTAAACGCATCGAGCGCCATATACTGCTGCTGCTCGTACGTCTTGATTTGCCGCAGATGGACAAGCGAACGCTTCTGCGTCTCGCCGAGATAGGCGATCAGCTTGGCGACCGCCAGCATTCGCACCCGTTCATGGCGGTCCCACTGCTCGTGCGGGAACTGGTTGCGGAGCACCTCCAGCTCCGTTCCGTCCTGCGGCAGAGCCGTGCACAACAGCGAGCGGCCCGAGGCCGCGGACGCTTCCCGCATGCGCGCAAGCGCCGCTTCGTCTCCGACCGCTTCGCGCGGACGGTAGACGTTCAGCTCGTTTTTGACGGTTTCCCCGCTTGCGGGGAAAGAGGTCACGTACAGCTCGCCCGTCGTCAGGTCGCAGGCGGCCAGACCGAACTTTCCGTCCTCCTCCGCGGCTCCGACAATGAAGTTGTTGACGCCTTCGCCGAGCGACTTCGTCTCCATGACGGTGCCGGGCGTGACGATCCGGACGATCTCTCGCCGCACCATGCCTTTGGTCGTAGCGGGGTCCTCCATCTGTTCGCAAATCGCCACTTTATAGCCTTTTTCCACCAGCTTGACTATGTAGGTCTCGGCGGAATGATGGGGAACGCCGCACATCGGAATCCGTTCTTCCTGGCCGCCGTCGCGTCCCGTCAGCGTAATGCCGAGTTCGCGCGCCGCAATCAGCGCGTCGTCGAAGAACATTTCATAGAAATCGCCCAGACGGAAAAACAGCAGCGCATCCTGCGCCTCCGCCTTGATGGACAAATACTGCTGCATCATTGGGGTATATCCGGCCATTGCAACCTCCAGCGGATAACGGCATATTCGAATCGATTCTATCATTATAGCAAAAAAGAATGCGGACCGCTTCTTGCGGATCCGGCTTCCAGACGCGGCGATAACGGCGGCCGGGCTCCCCTTGGGCCCTTAAGATGGTACGCGCGTTTTTCCGAAAAGTAGCGATCGCTTTCCGCCTCGCTCCAAGCGCCTCTCCCTTCGGGCGCAAAGCGCGTTTGATAAATTTTATTTTTCAACATTAAAGAAAATAATAAATTCCAATTATGTCATTTTGGCCGTATACTCGTATCAAAATCATTCCCAATCGAAAGAGGGCGAAAAAAATGGCAAACGTAACCGGATTGGAAGGCGTTGTGGCGGCCGACACGGATATCAGCCTGGTGGACGGAGAAAACGGCCGCCTGGTGTACCGGGGATATGGGGCCAAAGAGCTTGCGGTTGCGAAACGTTTTGAGGAGGCCGCTTTTCTGCTATGGAACGGCAGGCTGCCCGAACGCGACGAACTCGAACAAGCGGAAAAACGAATGGCTACGCATAGAGAGCTCCCCGAACCGATTGCCCGCATCCTGGATGCGCTTCCCCCCGCGGCGCCGGTCATGAGCGCGCTTCAAACCGCGATCGCGGCCCTCGGCGCGCTGGAAGGCGACCAATGGCCTCCGACGGCCGCCCGGGCCGAACGGCTCACCGCCATCGTGCCGACGATCATCGCCTATTGGGCGCGCAAGGCGAAGGGGCTTCCGGCCGTGCAGCCCGAACCCCGGCTCGGCCATGCCGCCAATTATTTGTACATGCTGACCGGCAGACGCCCCGAAGAAGCGCACGTTCAGGCGCTGAACGCCTACCTTATCCTCTGCATGGAGCACGGCCTGAACGCTTCGACCTTTGCCGGCCGCGTCATCCTGTCGACGCAGTCGGACATGACCTCGGCCGTATGCGGCGCGGTCGGGGCGATGAAAGGCCCGCTGCACGGCGGAGCGCCGTCCGAAGTCGTCGCGATGCTGGAGGCGATCGGCACCAAGGAGCGGGCCGAGCCCTGGATGCGAAGCGTGCTGGAGCGCGGCGGACGCCTGATGGGATTCGGCCACCGGATTTACAAAACGAAAGATCCGCGCGCCGAAGCCCTTCGGGAAGTGACGCTGCGGTTGACCGGCCGGGACCCGGCGTTCGATCTCGCCGTTTTTGTCGAGCAAACGGCCATTCGCCTGCTGGAAGAATACAAGCCCGGCAGGCGGCTGTATACGAACGTGGAGTTTTATGCCGCGGCGATTTTGCGCGCCGTCCGGATTCCCGCCGAACTGTTTACCCCCACTTTTACGGCGGGGCGAATGGCGGGGTGGACGGCCCATTTGCTGGAGCAGGCGAGCGTCAACCGCATCTTCCGGCCGCAGTCGGTCTATACCGGACCGATGCCGCTAGCTGAAGGCGGCGAACCGGAGCGCAACGCAACGCGTTGATCCGCCCGCCGTCGTCCGCCGCTTCGGGGCTGGCATCCCTTCCGTTCGCGCATCCGGGCTCCCGTTCGCGCCGTGTCCGTCCGTCTCAGGTGAAGATCTTCCATTTGACCCGCAGGTCGGCGCTTTCGTCCCAGCGCTTGCCTTCGGCGATTGCCCTAAACAGCGGGTCGATATCTTCCCGGTAGCGGGCGTAGCCGCTTGTCGCCGCGATCGCCCGGCGGATGCGCTCGAAGCCGGCGAGCAAAAGCGCCCGGTCGCCGCCGTAGAACGCGTCGCGCATCGCGTCGTCGTCGAGCGGCCGGTAAGGCGCCAATTCGCGTGAGCATTCGGCGGCGACTTTGGCGAGCGCCAGCGTCCCGCGCGCGAGCAGCGGCGAGACAAGCCAGCTCGGCGGCACGCGGTATTCGAAGCCGCCGTACGGCTTCGGGCGGAAATCGCCGAGCGCGCCGTAGCGCGGCCGCCGCCTTGCGGCAGCCGGCGGCTCCAACAGCCTAAGCGGCAGCGCGACGGCGTTGTCGAGCGCGCGAAGCCGCTCGGCGGTCAGCGCCACGCCGCTGAAGTGCAGGTGCCCGCCCAGCGGAATGCCGCTGACGGGCAGCGCGCCGGCGCGAAACGTAAGCGCCGCGCCGGACGTGCGCCGCGAAGCTTCGGCGAGCAACCGCCGCAGCCTCGCGGCGAGGGCCCGCGGCTCCGCGGACGGCGCGGGCCGCAGTTCCGCGAGCGGCCAGCGCAGCACGCCGCCGATCACCACGCTGTCGCAGCCGACGTCGCCGCGCGGCGGAAAAAACCGCGCCGCAGGGACCAGTTTCCCCTGCGGAGTCAACAGCACAAACTCGGGATCGGCGCCAAGCGTGGCGCGCGCGCCCGCCCCCGTTTCCCGGCGCCAGTCCGCCGCAAACGCGGCCGCGGCCGCGGCAACCCTATCGGCGGCCGACGCCGAGCCGAGCTTCACGTCCGGCGTGATGCGGGTGATCATGCCTTCTCTTCCTCTCGCATCCACTTCCCAGCCCACCGTCCCCATGTCCAGCCCCAGCGCATAAAGCGCGCGGGCGGAGGAACGGGCCAACCTGCGCCGCAGCTCCCTGCCGGCGTCCGACTCGTCCGGCCACGGGTCCATATCGACGGCCTCCAGCCCGAAGACCGTTACGGCAAAACGCCGGCTGGCGCGGGCAAGGCCGTCCTCCCTCTCTCTCCCTCTCTTCGGTCCGCGCCTTTCTCCGTCACGTGCAGGAATGTCTCCGGATTCGGCGGAACCCCATGCCGTGCGAAATCCTTCGCGGCGCAGCCTTCTGCCGATTTCCCGCCGTCCGAGCGCCGACACCGCCTCCGCATGCTCGTTCCAGATCCACGCGCCCTTTGCCGCATTCGCTTGTCCAAACAGACCTGCGGGCCGCTTCCCGATTGTCAGGACGGCATCGTTCGCTCCGATCCGCTCCTCCGGCGTCCACGCGCAAAGTCCGGCGCCGCATAGCCGTTCCACCAGCTTCCGGCTTGCATTCAGCCATACTTTTCCCGCCGCTCCGTCCCCGTTCACGGTTCTCCCCCTTCGGATGCAATACGGGAAGGGCCGTCCCGCCGGCGAACAAACGCCGAAACCGGATGACCCTTCCCTGTTTGCCCCCTCATGCGCTCCGTTCGCCCTTTTCCGGAACCGGCGTTCCGGATTCCGCGCGCTGACCGCATGGCCTGAAATGGGCTGCCGATTTGTTCCCGACCGGGCACCCGCCCTCGACAATCCGCTCGCATAAGCATAGATTTAAGTACCGCCCTGATCCGGGCCGCTTACAAATCGTCTTCCAGCAAATCCGAATCCAGATCGTCGAAGTCGCCTTCCGCGTGCCCAAAGTCGGCATCCTTCTCGTCATCCTCAAAGCCGCTCGGATCGACGATGACCACGACTTTCGTCTCGGCGATCATCTCGACGGAAAACTCGCGTTCAACCCGAATCAGCACGGACGTGCCGTTCGAACTGATCGTCGCTTCCACGCAGTTCGGTTCCTGCGTCGCTTCCGCGGACACTTCCTCCGTCGAGGAGCGGTGCTTCGGGTCCACGTACGACAGCGGCACATGCTCCACGTAGGAGACGGTTTCTTTGGCTACGTCGGTTTGCGAGTTTTTGCTGTAAGAATACCAGATGTTAATATCGTAAGACCCGACGACCTCGATGCCATCCCCCGATTTGACCGCTTCGTATTGATGATTGATGATCCATGCCCCCAGAATGCTGGAAGGATGATGCGGCGGCGTCACGGTATGGGTAACTGCCTGAAATTTCCGGCCTTTGCCGCAAACTGCTTTCGTGATGATTTCCCTGCGCTGCAGCCGTTTATCCGCAATAGCCATTCGATAGACCTCCTCCATACGTTTCAAGTCAATTAAGTCTATGCAGGACATTCGTCTAGAGTGACAAAAAAGTATCCGCGCACACAGGCTTCGTTTTCATTTTATGGCCCCCCTCAGGCAAAAAGAACGGGACGCGTCCCGCCCCCAAAGAGCGTGAAGCGTCCCGATTCGTTTAACCAAGCCGGTAAATATCCTTGTATTTCGTTTCAAGATAATCGCACAAATAAGAAGATTGAAGCGGCTCGCCGCTGATGCGCTCGATAATCTCGGACGGCTTAAGCAGCTTGCCGTGCCGGTACACCTGTTCCGTCAGCCATTCCTTGAGCGGCAGCAGATCCCCGGCGGCGATCCGTTCGTCCAAATCCGGCAGCTTGCGCTTTGCGGTGTTCATGATCTGGGCCGCGTACATATTTCCGAGCGAATAGGAAGGAAAATAGCCGAACGAACCGCCCGACCAGTGCACATCCTGCAGCACGCCATTCGCGTCGCTGTCCGGGACGATGCCCAGCGCTTCCTTATACTTGGCATTCCAGACCTCGGGCAAGTCGCGGACCGGCAAACTTTCGTTAAACAGCATTTTTTCGATCTCGTACCGGATCATGATATGCAGATTGTAGGTCAATTCGTCCGCTTCGATCCGAATGAGCGACGGCTCCACCACATTGATGCCGCGATAGAACGCCTCGGCGCTCACCCCGTCCAGCTGTCCGGGAAAATGGCGCTGAAGCTCGGGGAAGTACCGCTGCCAGAACCCCCGGCTGCGGCCGACGATGTTCTCCCACAGCCGGGACTGGGACTCGTGAATGCCCATCGAAGTCCCGCCGGCCAGCGGCGTTCCCGCAAGGGAAGGATCGATATTTTGCTCGTAGAGCGCGTGGCCGCCTTCGTGGATGGTCCCGAACAAGGCGCTGGTCGGATCGTTCAGCAAATACCGGGTCGTAATGCGCACATCTCCCGGATTCAAGCCGGTCGCGAACGGGTGAACGCTCTCGTCGAGCCGGCCGGCTTCGAAATCGTAGCCCATTTCCTTCAAAATGTACAGGCTGAACCGCTTTTGCGCCTCCACCGGGAAGGTTCCCTGCAGGAACGAGGTGTCGGGACGTTCGCCCTGCGTCGCGATCGCCTCCGCGAGCGGCACAAGCCTTGCCCGAAGCTCGCCGAACAACCGGTCCAGCTCGGCCGTCGTCATATCGGGCTCATACATATCCAGCAGCGTATCGTACGGCGTTTGCCCGGCTCCCCAAAGCTCGATGAACCGGCGGTTGTAGTCTACGATTTTCTCCAGATAAGGGGCGAATCCCGGAAAATCGTTGTTCGCTTTCGCTTCTTCCCAAGCCGATTCCGCACGGGAGGTAAGCACGACGTATTCCCGGTACAGTTCCGGCGGAAGCTTGCGGTTGCGTTCGTACTCCTTGAGCGTCTCCTTCACGAGCCGTTTGTCCGCTTGGCTTAAGTTGTTGTATGTATGTTCCTCCGACAACCGGCTCAGCAGCTCGCCCATCTCGTCCGAAGTCGCGATGCGGAATATTTCGGCGGACAGCGTTCCGACGGCTTCGGACCGCAGCTCAATTCCTTTGCGCGGAGCGCCCGTCCTCATATCCCAATAAACGACGCCCAGAATTTCCTCGTACTGCTTCACCTTGCGGGTTAACTCGTGAAACCGCTTCAGTTCGTCCGATTGAACGCTTGCCGCTTCCATATTCGATCCATCCTTTCCGGGTCATATTTGTTTCCCCTTGATCATACCTCCCCGGAATTCTATAATCAACATAATTGACTTGATGGACTTGACCGGCTATCGCCGCGTACAAGAAACCGGGAGGTGCGCCATGATCAAAATCCGCTGGAGCGACAGCGCCCTGGAGGCGCTGCGGGCGAAATTCGGACCCGAACCGACGGTATGGAAGCTGATGTACGATACGGAAGGGTGCGGCTGTGCCGTAAACGGCGTGCCTGCGCTGTGGGCAATTGAAGCGCCGAGGCCGGACGACGTGAAAGCGGACAGCGGGCAGGTCGAACTCTGGTACGAGAAGCGTCACGAGGTGTTTTTCGACGAAGAGTTAAGGGTGGATTACGATCCCGCTAACCGCCGTTTCCGGCTTGCGAGCGACAGCCAGATTTATACGGACAGGCTGAGCGTAACCGACCGCAGAAACGCCCGGATTCCAAATTAGAGCAAAGGGACTACTTCCGCTGGCTTAAAGGTTTCGACAACGTTCGGGGGAACGTGGAAAACAGCGCGGATAGCAGCGTGGAAAGCAGCGTGGAAAGCAGCATGGATAGCAGCGTGGATCGCATACGCCAGCATCCGCTGCTGCCGCCGGGACACCGGTGCCCGGCTTGATCAGAGCCCCGGCGACGAGCGAGCTTGAGCCGGCAACGGACGGCTATCCATATGGGGAGCGGCGGCAGAAGCCGGACGCGGAAAAGGATGGGGCAACCGGCCTACGGGCATGGCGGCCCCTTTTTTCGCTTTTATCCGGTATCCCGTTCACTCAGGTTGAGTCCGATAGCCATGTGGGAGCACTGCAGAAGACCCATTTTACGTCCCTTTTATCCGATATCCCGTTCGCTCAGGTTGAGTCCGATAGCCAGGAGGGGAGCACTGCAGAGGACCCATTTTATGTCCTTTTTATCCGATATCCCGTCCACTCAGATTAAGCCCGGCAGCCCAGGTGGACGCACTGCAGAGGACCCATTCCACGTCCCTTTTATCCGGTATCCCCTTCGCTCAGTTTGGGCCCGGCAGCCGGGTCGGGGGTCAACGGGCGGGCGGTCCGTCCCGGGATGGGTGACGCTGGTTGCAAGCAACCCTCCCAGCCTCTTCAATACCTCAACGAACATCGTGCCAACGTTGCTGACGATTTTCGACCTCTCATGCTATGGATGTGCACGATTCGAACGGCGGCCGCCGATTTTCTGATTTCGTACGTTACCGAACGGATGTCCCGGGTTCCACATCTTTTTCCTTCCTGACGGAAAGGGATACCCAATAAAAGAAGGGAAATCGGAGCAAAAACACCGCGAGAAGCCGGCGCGCAACGCCGTAGAAAGCCAAAAGACCGATATCTGCCAAAAAGCCGCGGAAAACGGATAGCCGTGTTTCCGGCCGCGGCGGATTTACTTCCGCTCCCCCCCGGACGCGGCGCGAAAAGCGGCGGCCGCCTTGCGGGCGGCGACGACGTCGGTGCGGTCCCGCGTCAGATGGCGGTGAACGATCTCGCCAGGCGCCTGTTGCCCCGGCGACGCCCAAATCCAGCCTTTTTCCGCGCAGCGGGCTTGCGCAAGGCGCAGCAGCTCCGGATCGGCGATCGGCAGCTCGAAATCCTCGTACCGGACCCCTTCCGGTCCGCCCCACGCCTGCGCCCTTTCCTTCAGCATTCGGGCGAGGCGCTCGCCGTCAAGGCCCAGCCTGTCCATCAGCCGCGGCTGAATCTCTTCCGCCGCCTTGATCAACAGCTTGTAGGCCCCGGCTCCGTTGCCTCTTCTCGCATGGTACTGCACGACCGCGATCCGGATGAGCACAAGCCAGCAACCCCAAAGCTCCGAACCGGACGTTTTTTTCCAATATTCCTCCATAATTTCATGGCACTCGAAAAAATCGCGGGAACCGAAATATTCCGCCAAATAATCGATATAGGCTTCGGGATACGTGTGGGCCATTGTGTATTGTAACTCCTCAAGAGCAATGTTCTTTCCTTATTAAACAGCATATCGCAAACGGATGAAATCGGCATCTTAAAAAAATGAAACCACTGTCTTCCTGTGCCGTAAATAGACTGTACACCACACATCATTGTCGCAGGGGGAATCACCGTACTATGTGGAAAAAGTTGCTGCTCGTTCTCAGTTTGTTCGCCTTTACGGTCGCTGTAACCGTTCCGGCTGACTCTGCCGACGCCGCGAGAAAATCGTTCGGCAGGAAGTCTTTCACGCAAACCCCGTCCAAAGCGCAAGACAACGTGCAAAGCAGTTCGAGCACCAGTTCCAAATCGTCCAGTACGTCGGCGACCTCGACTTCGAGCCCGTCGACCAGCCGCGGCTTTTTCAGCGGCGGAAGCTTTATGAAAGGCTTGATGGTGGGCGGCCTGGCCGGGTTGCTGTTCGGAGGACTGTTTGGCGGAATGGGCTTCTTCGGCGATATTCTCGGCCTGATGGTCAACGTGCTGGCGATCATCGCCCTGGTTGCGATTATCCGCGCCGTCTTCGCGGCGATCCGCAAGCGTCGCGAGGAGCAACGCCGTCCGCAGGATGTCCGCAGGTGGTAATCCGCTATGCGCATTACGATGGACGAGATTGTCAACGCCGTTTGCCTGCATATGGCCGAAAGGTATGAGGTTCCCGTCACGGCCATCGAAGTCGAGCTGTCCTGGGAAGAGCACGAAGGCTTCACGGCGGAGGTATGGATTCAAGGCCGCAGCCGCTACCTGGTCGAAGCGAACTTGAAGGAAGCGATTATGCGCTATATGCTGACCGAGTACAATCAGCGCGTATACCCTTCTCAAATTACGCTTTATGCCGATGACGAGGTGTGGGCGGAGATTACCGATTAACTGCAAATCACCGGTTAAATGCCGATAGCCGTCTCAAAAGAAAGGACTGCCCCGCTGGGCAGTCCTTTCTTTGTCTTATGTCTTGCTTAACCCATGCGCCGACAGGAAATCCGGTTACCAAGCGTAAGCTTGGGGCGCTTCGCCGCCGGGGCCGGGGAAAATTTCATCCAGCCGCTTCAGCGTTTCTTCATCCAATTCGATTTCGACGGCCCGTAAAGCCGAGTTCAGCTGCTCGAGCGTCCGCGGCCCGATGATCGGGGCGGTCATGGCCGGATGGTGAAGGGTCCAGGCAAGCGCGATGTTCGCCTCGCTTTCCCCGATTTCCCGCGCCAGCTTCTCGAACGCTTCCAGCTGCGCCCGATACTTGGCCGTGCGCTCCGGATCGTTCGCTCTGCGGGAACCCGGCACGGGCCTTAGCGCATTGCCGCTGAGCAAACCGCCGTCCAGCGGGCTCCAGGCGATTACGCCGATGCCAAGCTCCTGAGCCGCCGGCAGCACTTCCAGCTCCGGCAGCCTGCAGAGCAGACTGTATTTATGCTGCTCGGACACAAGACCGAGCATATTGCGTTTGGCCGCTTCATACTGCGCCTTCACCAGATCGCGGCCGGCAAAGTTGCTCGAGCCCGCGTATCCGATCTTGCCTTGATAAAGCGCCACGCTGTAAGCTTCCCATATTTCGTCCCACGAGACATTGCGGTCGACGTGATGCATTTGATACAACTCTACATGATCCGTCTGCAGCCGGCGCAGCGATCCTTCCAGATGGCGCCGGAGCTTGTAGGCCGACAGCCCGCGTTCGTCGTTGGGACCGTCGAGCGGATCCCACATCGTGCCGTAGAACTTGGTTGCCAGCACGACTCTCTCCCGCCGTCCGCCGCCCTGCGCGAACCAGCGTCCGATAATTTCTTCCGTTCTTCCGGGATTCTCGCGACCGCCGTACCCGTTGGCCGTATCGAAGAAGTTGATGCCCGCATCCAGCGCGGCGTCCATAATCCGGAACGCTTCCTTCTCGTCCGTATGGACGCCGAAATTCATCGTTCCCAGACACAGCTTGCTCACCTTCAAGCCCGATCGTCCAAGATAAGTGTACTTCATTGCTTTCGCTCCTCTCCCAATCGGAATCCTCTTTCATTGTAAGCGAATCGGATGCAGAATCAAGAGGGCAAGTTGTCGAACGGCGACTTCTTTAAGGCGGCATCCGACGGATTTCAACCGGTTGAGGGTCCCGCCGCATCCCCCGCACGAATGGGCACTTCGTCAAGCTGCGCGGCCAATTGCTCGGCCGTATGGACGGGAGCCTGGCAGGCAAAGCTGCGGCACGCGTAGGCCGTTGCCCTGCCGTCCAGCGCGGTTTTGTCCGCCAGCGCCGGAAACGCCTTCCGCAACGCCTCTCCCTCTTCTCCCGCGCGCGAAGCCCCCGCCGATATGGTCGCGGATGCCCCCCATCGCCATGGCGTCCAGCGTGCGAAGGGCCATGTCCAGCGCCTTGCGCTCCCCGAACCGCCGGCTGTACGCCATCAGGAACAAAAGATTGTGCGGCGACGGGAATTTCGGCGCACCCCCAAACCCGCCATACTCCGAATCGAACGAATTCGCATACGTTTCGTAGGTGACGTGCGCGAACCGGTCGTCCCATTTCGCATCTATGCCCGCCTTCTGGCGCCTGTTCAGCGCCTCCTCCAGCTCCCGTCCGGACCGGATCAGCTCGTCCGGATTCTCCTTCCACATCTCGCGGATCCGGTCCAATATCTCCATCAGCCCGTACCGACCCATCGTCCTCCGGTTCGGAAAATAGGTCCCGGCAAAAAAAGGCTGCTGGTCCGGCGTCAGCACCACGGTCAGCGGCCAGCCCCCGCTCCCCGTAAACGCCTGGCACACCGCCATATAAAGATGGTCGATATCCGGACGTTCCTCCCGGTCGACTTTGATCGATACGAACGATTCGTTCAGCAGCCGGGCCACTTCCTCGTCCTCGAACGACTCGCGTTCCATCACGCGACACCAATGGCACATTATTATATTGTTCAAAGAATATAATAAAACCCTCCAGACTTGAAGGGCGTAATAATATGTATGGTGCGGTTGAGAGGACTCGAACCTCCACGGGGTGTTAGCCCACACGGACCTGAACCGTGCGCGTCTGCCAATTCCGCCACAACCGCATGGTAAATATTAACTTGACTGCTTTCATTTAGTCGAGGTAATCTCGACACACGAGCCGCGCTAAATATTTCCGCGCTAATCACCGACAAAAGCGCGGGGATCAAAAACGGCTCGAAAAATCCGTGTTAAGTGCGGCTTGCAAGAGACTAGCGCGGTGGCATTTTCCCAAGAAGCCTTATGTGGTGCGGCTTCTTCGGCATTCGGCGCGTTGAATTCGAGCCTCGCTAAAACCTGAATCCAGCGCGTCTGCCAATTCCGCCACACCGGCATATTACCGGGCGTAAAACGCTACGGTAATTATTACAGGCGCAAATAATAGGTGTATTCGGGCGAATATTGTCATTCTCTTTCCCGTCACGATATCCGGCAGCACGGCCAGTTTCGCCCATCAACCGATCTGGTCTTTTAGCCCAACTTTCGACAAAAATTTAGCCAAAAAATATTTTTTCCCATATTCCGGGAAATTCAGTCCCGAAAGCCCTTGATTTTACTGGGGGTAGGTTTTTGATTTTAGTGATTTTTAAAATGTAGTGTCCTAAATCCCCAGCCCTTTCCATTGACAACCCTGAAAATTCTGGGATACTGGAAACGGCAAAAAAACCACTGAAATTCCAAGAAAAATGAAGGTTGTAGTGACCGAAGTTAAAATATGAATCCAGTCATATCAAAGGTTTGCGGGCATTCGAGTCGAAAGTTGGGTTAGGAATACAATCGCAGCCCATTTTGATGTGCTAAAATCGATGAAACCAAGTCTTCCAAGCTAGGTTTCTTTCAACATGCAATAATTACCTTGCTTATCAATTAATTTCTCTTCAATCATCTTGGCTAGATTTTTTTCGATTCGAGTCCTCATCTCCTCCGTTACTCGCATAAAACCGAATAATCTGCAAACTGAAGGGGCGATTTCATCTTCTTTCATGCCAAATGCATCGGAAATCACCTTTTCGATGGCAACCCGGATCTCCTCCGTTGAAACGAATTCCAGTTTTTTGGATGAAGCAGGAAGGTTGCTGCGGTCCCGAATATCGGGACGATTCATTGCTTCTAACCAGAGAAAATCTTCTTTGATTACAACTTTTCCCGTTCGGACAAGCGATCTGCATGCCTTTTGGATAGCTTCCTGAATGCGATTGCCTGCCCGTTTAATACCCGCCGCCTCACAAATTCTTTTTAGAACTTCATGAATATGCACAGGGCTCTCGACTTTCACCACTTCCAAGACCCAGGAAGCAATCTGGTGGGTTGGAATCTTATGAAATTCGTAACCGACCGTATCGATTCGTAAAGTGGCACATTGATAAGGGGTTACAGCCTGTTGTTCTTTACGCGTGCTTTCGTTCCGTTCCAAAGAGAAAACATTCGCTTCTTCTTTCCGAACTTCCTTTGAAATATTTGATATTATATGGAGTCGAGCCTTCTCTATGGCTTCAGCTAGCCGTTTTCGTTCCCGGTTCGGATGACGGAACCAGTCTGTACTCCATATCCGGTGAATGTTCCACCCCAGTCCTTCCAGCACTTGTTGCCGTAACCGATCACGATCCCGCGCTGACCTGGCGCTGTGATAGGTAGCTCCATCGCATTCCACACCCAACACGTATCGACCAGGCGATTCCGGATCCACCACAGCCAAGTCAATGTAAAATCCTCCGGATCCTACCTGTTTTCTGACTTTATATCCCATCGAAAGGATCGCTTCCGCCACCGCTTCCTCAAATGGCGAATCCGCCGCCCTGTCCGTGGCCTTGGGAATATCCAGGATTCCGGTCCGGGCGTATTTGAGGAATGTTTTCAAGGCTTTCATTCCTTGGGCTTGCGTGCGGCTTAAATCGATATCATCGTCCGTGATGTTGGTAAACACTTCGCAACGCAAACGAGCACGGGTGATCAGCACGTTCAGTCTCCTCTCCCCTCCGTTGCGATTCAGCGCTCCGAAATCCATGGATACGTACCCGTCTTCCGTTTTGCCGTAACCGATGCTGATGAACATCACGTCGCGTTCGTCGCCCTGGACATTTTCCAAATTTTTCACAAAGAACGGTTCATGGGGATGCGCTTGGAAAAACGATTCGCACGACGGGTTTTCCCGGCGCAAAAGTTCCAGCTGATCTTGAATCGCCTGCATTTGCGCTACACTAAATGCGACGACACCCAATGTCAAATGGGGATTCCGCTTGGCATGCGCCATGACCGCCTGTGCGACGGCTTTGGCTTCTTCCATATTGGTTCGGCTGCGCCCCCGGTCATACCGGGTGTGTGGCAGATAATGAAACACAAGGCCCAAACGGTCTTTTTGCAAGTCAGGACTTGGAAAAACGACGAGCCGGTTATCGTAAAACTCCAAGTTGGAAACCGCGATTAACGATTCGTGCCGACTTCGATAATGCCAACGGAGCATCCGCCGCGGCGCATTTTGAGCCAGAAAGAGCCCCAGGATACTTTCCATATCGCCAACGGTGTCATCCTCTTCGTTTTCTTCCCCTTTGGTGAGAGCGTCGAAGAAATGGGTCGGTGGCATTTGTTTGCTGTCACCAACGACCACCACCTGTTTGCCCCGAAGAATGGCTCCGAACGCATCCACAGGCTTGACCTGACTCGCTTCATCAAATATAACCAGGTCAAACTTCAAACTTCCCGGCGGAAGATATGTCGCGATCGAGAGTGGCCCCATCATAAAAACCGGTTTGAGGGCTTGTATCGCATAACCCGCATTTTCCATGAGCCGGCGGATGGGCAAATGTCCCCTTTTCTTTTCAAATTCGCGTTTCAGGACCCCTAGCTGTCCTCCTGCATCATATTGCGGAATCCTTCTCCAATGGATTTCGGCCAGTTTCATCTTGTTATGTTCCAAATGAGTACGATCCAATTCCTGAAACGTTTTCACGACATGGCAATGCCGATCCCCGTCAAACTGCGCCAATACGGATCGTTCCTGAAAGGCTCGCTTGATCAACGCCTCATACCATGTAAAGCGAAAAAGATTGGTTAATTGCTGCGAGGCGAGTTCCCAAGTGTGGCTCAGCGACACAACGGCCCCCATCTCTTCCTTGCTGCATGTGTCGCACAGCAAGTTGTAGGAAGCCAGCGTTTGTATCGAATCGGCATGGTCCATCCAACGCTGAAACCATTCATCCAACTCTTGAAACAGTTGATCCGAGAGTGGCTCAGAATTCCCGAATGCAATAGAGGTGTCGAACTCCAACAGGTTGGCCAACTCTGCAACCCATTCCCGGAACTGCTCCAAATGTTGTCTGACTGTCGCCATGCTGTTTTCCAATTCCGTACGATCCACGGGTGCGGTTAACAAAGGAATGATCCAGCCCGGTAATCGGCCGGTTTGGATCTCTTTATGCAATGGACACAACCATTGAACCCACTCGTTGATGCGAGCCCAATCCGATTGTTCTTTCTTCCAGTGCACGCCAAAACAGGATCCCCCCAAGGCATCCATGCTTTGAATACATTGTTGCTGACGCCGTGCTTCAATGATGTCCTCCACAACTTGAAGGGCATCCAGTTTTTTTTGATAAGAGATATCCTTATATAAACGAATCAGCTGATTCCTTGCTTTCCGATAAGATCCCGAAAACCATCGCCACCATTTTTTCTGATACATTATGAGCGTTTGCCGGACATCAAGCAGATTCTGATCCCACGCTTCAGGAATCAGAATGTCCCTATATCGGTGCCGTAATTCCGAAAATTTCAAACCCGACGAAACGAGACGTTGGATTTCTTCAGCTTGTTGCGTCCATTCGTCCGCACCGATCTCGACCCCTTGCAAATCCGGCGCTTCCAGAATTTTTCTTGCGACAACACCGACCATTTGGACTTCTTTTACGTCCTGAGGAGTTTCCACATGCAGCATTTGCGCCAACGCACGGGAAGATTCCTTTAATGTTTCGAACGCCTGTCTCGCTTTGTTCACCGTCTCCCGTAACTTGCCCTCTTCCGTTGGCAAAAAAACGGTTCGCTTGCTTCCCCAAAACGGATGTTCTTTCGGAATTCCCATCGTGCCCAGCAGTTTCTGGAGCTCCTCCAAGAGCAGAAGACGGCGTTGGAACATAGAGCGATCCCATTTCTCCATCCCGTTGATTCCCAGGCTGGGGAAAATAAAGTCGTCACCAATCTTGTGCCTGAACCGCACCAGTTCGCCTAACAGTTGATAAGGGGTGAGTCCGCTTTCCCCCACCGGTGTATGAATCGCCGCGCAATAATCATTAAGCCGTCGACGAAAGTCCTCCAGCACTTTGACCTGGTCGTCAAACTCTTTCACTTTCGGTTTGCCCAATTCCAACGTTCTGGCCAATTCGCTGAGGAGCGTTTTTTTGTTGGTCTTATGGCTGTGTAATTCGAGACAGGCATCCCCCAATCCGACATGATCCAGCCGCCGTTTGACCACTTCCAGGGCAGCCATTTTCTCCGAAACGAATAACACCGTTTTCCCGCGGCCTACCGCTTCGGCAATAATATTGGTAATCGTCTGCGATTTCCCCGTTCCCGGAGGGCCTTGGATGACCAAATTCCGGCCGCTGTTCACATCGAGGATGGCCTGCAACTGCGAGCTGTCCGCATCCACCACATGATACACATCATGAAATGAAACATGCGGATCCATAAAATCGTCATCTTGAATGACGGAAGCCGGTTCCAAAAATCCGTCATTTAACAAACTGAGCAGGATGGCATGATCGGTAGGTTTGCTTTCTTCCGGCCAGTTCGTTACGTCCAAATCCCGGTACATCAAAAACTTGCCGAATGAAAAAAACCCCAAAACGATGGCCTGTTTGTCCACCGTCCACCGAGGCTCGCTTTGAATGGCTTCTTCCACCTGAAGGAAATACTGGACGACATCGATCTCCTCTTCTTCCGGAAGAGGCGGAATGGAAATCCCGAATTCCGCTTTCGCTTTCGCAATCAGGGACAAGTTGGATCCGATGTCTTCTTCGGTATAAGACACCTTAAACCGTTCCCGCGCATTCGTCCGTTCCAGTTTCACCGGGATCAAAATAAGGGGAGCCTTTCGAACCTCTTGACTGCTTTCGGATTCGTACCAGTGCACCATTCCAAGAGCCATATACAAAATGTTAACGCCCTGTTCTTCGATAAAAGTCCGGGCTGTGTAATATGTATTTAACAACCTTGCCTGCAATTGTTTTTCGGTCAAATTCGTTTTCAACTTGGATTCAGGAACGCGCTGTTGGGATAGCGAAAAATCCTCCTCCGAAGACGGCATTTCGTTTTCAGTTTCTTCAGCTTCCGCTTCAGATGGCAGCAATTCGTTTTCATCTTCCGCCACGGGCATGAAGGTGACCGATTTTTGATTGCGAACTAGAATCCCAAAAACATCCAGCGGTGACCCGCCTACCACTTCCAAACCACGGGATTTCAAAAGACGGTAATTCAGCAAAGAATTCTTCAGTCCAAGGTCCAATAATTCTTGTCGAGCTATCTCCAATTTATGATGCACGGACGGATTACCGCTCACTTCCCAAACCCCCGAACCTCTACGTCAATCACGGATATATTTCGACAAATGCTGGCAATTTCCTGTTTGCAGTATCGAGCATTCTAGGGAAAACAAGGTTAAAAATAAAAAAAGCCCATCGGGCTGGGTTATCCAATATACGTAATGGTGCCGGTGGAGGGACTCGAACCCACACCCTTTCGGACGCGATTTTGAGTTTGAGGAGGTGCAAGGAGGTGAACAAACGTTCGCAAGAATCCGAGAAACCTTGTGACATAAGGGATTTCAGGGATTGTAAATTTTTCCAATCGAAAAATACGTCCCGCGATTTTGCGAAGGGTTTTGTGCGCTCGTACTTCCCCGGGTTGTACGAAGCCAACCCCCCGCAGCTTCGCACAACTTTGACCGCGCCAAACTCCCAATCCAACGGGAGGTTGACGAAAAGTGTCGAAGAACAAAGCCGATGCCAGTGTAAAACTTTCCTTGCCCGCCGACGTTTCCTCACGGGCCCAATTCAGCGAAGCCGTCCGCCTGTTTCTGATGGACTGCCGGTTCCGAAATCTTTCTCCGATGACCATCGAAGGTTATCATACGTATTTACGGTCCCTGCAACGCGATCTTGACCAATGGGGGCTTTCCCTAAATACCCTCACCCCAAAAGATCTCACTGTACGGATGGTCAACGAAATGCTGGAACAGGGATTCAAACCGAATACGATCAACGGAAAAATACGGACTTGCCAGCAATTTTTCAAATTTCTCCATCTTGAAGGCATCTTGGACGCAAACCTCGCGGAAGGTCTGAAACCCATTAAAAGTGAGCGCAAAATGGTCCACACTTTCACCGAAGAGCAAGTCCAGGCCATCTTGCGCCAACCGGATCGCACAACGTTTACCGGACTGCGCGATTATACCATGATGCTGGTTTTGCTGGATACGGGCATGCGGGTCAATGAATTAACGCAAATGAAAATTTCCCATATCGACTTTGAGGAGAAAACCATTCACATTCCTATGGGCAAAGGACGAAAGTTCCGCGTCGTCCCCATTCAGCAAACATGTGTGAACGCCTTAAAGGAGTATTTGGAGGAACGGGGGGAACACGAGTTTGATGGCCTCTGGGTCACCGTCTTCCATCAACCTTTCCAACGGTATGGTACCATCCAAATGATCAGCGGCCACTGCCAAAAGGCCGGGATCAAAGGGGTGCAAGGTTCCGCCCATACGTTCCGCCACACTTTTGCGAAATTCTTTTTAATAAACGGCGGCGACATCTTTACCCTGCAATATCTGTTGGGGCATACGACGTTGGAAATGACCCGTTATTACGTGGAACTGTTCAGCAAAGACCTTCACAAACAGCACGAAAAATGCAGCCCGGTCGAACATCTTGCCGAGGATTTGGAAGGGGAGGTGCAATAACATGGACAGGCCCGTAACGCGTCGGAAAAACATTGTCAAAGCGGCCGCTGTAAATACCGCCATCCCGAAACGCCCCGCCGATTTTGCGGATCTGGTAAAGTCCTTTCTTACGGAATGTCGGGCAAAAAACTTATCTGGACGTACAATTCAGTTTTACGAAGAGAACCTGGTCCGGATGAAAAAAATGTTTGATGAACAGGGGATCTCCCTCCCGCCATATCGTAAGCGCCTGGAAAGTGGCGGACATCGAACGGATGAAGTTGCCGCCGTGCCATGTGTTGTTTCAGTGTTACGTTTCGGCGGGCAAACTGTCGTGCATGCTGACGATGCGTTCGGTGGATGTGTTTCTGGGGTTGCCTTTTAACATAGCCGAGTACGCGCTGCTGACGCATATGATGGCGCAGCAATGCGATCTGGAACCGGGCGAACTCATCTGGTCCGGCGGGGATGTGCATCTGTACAGTAACCATCTGGAGCAGGCGAAACTGCAGTTGAGCCGCGAACCGTTTCCGTTGCCGAGGCTCGTCATCAAGCGGAAGCCGCCCAGCATATTCGATTATGTGTACGAAGATTTCGGGTTTGTCGATTACCGCCATCATCCGGCGATCAAGGTGCCGGTCGCCATTTAATTTCAAGGGGGAAACCATGGCGAAGGCGATTGTTTTGTTTTTGGCGGCAGGACTGGCGGAAATTGGCGGCGGATGTCTGGTCTGGCTGTGGTTGAGGGAATTCAGATCCCTCCGGGTCGGCGTGCTGGGAGGGATGATCCCGGTTCTGTACGGGATTGTTCCTCACCGCGCAAAGCTTCCCCAACTTTGGTCGCGTGTACACCGCCTAAGACGGAGCGTTTTATTTATTGGCGATGATCCGGGAATAACTTGTGGATAAGTGGGCAACGCATTGCAAATGGATTTTCTCATCTTCCTTGACTGTAAACGGAAAGTAACCTATAATTTTTCTCGTGTATTGAAAAATTCATACCGTTTCATGTGGAGGAGCCTGTCATTGACGGGCTTCTCTTATTTTTTCTTTATTTCGGACAGAAGGGGGGGTTGCGAACTTGCGACGAATCGAAGAGTGAATGGTTTATTCAGAATAGGTATCAAGAACACGAAGGTCGTTACTATGCAAAGTCTCACGGGGCTGAGACAAGATTTCAGCCGGAAATACAAAAGGAGCGATAGAATGAATCATGCCATGGAATCCTTATTGGAGTTGGCCATTATTCTCGTTGCCGCCAAACTTGCAGGAGATCTTGCCGCCCGGTTCGGGCAACCTTCGGTTTTGGGAAAACTTTTGGCAGGCGTATTGATTGGTCCAGCCGTGGCGGGCTGGGTAAAGCACTCCGATATTGTGGAGGTTTTTGCCCAGATTGGCGTTCTTCTATTAATGTTTTTGGCTGGACTGGAAACTGACCTGAAAGCATTGGACGAAAACCGTAATGCCTCCGTTGCTGTGGCGGTGGGAGGAATTCTGTTTCCGCTTGCGGGGGGTTATATCGTCGGGATATGGCTTGGGATGGAACAAGGACATGCAATATTTCTCGGATTACTGCTTTCTGCAACGTCCGTGAGCATATCGGTTCAAACGTTTCGGGAACTGGGGAAATTGAACAGCCGGGAAAGCATGCCGTATTGGGGGCAGCGATTGTTGACGATATTCTGGTCGTGTTCGGTCTTACGATTATGGTTGGGTTGTTGACAGCCAACGAAATCAGTCTGGCATGGGTGATTGGCAAGAAGATTTTATTTATAATCCTGGTGGTTATGATGGTCTGGAAGGGCATTCCCTTTGTCTTGCGGAAGTCCGCCCATATGCGGGTGACCGAACCTGTCCTCAGTATGAGCGTATTTTTGTGTCTGATGTTGTCCTTCGCCGCGGAATATTTTGGAGTTGCCGGTATTATCGGCGTTTTTGCTGCCGGACTTGCGATTTCGAGAACCGAATTCAAACAGCAGATCGAGAAAAAATGGAATCTGTTGCTTATACGTTATTTGTCCCGGTCTTTCTTGCCAGTATCGGTCTGACCGTTTCGTTCGACGGATTGTCTGAACAACTGCTGCCCCTTTTCATATTGTCCGTTTTGGCTATTGCATCCAAACTGATCGGCTCGGGAATGGTTTCGCGCGGTGAAGTCGCTCTGATTATTGCGGCGCTGGGCCTGAATTCCAGGTTGCTTCCGTCAGAGTTGTACACGACGATCATTTTGGTCATTGTCATCACAACCGTCGTAGTGCCTCCCCTGCTCAAGTGGTTCCTGAAGGATACAGGCGGTAAAACAAAAATGAACTAGGATGTATGAACCCAAATTTCGAAAGCCCGTTGTTATGGCAAATTGACAGGTGATGAGGGCAGAGAACTCTGTAAATAACAGGGAAATCATCCAGTCAAACAACTCCTCATCTGCATAGAAAGACAATTCCCCCCCTCCCCATCACCAGGCTTTTCGTTTTCCATGTAAAATTGTGGCATTCTCTATCCAGATATCGCCGCCAGCCGCGCCTCCATTCGCTTCCACACATGGCGGTACGGAAAGTCACAAGCCAGTTTAAGGATAAGCCTGCGGCTGTGCCGGACGATCGTCGCCGCACATTGGAAAAACTCCAGCCGAAACCTGGCGATCGTATAACCCTGATGAACCGGCTCGCAACAGTCCCGCTTGAACCGCTCATAGAGGTTGTAAGCCAATAGTTTGATCAGCAGATCCAGCTCGTTGGCCGCAAAATCTCCCGTCGCAATCCGATCGATGGAAAACCCGTCCTTGGCTTCCTTGATGTGATTTTCCATGCAGCAGCGCTGGTTGTAAAAACGCCAAAGATCGATCGGTTCCCATTCCAGGTTGGTCACGATCGCCTCATACTGCCAGTCCTCGTCGTAAATCAGCCGCCCCTGGCCGTCATCGGCCACCTGCGCCTTGCGGATCATCACCACCTGCCGGTACTTCTTCCACGAGGTGGCCTTGTACAGAAGCGTGATCCCCTCGATGACCCACTCCTCATCCTCGACATATCGCTTCCAGTAACGGCAACGCGCCGCTTCCTTCGCCAGACGTTCGGTCCACTTCAGCTTGCCCGCGTAACCGATCCCTTTTCGTGTGAGCATTCCGGCCAAAGGCAAGAAGAGCAAAATCCGAGCCGAACATGAAAAGCAGTTATGGTTTCAGAACCTGCAACGGTAAGAGCGGCTCAAACCGGATCGCCTTCCCGTCCGTTGTGTCTGAACCAAAAGCGCGATATTGGAAGCGCAACGAGAACCCCGCTTTGCGCGGGCGCTGGACCTTGTTTCTACAATGGGAAACGGATTCACTCTGCCATTGGGTACATGACGCCCAATCAATGCGAACGTATGTACCGTCTTTCTCCGAACTGATCTTGGATCTGGATTCCACGGTAGAAACGGTATACGGCGATTCTCCAATCGAAATTCGGAGCGATGATTTTCGATAAATTGGAACCTTAGTTCCTTTCTTTGCTGAAGATGTGCAGCGCCTTTTTTAAGATGGCCAACTCCTCCGCGAGGTCTTGCTTCTCTCGTTCACCAGCCTTGAGACGTTCTTCCAGTTGGCGGACTTTTTCTGAATTGACAATCGGCTCGTTTTCAAACGAACGATATTTCGTCATCCAATTTCGCAACGTTCCTTCTGGGATGTTCAATTCATCCGCGATCTCAGGTAAAGTCTTTGTCTGTTCTTGAACATACTTCACGGCTTGCCTTTTGAATTCTTCATTGTAGTGCTGGCGTTGCTCTCCCATAATGGACACCTCTTTCATCGTTATGCCTATTATCAAGGTTCACTTAACGCGGTGTCCACTTTTTATTCTAGGCGCAGTTTCCTGGGCGCACACCCGATCGCCGGACCGACCTGTACGCCCTTTTATCTCTTGTTCAAAGCTTTCAGTGTAGTCGCTGAATAAACATCCATGTCAGTTGCTGCGAATATCCGTGCCGCCAAGAGACATTCCGAAAAGGACACTTGACTCGCGAGTATGGGGCACCATCAACTTATTCACATGCCATCCTGTTAAAGAACAGAAGGGGAAAATTCAACTAGTCGATGAAACGTGACCGTATTTGAATTCATTTTCGATACGCTCAATGCGTCGGGGATAAGAGATCGGAATACCGAGCTCTTTCAGTTCATGCAAAAGCAATTTTCGGATTTCTTTGCAAGCCGTCCAATAATGCTGGTCATTCACTAGGCTGACAACCGTATATTTCGCACCTAGCGCCTGGTTTTCCACATCAGTAATGCCGTACAGTTGCGGCGGTTCAATCACATTTCCGGCTGCGTCGCGCAAAAAAAGGTGGGGCATCTCCTTCAACAGTCGCTCGGACATGCGATTCACTGCAGTTTCGACATCTGCCGGATCCGTTTCATAGGGAACCGTCACGTTGATGATCGCCCGCATTTTTTCGCGGTTGTAGTTTTCGCTGATGCGGATTTCCGAGTTTTGAATGACGACGACATGTTGGGCCCAGGTTCGGATTTTGGTGGCGCGCAGGCCGACACTGACCACCGTGCCGGTTATTTGTCCATTGTTAATGGATACATAATCGCCGACGGAAAATTGATCTTCAAAAATGATGAAAAAGCCGGTAATCAAATCCTTGACTAGCGATTGCGCCCCGAATCCAACTGCCAAACCGACGACGCCGGCTCCGGCGATGATCGGTCCCACCTCTAGTCCAAGATTGCTTAGGCACATCAGAAACGCAATAATAAAGAGCACATATCTCGACAAGGAGAGAAGCAGCGACTCCAATGTATTTTTTTGCTTGATGTCCAATCGCGTGAGCACAAAAATACGCGATATAAGAATTTTTCGAATGCGAAGAGCAAGCCATGTGAGTGCGACGATTAAAGAGACTGCACCCAGCTTTTTTAAAAGAAGGACAGTTTGCGGCGCCCAGAAATCCCAGGTAAAGTATTCGTGGATACCCAATTCTCTCCCCCATTCCAAGTTGTATCACCTCCCGGATAAAAGTCCTGCTCCCCAACCCCTGCACTGTTCCCAGCATCGCGGCGGAGCGTCTCATTGCAATTTATACATACATGGAAAATAGATAGATCGCATTTACAGCTCTTCTCCGCGTCAGTAGTGTGATATATTGTCAGAATATAATCATACTGAGACGCTCACTTTGAAGAACGAACCGACCCCAAACGGATAATTGTGGGAAAGAGGCATTCTCCTGTTGCAGCATCTCCAGAATGAGCGCGGCTTTTTTTTGAAAACACAGCAGGTTCAAACCAATCGGCTGATGGCATGAGCTCGGTACTACAGAAAAAATAGTACCGGGATCTCCTGCCTGTTTCAAACATGCTAGTTTTCGATGAGGCCCTTTTCCACCAAAAAGTCGTGTGCAACATCCTGTGCTTTCAATCCTTCAGAATCCACTTTCGCGTTCAAATTCTGCATATCGGATTCGCTGATTATTCCTCCGAGCTCATTTAACGCGCTTTCGATTTCCGGATATTTTTCCAGGACGTCGTTACGCACGAGCGACCCCGCGTCATAAGGAGGGAAGAATGACTTGTCGTCTTGCAAAATGTGCAGATCGTAAACTTTGATCTGTCCGTCGGTAGAATAAGCATCGATAACATCCACTTTTTTATCAGCCAGAGAGCGATACATGATACCATGATCCATTCCGACAACATCCTTGAACGTCATGTTGTATGTCTTTTGCAGGCCGAGATAGCCGTCGGGACGGTCCTCGAATTCAAATTCGCACCCCAGGATCAAGTCCTTGGACACCTTGGCCAAATCGCTAAAGGTTTTCAAGTTGTATTTTTCCGCCGTTTCCTGCGTCACCGCCAACGTATACGTGTTGTTGAAGCCGAATGGTTCGGTGAACGTCAGGTTGTCCTTCTTCAGAAGCTCCCGGGTCTTGTCCAACGTTTCCTGGGACGTCCCCGTTTTTTCCTGATAATAATTGGCGACGATGGTTCCTGTATAATCCGGATACAGTTGGATATCGTTGTTCTGCAACGCTTTCCACGCTACATTGGATCCGCCGAGATTGACTTTCCTCTCTACCTTTAGACTGGTCTTCGCTTCAATGATATCGGCCATCATATGCGCCAAAATGATATTTTCGGTAAAGTTTTTGGAACCTACCGTAATTTTTTCTTGGTTTTTCCCATTTGAATTACAAGCGCTTAAACCAATCAAGGAAACGACCGCCAGAAGTGCCAACAGCCATTTTTTCATTTTTATCCATAAACCTCCCAATGAATGAAAAATAGATCCTTATATTTTCAAGCCTCGCGGTATTGTCCAGCGTTCCAGCAACCCCAGAACAAAGTCGAACAGCAGAGCGAGCAGAGCGGCGGGAAATGCGCCGATCAGCACAAGGGAATCGATATTCCGGGATATCCCGAGAAAAATAAAATCCCCCAGACCTCCTGCGCCGATAAACGCGGCCAGTGTTGCCGTTCCCACGTTGATGACGGTGGCGGTCCTGATTCCGGCCATGATCACCGACAAAGCAAGGGGGAGTTCGACTTTGAACAATATTTGCTGGTCTGTCATTCCCATCCCTCTGGCCGCCTCAATAACGGATTTGTCCACATCCTGGATTCCGGTAAATGTGTTTCGGATAATGGGAAGCAGAGAATAAAGAAACAGCGCCGCAACAGCGGTTTGCGTGCCGATTCCAAGCAACGGGATCATAAATCCGAGCAGGGCGAGACTCGGAATTGTCTGTAAAATGCCGGCCGTTCCCAGGACCCAATTCCTCAGGCGCGGAAAGCGTGTGATAAGGATTCCCAGCGGTACGCCCAAGGCGATGGCGATGATCATGGAGAAAAAGACAAGTTCAATATGTTGAACTACGGATACAATCAAGTCTTGCCAACGCATGCCGAGTTGCCTGATCAGTTGCTCCCATAACGAACCGTTCATAAAACCGACTCACCTCTGCTTTCCGTCCAGTATTTTGAAAACACCGTGAGCAAACTTCCTTTCGTTACAACCCCGGCGATTTTGTGATCCGTCCCAACAACGGGAACGATGCCGAACTTCGCCTGTTCAATGGCGATCAACGCGTCTTTCGCCGTAGCCGACAGATCCAAAACCGACTCGACGGGAACCGTGATCTCCGCGATCGTTTCGATATCCTCCATCCGGGCCTGAAGATCGTAAGCGGAGACAATGCCGATTAGTTGGCCGTTTTCGTCTTCGACAAGCAGCGTATCCGTCCTTCGATGCCGCATCAGCGTCAACGCCCGGGCCGGAGAGCGGAACGAAAGCACCGTCGCGGGGTTATTCCGCATAATGTCGGCAACCGGTATAAACTCGGGATTTTGGTAAATTCTTTTTTTTCCGATAAATTGCTCCACGAAACCGTGAGCCGGGTCTTTCAGAAGTTTGTCGGGCGTATCAAACTGCAGGAGAGTGCCGTCTTTCATGACGGCGATCCGGTCCCCCATTTTCAACGCTTCGTCCATGTCGTGGGTCACAAATACGATCGTCTTGTTGACTTTTCTCTGCAGCGAGAGCAGTTCGTCCTGCAATTGCTCTCTTGTGATGGGATCCAGCGCGCCGAAAGGTTCATCCATCAGCACGATGTCTGGGTCTGCCGCCAGTGCGCGCGCCACCCCCACTCTCTGCTGCTGTCCCCCGGAAAGTTCTTTGGGATATCGTTTGGCAAACAGGGCCGGGTCGAGACCGATCATGTGCAGCAGTTCTTCCACCCGCTGTCTTTTTTTCGGGCGGTTCCATCCTTTCAGGGTTGGCAACAGCGCGATATTTTCCTCGATGGTGAAATGGGGGAAAAGCCCGACCTGCTGAATGACATAGCCGATGTTTCTGCGGAGCGCGACAGGATCTTCTTTGGAAATGTCAATGCCGTTGATGGTAATGATCCCTTCCGTATGGGGGATCAGACGGTTGATCATCTTCATGGTCGTTGTCTTGCCGCAACCGCTCGGGCCGATCAGAACGATGAATTCTCCCCGTTTGATTTCAAAGCTCAGGGATTTGACCGCCTGAAAACCGTCCGGGTATGTCTTGCCGACATTTTCGAATCTGAGCATGATGACCTCCTTATCGCTTAAAATGCGGGGGATTAAAGGAGCGATTCGGCCGACAACAGATGGCAGAGGAAACAGGTTGTGGAGAGGAGCTAAAGAAGCGGGGAAAAAAGGCCGGGGAAAGAAAAAGAACCCTCGACGGGTCCCTGTGGTGATTGGTTTTCGAAAAGCACGCTTAGAGCAGGAGAGTGAAATGACCCATCTATTGCCGACGAGGTTAGCTGACGGGCTCGGAAAAGATGGTTTCCTACGGCATTTCGGACGCAAATTTCCGAAACGCCGATTCGCCCCAATATTCGGTTCCCCCGTTTCCCGGTTTCAATTCCGGGAATTAAGCACATTTTCAATGTACCATAACACGCGATCCATGTCAAATCTCCGCAATCGGTGGTCAGTGTCAAGCTAGCGTGGGCACTTTTTTCGGATGCTGGATGGCGAACTTGAAAAGAACCCTTCCCTTGTAAGCGCTTTTCTTTTTGCATCCGTTTTGAATGCCGGTTGATTTTTCTGGTATTAGAATCCTTTAAAAAAAGATATCCGCGTTCAACCCAATATAACCAATCATCTATGACCGACTGCGTTGACTCGTCTGTCTCGATCGGCAGCAATTGGGCCAGCGGTACAGCAAACTTGCGTCTCTGCTATTCCACTTGAACCCACATGCTGTCCCGACATTCGTTCTCAGGGGCCATGTTCAAAACGACAACCTCTTCTCCCGCTTGCAGTGGCGACTTGGCTTCAACGTGCATGCAACGAGCTGTGAAAGGAAATTGAAGTTTTTCATCCAAGTAATAGTACCAGCTCATTGCTTGTTCTTCCTCGCCATATGCATCCACGATAATTTCCATAGCAATTCTCTCTTCCCGTTCATCATCTTTAGCCCTGATACCCACACAGCATCCCTCCCTTGTCGCCCAACAACATATGGCCCGCTAAATCATATCTTTTAAATTCGACCTTGTTCAGGCCATCCCTTGTCTTGTCGAACGAGCACGGGCATAATCCATATCAGCTTCCGCTCTTCCTGATTAGAAATCATCGGCGACATCTTCCTCAAAGCCGATCCCCATGCGGCCTGACCATCGCTTCTCCCGACATTCCGGACAACGCTTCGGATCGTCCCATCCGCGTTTAGCAAAATATTTTTGCTCCGAAGCTTCAAAAACAAACCGATTTCCGCAGTCCCAGCATTTGAGCCGTACCGGTTCGTATGTTTCAAGACTCGGCGCTGTCAGATTCAATTCTTTACGCCAGGCAAGCAACACACTTTCTTCATGACGATTCCACAGGACCTTCAATTCGGGAGCGAGAAACAAACTCCTGTCGAAGCGGAACCCGCGAATATTTCTTAGATAAGGGGTCCTGCCACAGTCCATCGCATCGCAAGGATAGCGAGCGGGGCACTCGCGTTTATGACAAATTCGGCCAAGGTACTTTCTGTCCTTGTTAAATATGAATACTTCCCAAGCATGCGTGGTGGATGAGATTTGCCGACAAAACCGCGCAAGTTGCGGAAGCTCGTCCAGATTAGACAAAACGACCGCCAGATCAAACTCGCCGGGATAGGGATCGCCGGCTGCCATCGAACCGCACAGGACCACTTCCTGGACCGAAGCCAGATTTTTCGCCTTTTCTAAACGAAATGCTGTGCCGCTTGAGTAAAACGAATGCTGTCACTCATACCTTGTTCATTCCCTTTACGAAAATTCCAAATAGTAAGGCTTGATTTCAACAAACCTTATCGATTTCATAATCAACAGAATCGTCAGCTTCGCCCGTCAAACAAGTAAAGCATGAATTCCATCCTGCAATAGCGGTCCCAATCGCCCAAATCGGTTGACCGCATTGGCTGCAGCAAGCTCCATTTTCTTTCGCGGAAACGGATGCTTTCAAGTTCTCGATGAGATTCTTTTTGTTCTCTTTTGGATTGTTTTTCATGTACAACGCTACGAACTTTTCGATAGATACAGGAACCATAGATTGAATGAACACCTCATTGACGATGTATTTTTGACGATAACTTGCTTCATCATCTCTTCTTTGTTCCTTTTGCCGATGCGCCCGACTCGAAAATCTTCGACCTTTGCATGGCCGCGGAAACCTCGTTTCTGAAAGCGCTATGCCGCGAATAATTGCTTCTATACTTTTCAATCAGATTGGCGCCAGCTTGCTTCTCTCCCCTGTTCGCCAAAGTCTCGGCCATAGCGACCAACAGCCCCGCCGCTTTATGATAGCTCCCCCGATACTGATTTCCCACGATAGCGTCCACTCTTTTTCCGACCTCATCCATGCACCATTTCAAAAAAAACTGCTCCTGCTCTCCGGTCAGCGCAATCGATGTTTTCGTATGTTCTATAATGCTCCGATACTTCCCGACATACTCCGTGCCGCCATTATAGCACGTTTGTACGATCGCATCCTCCCATTGCTTGAGCAGCACCTTCGCGTCATCTCCACCTTTAGACAATAGCATCATCATGAAAGCGACAAATACAGGCTTAGGATTGTCACTGCTGCTCCATCCGAGCGGGCCTTTCTTATGACAATTTTCAAATACCTCCTCGTATTTTCCCGCTAACAGCAACGCATTGAAAAAGACTCCGTCACGCACAAAAGCCATATGCCGCTCGCGATTGTAGCTATTGTTCGAAAGTGTCCCGCTACTGCTTCGAAGCTCCGTCATCCTCTGCTCGGCTACCTCGCGTATCTCTTCAAAGCATCCGCATTCAATTGCCGTCGTATACAGATCAACCAGACGTTCCATAGAAGGCGACGAATAAAAGCTCTCTTTGTGCCCCTCCAGCTTTAACTGCGGGTCATCCCGGCTCTCCCCGATGTTCGCAATGACATCCGCGATCTCCGCTCTCACGGTGTAGTCGCGTGGAATCCTGCTCAGCCCTTCTCTGGCCACCCGGATGATGGCATCCGAGTCGCCTTGCGTCTCCAAGGCTCTAATCCAATCCATATAGGCCAAGGGATACTTTTCCGCATGTTCCCTTGCAAACTCGGAAATCGCCGGCACGCCGCCTTTCAAGATGATCGCTTCCCTGAGCCACTCGCTGACCTGCCAGTGATCTTGATTTTTCAAAAATTCAATCCAATCTGCCAAAAAAACGTCAAAATCCGGCAGCGAAACGTCTAATGCACCAGTAATGCTTTTTAGTTTCATACCTGAACCCAAATACCTGTATTTGTTCATGGCATCGAAAATCGAAGCCGGCCGTTGTTCTGGAGCTGAATTCATATATACACAGCGGAGAAAAAGGGCAACCTGCTCGTCCAGATCGACCTCCAGCATGTTTGCGTAGTCCGCGCCGGGAAGATGTCCCGGTTCCTCGCCCGTCTCCAGTATGCCGAATAGTTTCAGATAAGCTTCTTCAGCGGACTCGTAATCCTCTTGCAACAGCAGGGTTCTCGTTTGCAGGAAAAAAACGTCCATTTCCCGCGCCCAGCTTTCGTCGCCCCAGTCCCGCTCTTCATGGATATCTTCATCCCACCCCCATCCGTCGCAATAATCGCCATCTTCCACTCTTTGGGCAAAAGCATCTATCTCCTCAATCAGTCCGGTCGCATCCGGAAGAGTTTCTTGCTTCCCCCGCTCACGAGGGATCAATTTGTTCAGAAACTCTTGTCTTGTGGACGAAGGCTCCTCACTGGCCCAGTACAAGATCAGACTCCGGAAATCATCTTCCGTAAACCGGCTTATACGCGTCCGTACCTCTTCGATAAACTCCTTGTAGCTCAGTGCAGCCATGCTCAGGCTCCTTTCTTATATGCTCGTCCGT
>NZ_KB899824.1 GCF_000378425.1 Cohnella laeviribosi DSM 21336 | reverse complement strand
GATTTCCCAATACGTAAGACCCCTGGAAGAACACCAGGTTGATAGGCTCGGGGTGGAAGCGCGGCAACGCGTGGAGCTGACGAGTACTAATCGGTCGAGGGCTTATCCTAAAGCAACGACAACAGCGCATCGTTTCGTATCCGGTTATCAAGGTGTAAGCCTTGAAAGATAAATGATCTGGTGGCAATGGCGGAGGGGAACCACGCGTACCCATCCCGAACACGACCGTTAAGCCCTCCAGCGCCGATGGTACTTGGACCGAAGGGTCCCGGGAGAGTAGGACGCTGCCAGGTCGAACAGCAAGAAGCATCTCTTTGGGATGCTTCTTTTTTGTTTTTGCCGGCATGCTTAGAGAGAGCATCGTTGAGCCGATAAGATTGCGGTCGGGGGAGAAGCCAAGCTCCGCTGTAACTGGAATGCCTGCAGTGGCAAAATCCGTGCGCAGACGCGCATCGACAAAAGCGTCTCTGTTGGAGACAGGGCGGGCGATGTCAGGTCCCGCCAATCGATAATTTTGGGGGGCGATCCGATCTTGACCGTACCGATTTTATTTTCTTTAAGACGGAAAAAACCTTCACAAAAATAAATAAAAAAAGGAGTATTGTTTTATTTTTAATACTTGTGATATGATGCAGACAGGAAAAAGATGTGAGCAAGCGGCCAGGAGGGCTTTTATGCATAAGGTTGCAATTGGCATCGATATCGGCGGCACTTACATCAAAAGCGGTCTCGTTGGATCGTCCGGGCAAATCTGGGAACGCCAATCCACGCCGACCGAAGCCGGCAGCGGCAAGAATGACCTCCTTGCCAAAATCGCACGGATTGTGCACGGTTACGAACGCACGGCAGCGAAGCTGCATCTGGATCTCGCAGGGATCGGAATCGGTACAGCGGGGTACGTAAACCTTCAAGGCGTCGTTGGCAGCGCGACGGGGAATTTGCCCGGCTGGCAAGGTACGTCGATTCGGGACGAATTGCAGGGCAGCGTTTCCTTGCCTATTTTCGTGGACAACGACGTGAATGCGGTTGCATTGGGAGAGCTCTGGTTAGGGGCAGGACGCAACCGGGACGATTTTATATGCCTGGCTCTGGGTACGGGCGTCGGAGGATGTTTGATTACGGGCGGCAAACCGTATCGCGGAAGAAACGGATATGCGGGAGCCTACGGGCATCAAACGATCGCGGTAGGAGGTCACCCCTGCACTTGCGGTCAGAAGGGCTGTTGGGAGCAATACGCCTCCGTTACGGCATTAAAGCGAATGACCGCAGAGATGGCGGATGGAGCCGAATGGTCCCGTTCGCCCGAAGACGTTTTCGCTGCGGCGCGCAACGGCGTTGCGAAGGCCGTTGAAATTGTCGACCGTTACGCGGAAAACATCGCGATCGGTACGGCCAATCTCATCCACCACTTCAACCCAACCGCGATCGTCATTGGGGGAGCGATAACGGCTCAAGGAGATTTCCTGTTCGAGAGAATACGGAACCATGTTCGCCGGCTTACGCTGCACGGATTTGCAGATGAGCCCGAATTGCCCATCGTGCCGGCCGAACTGGGCCATATGGCCGGAATGATCGGCGCGGCGAAACTTGTTTGGATGCAAAGCTGAACGGTTTGTCCCCGCAAAATTTAAAGCGCTTACTCGAATTTGTGTAAGATAAAGTTACGTTTCTATTGTTAAAAAAGTGCTTTTCAGGAGAATAATTTGTCTTTAAATCATAAGAATAAAGATTTTTCCGTTTTCTTCGTATAAAATGGTGTTATTAAGCACGGGCGAAGCCAAAATAGGCGGTGAAAAGTGTGAGAATATCTAACGTAGAGGTCTTTCCTTTGACGCTGCCGATGAAGCGAAACTTTGCCGTCTCGGGCGGAACCGTCGGAGAAAAGAGCCGGGGAGCTCCGCATGTATACGTAAGAATAACGGCCGATAACGGCGCGGAAGGCTGGGGAGAGGCCAGACCGAGCCCCCGATGGAGCTATGAGACGTTGGAGTCGGTCGTGACCACTATCGAAATCTATTTGAAGCCCGTTTTGCTGGGGATTGCCGCAACCGATCTTCAAACCGTTCACGCCCGGATGAACAAGGAAATCAAGGGGGAAGCGGGTCAGCCGATCGCCAAGGCGGCGGTGGATATGGCGCTGCACGACTTGATCGGGTCGGCGAACGGTCAGCGGTTGGCCGATATGTGGTTCACCGGTTTCCATGCCTCGACCAGACTTTCGTATCTAATCAGCACCTTCGATCCGGCAGAAGCGGAACGAAACGCGTCGGAAGCCAGGTTCAAAGGTTATCGGGGCGTCGATGTCAAACTGGGACTGGATGCGAATAAGGATTTGGCCGTATTGGAAGCGGTGAGAGGCGCAGCGCCGGACTTGTTCCTCCGTGCCGACGCGAACCAGGCTTACTCGCTGCAGCAAGCGGTTCGGATCTCGAAACAAATGGAGCGAATCGGCGTCGACGTGCTCGAGCAGCCGCTGAAGGCCAACGATCTGCACGGGCATGCGGAGCTTCGCAGGAAAACGTCCATCCCCATCGCGCTTGACGAGAGCATCTGGACGGCGGGCGATCTGATCCAGGCCATTCGGGCGGAAGCATGCGATTTCGTCGTCATCAAGCTTACGAAGATGGGCGGCTTGTCCGGGGCGAAGCGGTGCGGGGAAATCGCGAGAGAAGCCGGATTGGATCTTCTTGGCGGAGGTCTGACGGAGTCCAGGCTCGGATTGACCGCCAGCGCGCATCTGTTTCAGTATTTGCGGATCGCGCCGCCGGTCGATTTAAACGGGCCGCTGTTTCTGGAGGACGATCCGGTTGGCGCCGGACCGATCATCAACGAGGGAGAAGTCACATTGCCTGATAAGCCCGGAATCGGCTGCGAGATCGCGATGGAAAAGGTCGAAAAGTATCGTTCGAAAGGAACTGCCAAATTTTTTTAGCTAAAATTGAAGAAATTATCCATATTTAAATTTAGACAAAAGAGAAATTTTTCTTGTTTCGGACGGTGGATTTCGATTGGGAGGTGGTGCGATTCGCTATACAGGACTGCGTTGCCAAGTCTTTGTTTTCACGAAAGATGACCATTAAGGGAGGCGTCAAGGAAAACAATGCTCAGAAAAAAAACGTTGGCGTTCATTAGCTCGACCGTTGTCGCTCTTTCTCTGCTGGCCGGTTGCGGATCGAATAACGATGCCGCAAACCCTGCAAGCGGAAGCCCGAGCGCAAGCTCCGGCGCGAAACCTCAGGAAAAAGTGGAGATTTCCTTCTGGACGACGTACTCCGACGCGGACGCGGGGCCGATTACCGCGCTTGTCGACAACTTTAACAAAAGCCAGGACCGCATTACGGTCAAAATGCTCGGCAACCAGGATCCGACGAAACAATTGACGGCCATCTCCGGAGGTGCGGCCCCCGATGTGCTGCTGACCTATTGGAACAATATCGGTCCTTGGGCGGACGCCGGCGCCGTTCTTGATCTGACGGAAAAAATAGCCCAATCCGGCTTCGACGTCAATGCGGTCATTCCCGCGGCGATGGAACGGATGAAAATCAACGGCAAGGTTTACGCGATGCCGTTTACGATGAGCATGGCGAGCTCGCTGATGTACAACAAGGCCGACTTCGAGGAAGCGGGAATCACGAAGCCGCCGGAAACGCTGGAGGAGCTGTTCGAATACGCGAAAAAGCTGACGAAAAAGGATGCCGACGGCAACATCACCCAGATCGGATTCATACCGGACTACCCGTGGATCGACAACGTGTTCTGGCCCATCATCTTCGGAGGCTCCTGGATCGACGAGGCTACGGGCCGAGTGACGCCGAACGCGGAAGCGAACGTGAAGGCCATCGCGTACCAACGTTCCTTCTACGAGGAGTTCGGACAAAACCAGATCGACAAATTCAAGTCAGGCATGGGCAAACGCGGTACGCCGCAGGATCCGCTTCTGACCGGCCAGCTCGCCATGTACATCGGCTGGGAGTATAACTTTATGCCCGAGCGGGGAGAAGACGGACCGATCGGCGTCGCTCCTTTCCCTTACCCGGCGGATCGTCCGGATCTGAAGGGCTCGGGGATGGTCAGCCCGCGCGCCGTCTTCATCCCGGCCAAAGCCAAGCACAAAGACGAAGCATGGGAATTCATCCAATACCTGATGCAGACGGACACGCAAGTGCAATATTCGCTGGATGCCCACGTGATTCCGACCCTTACGGCCGCGCTGAGCGACGACCGACTCTATGTCGATTCGAACAAAACGATGTGGCCGTTCTATGAACGAGCGAAGAGCGAGAATTTGAACGGCTTCCCGAACAGCCCCTACATCAACGAGTACTTGCAGGCGTTGACGGAAGAGACGGAGAAAGCGCTCAAAGGCACCTTGTCTCCGCAAGAGGCCATGGACAACGTGGCGAAGAAGATACAACCGTTGGCCGACAAAAAATAGCTGCGAAGCGGGCCGTTTCCATCGGCCCGCTTAGACTTGAAGGAAGGAGGCGGCACGGTTGGCGAAAGCGGTCCGCAACGAGAATGCGATCGGAATCCGCAGACGAAGCCGGAAAACGCTCATGACGGGACTTTTATTTACGAGTCCGTGGATCATCGGGTTTTTCCTATTTCAGCTCTACCCTATTCTGGCTTCGTTTTATTACAGCATGACGGATTACAACCTGTTCACCGCACCCGAATGGGTAGGGTTCGGCAACTATAAGAAATTGTTTCAGGACGACAAGTTTTATTTGTCGATGTACAACACCCTGTACATTACGGTAGTCGGCGTCGTGCCGCATATGGCGTACGCTCTGGTCATGGCCCTGCTCCTGAACGCCAAAGTGAAGGGACAGAGCCTGTACCGGACGATTTATTTTTTGCCGACGCTCGTTCCCGCCGTTGCGGGATCGCTGCTGTGGATGTGGCTGTTAAATTCCCAGTACGGCTTGATCAACATGGGACTTAGCGCCATCGGGATTACGGGTCCGAACTGGCTGGTCGATCCGGATTGGACGAAGCCTTCGCTCGTTCTGATGGGCTTTTGGGGCACCGGGACGATCACCGTCATGTACTTGGCGGCGCTCCAGGACGTACCGAAAATGTTCTACGAAGCGGCCGAAATCGACGGGGCGAGCAAGTGGAGGCAGTTCTGGACGATCACCTTTCCTTCCATCTCCCCGATGACGCTGTTCCAATTGATTATGATGCTGATCTCTTCCTTTCAGTATTTCACCGAAGGCCTCGTGTTCGCCGAAGCGACGCAGTCGACCGGCGGGCCCGAAAATTCGCTGCTGTTCTATTCGATCTATCTTTATCAGCAAGCCTTTTCCTTCCTGAATATGGGATACGCTTCCGCGATGGCCTGGATGCTGTTCCTGGTTGTCATGTTCTTCACGCTTTTGATCTTCAGGACATCCGCGCGCTGGGTTTACTATGGAGGTGAAAAGTAATGTCCGGCCCTTCGACTGCGACGGGAAGCCTGAAAACGCCGGGCAGGAAACGGAGCAAAGCCGCGAAAAGGATCGCTCGCTCGTTCGGCAAACATCTGGTTCTTTGTCTGGCCGGCGTCTTCTTCCTGGGCCCGTTCGCTTATCTGCTCCTGACTTCGGTCAAATCGATCGATGAAATTTTCGCCGTGCCGTTCGTCTGGTGGCCTAAAAAATTTTACTGGGAGAACTATTCGAATGCCGTAAAGGCAATCCCTTTTTTGCGATACACGCTGAATACGCTGTTCGTCTCGTTGATGTGCGTGCTGGGCGAACTCATTGCCGCCCCCTTGACCGCATACGGATTGGCCCGCATTCCCTTCAAGGGACGCAACGTCCTGTTTATGGTCATGATGGGGACGATTATGCTGCCGGCGCAGTCCACGATGGTGCCGCTTTACGTGCTCTACAACAAGTTGAATTTGGTCAACACGTACTGGCCATTGATTCTTCCCGCCTTTTTCGGCGCGGCGTACTATATCTTTTTGCTCAGACAGTTCTTCATGGGAATTCCGCAGGAAATTACGGAGTCGGCCAAAATGGACGGGGCGTCGGAATTCAGAATTTACTGGCAAATGATTTTGCCGCTGTCGATTCCGGCCGTGTTCACCGTGGGCCTGCTGGTCTTTTTGAACTCTTGGAAGGATTACCAGATGCCGCTGATTTATTTGAACGATCCGATCAAATGGACGCTGTCCGTCGGCTTGAAAGCGTTCATCGGCGAATACAACGTCGAATGGGGGATGCTGATGGCGGCATCGGCTTTGTTCGCCTTTCCGATCATCATTCTGTATTTCTTCGTCCAGAAAGTGTTTATTCAAGGCATTACGATGACGGGCTCCAAATAAACTTTTGCGACTCACGCAACGGGAGATGATCGAATCATGATATCGTTCTCTTCGCGCATCGTCGCCGCCATGAAGCCCTATTTCGACGGTCTTCTGAGACAGGATGCGCAGACGGGCGAACTGTATATGTACGACGACGAGCTCGGCGATCGGGCCAGCTGCTGCACGACGGGGGCGGTTGCCGCCTTCTACGCATGCGAGGGAAAGCTGAACGGAAACGAAGAAGGGCTGGACATCGCCAAAGCGCTCGTTCGGGAAGTGAGAAGACGCCAACTGCCGAGCGGCGGATTCGGACAGCCGTTCTATGTGAAGAAAGGCGAACCGGAGGTCGTCGACATTGCGGAAGTGGGCGCCATTGCCGACAGCCTCTATTATGTTCATCGGGCGACCGGCAGCGAGACGGCCAAAGAGAGCTTGATTCATGCGGTCGAGTATTTGCTGACGCAGGTTGCATCGCACAATCCGGCCGTCATCCTGAAGCGTCCCGGCGAACGTTTCGACGTGCTGAACGGCAATATGTACGCGGCGCATACGTTCGGCAGAGCCTACGAGCTGTCCGGCAATCCCGTTTATCTGGAGAAAGTCCGGCAAATCTTCCGTCATCTGGCCGATCGCTTCGGCAAAAACGAACCGGGATGGTGGCCTTACATCGAGAACTGGGACGGCTCCGTCGTGATGGGCAACAGCGTGCTTTACCAGGCGACGATCGTCGGTCTCGCTCATTCGGCGCTGCCGCTGCTTGACGAAGCCATGCGCGAGCGCTGGGAGAAAGTATCGGCGGAAGCGATGGATACGATGCTCGAGGCGATCAAACAGCCGCCGTCGGAAGCGACGGAGGCGCCTTGGTGGACCCGCGACTGGAGCAATGGCTGGGAGCTTTACCTGGCCTTCTGGCGCAGCTGCGATCCGAACGTGCGGCAGCTTGGCCGGGCCCGTTTCGAAGAGGCGGCGGCAGACTTGGCGGAACGCGGCGTGGCGAGGTTCCGGCCGACAATCGGGAACCCGGACCCGGATCGAACGCCGGTGACGACGACGTTCCGCAAAGCCGCGGGATTCGCCGGCATGGTTGCGAATATGGCTTTCGAGTCCGGTCTCTGAATCGCAAGCGATCAGATAGGATAGTGAGCATGCATAGGAAGGGGTACCTGCAAATGGCGATTCGGTCGCTAACGAAGAAAGGCTTAATCGTATCTTGCCAGGCCGCTCCGGGGGATCCGCTATACGGGCCGGAGTTCATGGTCCGCATGGCCATGGCGGCTGAACAGGGAGGAGCGATCGGCATTCGTTCCAACGGCTGCGACGATATCAAGGCCATTAAACAGGCGGTGAGCATTCCCGTGATCGGCCTGATCAAGCGGGAAATTCCCGGCTCGGATATTTATATCACGCCGGAGCTGCAAGACGTCGAAGCGATTCTGGAAGCGGGAGCCGATATCGTCGCTTTGGATTTGACCAACCGCGAGAACCGCTACGCTCAAGGCAAACGGCTCATCGATTATATTCATCAGGCGGGGGCGCAGGTCATAGCGGATATATCCGTCGCCGAAGAAGGCGTTGCGGCGGAGCAATTGGGCGCGGATTACGTATCGACGACGCTGTCGGGTTATACGCCCTACAGTCCCCAACGGGAAGAGCCGGATATGGGGCTGATCCGGGCGCTGTGCGGCAAGCTGACCATCCCTCTGATGGCGGAAGGGAGAATATGGAGCGCCGACGATGCCGTCGCCGCGCTCTCGTGCGGAGCCGATTATGTGGTGGTCGGAAGCGCGATCACGCGTCCGCAGCTTGTGACGAGACGTTTTGTCGACCGGATTGCCGATTACTTGGACAAATGCGAAGCAACGGATCCTAGAGGGGGCTTGCGTTCATGAAGCAAATCGTCGTCAAGCAGCGGGCAGCGGTGCTGGAGGAGGCCGAAGCGCCCGTCCTGTCCGAGTCGAATCCGCACCGCGTACTCGTCAACGTCCGCTATTCCGCCATTAGCCCCGGTACGGAGCTGAATTTGATTCATAACATGGACGTTCCCGACGGGTTCAAGTTGGGCTACAGCGCATCCGGAGAAGTCGCGGCCGTCGGCTCGGAAGTCAGGGATTTGAAGCCCGGAGATTTTGTCGCCTGTTATGGCGGTCCTTATGTGCATCATGCCGAGATGCTGTCGGTTCCCAGGCAATTGTGTGCGAAATTGTCTTCCGGCCGATGGCTGCGGGAAGCGGCGCTGGTCGGATTGGGTTCGGTCGCGATTCATAGCGTGCGAAGAATGTCGCTGCAATTCGGGGAGACCGTCTGGATCGTAGGTTTGGGCCTATTGGGGCAGTTGATGGCGCAGCTGTGCAAACAAGCCAACTACCGCGTGCTGGCTACCGATAAGGACCCGGCCCGTGTCGCCGCCGCCAGGGCGGTCGGAGTGGAAGCGTATCCGGCCGACGACGGGCAGCTTGACGCGCATATCGAACGGTTCACGGACGGCTGCGGGTTCGACGGCATCGCGCTCGTCGCGCATGCGTCCAGCCCGAACATTATCGCTTCCAGCATGGAGAAGCTGGCGTTCCGGGGAAAATTCGTGCTCGTCGGCAATGTGCCGATTGAATTTCCGCGCGAGCTCTTTTTCCAAAAGGAGGCCGATTTCTTGATTGCCCGCGCGGCGGGGCCCGGTCGGTACGACGAGCAGTACGAGGACCGCAACATCGACTATCCCCGTTCGTACGTCCGCTGGACGGAAGGCCGCAACATGGGCGAATTCGTGCGCCAGTTGGAAGAAGGGCGGCTTCGGATCGATTCCCTGCTGACCCATGAGGTTTCCATTCATCGCGCCCCGGAAGCTTATAAGGCGATGAAAGAGGATATCCGCGGGACGCTGGGCGTGCTGCTGCGTTACGACTGAGCGCCGCGGACGCCGGGCTTCGAATCGAAAAAAGACGAATGACAAACAGAGGACGTGATGGCATGCCGGAACGGTTAAGAATCGGGATCGTCGGCACGGACACTTCCCATTCCATCGCTTTCACCGAGCTTTTGAACGATCGTTCGCACCGCTACCATGTCAAGGGCGGCGAAGTCGTCATGGCTTATCCGGGAGGCTCTTCCGACTTCGAACTCAGCATGTCCAGAGTTGCGGGCTTTGCGGAGCGGCTCAATCGGCAATTCAACGTCAAGCTGGCAAGCCATCCGGAGCAGGTGGCCGCCGAATGCGACGCCGTTCTGCTGCTGTCGGCGGACGGGCGCGTCCATCGCGAGCAATTTGAAACGCTGGTTCCATACGGAAAGCCGATTTTCATCGACAAGCCGCTTGCTTGCGATTACAAAGAGGCGGCCGCCATCGCGAGGCTGGCCGAATCCACCGGCGTGCCGGTCATGAGCGCCTCGGCGCTGCGTTATGCCGAAGCCTTGACCAAGCAGCTCAGCCTTTACGAGGACGATCCGGTGCTCGGGATGGATGGGTACGGTCCGATGTACATGGAGCCGACCCAGAACGGGTATTTCTGGTACGGCATTCATTTGGCGGAAATGCTCTATGCCGTAATGGGCGGCGGCTGCGCAAGCGTCGAGGCGTCCGCCTCCGGCGACCAGGAAACGATTGTCGGCAGATGGAGCAACGGAACGGTCGGCACCGTGCGCGGCAGCCGTTCGGGCGGGTACCCGTTCGCAGCGGCCATTCATCGGGAACGGCGTTCCTCTTTCGTGCAGATTGCCGACGAAGAGAAGCCTTTCTACGCCAGCTTGCTGGAGCGCGTCATGAAGATGTTCGAGACGGGCGTGCCCGACGTCGGGATGGATCTGACGCTGGAGATTATCCGTTTTATCGAGGCGGCCAACGAGAGCAAAGCAAGCGGCAAGCCGGTCAATCTGTAAAGCCGGGAGGGCGGCCCATGAATTTTATCGTTATTACGGATTTGGAGGGAGTTGCCGGCGTCGATTCGTTCAGCCAAACCCGAACGAAGGACGTTGCCTTGAAGGGCCCCGGCATGAAGCAGCTCGGGCGCGAGACGAACGCATGCGTCGAAGGGATCCGGGCGATCGATCCGCATGCTTCCGTCGATGTGGTCGACGGGCATGGAACCGGAGGATTGTTCCCGGACGATCTGGTCGGCTGCCGTTATATCCGCCTTTTCGGCACGAGCGTCTATCGGCTTCTGGAAAGCGGCCGCTACGACGCGATGCTGTTCGTCGGCCAGCATGCGATGGCGGGCACGGTAGCGGCGCCACTGAATCATACGTACGCTTCGCGGGACGTGATGTATTACCGGTTGAACGATGTCTTTATCGGGGAGTTCGGCGCGCGGGCCTTGATGGCCGGGCTAAAAGGGATTCCCGTTATTTTTCTGTCGGGGGACGACAAGGCTGCGGCGGAGGCCTCCATGTTCATTCCCGAAATCGTGACCGCGGTCACCAAGCGAGGCAAGGGAATCGAGGCCGCGGATCATCTGCCTTCGGATCAAGCGTGCCGTCTCATTCGCGAAGGAGCGGCCAAGGCGGTGGAACGGATCGCGAGCATTCCGCCTTTTACGGGGATTCAGGGGCCGTTTACCTTCGAAGCCCGATATTATCGGCCCATCGAAGATCCGTATTGGCTCCGTCATCCGACCGCCGTTTTCCTGGACGAACGAACGGTCCGGGTGACGACGTCCGACCTGTCCGAGTTGCCCTTGTAAAATGAATTCGAGGAGGATTCCCATGTCGAGAAAATCTTTGCTTTCTCTCCTTGCCGTCCTGCTGGCGGGCGCGTCTTTCTCCGGCGCCGCCGCCGACGCGTCTCCGGCGAAGCCCGATTCGGAGCTTGTGAATTTGGCTTTGGGCAAAAGCTACACGCTTCAGACGCCTTATCCGCCCGATGCGCTGTTCGGCCAGACGGAAGCGGCTCACCCGGACGACACCGGAAAGCAGCTTACGGACGGGGAATACGGCGGCACGACCTTTTCCAACCCTGCCTTCGTGGGCCGAATCTGGCAAGGAAGCCGAATCGTGACGATCGATTTGGGCGAGATCGACACCGTTCAGGCCATTTATGTCAACGTGCTGCAGGATAACAAAAACGGCATCTTCTTCCCTTCTTCCGTCGCCTTTTATGTCTCGGAGAACGGCAAGAAGTGGGAACGGCTGGACGACGGCTTGAGCGGTCTGCCGACAACGCTTCAGGGACCCGTCACCCAGAAAATCGGAATCGGCAACCTCAACCGAACGGCTCGTTACGTGAAGCTGGACATCCCGGTTCAATCCTGGGTGTTCATGGACGAGATCGAGGTGCTCGGTTCGCGGGACCGATCCGGCAAGAAGCCGCGTCCGAACGACGGCCAACCGCAGCCGCAAAAGGGCTATCCGAAAGCAGGCTCCAAGGCGGCAGGAGGAATTCGCAACGAAGTGCTGCTCTATACCGGCGAATGGCAATACGAGCCCGCGGATTGGATATCTTACACTAAGGAAGACCTGAAGCCTTACGTTTCTTACGTAGATGAGCAAATGAACCGGAAAGACTATATGTTTGACGGCTTCCTGTTCCTGCAATACGGTCCGCTGCTGAACGGCGCCAATTATGGCGCGTCCGGCTTGCCGACCGATAAGGCGGATTGGGAGAAGACGTTGGATCGCCTGTTCCGAACCGATTACGATCTCGGCGCGCTCGATCAGGCGGTCGGCGAAGCGAAAGCGGAGCTGAAGAAGGGCGGGTACGAGGCCAAGGTGGTCATCTCGATTCCCTATCCGCGCACGGATCAAAGCGACTTCGGCGATGTGGACGGCGACGGAATCAGCGAAAACATGAACGTGAAGGAAGTCGGCGAAGAACAGGCGCTTCAAAACCGCCAGAAAGTCGTGAAGTGGTACGTGGACGAGGCGTACAAACGCTGGAACGCGGCCGGGTACAAAAACATCCGATTGGCGGCCTTCTATTGGTACAACGAGTTTTTGTCGCGGCAAACGACGATTTACGAAGACCGGCTGATCCGGTGGACGTCGGATTATGTGCACGGCAAGGGCGCCAAATTGCAGTGGATTCCGTATTATTTCGCCCGCGGCTGGAGCGATTGGGAAGCCAACGGCTTCGATACGGCCATCATGCAGCCCAACTACCTGTTCCACAACACGACGGCCGACCGGCTCGATGCGGTTGCGCAGGCGGCTTACGACCACGGCATGGGAGTCGAGCATGAACTGTCCGACGGCGTGCTGACGGATGCCGCGCTTCGCGGGAAATATTACGCGTATTTGGATAAAGGCGTCGAGTACGGATACATGCATTCGTTCAAAGCGTTTTACCAACAGGTCAAGACGTTGAAGAAAGCGGCCGAGTCGGCCGACGCCGACGCGCGCCAGGTCTATGACAAGACGTATCGGTATGTAAAAGGCGTCTATCGGCCTTAACGAACTTTCGTCGGGAGAGGTCGCCCCGGATTCGGGATCTCTCCCGACGGCATTTTCGAAGCCTTAATCGTGCGATGCCCGGCTTCCGGCTCTGAAAGGTATAGCGAAATTCTCCATTATATTTGTTGACTTGCGGATAAATTCGTCATAAGATGAAGCTTGATTACGTGTCCTCCCGAAGTTCGCATAACCGTATCGAATTTCGGCATAAGGGCGACGGAAAGCGGGTTGAGTTGCATTGGACAGCGTTCTGGAAACCGGGAAAACATTGCTGAGCATTCGGAGCCACATGAGCGGCCTGACGAAAAAGGAACAAATCATCGCGAAATACATCCTGGAGCATGCTCAGGAGGTAATCTATCAGTCCGTTACGGAATTGGCGGAACGAGCGGGGGTCGGCGAGACAACCGTTCTCAGGCTGTGCCGAAAGCTGAAATTTAACGGATTTCAGGATTTCAAGCTTTCGTTGGCTCAGGATTTGGTCAAGCCTGTCGAACGTTTGCCGATGGAAGTCGCCGAAGGGGACGACCCCCATACGATCAGCCAGAAGCTCATCGCAAGCCACCATCAGATCTTGGAGCAAACCCGCGAGCTGCTGCAATCGGAGCAATTGAATCGCGCGGTAGAAGCGCTTATCGCCGCAAGACATATCGACTTCTTCGGCGTCGGATCGTCCGGTTTTTCCGCGATGCAAGCGGCGTACACGTTCATGCGCATGGGCAAGAACAGCAGCTTCACCCCGGATACGCACTTTCAAGCGATGAAGGCTTCTTTGATGGGTCCCGGCGATGTGGCGGTCGGTCTTTCCGTGACCGGCAGCACGAAGGACACGATCGATAATTTAACGTTGGCGAAAAAGGCGGGAGCCACCGTCATCGCGATTACGAGCAATGCCCGTTCGCCTATTGTGAAGGTTGCGGATATCGTTTTGTTGACCGTCTCGAGGGAAAACCCGTTCCAAGGAAGCTCGATGTCTTCGAAATTGTCGCAAATTACGGTGCTTGACATCCTGAGCGTTGCCGTGTCGCAAGGCATGAAGGACGAAGCGTTCAAAAACCGCGAGAGAACGGCCAAAGCCATTTCGAGCAAGCTGTACTGAAGTCCGTCCCTTCCTCCGCCCCCGATCCCTTAAGCCGCTCCCATCATTCCGAAATCCCGCCATTTTGAGGAACGCGCTCATCGATGGTAATACGAAACTTCCTCCGAAGTCAGCCGCAGGACGCCGTCGCCATTTTCCCCGATCATGTTGAACAGCAGGGTTACGCGGGGCGTTAACAGCCAAACGTGCCAATACAGCAGCGAAATCAGCAACGAAGCGTGAGCCCAAGGATAAAACAAGCCGGCAATGCAGCAGCCGACCACGAACAAATGAAAATGAAGCCGGCGAAAAAGCCATAGCGTCGTATCCATCACCGGAAGCGGACCGAACCAGGGCCAGTCGTAGCGGAACGCCCAGCGTTTCATGGAAAACTCGTCGACTCTTCTTAAAGCAAGCCGCAGTACGGCTGCGTGAATCGCGGTCATGATAAGAAAACCAAGCAGCGTATAAAGGAGCCCGATCCATCCGTATATCGCCGTTATGGCGCCGATTCCCATCACCGCGGTGGTCATATAGCTGTATTTTGCTTCGGGGCGAAGCGGGATTTTGCGAATCAATTTGTAATGGTAGATTACCGGGTCTTGTTCCATAAGCGAATAAGCCATGCAATCACTCCTTCAGTTAGCGCAGGCTCTGTTCTTATTCATCGGAACCGAAGCGGAGGAATGTTATGGATCGGCCGCAATATTTTTTGGGCCGGAGCTATGAAAGGATGTATATTTTCATAGAATTTGATCCATACTATACCTAATAGAGCCTGCAGGAGGGAGTGTCGATGGAGCAAGACGAAGCTAAAGCCTGTATTGTATGCGGCGAACGGAAGCAGGAAGGGATAACGGTCGTCAACGAATTCATCTGTCACTCTTGCGAATCGGAGATCGTTCATACCAAAGTGGAGGATGAAAGATATCCTTTCTTTGTTCGCCGATTAAGGCAAATATGGGTTCGCTTCCATGCGTGATTTCGCAAGGGGCATCCTTTGAGGAACACAACCGTCAGATCCGTTAGCGGGGCTGGCGGTTTTTTTCCGTGAGGCGATTTCGGAGGCGGTTCTGGTATAATAAACCACGATCAAAGCAAAATGAAGGGGGATCTTCGTGACGCATCCGGAATCGAAGCTTCATGCAGCAAGAGCTCCCCTCTATGAGGCGCTGAAACGCCATGCGGAGCAAAATTGGATTCCGTTTCACGTGCCGGGACACAAGCAGCGGGCGGTTTGGAACGACGATGACGCGGATGCGCGGTTTCGTCCGATGCTGCCCATCGATTTGACGGAACTTTCGGATACCGACGATTTGCATCAGCCGGAAGGGGTGATCGCCGAAGCGGAAAAGCTCGCCGCGGAATGTTTCGGCGCGGACGAGACCTGCTTGCTTGTCGGCGGCAGCACGGCCGGAAATCTCGCCATGATTCTGGCCGTCTGCCAGCCCGGCGATCTGGTGCTGGTGCAGCGCAATTCGCATAAATCGGTGATTCACGGATTGATGCTTGCCGGAGCGAGGGCGGTCTTTCTGGCGCCGGAGCTGGAGACGGCATCGGGGCTGGCGGTCGCGCCGTCCGTTCAGACCGTTCGGGCGGGATTGGAACGCTATCCGGAAGCGAAGGCGCTGCTGATCACCAACCCGAATTATTACGGATTGAGCAGCGAATTGTCCGCTATTGTCGACTGCGCTCACGATCGGGGGGTGCCGGTGCTTGTCGACGAAGCGCACGGGGCGCATTTTGGCCGGCATGGCGAATTTCCGGCCAGCGCCTTGCAGGCCGGGGCGGATATCGTGGTGCAATCGGCGCATAAAATGCTGGCTTCGCTGACGATGGGGGCGCTGCTCCACATGCAAGGCCGGCTGATCGACCGGTCGGCCGTAAGGCAAATGCTGCGAATGGTGCAGAGCTCAAGCCCTTCTTACCCGATTATGGCCTCGCTGGATTTGGCGCGGCGCCAGCTTCATACGGAAAAAGAACGGATGTTCGAAAACGCCCTCCGGACGGCCGGATATGTTCGTGAGCAGCTTGCGACCATGCCGATTCGGGCCGTTGCGCCGCGCCCTCCCGTGGGGCTCGACCCGCTAAAGCTGACGCTTTATGACGAAACGGGCGCATGGGACGGATACCGGCTGCGGGACGAACTGGAGAAACGCGGCTGCATGGCCGAAATGGCCGACTACCGGCATGTCGTGCTCGCCTTCGGTCCCGGGACGGTGCCCGAGGACGGATATGCGCTTGTCCGCGCGCTGAACGATATCGCCGAAAGGCTGCAGCCTGCCGGCCGCGCCGATGAACGGTTTTCGCCTTCGCCATCCCGGCCGGAACCGGTTGCCGCGGATTGCGTTTCGGAACCGGTGGCGTTTAGCCGCAGACCGATGGAGACGGAGAAAATACCGCTGGAAGAAGCCGCAGGCCGTCTGGCCGGCGAATGGATCATTCCCTACCCGCCGGGGATTCCGCTGCTTTATCCGGGGGAGCGCATCACCCAAGAGACGATTGCGGAGCTTCGCAAGTGGCAAAAACGCGGAGCCAAATTCCAGGGCGCCGAGGATGCGACTCTTTCAGCGATCCGAGTCCGGACGGTATCGTGCGGAGAAAAAGAACCCCATATGGAGAGGTAACGCATGAAACGAATTTTGCCTATACAGGATTTCCGCAGACCTATCGCCTGGATTTGCGTGCTGGCAGCGGCGGGGCTGATTATCTGCCTGCTCATGATTCCTCCGGTTATCGGCATGGCCGACAACGGCGATTTTGCGCGGGTCATGAGCGTGTCCGGCATCGCGCCGCTCGATCCCGGCGAAGCTTATGAGGATCGATATTTTGCATACTCCCATTCCCAATATGCATACGGAAGCTTCACGCCCGGCGGTTACGTCTCCACGCATGTTCTTCTGGTTGCGGTTTCCGGTCTCGTTTCCCGTATTTTTAACGGGCAGACGTATGACATTCGGTTTCTGGGGGCTTTCTACCTTCTTTTCTTTCTTACCGCATTGTTTTTGCTTGTCCGCTTTGCGCCCGCCCCGGGCGGCAAAAAAGCGACGGCCGCATTCGCGGCGGCATTGGGCGCGCTTGTCGTATGGATATTCGGCGACATTGGGTATACGGCTTATTTTCAGTCGTTTTACGGCGAACCCTACGCGCTGATCGGGATGCTGCTGGCGGTTGCGTCCGCTCTGGCCATATCCTCTATGGAGAAACCGACCGGCGGATTGCTCGTCTTGTTCATCGGAGCGGCGCTGGCGGTGGCCAGCTCCAAAATCCAAAACGCTCCGCTCGGGTTCGCGTTCGCTCTGCTCGCTTGGCGCATGATGGGCCTTCGTCAAGACCGCCGATGGCACAGGCAGGTGCTGGCGGGCGTATGCGTGCTCATCGCCGGTTCGGTGATCATGATTGTCGCGGCGCCGGACCGGTTGAAGCATACGAATCTCTATCAGTCCATCTTTTACGGCGTCCTCAAGGATTCTCCGGACGTGGCCGGAGATATGCGCGAGCTCGGCATTCCGGAAAAATACGCGGTCCTCGCGGGGACGAACTACTTTCAAAAAGACACCGCCATTCCGCAGCGCGATCCGACCTTGCGGAAGGAAGTATTGGAAAAGCTGAGCCACAAGGATATTGCCCTGTTCTATCTCAAGCATCCGGGACGGTTTGTCGGCAAGCTGGAAAAAGCCGCCGCGAACGGGGCGTTCATCCGGCCGTATTACCTGGGAAATTACGAGAAAGAGGCGGGCAAGCCTCCCGGCGCATTGTCCTACGAATTCAGCAGCTGGAGCGAATGGAAGGCGAAGCGGATGCCTCATACGTTCGGGTGGTTTGCCGCCGTTTACGCGCTTTTTGCGGCCGGGCTGGCGGCGTGGTGGCTGTGGCGAACGGACCGAAAGTCCCGGTTAAAAGCGGAAACGCTCGCGGTCGTGGCGCTTACCGGCGTCATGGCGATCATGATTCCGATTGTCGGGGACGGTGAAGCCGATTTGGGCAAGCATTTGTTTATGTTCAACGTTAGCTTTGATATGATAGTCTTTAGCGTCCTTGCGGGCGCGGTTTACGGGATCTTCCGAATCGCGGCGGCAGGCCGCTTTTTGAACCGAAAGGGATAGATCAGGGATAGATGCGGGAAGGGGAAACGCCGGTGTCCAAAGGAACGTTCATCACATTCGAAGGCGGGGAAGGCTCGGGCAAAACGACGCTGATCGGCGGCCTGGCGGACCGGCTCCAACAAGCGGGATACGATGTGGTGACGACGCGCGAGCCGGGCGGCAGCCCGATTGCGGAGTCGATACGGGCCGTTATTTTGGAGCGGAATCATACCGCCATGGACGGGCGAACGGAGGCGCTGCTTTACGCTGCGGCAAGAAGGCAGCATCTGGTAGAAGTCGTGCTGCCGGCATTAGCGAGAGGCGCAATCGTATTGTGCGACCGGTTCATCGACAGCAGCCTGGCTTACCAAGGCTATGCGCGGGGATTGGGCATGGACGAAGTATGGGAAATCAACCGCTTTGCCGTCGAAGGCTGCATGCCCGCGATGACGCTGTATCTGGATCTGGAACCCGAAGCGGGACTTGCGAGAATTCGGGCGGACGCCGGGCGCGAGGTCAACCGTCTCGATCTCGAGGGGCTGGCTTTTCACCGCAAGGTGCGGGACGGTTACCGGGAAGTGGCAAGGCGTTATCCGGAGCGGATCGTCACCCTGGACGCGATGCAAGCGCCGGATGACCTCCTGCGGGAGGCCTGGCTGCATTTGGCGGCCAAATTGAATGAAACAAAATAAAGAGGAATTCGGCCATAACGTGTATAATTAATATAGGAAGCAAAAAATTCCGGATAGCCGAAGGAGGAGCATGCAGATGAAGCTTGTGATAGCGGTCATACAAGACAAGGACAGCAATCGTCTGTCCAATGCGCTGATTAAAGAAGGCTTTCGCGCGACCAAGCTGGCCAGCACGGGAGGATTTCTGAAAGCAGGCAATACGACGTTCCTGATCGGGATCGAGGATGACCGCGTACAGCAAGTTCTCGATGTCATTCGCTCCAACTGCAAGGTTCGCGACCAGCTGGTTACCCCGGTCTCTCCGGTCAGCGGCGCGGCGGATTCGTATATTCCGTTTCCGGTGGAAGTTCAGGTTGGCGGCGCGGCGGTATTCGTCCTGCCGGTCGAACGCTTCGAGCATTTTTGATGACGAACAACCTTGGCGGTGATGGATGTGAAGATCGAATCGGGGTACTTTCCGAGGAACAAAACGGTTCAGCGAAGCGACATGCCGTCCCGCCCCCCTCAGACGCAGACGTTCGGCGATTTTCTGCAGCAGCAGGAAGGAGAACGGACGCAGGAGGAATTGCAGCGCAAGCTGGAGGATATCCGGGCCCAGGGCGACCGTCTGATGCGTTCGATGACGGTACGGGAACTTCGGTTATACCGGAATATGGTCAAAAGCTTCCTGGAAGATACCTTGCGCAGAGGAATCGGATTGAAAGAAACAAGGGGCTGGGATCATCGCGGCCGCGGGAAAAGATACAAAATTCTCGAGGAAGTCGATGCCGTGCTCGTTCAAATGGGAGAAGAGCTGCTTCAAACGGAAGAAGGCCGCCTTGAGCTGTTGGAGAAGGTCGGCGAAATCCGGGGGCTGCTCATCAACCTGGTTTTTTAAGGGGGATTGGAGATGGCGATGCGCGATGTTCCCGGACAGCACCGGGCGAAAATGCTGCTGCAGCGGGCGATTCGTTCCGGAAAAGTAGCGCACGCCTACTTGTTCGCCGGCCCGCCCGGCAGCGGAAAGCGGGCGATGGCCGAGGCGTTGGCGCAGACGCTGCTGTGCGAACGGCAGGGCGACGACGCATGCGGGGAATGCTTGTCGTGCCGGAAAGTGAAGCACGGCAACCACCCCGACTGGCATACGATCGTTCCGGACGGGGCGGCGGTGAAGATCGAACAGATTCGGGAACTGCAGCGCGATCTGTCGTACCGCAACGCCGGAGCAGGCCGCAAAGTGTACCGAATCGAAGGCGCCGAGACGATGACCGTGCAGGCGGCCAACAGCTTGCTCAAATTTCTGGAAGAACCTCCGTCGCCGGTCGTGGCGATTTTGATTGCGCCAAGCGCGCAATCGCTGCTGCCGACGATCCTGTCGCGCACGCAGCTGATTCCGTTCGTACCCGGCAATCCCGAGGAGATGGAGCAGGCGCTCGTTGCCGAAGGCAAACCGCCGCTGCTTGCGCGGACGGCCGTTCATTTGGCGGCCGGATTGGAAGCAAGCCGGGAGCTGGTCGAACAGAATTGGTTTGCAGAAACTCGAAACGTAGTGATACAATTAGGCAAGGAGATGTTCTCCCAGTTTCCTGGCGTTTTGCTTACCGCCCAACAACAGGTATTTAAGACAGAACTTTCCAATTATGCGGACACGATCCTGCAAATGTTCGCTTTATGGTTTAGAGATATGATATACGCGATGACAGGTCGTCATCAGAAGATGGTGTTCTCCGACCAAGCCGATTGGATTGCCAAGCATGCCTGGAGCCGAAGTATTGACGCTTGGGTCCATGCGATGGAAACGGCGCTGACGGCGGCTCGCCGCATCAAGGCTCATGTGCAGCCGCAGCTAGCCATGGAGCAATTTCTGGTAAACGCGCGGGAGGGGTAGCGTTGTACGATGTTGTCGGTGTCCGCTTCAAGAAAGCGGGCAAAGTCTATTATTTCGATCCCGCCGAGCACCCTGTCTCCAAAGATCAGCACGTTATTGTGGAAACGGCGCGCGGTGTCGAGTACGGTACTGTCGTGGTCGGGCCGAAGAAGGTTGACGAATCGGATGTCGTGCTGCCGCTCAAGAAGGTCATCCGCATTGCCGGAGAGCATGACGCCCATACGGTGGAAGAGAACCGCAATGCGGCGAAGAACGCTTTCGCGATCGGGCTGCAGAAGATTAAGGATCACCAGTTGCAAATGAAGCTGGTGGACGTGGAATACACGTTTGACCGGAATAAAATCATTTTTTACTTCACGGCTGAAGGGCGCGTCGACTTTCGGGAGTTGGTCAAGGATCTGGCCAGCGTCTTTAGGACCCGCATTGAACTGCGCCAGATCGGCGTACGAGACGAAGCCAAGATGCTCGGAGGAATCGGTCCGTGCGGACGCGTTCTCTGCTGTTCTTCATGGCTGGGGGACTTCGAACCGGTCTCCATCAAGATGGCCAAAGATCAGAATTTATCGCTGAATCCGACCAAAATATCGGGCCTGTGCGGACGGTTGATGTGCTGTCTGAAATACGAGCACGACAATTACGAAAGCGCGAAGGAAGAGATGCCGGCCGTCGGCAAGATCGTCATCACTTCCTTCGGAGAAGGCAAGGTCGTCGGGCTTAATGCGGGAAACCGCACCGTTCATGTCCAGTTGTTTGAGCTCGGAAAAGTGAAAGAATTGCCGTTTGAGGACGTTGTGGTCAATTAATGTTGCAACACTACCTGGGGCTTGAGGTGTAAGGTGTTGATGAAAGACATTTTCCTTCGCGTGGACGAACTTGAAGCAGCTTTGGGCCATATGCACACGCACTTCGGCGATCTCAAGCTGCAGATCAAAGAATTGCTCGAAGAAAATCAACGGCTCCGAATTGAAAACCAGCAGCTGCGCAAAGTCCTGAAGCGCGAGACGACTGCAGAATTTCCGCAAGAGGCGACAGACGAATCGGCCGTCGTCAAAGGGAAAGAGAAATCGTCTTCGATCGTTGGCGTGGGAGAAGGCCACGACAATTTGGCCCGGCTTTATCACGAAGGTTTTCATATTTGCAATGTGTACTACGGGCATTTGCGTTTGGAAGGCGACTGCCTGTTCTGCTTGTCATTCCTGAGCAAATAAAAGCGGTAAGCAACCCGAAGCGTGAAGAACACGCCGTCTGTCCGATAGGACGGGCGGCTTTTTTAACGTTCGCCTGCGGCGCTCCGATTAATAAAGCTTAATGCTTCTAGCGTTGACACTATCAAACTTTTCCGACTACAATCGAGGAAATAGACTGTCGAAGCGGGAAAGGAGTCGACGATGAGTTATTTTATCGCTTTCGCGTTGTCTTTCTTTATCGTGATCTCGCTCATTCCTCCATTGAAACAAGTGGCGCTGCGAATCGGCTTTGTAGATAAGCCCAGATCGGACAGCGCGCGCAAAATACACAAAGAACCCATCCCGCTGACGGCCGGGATTGCTATCTATATTGCGTTTATTGCCGTTTATCTGATTTTCGTGCGGGATTCTTGGCTTCAGACGGGGGCGATACTCGGAGGCGGCTTGCTTGTTCTGCTGATCGGGCTCGTGGACGACTGGCACAAGACGCATGGCAAAGAGTTTCCCGCTCTGCCCAAGTTCCTCGTGCAGATATCGGCCGCCATTCTTGTCTATGCCTCCGGCGTTGTCTTCGCGGGGTTTGAAAATCCGCTGAACGGCGCATACGTCGTTTTGCCCGAATGGTTGTCGTTTCTGTTTACGGTGCTTTGGATTTTCGGCGTGACGACGGTGATCAACTTTTCCGACGGCATGGACGGGTTGGCGGGCGGATTATCCGCCATATCGGGCGGCACGCTGCTGGTCGTCGCCCTTGTCATGGGGCAGCAGGATTCGGCGATGATGGCCGTGATCACGGTCGGCGTCTCCATCGGCTATTTGCTGTTCAACCGGCCGCCTGCCAAGGTGTTTATGGGGGATGCGGGAGCGACGTTCCTCGGTTTTATGCTCGGCGTCGTCGCACTCGACGGTGCGTTCAAGCAGGCGACCTTGATTTCCTTATTCATTCCGATTTTGGCCCTTGGCGTCCCGATTCTCGACAACATCCGCGTCGTTCTTGTCCGGTTGATGAAGGGGGTTCCCATCTACCGGGCCGATGCGTCGCAGGTCCATTACCGCCTGCTGGAGACCGGCATGAAGCCGGTTCAGGTCGTTTCTTTCCTGTACTTGGTGAACCTTTGCTTCGGCTTGTTCTCGATCGTGCTTCTGCTGGCCCAAGGATAAGTTCCCGGGGGTTAACGGAAGCGGCAAAGGGCATGGCGGCGCAACAGTCAAAGCGGAACAAACAGGTCCTCGGTCATCGGAGACGTTGGGGGCCTGTCTTCTTTTGAGCGGAAAGATGAAATCGAACCCCGAATCGAGTAAGCTAATGGAAACGGAGATCGGATGGAGATGGAAAAAGAAATGCGGCCGATACCGAACCTGCTGCCCGGCGAGCGGATTGACGATCTGCTGACGTACGAACTGAAGATCATCCAGAGCGCCGAAGTTTTCAGCTTCTCGCTGGACGCCGTGCTGCTCGCCCGATTCGCCAGCGTGCCGCCGCGCGGACGCGTCCTCGATTTGTGCACGGGCAACGGCGTCGTGCCGCTGCTGCTGACAACGCGTACAGGCGCCCGCATTGACGGGGTTGAGATTCAGCCGCGTCTTGCGGACATGGCCAGGCGCAGCGTCGAAATGAACGGCCTTGGGGAGCAGGTGCGAATCATCGAGGCCGATCTGAAGACATTTGCCGACCCGGAGGCCGTGCCGTACGACGCCGTTACGGTCAACCCGCCTTATTTGCCCGTCCATACGGGAGATCGTAAAGAAAACTGGCACCAGGCGATGGCCCGCCACGAAATCGGCTGTACGCTGGACGATGTCGCCGCTGCCGCTTCCAGGCTTGTGAAACCGGGAGGGCGCGTATCGATGGTGCATCGGCCGGCAAGACTGGCGGATATTGTGGAGACGATGCGGCGGCACCGGCTGGAGCCGAAGCGAATACGCTTCGTTCATCCGCGGGCGGACGCGGAGGCGAACATGGTCCTGCTCGACGCGTTGAAGGACGGCCGCCCGGAGGTTCGGCTGCTGCCGCCGCTGATCGTCTACGAGGGCAAAGGAACGGAGTATACCCAAGAGCTTCTCGACGTCTTTTACGGCGAAAAGAACCGGTTGAAATTTTAACCCGAAGAACGGACGGGACAGGGTCAAGGCAAGACTTGTTTTGCCTCCATATTTACCCATATATAATAAGAAGAAACACTCGAGGAAAAACGCGCTGATCGGGACAAGCCCGAACAACATGCAGCCGGAAGGAGGACATTTCGTGAACGATCTGGAGCGGGGCGGACATCATCCGGCGGAAAGAGCCGCCGTTCAAAAGAGCTTCGGCGAACAGCAGCAGACCGGCACGCTTTATTTGGTGGGAACGCCGATCGGCAATTTGGAGGATATGACCTTCCGGGCGATTCGCATCCTCAAAGAGGCCGATCTGATCGCGGCGGAGGATACGCGGCAAACGCGCAAGCTGCTCACGCATTTCGGCATTTCGAACCGGCTTGTCAGCTATCACGAACATAATAAAGAATCGAGCGGCCCGGAGTTGATCCGGATGCTTCTGGACGGCAAGAATATTGCCCTGGTCAGCGACGCCGGCATTCCGGCCATATCCGATCCGGGCGCCGAGCTGGTGGCGGAAGCGGTCTCGCAAGGCGTTCCGGTCGTGCCGGTGCCCGGGGCCAATGCCGCGCTGTCAGCGCTGATCGTGTCCGGTTTGCCGACCGGCCGGTTTCTCTTTGCGGGCTTTCCGCCCAGGCAACGCAAAGGGCTGGAGCAACTGCTTGAACAGCTGGGCGAAGAACCGGGCACGCTCGTCTTTTATGAATCGCCGCACCGGCTGGTCAAGACGCTGCAGACGATGGCGGAAAAATGGGGAAGCCGCAGAGCGGCCGTCGTACGGGAACTGACCAAGCGGCATGAAGAAGTCGTGAGGGGAACGGTTCGTTCTTGCCTGCAACATGTCGAGGCCTTTCCGCCTTTGGGAGAAATCTGTCTGGTCATCGAAGGAAAAACGTACGGCACCGATGAGCGTCCGCAATCCGATGCCGGCGCCTGGTGGCGGGATCTGACCGTGGCGCAGCACGTGGAGCGTTATGAACAGACGGACAAGCTGAGCCGCAAGGAAGCGATGCGGCTTGTCGCCAAGGATCGCGGGTTGTCTCGCCGGGATGTTTATCAGGCGCTGATCGAAAGCGAGCGATGACGTTCAAGCCGGCCAAACAAAAAAAGTTCCCTCCCGAGGCTTCGATCGGGAGGGAGCATAAGGAGATATAAAAAGGTTAGAATTAACAGAATACAAGCTCACAAAGGTATTATAACGTATTTTTTTTAATTTGTCACAGGTACAGGCAAATCCTTCAAACAATCTCGGCAAACAATTTTTCCTTTGAAGTAAATGACGTTTTCCGCGTTGCCGCAGAAGATGCAGGCCGGCTCGTATTTTTTCAGCATGATGCGTTCTCCGTCTACATAAATTTCCAACGCATCCTTCTCGCCGATTCCCAAAGTGCGGCGCAATTCGATCGGAATGACCACCCGTCCCAATTCATCGACTTTACGAACAATTCCCGTAGATTTCATCATTTGGAAACTCCCTCTTTTCAGGTTAAAATAAAAGCAATGCTATTTTGAGAAACTTGCTTACGTTCGTCAGGATTCGACATTTTTCCCGAATTGTCGATTATTATCATACCAACCATTCCCATTTAAGTCAACCAAATAAATCGCGGATTTGAGATTTTTAATCATAATATTGCTTGATAATACTTGTTTTATAGGGGAATGGCAACGATAACGGCGAATTATTTCGGAAGAAACGACGAAATCGGGTTTCGATAAATAATTAGACAAAATTCGACATTTATCTTGGCGGAATGTCGGATGATGACATTTAATGGAGGTGCTGTCGATGAGCCGTCGGTTGGAAGAGGAAAAGGTGTTTAAAGATCCGGTTCACCATTCGATTTATGTGCAAGACCAGACGATCTGGAAGTTGATCAATACACCGGAATTCCAGAGGTTGCGGCGCATCCGGCAGCTGGGCACGACCTATTTGACCTTCCACGGTGCGGAACACAGCCGATTCTCGCATTCGCTCGGCGTGTATGAAATTACGAGAAAAATTATAAGCCAATTTGAACGGAACCGCTATCTCGATTGGCCGCAAGAGGAGAATCTGGTCTGTTTGTGCGCGGCTTTACTGCACGATATCGGACACGGCCCCTTTTCGCACTCGATCGAACAGGTATTCGGTAACGATCATGAGAAATGGTCTTGCGACATTATCCTCGGCGACACGAATATCAACCGGATATTGAGGGAAGTCGGGGACGATTTTCCCGAGCGGGTGGCGGCCGTCATCCGCAAGGATTACGACAAGCAGATCGTAATCAGCCTCGTCTCGAGCCAAATGGATGCCGACCGCATGGATTATTTGCTTCGGGACGCCTACTTTACCGGCGTCCATTACGGCACGTTCGATCTCGACCGGATTCTGCGCGTGCTCCGGCCGTTCCAGGGCCGCATTGTCGTCAAGGAAAGCGGGATGCACGCCGTTGAGGATTACTTGATGTCCCGGTATCAAATGTATTGGCAGGTTTATTTTCACCCCGTGACCCGGAGTTCGGAGATCGTCTTAAGGCAAATTTTCCGCAGGGCGAAAGAGCTGTTCCAATCCGGCTACCGCTTCGCGTTCCTGCTGCCGCAGCTTCGGCAACTGTTCGAAGGCACGCTTACGGTCGAATCGTATTTGGCGGTGGACGAAGCCATGGTGCAGACGACGTTCGGACAATGGACGAAGGAGCGGGACGAATTGCTTGCCGACCTTTGTTCGCGTTTTTTAAACCGCCGGCTCTACAAATACATCTCGCTGGATCAACGGGACGATGCCTTGATCGAGCGCCTTCGCGGCGAATGGGCGGAAGCCGGCCTTCACCCCGAGTATCACCTGGAAGCCGATACCCCTGTCGATCTTCCGTATGACGTCTATAAACCGGGAGCGGAGCCGGACGGGGCGGAAAAACCGCCGATTTTGCTGCTGGATTCCAAGGAAAGGCTGACGGAAATTTCGGTCAAATCGGACATTATCCGCTCCATTACCGGGCTGCACCGGGGACAATACTATCTGTACTATCCCGCAGACGAGGTCAGCAAAAAGGCGCCGGCGCTTAAGCCGGAAACCCGCGAGCTTTTTGGAATTTAAACCGAAGGAGACAAATTACGCTATGCTTATCGACACACACGCTCATCTCGACTCCCCCAAATTCGACAACGACCGCGCGGAAGTCATCGCCCGCGCGCGCGAGGCTGGCGTGGATATCATCGTCAACATCGGCTTCAACCGTGAAACGATTCCGACCACCATGGCGCTGGCGGAACAATACCCGTTTATTTATGCGGCCGTAGGCTGGCATCCGACGGATGCGATCGACATGAGACTGGAAGAGGATCTGGCATGGATCGAGCGGCTGTGCGCGCATCCGAAAGTGGTCGCCATTGGCGAAATCGGGCTCGATTACTATTGGGACACGTCCCCTAAAGAAATCCAGCACACCGTGTTCCGGGAGCAAATCCGTCTGGCCAAGCGGCTCAAAAAACCGATCGTCATCCACAATCGTGACGCGCACGAGGATGTCGTCCGTCTGCTGAAGGAAGAGGGGGCGTCCGAGGTAGGCGGCATCATGCATTGTTTTTCCGGAAGCTGGGAGATCGCGAAGCAATGTCTCGACATGAATTTCTATATTTCGTTTGGCGGACCGGTCACGTTCAAAAACGCAAGGGTGCCCAAAGAGGTGCTGGCGAAGGTTCCGGACGACCGGATTTTGATTGAAACCGACGCGCCTTACCTTACCCCCCACCCCTATCGAGGGAAGCGAAACGAGTCCGCATATGTGCGTTTCGTAGCGGAGGCAGGAGCGGAAATAAAAGGGAAAACAGTGGAAGAATTTGCTAATTTAACATCCTTAAATAGCCGCACCTGTTTGGGACTTGCGAGATAAAACGGTAACATTTCGAGAAAAATAAACCTATTGTCAGAAAAAACTGGACTCGGCTCGATAAAATTCAAAAAACAGAGCTTTTTCCGCCGGAAAATGGAGAAATTCGCTCTTTACGCCTTCTTTACACCTTCGCCGCCAAGAGGTTATGATCAATTCCAAGAGTTTGAATATGGCATCCCTTTTCCAGTGCGCTGAATCTCCGCAAGGAGAGCGGGGGACCCGACGCGGAAGTTGTGTACGATTGCCAGAACACGGCTTCGGCGGACGAGCAATCTTGGGGTGAATTTCGCTTCAAAGCGAATAGGGCTACTCTCGAGGTCCGAACCCGACAGCTAACCTCGCAAGCGTATGAGAGAGAGGTCATCTCGTGCTGCCCATTTCCCTTTAGTTGCCGCAAGCGGAAGCCACGAACAGATCCTCTGTCCGTCGGCTTTTTTTGTTGTCCGTTTTCGGTGTAACAAAAAGGGCGAATGGTTTCAGCCACAAGGTGAGACCTTCACTGGTCAGGACGGCGCGCGTCTTCCGTGCGAATGCCGCTTCGCGCGAAGCATTGCGCCGTTATCAAAAAAGGATAGTCGCGTCAGACGAAGTCATGCGTAACAGTCGACGGCGGGGCTATGAAGGAGGAACGAGAAAATGGGAACTGTTCCTGTCGGGAACACCCATGATCCACGACCGACCGGCAAGCTTTTCGCAGCGCGATGGAAGCATGAGCATTTGCGTTTGATTCTCCTCAGCGCAATTCTCTCTTTTGCTATGACCATCTTGTTCTTATTGCTGCTACACGACGCGTCCGCAAGAAGCGTGACCGTTGTGGACGGCGGGAAGACAACCGTTATCAAAACCAAAGTCTCCGATGTGCGATCGCTTCTTTCGGAGCATAATATCGTCATCGGCCCGCAAGATGAAATCTCCCAACCGCTCGATGCCAAGCTGGAAGAAGGCAGCACGATCGCGATTACGCGTGCGGCCCGCATTACGTTGCAGGCAGACGGAAAAAAGGAAATCCGATATACAACCGCAGATACCGTTCGGGATGTGCTGCGGGCAGCGAACATCACGCTTTCGGCGAACGATCGGGTTTATCCCGGTCCGACGACGCCGATAACGGACGGTATGACCATTCAAGTGCTGCGAGTGAAAAAAGAGATCGTGGAGACGAAGCATCCGGTCACCTTCACGATCGTTGAGAAGAAGGACGGCACGTTGCTCGAAGGTAAGAAAAAAGTCGTTCAATCCGGTAGGGAAGGCTTGCTGGTCAAAAAGTTCGAGCGCGTTTATGTAGACGGCCGTCTGGTCAGCGACCAGTTGATTTCCAAGACGGTGGCAAAACCGGCCGTGCAGAAGGTCGTGGCGGTCGGCACCAAGAAAAAAGCGCCGGAAGTCAAGATCATGTCGTACGATGCGAACAACATCGTCAAGCTTAACGGACAGTCGGTCAAGGTCAAGCGCGTGCTGAAAAACGTCAAGCTGACCGCTTATTCGGCCGGTCCGGCTTCCACAGGCAAAGATGTCGGAGACGAGGGCTACGGCATTACCGCATCCGGCACGAAGGTGGAGGAAGGGCGGACGATTGCCGTCGACCCCGATGTGATCCCACTCGGCTGGTGGGTTTACATCGAAGGCATCGGCTTCCGCCGTGCCGAAGATACCGGCAGCGCCATCAAAGGGAAAAAAATCGATGTGTATTTCGACAGCGAGAAATATGCCAACAAATTCGGCGCGAGAAGCGGATATACGGTATATGTGATCGGACCTGTCAAGCCGTCGGCGAGCTGATCGCCAGGCTTGAAGCCGATCCGAACCGGAGCCGCGGATCGGGCCGATATCGGGATGCGTCGATCGGGGATGCCAACCGCGGGACGCGTCCGCAGCATATGCGAAATACAGCGGCAATGATAGTGGAAGGGGCGTTACGCCCCTTCTTTTTGCAATTTCGGGGACGGGGGCCGGTGTCGCGGTGACGATGCGACGCATTAGGACCGATGCATCCGCCGGCATGCGGCACGATCCCGTTCTCGGTTATAATAAGATTTGTTGCATTTATACGGGATACGAAGAAGGCGGAATGGCAAAACATGATTCGAGAAGTCATTGTGGTGGAGGGAAAAGACGATACGGCCGCCATCCGGCGCGCGGTTTCGGCCGAGACGATCGAGACCGGGGGATCGGCGATCGGCGAAGACGTCCTCCGCCGAATCGAGCTGGCGCACAAGCGCCGAGGCGTCATCGTGTTTACGGATCCGGACGTGCCGGGCGAGCGGATTCGCAAAATCATCGCCGAGCGGATTCCGGATTGCAAGCACGCGTTTCTGACCCGGGCCGAAGCCCGCGGCAAGGACGGGATCGGCGTCGAGCACGCAACCGACGAAGCGATCCGGCAGGCGCTCGCTAAGGCCCGCAGCGGAGAGGCGCCGGAGAAGGGCGACGAGCCGGAAATCGCCTGGACCGATCTGTTGGAGGCGGGGCTGATCGTTCACGGTTCGGCCGCGCAGCGCCGCCGGCGGATGGGCGAGCTGCTCGGTATCGGATACGCGAACGGCAAACAGTTTTACAAGCGCTGCGTAATGTTCCGCATTACGCGTGAGGAGTTCGCAAGCGCGTTATCGCAGCTGGAGCGGGAAGGATTGTAGACGGCTATGGACAAAAGCGTCGTCCGCAGCGGAGCCGCTATCGCGACTCCGAGCCGGACCAAAGAAATTATTCGCAGGCACGGATTTACGTTTCGGAAAAGCCTGGGACAAAATTTTCTGATCGACAAAAATATTTTGGACAAGATCATCGCGGCAGCCGATTTGGGGCCGACCAAAGGCGCGCTCGAAATCGGCCCGGGCATCGGGGCGCTCACGGAGCGGCTGGCGCAGGAGGCGGGACAGGTGGCGGCTGTCGAAATCGACGACCGGCTCATTCCGATTCTGCGGGATGTGCTCGCCATCTACGACAATGTCACCCTGCTGCACGCGGATGTGCTGAAAGCCGATCTTCGGCCTTTGTGGAACGAACGGTTCGCCGAATGCGAAAGCGTAAGCGTGGTCGCCAACCTGCCGTATTACGTGACGACGCCGATCGTGATGAAGCTGCTCGAGGACAAGCTGCCGGTCGAATCGATCGTCGTGATGGTGCAGAAGGAAGTGGCCGAACGTATGGCCGCAGCTCCGGGGGGCAAAGAGTACGGCGCGCTCAGCATCGCCGTTCAATATTATTGCGAGCCGGAATACGTCTGCACCGTGCCGCCGGGTTCCTTCATCCCGGCGCCGAATGTCGAGTCGGCGGTCATTCGGTTGAAGCGCAGAAGCAAGCCGCCCGTCGAAGTGGCGAGCGAGGAGCGGTTTTTCCGCATCGTTCATGCCGCATTCGCGCAGCGGCGCAAGACGCTGCACAACAACCTGACGGCCTTCTTCGGCAAGGATCGCAAAGCGGAGCTGGCGGAGGTGCTGAGCGCCGCCGGCATTGCGCCCGAGCGGCGCGGCGAGACGCTCTCGCTTGCCGAATTCGCCCGCCTCGAAGGCGCGCTTGCGGAAGCAGGATTGGTGAAGTAAGCCCCAAATGCGGCCGCCAACAAACATGAAAGGGATCGGCAATCATTTTGCAGACGCTCTGCACCATGCGGGATTCGCCTCCATAGGATAGACGAAAGAGGTGATTAGCCCATGAAGCAGGGTGACCTGGTCGTCCGCAAATCGTACGGCGGAGACATTCTGTTCCGGATAGCGGCTCTATCCGGCCGCTTGGCGGTTCTGCGCGGGACGGATTATCGTCTGCTGGCCGATTCAAGGATCGATGATCTCCACGCGGTGCGAGACCCGGACGAGCTCGAAGGAACGCTTCAAGCGCGCATTCAGACCCATGAAACGCTGCGGCGAATGAAGGTGGAGCTGGCGCAGCTTAAACCGAAGATCGCACCCGCCCTGCAGCAAGGCCCGCTGCGGCGCGAGCCTTATTTCGAGCTGCCCGGCAAAGTGCTTCATCTTGACGGGGATTCGAACTACCTCAAGAAAAGCATGGCGGTTTACGCGCAGCTCGGCGTTCCCGCGCAGGGCACTTATTGCCACGAATCGCAAATGCCCCAGGTGCTTATGCGTCTGTTGCCGCAGGTCAGGCCGGATATCGTCGTGATTACGGGGCATGACGGGGTGCTGAAGCATCGAAAAGATTACCAAAATTTGAGCAGCTACAAAAACTCCGTCAATTTTGTCCGCGCGGTGTACGTGGCCAGGGAATACGAAAAGCATCGCGATTCGCTCGTGGTTGTCGCGGGAGCGTGCCAATCCCACTTCGAAGCCATTCTGTCGGCAGGGGCTAATTTTGCCAGCTCTCCCGGCCGGATTATGATTCATGCGCTTGATCCGGTGTATGTAGCGGTTCGGGCTGCCCTTACTCCCTTTCGCGATACGATCGACATTGCCGACGTGATCTCGCATACCATCAGCGGCATTCAGGGAGTCGGCGGCATTGAAACGATGGGGAAATATCGGATTGGGCTTCCAAGCATGAAAAACGCCATTGACAAAAAAACGGGATCGCTGATATAATAATCATCTTATTTGACACATCGCCTCTTTTTAGTTATAATTTACAGGGAAAGAGGTGGTAGTGGATCATGGCTAAAAACACGCTTATGGAGATCAGGCGGAGTTTGGAACCGCACGTTGGCTCCAGAATCATGCTCCGCGCCAATGGTGGACGCCGCAAAACCGTCGAACGAACCGGCGTGTTGGAAGAGATCTACCCGTCCGTTTTTATTGTCAAGCTGGATCAGGAACAGAATGCCTTCAAGCGGGTTTCGTATAGCTACGCTGATATTCTGACCGAATCCGTGGAAGTGATGGTCTGCAACGACGACGGCCAAGTACGCATCAACTTTATGACGCATTGACACGTTTTTCACAGCGGGCAATCATGCGCTTAAGGCGCGTGGTTGTCCGTTTTGCAATGGCGGGGCCGATAAAGATTCGCTTGCGCCCGAACGGGGCATTCTAAATTCGGGCGTCCGAATTGGCGTCACTTGTCTTAAGGAGGCGTTTCAATGGGCCGCAGACGAAGCACGATGTCCGAACAGTTCAAAGCCGAACTGGCCAAAGACCTAGGGTTCTACGGTACGGTCGAGCGGGAGGGCTGGGGCGGCATTCGCGCCAAGGATGCCGGGAACATGGTCAAGCGCGCAATTCAGATCGCCGAACAGGCCGCATCCCGGAAGCCTCAATAAGGCGCAAAACCACAAGACAGGGCGAATGCGGCCGTGCCGGACGACCGTTCGCCCTGTCTTGATTCGTATGTATCTGTATTCGCAAGCATCCGCACCGATTCTATCCGCATCGATTCCTTTCCGTTTCCCGCGACCGAAGTCCTGGATAGTCCGCAAATCGCAATTCACCCGGGGGTTTGTTATAATATGTAAAGCTTTCGAACCGTTTTTAGCCGACAGGTGATGACCATGATGAAAGTTTACGAAAAGGCTCCGGCCAAAATTAATTTATTGCTCGATGTGCTTCGCAAGCGGGAAGACGGTTACCATGAAGTCGAGATGATCATGACGATGGTGGACCTGGCGGATCGTCTGGAAATGTCCGAACTGCCGCGCGACCAGATCGTGCTGTCCAGTTACGCGGGCTTTATCCCTCTCGACGAAAAGAACTTGGCGTTTCAGGCGGCGCGCTTGCTGAAGGAACGGTACAACGTCAGACGCGGCGTCTATATTCACTTGGACAAGCATATCCCCGTCGCCGCGGGTCTTGCCGGCGGCAGCAGCGATGCGGCCGCGACGCTAAGGGGACTGAACCGCCTGTGGGACTTGGGACTTACGCTGAGCGAGCTGGAGCAACTCGGCGCCGAGCTGGGCTCCGACGTGCCTTTCTGCATCCGCGGAGGAACCGCAATCGCCCGGGGGCGCGGAGAGATCCTGGAGACGATCCCGAATCCGCCCCAGTGCTGGGTTGTACTGGCGAAGCCTCCGATCAACGTATCGACGGCCGACGTATACGGAAGGCTAAAAGCAAGCGAGCTGAAGGAGCATCCGTCCGTTTCCGGCATGCTGGATGCCATAGCCCGGAAGTCCTTCCGGGACGTTTGCAGCCAGCTCGGCAACGTGCTTGAAACCGTAACGCTGGATCGTTATCCCGAAGTCCGGCAAATCAAAAATGTCATGGAGAAGTTGGGCGCCGACGGGGTGCTGATGTCGGGGAGCGGACCGACCGTCTTCGGCCTTGTCGCGAAAGAATCGAAGGTGGCGAGGCTGTACAACGGCTTGCGCGGGTTTTGCAAAGAAGTCTATGTCGTTCGGATGTTGACAGGGTTAAAATAACGCACTGTGTTACATATATTATCATTCCAAATGCCCCCACCTTGCCCAAAACCGGATAAAAGTGTTATGATGTCGATAAATTATTCGGATTTGGACGGGAGTGAGGATGAGTGAAAAAATTGAAGCGCAGCGCGCGCCTCGTAGAAATGACCCAATACCTGATTGCCCGTCCCCATACGTTAATATCGCTGACAGCGTTCGCCGATCGCTATCAATCCGCCAAGTCGTCCATCAGCGAGGATCTGGCGATCATTAAAGAGGTTTTCGAAGAAGAAGGGATCGGAGATTTGCATACGCTGGCGGGAGCGTCGGGGGGCGTGCGCTATGTGCCGAAGTGCCGGAAGGAGCAGGCGCTTCAGATGATTATGGGTGTATGCCGGCAGTTGGAGCAGCCGGATCGCCTGCTGCCCGGCGGCTATTTGTATATGACCGATTTGCTCGGACAGCCGAAGCTGCTGCAGGAGATCGGCCGGATGTTCGCCACCGCATTCGCCGACCGGGAAGTCGACGTCATTATGACGGTGGAAACCAAGGGCATTCCGCTTGCATACGCCACAAGCGTGTATTTGAACGTGCCGGTCGTCATCGTTCGCCGCGACCATAAAGTGACCGAGGGCTCCGTCGTCAGCATCAATTATGTTTCCGGTTCCAGCAAACGGATTCAGACGATGTCCTTGACGCGCCGGGCGCTTAAAGAACAATCGCGGGTGCTGATTATCGACGACTTCATGAAGGCCGGAGGCACCATTCAAGGCATGGTGGACTTGCTTCACGAATTCCACGCTTCCGTGGCCGGTGTCGGCGTGTTTGTGGAATCCGGGGAAATCGGCAGCGAGGAACGGCTTTTGCACGATTACGTTTCGCTCGCGAGTTTGCGTGAAGTGGACCTGAAGACCCGTCAGATCGTCGTGAAGCCGGGAAATTTTTTTGAAACGGAAAATTAAAATCTTCTAATTATAAGGAGGAAACGGAATGTCGCTTAAAATCGTTTCGACCAAAGACGCTCCCGCGGCCATCGGGCCTTATGCGCAAGCGGTAAGGGTTGGCAATCTGCTGTTTACCTCCGGTCAAATTCCGCTTCTGCCGTCCGGGGAACTTGTCCAGGGAGGCATCGAGGAGCAGACCCGCCAAGTGCTTCGCAACCTGCAAGCCGTGCTTGCGGCGGAAGGCGCAACGCTGCGGGACGTCGTCAAAACGACCGTGTTCCTGAAGGATATGAATATGTTTGCCGCCTTCAACGAAGTATACGCTTCCTATTTCGGAGAGCATACGCCCGCCCGCTCGACGGTGGAAGTCGCACGGCTGCCCAAGGATGTTCTTGTCGAAATAGAGTTGATCGCGGAGATTGCTGTCGAAAATGGAAGTTATTAAAAAATTTTTTTAATTTTCTCAGCTTGTTTTGCCAGGATTAAGCAGGAAATTTGCACATGAATGTGGAATATTACACCAAGTCTTCCGATGGGGCAAAGGTGGTGAACACAAGTGCAAATTACAGATGTGAGGCTGCGTCGTGTCAATTCCGAAGGACGGATGAAAGCCATTGCTTCAATCACGATAGACAATGAGTTTGTCGTCCATGACATTCGCGTCATCGACGGCAACAATGGCATGTTCGTAGCCATGCCGAGCAAGCGGAACCCTGATGGGGAGTTTCGGGACATTGCTCATCCGATCTCTTCGGGTACGCGCGAGAAAATTCAATCCGCTGTCCTTGCGGAATATGAACGGTCGGCTCAAGAAGAGGAAGTGCTGGTTGAAGGCGCCTGAACCCGATTCATAAACGAGAAATAGAATGGATATCTTTGGTTTTATGAGAGAGCCTTAATCAGGCTCTCTTTTCATTTGTCCCGGAATAAGCTATGATTCTGTAGAGATTGTTGTGCGTGAAAGGAAGGGGGTTGAACGCTTTATGAAAAGAATGGCGATTATTCTTGCCGCTGGTCAAGGCAAACGAATGAAATCGAAATTATATAAAGTGCTTCATCCGGTATGCGGGAAACCGATGGTCAGGCATGTGCTGGAAGCCGTAGGGCAGGCGAACTGCGAGCGCGCGGTCGTTGTCGTCGGCCACGGGGCGGAGGCCGTTCAAGCGGAGCTTGGCGATGCGGCCGAATACGCCTTGCAGACGGAACAGCTCGGCACCGGACATGCCGTGCTGCAGACGAAGCCGCTGCTGGGCGAAGCGGACGGCGTCACGATTGTCGTCTGCGGGGATACGCCGCTGGTGACATCCTCGTCGCTCGAAGCGCTTATTTCGCTCCACCAGAAGGAAGGCGCGGCTGCGACCGTCATGACCGCCGAGCTTGCGGATCCGTTCGGCTATGGCCGCATCGTCCGCGGAGAGGACGGCAGCGTGTTGCGTATCGTGGAACAGAAGGACTGCTCCGCCGAAGAAGCGGCGATTCGCGAGATCAACACCGGCACGTACTGCTTCGATAACCGCAAGCTGTTCGCCGCGCTCGGGCAAGTGACGAACGAGAATACGCAGGGCGAGTATTATTTGACCGATGTCATCGGCATTCTCAAGGGACAAGGGGAGCGCATTGCCGCCTACAAGACGGACGATCCGGCCGAAGCGATCGGCGTGAACGACCGCGTGGCGCTCGCGGAAGCCGAACGGCTGATGCGCAGGCGGATCGCGCTTCGGCATCAGACGAACGGGGTGACGATTATCGATCCCGACCATACGTATATCGGGCCGGACGTTCAAATCGGCCAGGATACCGTCCTGCATCCGGGCACGATCCTGCGCGGGAAGACGAAGATCGGGGCCGAATGCGTGATCGGACCGAACGCCGAACTGAACGACGCCGAAGTCGGCGACGGCTCGACCGTTCGCCAGTCGGTCGTCGACCAGGCGCAGCTCGGCGAAGGCTGCCAGGTTGGACCGTTCGCTTACTTGCGGCCGGGAACCCGCTTGCTGGCCAAGGTGAAGATCGGCGACTTTGTCGAAGTGAAAAACAGCGTCATCGGCATCGGCAGCAAAGTGCCGCATCTCAGCTATATCGGCGACGCGGAAGTCGGGGCGAACGTAAATATCGGCTGCGGCGCGATTACCGCCAATTACGATGGATACAATAAGTCGAAGACGGTGATCGGCGACAACGCCTTTATCGGCAGCAACGCCAATCTGATCGCGCCGGTCCGCGTCGGCGAGGGCGCCTATGTCGTAGCCGGCTCGACGATTACCCACGACGTGGCCGCAAACGATGTCGCGATTGCACGGGAGCGCCAAGTCAACAAACCGGGTTATGCCGAAAAACTCCGGATCAAAGCCCGGCTCAAAAAAGAACGGGAAGAATCGAAATCCTAAATCAACTGCCGTGTGATCGACTTCGGCACGGCTTTTCAACCATCGATTAAAACGGAAAGCAGGTGGCTTCATGTCTTATCCGGACGCCACTTTGAAATTGTTTGCATGCAGCTCTAACTTAAGACTGGCCGAGTCCATTGCGCGGCATATCGGCGTACCGCTCGGAGATGCGGACATGCGAAGATTCAGTGACGGCGAAATTCATATCCGGTTAAACGAAAGTGTACGGGGCAGCGACGTCTTTGTCGTTCAGTCGACTTCGCAGCCCGTAAACGAGCATTTGATGGAACTGCTCGTCATGGTCGACGCGCTTAAACGCGCTTCCGCCAAAACGATCAACGTCGTCGTTCCTTATTACGGGTACGCCCGCCAGGATCGCAAAGCCAAATCCCGCGATCCGATCACGGCCAAGCTGGTCGCGAACCTGATCGAAACCGCGGGAGCGCATCGTGTCATTGCCATGGATTTGCACGCGATGCAGATTCAAGGTTTCTTCGACATTCCGGTCGACCATCTCCTCGGCGTGCCGATTCTGGGCGATTATTTCAAATCCAAAGGGCTGCTTGCTCCCGTTGTGGTCTCCCCCGACCACGGAGGCGTCGTGCGCGCCCGCCGTCTGGCGGACGAGCTGCAGTCCCCGCTTGCGATCATCGACAAGCGCCGCCCCGAACCGAACGTGGTGGAAGTCATGAACATTATCGGCGACGTAGCGGGACGCACCGCTATTTTGATCGACGATATCATCGATACCGCCGGCACGATCTGCCTGGCTTCCGAAGCGCTGAAGAAAGCGGGGGCGAGGGAGATTTACGCCTGCTGCACGCACCCGGTCATGTCCGGACAAGCGTTGTCCCGCCTGGAAGCCTCGCCGATCACCGAGGTTGTCGTTACGGATACCATTCCGCTCCGCGATCCGGCTGCTTCGACCAAACTCCGGGTGCTGTCGGTCGCTCCGCTGATCGGCGAAGCGATTATCCGCATTCACGAGCAGCAGTCGATCAGCAAGTTGTTCGAACCGCATGTTTAGCAATCGGACGTAATGGGTACGAATAGGGTATACCGCTGCCAGGAGGGATGCCCAAATGAGTACGACATTACATGCGGAACCGCGAACAAAGTCGAGCCGGGGAGCGCTTCGCCGGCTTAGGAGCCAAGGCAAGGTTCCCGCCGTCGTCTACGGCAAGCAGTTCGGCGCTGCCGCCATTGCACTGGATGCAAGGGAACTGTCCTCGCTGCTGCGCAGCGAAGGGCACGGCATTGTGGAGCTTGAAATTGCCGGGTTGGGAAGCCGGCCGGTGCTGCTGAATGAAGTTCAACGGGATGTGCTCAACGGCAAACTGCTGCATGCCGATTTTCATCAGATCAGCTTGGACGAGAAGATCCAGGCTCCGGTCCGCCTCGAATTTGTCGGCGAAAGCCCTGGCGAGAAGGAAGGCGGCATGCTTCAGATCGTGATGCACGAACTGGAAGTCGAGTGCGTAGCCAAAGACTTGCCGGAAAAGCTGACGGTCGATATCGGCTCGCTTCAGATCGGCGACCATCTTACGGTCGGACAGCTCCGGCTTCCGGAGGGAGTTGCGGCCGCGGAAGACGAAGACGCGGTGGTCGTGTCCGTGCTGGCGCCGCAGAAGACGCTCCCGGACGACGAACTGAACGCGGCGGACGATGCGGCGGAAGAGAACGCGCAGCATAGCAAGGCCGCAAATACGGTGGAAAAAAGCTAAACGGAAAACGAAAAAAGTGCGGACTGGCCTCAGCTCCGCACTTTTTCATTGGGACAAGCATGATCGGTTCCCGATTTAATATCCCGGGCGGGAGACAAACGTAAATTGCTTGCGGCTGTAGAAAATATTGTTGACCTTGACAAATTCTTTGCCATAATATTCGATAAGCCCGATGTCGCTGTGCATCCGCCCGCGGTATACCTGGATCGGAACTTCAGCCTTCATATGATCGTAAAAATGATGGTCGTCAAAAATCATTTGACCGTTCATGTACACGATATCACCTTCTTTCTGTCAGTGAAAATAATGGCGAAACGCCGGTTTTAAGGTTCTTCGTGTTTTAACCCTTCCATGAGATAGGACACGCGACATGAACAAATCGTTGCATGCTCCCCAAAAGTGACGAACTAGCGCCAAGCAGGAGGATTTGATCATGAGATGGATTGTCGGACTCGGAAATCCCGGTCCCGAATACGAAGCGACAAGGCACAATGCGGGGTTTATGGTCGTGGACGAACTGGCCAGGCGCTGGCAGATCAGCGTCACTCAGAACAAGTGTAAAGCTTTGATCGGCGAGACCCGCATAAACGGGCAAAAGGTGGCGCTGATCAAGCCGATGACGTACATGAATCTGTCGGGCGAATCGGTGCGCGCGTTCATGGATTACTACAAAGCGAAGCTGGAAGACGCCATTATCGTTTACGACGATCTCGATACGGAGACGGGACGGATCCGGCTGCGCTATCAAGGCAGCGCAGGTGGCCATAACGGCATCAAATCGATCATCCAGCATACCGGCACCCAGAGCTTTAACCGCGTGCGGATGGGCATATCGCGTCCGAAGCCGGGGTTTCCGATCGTGAACTACGTGCTGGCCCCGTTTGCCAAAGAGGAACAGGAACGCGTTCGCCGCATGGTGGAGGATGCGTGCGACGCCATCGAATTTGCTTTGTCGCATCCGTTCGAGGAGACGATGGCCAAATTCAACAACCGCTCCGGCGCTTAATTTTCGCTTATCGGGACATACTGAAGAGGAATGCGCCCGCCGCATAACCACTCTTCAGGAGGCATACATATGGCTGTAAACTATGTTTGCCGACATTGCCGCATGCCGCTCGGAAGCTTCGAGAGCTGGCAGGTTCCGGAATACAGGCTAGGCTTGCATTTCTTGACCCCCGATGAGCGGAAGCGTATAATATCGTATAATTCCAACGGGGACGTAACGGTGCGGGTCATATGCGAATACTGCAGCCAGACGCTGGATCAATATCCGGAGCTCTCGTTGCTGTCCAATCCTCTTCAATGAGTGAATGCGCCGTTGCGACAGGGAAACGGAGGCCTTGGCATTGCCGGGGCTTCTTTTTAACGTTGCATGAAAAGCGCTGCGCAGTTGCAGAAAGACGAAACCGATAAAGCGTTTGAGCGGAAAAAGCGTTGGGTTGCGAGAACTGTTTCCCCGACCGCTGCCGGTCATCTTTGAACCCTTCATATCGAAACGATTGAAGCCGTTGCAGGAATCAAAGCGGCCGCTTTCTGCCGGTCAGAACGGAAACGCTTTACGTAAGGAAAGGGGAACCGCCATGGAGGCGCTTTTGAATACGTTTGCGACCGATCCTGATTTTGTCTCGGTGCTGTCGGGCGTGCGAAGCGGCATGCGGGAGCAGCTCGTCGCCGGCTTGTCCGGCTCCGCGCGGCAGGTGATGGTCGCCTCTTTGTATCGCGAACTGCGGCGCCCGATACTCGTGGTGACGCATAATATGTTCTCCGCGCAGAAAATAGCGGAGGATTTGCAGGAATGTTTGCCGCAAGGCGAAGTGCTGCTTTATCCCGCCAACGAGCTGATCGCGGCGGAGACGGCCATCTCCAGTCCGGAAATGTCTGCGCGTCGAATGGATGTGCTGCTGCAACTCGCGGAAGGCTTCCGCGGGGTTGTTGTCGTGCCTTTTTCCGGCGTTCGGCGCTTTCAACCCGATCGCGAGACGATGGCGCAGGCCTTCGTGCCGCTTAAGGTCGGCGAATCGCTGCCGATGGACCAATTCCTTGAGCGCATGGTCGGGCTCGGTTATGAGCGCGTGGACCGGGTGGAACAAAAAGGGCATATGAGCGTGCGCGGGGGAATCGTCGACTTTTTCCCGTTGACTTCGCCCGTGGCGCTGCGGGTGGAATGGTTCGACGACGAAATCGATTCGATCCGCACCTTCGATCCCGCCGACCAGCGTTCGATCGACAAGCTGGAGCAGTTCCTTGTCCGGCCTTGCCGGGAAATTGTGGCGGACGCGCGAAGATTCAACAACGCCGCCCAGCATGCATACGAACTGCTGGAAAAGCAACTGGAACGCATGACCGACCGTCAGGCGAAGGAACGGCTGCGCGGGGAAATTGCCCGGGAAATTGATTTGCTGCGGCAAAACGTTTATTTTCCCGAGATTTACAAATATATTTCATTGCTGTACCCGGAACGCCACACGCTGCTTGACTATGTGCCGAAAGATACGCTGCTTCTGATGGACGAACCGAACCGGCTGACCGAAACGGCGCGGCAACTTGAACGGGACGAGTCGGAGTGGACGACCCATCTTTTGCAGCAGGGCAAATCGCTGCCCGGGTTTGTCCTGGCCGTGGAAGCGGACCGGGCGCTGTATCCGAAAGCGTTCCAGACGATCTACCTGTCCTTGTTCGTCCGTCAAGTTCCGCACACCCAGCCCCAAAATATCGTCAACTTCGTCTGCCGGGGCATGCAGAACTTCCACGGGCAGATGAACGTGCTCAAAGCGGAAATGGAGCGCTGGCAAAGAAGCGGTTCGCACATCATCATGCTGGCCGGCAACGCCGAGCGGGCCGACCGGATGAAGCGGGTGCTCGAAGATTATCATATCGCGCAGCCGGACATCCTGGAAGGCAACCTGCAGAGCGGCTTCGAACTGCCCTCGGTCAAGCTGGTGGTTATTACCGAAGGGGAGATGTTTACCCAGAAGCAGCGCAAAGCCCGGCGCGTCGACCGCCGCATCGACAATGCCGAACGGATCAAGAGTTACACCGAACTCAAGGTGGGCGATTATGTCGTTCACCAGAATCATGGGATCGGCAAATATTTGGGGATCGGCACGCTGGAGATCAACGGCATTCACAAAGATTATTTGCATATCGTATACGCCGGCGGCGACCGTCTGTCGGTGCCGGTCGAGCAATTCGACCTTATTCAGAAGTACGTCGGTTCCGAGGAGAAGGAGCCGAAACTCAACAAGCTCGGCGGATCCGAATGGAACCGCGTCAAGACCAAGGTCCGTTCGTCCGTCCAGAACATCGCCGACGATTTGATCAAGCTGTATGCCGAAAGGCAGGCAACCCCGGGATACCAATTCGGCAAGGATACGCCTTACCAGCAGGAATTCGAGGCCATGTTCCCGTATGAGGAGACGCCCGATCAATTGCGGGCGATCGAAGAGATCAAGCGGGATATGGAAAAACCCCGTCCGATGGATCGGCTTCTCTGCGGCGATGTCGGCTACGGCAAGACGGAAGTGGCGATCCGCGCCGCGTTTAAGGCGGCGATCGAAGGCAAGCAGGTTGCGGTGCTCGTGCCGACGACCATTCTCGCCCAGCAGCACTACGAGACGTTCCGCGAGCGGTTTGCGGGCTACCCGTTCCAGATCCGCGTGCTCAGCCGGTTCCGTTCGCGCAAGGAGCAGAACGAGACGATCAAGGGGCTTAAAGCCGGCACGGTCGATGTGGTCATCGGCACCCATCGCCTGCTGTCCCAGGACATCGTCTTCAAGGACCTTGGACTGCTTATCGTCGACGAAGAACAGCGGTTCGGCGTGTCCCACAAAGAGAAGCTCAAACGACTGAAGACGAACGTGGACGTTCTGACGCTGACGGCGACGCCGATTCCGCGCACGCTGCACATGTCCATGCTGGGCGTGCGCGACTTGTCCGTGATCGAGACGCCGCCGGAGAACCGGTTCCCGGTGCAGACGTATGTCGTCGAATACAGCCCGACGCTTGTAAGGGAAGCGATCGAGCGCGAGCTTGCCCGGGACGGACAGGTGTACTTCTTATACAACCGCGTTCAGGGCATTTACCAGATGGCGGAGCAAATCTCGGCGCTCGTTCCCGACGCGCGCATTGCCGTTGCGCACGGACAGATGACCGAGCAGGAGCTGGAGCGGACGATCCTCGATTTTCTCGACGGCGAATACGACGTTCTCGTCAGCACCAGCATCATCGAAACGGGCGTCGACATCCCGAACGTCAATACGCTGATCGTGCATGACGCCGACAAGATGGGCCTCTCCCAGCTGTACCAGCTGCGCGGCCGCGTCGGCCGCTCGAACCGGATTGCGTACGCTTATTTCACCTATCAGCGGGATAAGGTGCTGACCGAGGTGGCCGAGAAGCGTCTGCAATCGATCAAGGAGTTCACCGAGCTCGGCTCCGGGTTCAAAATCGCCATGCGCGATCTGGCCATCCGGGGCGCCGGCAACCTGCTCGGGGCGGAACAGCACGGCTTTATCGCATCGGTCGGCTTCGACTTGTATTCGCAAATGCTGGCTGAAGAGATTCAGGCGCGCAAGGCGAAGGCGTTCGGCGAGGAGACGGTTCCGCTGCAGCCGGTCAATACGCAGCTCGATTTGGCGGTGGACGCGTACTTGCCGTCCGACTATATTTACGACAGCATCCAGAAGATCGAAATTTACAAAAAAGTTGCGGCAGCCGCTTCGCTGGACGATGTGGGCGAGCTTTTCGACGAATTGACGGACCGCTTCGGCGAACCGCCCAAATCCGTGCTTAACCTGCTTGCCGTTGCCCGGCTGAAAGTGTACGGGCGGCATTACGGCATCGAATCGATCGTCAGGAAAGGCGATGAAGTCGTCCTCAAATTCGCGGAACGCCATCGCCGGACGATCGACGAGACGAAGCTGAAGCAGATGGAAAAGCGCATGCAGGGCAAGTTGCAAATCGTCTCGCTTCAGCCGCAGCCGGTTTTGAAGCTGTTCGTGCGCAAGCTCGACGACGATGCGCTGCTCGCTTTCGTCGAGGATTTTCTGGTAAAATACAAAGAAGCGACTACAATCGAGGGGGAATTGCAAGATGTTGCACCGTAAAGGCCGCTTGCTCGGCCGGCTGATCGCCATCACGGTGGCGGCGGCGCTGCTTGTCGGCCTTATGGCCGCCTGCGGTAAAAAAGAAGAAAATCAAGTCGTAGCCGAATATGAAGGCGGCCAGGTGACCAATAAAGAGTTTACGGCTTACAAAACCTTTTTGAAGATTTTCTCTGTTTATTCGTCTTTCCCGTCCCTTGTCGACGAACCTTCTTCTCAGGAGCAACTTCTGAAACAATTCGTGGGAATTCGCATATTGAGCGACCGCGCTTCCAAAGAGATTAAGGAGCAGGCAAGCAAAGACGTTAAGGAGCAATTCGAAGCGATCAAGAAAAGCCTGAATTCCAACGAAGAGTTGAAGAAAACGATGAAGGAAGGCGGCTTGACCGATGATCTCATCGTTCAGTTCGAGAGCGAACAGCAGATCATGCTGAAAGACGCGGAATCCAAAGTCACCGACGAAGAAGCGCAAAAATATTACAACGAAAATAAGGACAGCTTTAATTATGTGACCGTGCGCCATATTCTGATCGGTCTGACCGACAAAAACGGGAAAACGCGCAAGGACGAAGAAGCGCTCAAACTTGCCAACGAAGTCAAAGCTAAGCTGGAAAAGGGCGGCGACTGGACCGAGCTGGCGAAGGAATATTCCGACGACGGCGGCTCGGCCTCGAACGGCGGTTTGTATGAAAAAGCGAACCCTTCGGAATGGGTCGAAGAATTCAAGAAGGCGGCCCAAACCCTTCCGATCGGCCAAATCAGCGACCCGGTCAAGACGGAATACGGCTACCATGTCATGAAGGTCGAGGAGCGCGGAACGAAGACGTTCGACGAAGCGAAGACGTCCATCAAGCAAACGATCGCTTCGGAGAACATCGGCAAATTTATGACGGACGAGCTCCCTGGCCTGATTAAGAGCATAAACTTGCCGAAACCGTCTCCGTCTCCGTCGCCTTCCGCCTCGCCTTCGGCATCCCCGAGCCCAAGCGCATCGGCTCCCGCATCGGAATCGCCTTCGGCTTCGCCGACAGCCTCCGCAAGCGCATCGGCTTCCGCATCCGCAGGCAAATAACGCGACCAAGAGCCTATGCGACTTGGATGCAACCCCAACCTCCATTTCTGTGAAACGCGGAAATGGAGGTTTTTTGCGCGGAGCAAGCTGTGGGTTCGGGGCTCCATGTTTTCCGTTTCGCTGCGGGGCGCATGGTGTAAATCAAAAATACGACCCGGTTTTGGCCCGGGCAGCGTCGATGGTCGATTGGGGAAATCCCCCAGCGGAGGGTATGCGCATAAGAAATTGGGAGGGGTTGAATACTATGCCCAAGTTCAAGTTCACCCGATCATCGAGTGTTCTTGCGTACGTTATACAGCTGACCGCCAATGGCGGGAGCTTGGGGCCAAGTTCCAAAACATCCAAGAAAGTGGGGCAACACTTGCCATGAAAGCAACCGGGATTGTACGCCGCATTGATGACCTCGGTCGGGTCGTCATACCGAAGGAAATTCGCCGCACGCTCCGCATTCGTGAAGGAGATCCGCTGGAAATCTTCGTGGATCGCGACGGAGAAGTCATCCTGAAGAAATATTCGCCGATCGGCGAACTTGGCGACTTCGCCAAGGAATATGCCGAATCTTTGCATGAGAGCACCGGCCATATTGCCATGATTTCGGACCGGGATACCATCATCGCCGTGGCGGGCGCGTCCAAGAAGGAATATTTGGAAAAACCGATCGGAAATTTGCTGGAAACCTGCATGGAAAACCGCAAAATCGTGCTGGAAACCGGCTCCGGCAACTATGAAATTCTGCGGGATAACGCGGAGACGTTCTCCTCCTTTGCGGCAGCGCCGATCGTCGCAAGCGGGGACCCGATCGGGACGGTCGTCCTTCTCAGCAAGGAAGAGGGCGTAACCATGGGCGAGTTGGAAAGCAAGATGGTGGAAACGGCGGCCGGCTTTCTGGCCAAACAGATGGAGCAATAATCACGATTGGCGAACGGTCCGGCGGACCGGCGGAAAAGCTTCGCGGAAGTGGTCGAACACTTGCCGGCGGAGCTTTTTTGCCGAATCGGGAAGGCTTGGGCGGACCCGGACGGACCGGATGGTTAAATCGGCTGCCGCGAATCGGCTGCCGCCCGGCGATCCGCATGGGGCCGGGCGGCAGCGGGCGCTCGTTTGCATGCGCTTTTCCGGCCGTTTCGCGCAACCGGCCGTTTTCCCTGTATAATGCCTTTAGAACCTTTTTCGAAGGCCAAGCTTGATCGGCTCGCCGGATACGCTACGCTGCGCGCGCGCATCCGGGCATTCGGCCCGGCATCCGGGCCGCGAAGCACGGGCGGGAAAGCGAAGAAAGGATTTGCGTCATGACGGACAGACGGACAAGGAGCGGAGGCTCTTCCCCGCTGCTTAAGGGCGCGGCGCTGCTGGGAGGGGCCGCACTGCTCTCCAAGCTGATCGGCACCCTGCAGAAAATCCCGTTGCAGAACCTTGCGGGCGACGAGGCGTTCGGCCTGTACAGCGCGGTGTACGCCCTTACGGTGATGTGGATGACGCTCGCCGCCGCGGGCGTGCCGGTGGCCGTGTCGGTGCTCGTCGCGGAGCGGACGGCGGAAGGGGACGAGGACGGGGCGCGAAGGGTGCTGCGCTGGTCGGCGGGCTTGCTTGGCGCAAGCGGGCTTGCCGCGTTCGCCGTCCTGCAACTGGCGGCGGATACGTTCGCCCGCTGGATGGGGGTTCCCTCGGCGGCGGACGCGATCCGCATGTCGTCGCTTGCGCTGCTGTTTGCGCCGCTGACCGCCGTTTTGCGCGGCGGCGCGCAGGGGCGGATGGACATGCTGCGCCCGGCGGCGTCGCAGCTTGCGGAGCAGTGTGCGCGGGTGGCGTTTATGCTGGCCGCGCTGCTGTGGGCGATCGGGCACGGCTGGTCGCCCGCTTCGACGGCCGCCGCCGTGCACGGCGGCATGGCGGTCGGGGCGGCGGGGGGACTCGCCGCCATGGCTATCCCGCGCCTGCGGCGCCGCCGGGAGGGGCGCGAGGCGGCCGCAGGCGTGGCGGGCCGGGCGTCCGCGCGTTCGAGCCCGCGCGGTGCGGCCCCGGCCCCGCTCTCGGCTTCGGGCAGCGCTAGGGAAATAGCGGGCGCGGGCGGCGCCCGAATGGGGCGGCGGGAAGGCGCGGCTTGGACGCGGCGCGAGCTGCTTCGGCGGATCGCCGCCGTTGCGCTGCCGGTGGGGGCCGCTTCGGTCGCGGCCCCGCTGTTCGGGCTGATCGATGCGTTTACGCTGCCCCGGCTGCTGCAGGCTGCAGGCCAGTCGTCCGCGGAGGCGCTGGCCTCGTTCGGCGCGTACAACCGCGGCATCGCCCTGCTGCAGCTTGTCGTCCTCGCGGCCGGCAGCGCGGCCGCCGCGCTTGTGCCGGCGTTGACCGCCGCCAGGACGCGGCGCGATCACGCGGCCGCGGGCGACCACGCGGCCTTGGCCATGCGGCTCGCCTGGTGGTTCGCCGCCGCGGCCGCGGTCGGCCTCGCTCTCCTGGCCGGCCCGGTCAACGTCGCGCTGTTCGCCGACGGGCGCGGGACCGCCGCGATGGCGCTGCTCGCCTTCGCCGCGGGCGCGGGCGCCCTGCAGGCGGTGGCCGCCGCCCTGCTTCAGGGCCTGGGCGACCTGCGCTCGCCCGCCCTCCATCTTGCCGCCGCCGCGCTTGTCAAAGCGGCGGCGAACGCGCTGCTTGCGCCCGCCTTCGGCATCGAGGGCGCCGCCATGGCCGCGATCGCGGCCTACGGGGCCGCGGCCGCGCTGTCTGTCCGCCGCCTGCGCCGCATGGCGGCGATGCCGCGCCCCGGCGCCCGCGCCGCCGGGCGCGCCGCAGCTTCGCTCGCGGCGATGGCCGCCGTCGTCGCGCTGCTTGCGGCCGCGCTGCACGCGCTCGCAGGCGGCTTGCCGCCCCGCATCGCGGCCGCGCTCACGGCGCTGCCCTGCGTCGCCGCGGGCGCGCTCGTGTTCGCGGCGGCGCTCGTCGCCACGGGCGCGCTCGGCCCCCGCGAATGGGGCGCGCTTCCGGGCGTCGCCGGCACCCGCTGGGAAGCGCGGCTCGCCCGGCTTGCCGCCGCTTTGCGCCGCGGCCGCCCGGACCCCAACGATTCGACCCACTTTATCCCTCCGAAAGGATGATTCGTTTTATGCCTTCCACCATTACCGTCGTCGGCCTGGGCGCCGGCGGCGAAGACCGGTTGACGCTCGGCGTCCTGAAGCTGCTGGAAGCTTCCGGGCGGCGCTATGCGCGCACGGCGGACCACCCGGCGGTCGCCGATCTGGCGCGGCGCGGCATCACCTTCGAAACCTTCGATGCCGTTTACGAATCGCGCGGCGATTTCGAGCAGGTCTACGAACAGATAGCGGAGACCTTGCTTCGCCTGGCCGCGGAAAATCCGGATGCGCCTATCGTCTACGCCGTTCCCGGACACCCGATGGTGGCCGAGCGGACAGTGCGGCTGCTGCGCGAGCGCGCGCCGCAACGAAACGTGGAGGTTCGCCTCCTCGGCGGCGAAAGCTTTCTCGACGAGGCGTTCGCCCGGCTCGGCTTCGACCCGATCGAAGGCTTTCAATTGCTCGATGCCGCCGAGCTTACCCGCGAGCATCTGCGGCCCCGCCTGCATACCTTGATCGGTCAGGTCTACGACGTCTACACCGCCTCCGACGTGAAGCTGTCGCTGATGGACGTATACCCGGACGACTATCCCATCGTCGTCGGCCAGGCGCTTGGCGTTCCGGGACAGGAGCGGATTCTGCGGATTCCGCTGTATGAGCTCGACCGTCTGGACGAATACGGTAATCTGACGCTCGTCTACGTCGCCGCCAGCCGCGACGACCGGCTGCGCCGCCATTCGTTCGAGCGGCTGCATGAGATCGTGAGCATATTGCGCAGTCCGGAAGGCTGCCCCTGGGACCGGGAGCAGACGCACCAATCGATCCGCAAAAACTTCATCGAAGAAACGTACGAGGCGATCGAAGCGATTGACAACGACGACCCCGACAACATGAAAGAGGAATTCGGGGACGTCCTGCTGCAGGTGCTGCTGCATAGCCAAATGGAAGAGGAGAATGGAACGTTCACCGTCTTCGACGTGCTGGCCGAGCTGAACGACAAGCTCATCTTCCGGCATCCTCACGTGTTCGGGGGCGACAACGCGCAGGACGCGGAGGAAGCGCTGCGCAACTGGGAGGCGATGAAGGCCGAGGAGAAGCGCCGCAAAGGGGCCGAGGAGCGCAAATCGATGCTGGACGGCATACCGAAGGACTTGCCGGCTTTGCCCCGCGCGTACAAGCTGCAGAAGAAAGCGGCCGGCGTCGGCTTCGACTGGCCCGATCTGGCCGGCGTGTTCGGGAAAATCGAGGAGGAGCTGGCCGAACTGAAAGAAGCGGCGGGCGGCGAGTCGAAGGAGCGCCAGAAGGAAGAGCTCGGCGACCTGCTGTTTGCCGTCGTGAACGCCTCTCGCTTTATCGGCGCCGATCCGGAAGAGGCGCTGGCTTATACCAATCGCAAATTCGCTTCGCGCTTTCGGTATATAGAAGAGCAATTACGTATAAAAGGACGTAGTTTTGACGAAACTGACTTAACAGAAATGGAAGATTTATGGCAGGAGGCGAAGAGTCGCAAACCTCTATAGTCGGCGGAATTCGTCACGGCTTAGCCGCTTTCAACAATTTTCCTGAAATTTTTTGATCGTGCGGCAGGATTTTTTTTAAGGCAGAAAGAATAGTATTCTTCGTGTCTTTTTGCCAGACTTATCAAAACGCAAATAACCGATTTGGAAACTAGGAGGAGTTTCGATTATGAACAAGACGGATCTGATCAACAACATCGCGGAAAAAAGCGGTCTGACGAAAAAAGATGTCGAAACCGTATTGAACGGTTTCCTGGGCGAAGTTTCCGACGCTCTTTCCAAAGGCGAAAAGGTTCAGCTGATCGGCTTTGGCACGTTCGAAACGCGCAGCCGTTCCGGCCGCATCGGCCGCAACCCGCAAACCGGCAAAACGATCCAAATCGCCGCTTCCAAAGTCCCTGCCTTCAAAGCGGGCAACAAGCTGAAAGAAGCCGTCAAGTAATTTATGCGGCTTGACAAGTTTTTGAAGGTGTCGCGCCTGATCAAGCGCCGCACCGTGGCGAAGGACGTGTCCGACCAAGGGCGCGTCCTTCTCAATGGCAGGGAAGCGAAGCCGAGCGCCGCGCTGAAGGTCGGCGACATGCTGGAAATCCAGTACGGACAGCGCATCCTGACGGTCCGCGTGGAGAGGCTTGCCGATTCGACGCGCAAGGAAGAGGCGGAGAGCATGTATACGGTTCTGAAGGAAGAATTCAAAACCAATGAAAAGCCTCCGTTTCTCGCATAAGCCGGTATATCCGCAAGACGACGCCCAGGCGTTTTGGCAGGGGCGGTCGTCTTTTTTTGTATTCCGCAAAACCTGAAGCGTCCATCCGAGCCCAGTCGTCCTCCAAAGCGGCATTGCGGGCGCCGAAAGATATCGGCGGATGCGGTTCTAATTCGTCCCTTCCGTCCATATGCTAGTCTCGTAAAGGAGGGACGTGCCATGGACCAGGGCAAGGGCGCCAAGCGGCAGGAAGTCCGCATGCTCAACCGCAAGCTGATGGACATCACCGGCGTGCTCAACGTGGAGAGCTTCGACAATGAAGAGTTTCTGCTGGAAACCGAGTGCGGCTACTTGACGATCAGAGGCCAAAATCTGCATATGAAAAACCTGAGCCTGGAGCAAGGGCTGGTGACGATCGAAGGGCTGATCCATTCATTCGTCTATTTGGACGGCGCCTCCGCCGGCAGCAAATCGAAAGGCTTGTTCGGGAAGTTGTTCAAGTGAATACGGCTATGCATTGGACGACGATCGGCGCCATGATTTTGCTCGGGCTTGGCATGGGTCTTGCGTTCGACGCGTACCGGGTTGCGTGCGGGCGTTTCGATATCCGCAGATGGATGCTTCCCGGACTTGACTTCCTGTATTGGGTGGCCGCCACCGTCGCGGCGTTCCAAATCCTGCTCGCGAGCAACTTCGGAGAAGTCCGTCTGTATGTGTTTCTGGGCATCGGCATCGGCGTTACGGGGTATTTCGGCCTGTTCAGCCCGTTCATGCGAAAGCTGGTCGACTTGCTGTACGCATGGGCCGGAACGTTGTGCAAATGGCTGTGGAAGGCGGCGCGCATGCTGCTGATCGTTCCGGTTTTCTGGCTGGTGCGCACGGTTGCCCGGCTGCTCGACATTTTGTTTATCGTTGCTGCCGCTCTCTTGTTATGGATCGCGAAGCTGCTGATGAAGCCCTTTGCCGGCATCGGCCGGCGGATAGGGCAGGGGCTTGGGAAGCGGTTATTCGGCCCGATGGCGCAAAAATGGGAAAAATGGTGGGCGCGTATCCGTCGAAAGTCATAATTCGACACGGCGGCGGCTGTTTTTGCGTCCGAAGGAGCATATAATCTAGCTTTTGGAGTATGCTATAATACAACCGCCTGAACCCTTTTTTAGCGCATTTCCGCATGAACGAAGGAAGGAGAGCTTCCGGTGGCATCGAACACAATGTCTACGCCTGCAGCCGTCGGCGCACGCAGACGGTTGAAGCTGCTGTTTCTCGTTGTTGCCTTGTTCATGAGTTGGGCTGCTTATACCATGCTTCGCCAGTATCATCAGGAAGCCGAAAGAACCGTCAAGCTTCGCGAGATGAAAGATAAGCTTGCCGAAGCGGAGGCGAAGACGGCCGCGCTGAAACTGGAAGTCAAGAGGTTGAACGATCCGGAATACGTCGGACAGATCGCGCGCAAGGATCAGGGGATGATGCTTCCCGGAGAGCGGGAGATTCAGATAAAACCCTAAAAAACGGCGTTTTTTCAAGATATCCGTCTGTTGACCTTGCTTTTCACAATCGGTTATAATCGGCGTAAGCCGGACTGATTATGTTGACGGCACACTTATGTTCAGGGAGGAACATCGTTTTTTATGGCCATCGAAGTGGGCGCTAAATTGGAGGGCAAAGTGACCGGCATTACGCATTTCGGAGCATTTGTGGACTTGCCGGACGGCGTAACGGGTCTTGTTCACATTTCCGAAATTGCCGACAGCTATGTCAAGGACGTCAACGACCATTTGAAAATCAGCGACGTCGTCACCGTGAAAGTCATCAATGTGGACAAGGACGGAAAGATCGGTCTGTCCATCCGACAAGCTGTTGACAAGCCGCCGGAGCAACAGCATCGCGGACCCCGCGGGGATCGCGGAGGCCGACCCTTCAAATCCTTCGGCTCCAGCCGCTCGTCGTTTGAGGATAAGATGAGCCGATTCCTCAAGGACAGCGAAGAGCGCATGTCTTCCCTGAAGAAGAACACGGAATCCAAACGGGGCGGACGCGGCGGGCGTCGTTCGTAAGGCCAGCTTGCGGCCCCCGTCTTATACACAATGAAGCTGCATTAAACAACCGCACAACAAACAACCGCACAAGGAAACCGCCGAATCATCGGCGGTTTTTTATATCTATATTGGAAAAATCCATCCATTTTACCCGCAGAAGCCGGATCCGTAAGGCAATCGGCCGCTCCACACAACCGCTCATCAGGAGGTAACCCACTTAACATAGCCGCTCCATTTAACCGCTCGGGTCCGTGCGAGGCACCGGACGGACGACATGGCGGGTTGGCGGCGGCTTTTCGCGCTCCGGGCTGGCAAGCCCGGCTTCTTTTTTTCTTGCCGCTCGGGCATTTTCGGGTTCGGTATTTCGGGGCCATCCGGCACTTCGCGAAAAAAAGGACGGGCCGCAAGGTCGCCAATTGCCGTCGGATAAGGGCGGTTTTCCTTCCCGCATTCGACGGACGGCCGCCGGCGCAGCGGCCTTGCGCGGCCTTTTTTCCCGGCCGGATGCGGATTCGCCGCTTTCCCGAATCGCGTCACCCGCAACCTGCGGGCGCTGTCGGAAAAAACTTTTGCGTCGCCAACGGCTTCTGACAAACTTTATAAAACGCCGCACCTATAATGAGAGGCACACTCTTTAAAAAACGAGGTGCTATGCATGATTAAACCATCCGTCATACCGTTCGTGCCACGTCAGCAGCAAGAAACCGGTTCCCAAAACAAGAAAAAGGAGAGGCGATGGAAATTCAATCTGCAAAAAAAATCGGCGTCCCCGCGTTCCGGGGACAAAGCCGCCTGGCAAGCGTTCGTTCAGCGCTATCAATGGATCGCGCTTGTAGCCCTTATCGGTTTTTTGCTCGGACGGGCCGTCATGCTGGAAGGGCTTGCGCCATTTGCCGCCGCTTTTTTCGCCGTCGTGCTTTATACGCGCCGGGAGCTTTCGGTTTGGGCGGCCGCGGGGGTGATCGCGGGAAGTTTCTGGGCGGTTTCGTCCGCGCCGGCTGTCATTATCGCGGAGATCGGCATCATCTATTTGCTTGTCCGGGCGTTGGAAGCTTACGAGAGGGCGGATCTGTCGCATGCGCCCGTCGTGGTGTTTACTTCTACGCTACTGGTCCGCCTCTTCGTAACGGTGATGACGGAGACGACCGCGAACTGGCTGCCTTACGTGCTGACGGCAGTGGAAGCGGGACTTTCGTTCGTGCTGACGCTGTTGTTTTTGCACGCCTTGCCCGTTCTGTCCCGTTCGGCGCGAAGGACGAGGCTTCGGCCCGAGGAATGGGTCGGGCTGATGATCTTGGCGGCGTCGGTCCTGACGGGCGTCGTCGGTTGGTCCGTTTACGGCATATCGCTGGAGATGGCGCTGTCGCGATATGCGGTCGTGCTGGTCGCGCTCGCGGCCGGGCCGCTGCTGGGCGCATCCGCAGGCGTCGTGGCCGGGATCATTTTGAGTCTTTCGAATTTGGACGCCGCTGCGCAAATCGGCATACTCGCCTTCGGAGGGCTGATGGCCGGGCTGATACGCCAAGGCGGCAAACCTGCCGCCGCGTTTGGTCTGCTGCTGGGCACTTCGATGCTGTCGTTGTATGAAGGACAGGCGCAAGCGGCCATGTCGTCGGTATGGGCTTCCGTCGCCGCCGCGCTGCTGCTGTTTGCGACGCCCCGGAAGTGGAGCGAATCTATAGCAAGATATGTTCCGGGGACCCCGGATTATGCCCAAAACCAGCAGGATTACGCAAAAAAGGTCCGGGATTTGACGGCGGAACGGGTGGAGCGGTTCTCGGAAGTGTTCCGCCAGCTTGCGGGCAGCTTCCGGCAGATCACGTATGCCGGGGAAACGAAGAGCCACGAGCGCGATTTCGAGCATTTTATCAATACGGTTCACGAGACGAACTGCCAGAGCTGCCACAAGCGGGGACTGTGCTGGGACGGGCAGTTTTTCCAGACATACAAGCTGCTCACGGATATGATGAGCGCAGTCGAAGCCGATCCGGACCTGCCTTCGTCGCATCTTCCGAAGCCATGGACGAGGCATTGCGTCAAGACGCCGCAGGTGCTGGAGGTGCTCAAACGGCAGTACGACCTGTACCGGCACGATCAGCATTGGCGGCGGCAAGTGCAGGACAGCCGGTTGCTGGTCGCCGAGCAGTTGTCCGGCGTATCCCAGGTCATGGACGACCTGGTCAAGGAAATCCGAAGGGAGGCCAAGGAGCTCGGCCGCCAGGAGGAGCAAATCCGCGAGGCGCTGGAAGGGCTGGGACTGGCCATTCAGCGCATCGATATTATCAGTCTGGAGGAGGGACAAGTCGAGATCGAGATGGTTCATGCGTTTCGCCCCGGGTATGACGAGTGCCGGAAAGTGATCGCTCCGCTTCTTAGCGATATTCTGGGAGAAAGCATCTCGGTGCGAAGCGAGCGGGTCTCCGAATCGGGAGGGCGGTGGACGACCGTGACGTTCGGCTCCGCCAAGGCTTTCGAAGTGCTGACCGGAGTGGCGGCGGCGGCCAAAGACGGCGACCTGCTGTCCGGGGACAGCTTCAGCATGACCGAGCTTGGCAGCGGCAAGTTCGCGGTATCCATCAGCGACGGAATGGGAAACGGGGCGAGGGCCCGGCTGGAGAGCAGCGCGGCGCTGTCGATGCTGGAGCAGCTGTTGCAATCGGGCATCAACGAGCGGGTGGCGGTCAAGTCGGTCAATTCGATCCTGCTGCTCAGGTCGCCCGAAGAGATGTTCGCCACGGTCGATCTCGCGCTGATCGATTTGTATACCGCTCAAGCCACGCTGCTCAAGATCGGGTCCACCCCGAGCTTCATCAAGCGCGGACGCGAAGTGATTCCGATTGCCGCCAACAATTTGCCGATCGGGATTTTGCAGGATATCGAAATCGACGTTCTGCAGGTCGATCTGCAGCCCGGAGATACGCTGATCATGATGACGGACGGGGTCATCGACGCTCCCGATCATGCGGTCAATAAGGAGCTGTGGATGAAGCGGGTGCTGCAGGAAATCGGCAGCGACGATCCCCAGGAACTGGCCGACGCGCTCCTTCACACGGCATTGCGCCAGTTTCCGGGGGGACGGGTTCGGGACGACATGACGGTCGTCGTGACGAAGATCGTCCGCCGCGAGCCGGAATGGGCGGCGTTCCGCTGGCCGGGGCTGGATCGGCTGGAGCGTTCGCGAACGGTGAGCTGAGCGGAGCGACGCGCATCAAGACGCGATTCGCAAGACGGCGCATAAGGCGGATCCGCCGGCCGCAACGCCCGCCTGGGCTTGATGATATAGATCCATTCGATGACGCGGAGGTGAGCGCAACAACGGTGATTCGCGATTCGCAAGACGGCGCGGCATGACGCGGCTTCGGCCGGCCTGCGCAACCGGTTTGCTTTGCCTTTATTAAGGAAGCGGGTTTTCGCCTGACGCGCATAGCGCCTGCAGGGCCGAGGCTTCATTTGCCGCGGACTGCCTGGACGATTCCGGCCGGAGCGCGCAGGCGGAAGCGCCGTATCCGAGCAGAACTCGTCACCTTTCGTTTGAAGTCCGGTTTCGGCCTCGATTCCCTCTTCCGTTTCCGACAGGGCGGACAATAAGCGGACATAACGCTCCGGGGCCATAGCGCCCATACGTCGGTCCTTACCCGCGCAAACCGGAAAGACGGGGAGCGAGGCCATGCGCCGGACGGTCGACCGTTCCCGCCCGGAGGCAAAAGCCGAACCGTTCCGGAACGCCGAACCGGCCCTGAAGAAGCCCGGCTGAACGCAGCCGGGTTACGCGGAAGGGACGAAGCCGCTCCTCGTCCGTTTCCCGCTTTGGGCCCGCTCTTCCCTCTCCGCTCACTCCCCTTTGCCATCCCCTCGAATCCACCTGGCCTAATAACGCGTTGGCCGTTTTGCCGCCAATCCCCAAGGCAAACGGCCAACGGAGCGGATTCCTGCTCATTCGCGCCCGCACGCGGATGGGCTTTTTGTTCTGCTCCCGTAAGGCCGTCCGACCGGCTCGATTGCCGGACCGTTCCCGCAAAGGCCCTTGCCCCAGGCTCCCCAAGACCCATCTCCTCGGACTTGCCCCTTTCCGTTCCGCCTTCGGCCGCGTTTGAAGCCGGGGTTAAACCTAGCAATTGTTGGCCACAATGTTGATAGAGCCAAGAGAAGAGGAGTGATAGGTTTGAAGCAGATCTTGCTGATTACCGACGGCGGTTCCAACGTGGGGGAAAGCCCGGTCGTGGCGGCAGCTCAAGCTTACGCCGAAGGCATCGTCGTCAATGTTGCGGGCGTCGTGGATGACGGCGCCATCGGCGAGCAGGGGGCGACCGAAATCGCGGAGATCGCGCGGGCCGGAGGCGGCATGAGCCGCATCGTAACGTCGCGGCAACTGTCCGGAACGGTGCAGATGATGACGCGCAAAACGGTAGCGGCCACCGTTCAGCAGGCCGTCAACCACGAGCTGCGGCAATTGTTCGGCGTGGAGTCGGTGGCGGAGCTGCCGCCCGCCAAAAGGGCGGAAGTCGTGCGCGTCATGGAGGATATCGGAGAAACGGCCGAACTGCGTGTCGCCCTTCTGGTCGACGCCAGCGCGAGCATGAGGTCGAAGCTGCCCTCGGTGGAGGAGGCGATCCGCGATCTCGCTTTGAGCCTTAAGGCGCGAGAAGGCGAGAGCATGGTGGCGGTGTTCCATTTTCCCGGCGATGCGACGGACGAGCCTTGCGTTATGGACAGCGATTGGACCCACGGGACGGATCGCCTCCGCATGCTGACCGGCAAGCTGAAAATGCGCGGAACGACGCCGACGGGACCGGCTTTGCTCCATGTGTTGGAGTTTTTCCGGGAGACTTGTGGTAATATCATGATAGAACCTGTACAAACACCCTCGCCTATAAAGCGGGACGATAGCGTTGAGGTGCGGAGTGACTACGTCGTCTGAATCCCGTTTGCCGCCGGGAACGGTATTGCGCGGGAAATGGAATGGCAAAAGCTACACCCTGCGGCGTTTGCTTGGCGTCGGCTCGAACGGACAGGTGTATCTCGCTGCGTCGGGAAGATCGATATGCGCCGTCAAGATCGGCCAGGATCCTGCGGAATTGCAGGCCGAAGCGAACGTCCTCGCCTCGCTCGACAAGCGGGAGCGGGGACGCTCGCCTTTCTTGCTCGATGTGGACGACGCCGTGGCCGGCGAACGGGTGCTTCCTTTTTACGCGATGCAGTATGTTCCGGGTATGCCCGTTAAGACGTACATACGCCGATACGGGGAGGAATGGGTCGGCGTCATCGGCTACCGGCTGCTGAAGCGGCTTTCCGAGCTGCACGCGGCAGGTTGGGTTTTCGGCGATTTGAAGAGCGACAACATTCTGGTCGGCCAATACGGCCGGGTCAGCTTGGTCGATTACGGCGGCACGACGGCGATGGGCCGCGGCGTCCGGCAGTTTACCGAGCTGTACGACCGCGGCTTCTGGTCGGCGGGCAGCCGGACGGCCGAGCCGTCTTACGATTGGTTCGCCGTCGCCATGCTCTGGATTCACGTCCTGGACGGCAAGCGCCTTGTACAGTTGAGCCGGACGCTGCTGCCGCAAAACCGGCACCCGCGCGAGCTGATGACGCTCGTCCGCACGAACCGGCTGCTGAAGCCGCTCGAGTCGTGGCTGGAGCGGGCTTTGGCGGGAGGATTCCGGGATACGGAGGAGGCCTGCGAGGCTTGGCGGCTGCTTCAGCAGCCGCAGCAGCGCCAGGCCGGCAACAAATCCGGCGTGCCTGGCTGGATGGCCGGCCTGTTCGCGGTCTCGCTCATTCTATTCGTATCCGTAACGGCATACTGGCTGCTTCGGTAGGCTGGCCTTCACGGCCCATCAATAAGAAGAAAGACGAAAAGCGCCTGCGGACGGGGGGAGAGACAATGGACGATCTTTTGCTCCGGGTCATGGAAGAGACCTCCGAAGAAATCTGGCGAGCCCCAGGCCAAACGGTCGTAGCGGCCGTTTCCGGCGGGCCCGACTCCATGGCGTTGCTTCATATGCTCAAGACGATGGCGGAAACCGACGGCTTCCGCGTCGTGGCCGCGCATGTAAACCACCGGTTTCGCGGGGAGGAGTCGGACGCCGAGGAAGAGCTGGTCAAGCAAGTCGCCCGAAGCTGGCAAGTGGCCTGCGAGACGGCGGCGATCGACGTTCCCGCTTATATCGCCGCAACGGGTTTGAATCCGCAGTCGGCAGCCCGGGAGAAGCGGTACGCGTTTTTGCGCGAGGTGGCCCGCCGGAACGGGGCGAGCGCGATCGCGCTCGGCCATCATGCGGACGATCAGGCCGAGACCGTGCTGATGCGATTTTTGCGGGGGACCGGCATCGGGGGCATGGCAGGAATTCCCTATCGCCGCCGCGAAAAAGATTTGGAACTCATTCGGCCCTTGCTGCGTATAACCAAACGTGAGCTGCTTGAATATGGTGTGCGAAACGGGGTTCCGCATGCCGTGGACAGCAGCAACGCCAAACGCGACTATTTCCGCAACAAGGTCCGCCTTGATCTTTTGCCGATGCTGGAGCAGTACAACCCGCAGCTTCGCGCGGCGCTTGTTCGGCTGTCGGAGCTGGCGGCGGCGGAGAACGAGTATATGGAAGCCGAAGCCGGCAAGGCGCTCGCGGAATCGGCGGTTCGCAAGGAAGAAGGCTGGCTGATCGACCGGCGGCGTTTTCGCAGCCTTCACGTCGCTTTACAACGCAGAATGATTAAATTAATATTAAGCTGTCTTGAAAACGCGAACGACTTCGGGCAGGTGGAAGTGGTTGCCCAGGCGATCGCTTCGGAACGTACCGCAGGGTATCGCGCCGACATCGGCGGCGGCTGGATCGTCGCATGCGAATACGATGAGGCTTACCTCGGTCCCCAGCCTTCCGTTCGGCCGGGCTTTGCCTATGCCGTATCCGGTCCGGATGCGGACATCGCCGTGCCGGAGGCAAAGGTTGTGTTTCGTTTGCGATCGCTGGACGAAAGCGGCTCCTCGCTTGCGGAAAGCCAAAGGGAGGCTTTTTTCGACTTGGCCGCCTTGCGGTTTCCGCTGACGATTCGCAGCCGCCGGCCCGGTGACCGGCTTGAGCCGCTCGGATTAAAAGGCTCCAAAAAAGTGCAAGATATGTTCGTTGACGCCAAAATTCCGCGTTCCCTCCGGGATGCGGTGCCTTTGCTGGCGGATGCGGACGGCAGGATTTTGTGGATTCCGGGGTTGCGCCGTTCGCGGCACGCCGTTCCGGACGCCGGGACCCGAAAGACGGTTCGGGTTTTCGTCGAAGAGCTCCGGTAGATCGCCAATAAACGGCGACATGAACGGAGTAACGTTATCATACCGTGTATTAAATCGGATCGGGAGGATTTATTTTTGCTGAACGACATTCAAGAAATTTTGTTCACCGAGGAACAGATTCAGGAAAAAGTCAAGGAGTTGGGTGCCGCCGTCAGCCGCGATTACGAAGGGCGCAATCCGCTCGTCATCTGCGTGCTGAAGGGCGCCTTTATTTTTATGGCGGACTTGGCCAAGAACATCACGGTGCCGATCGGGCTGGACTTTATGGCCGTATCTAGCTACGGCAATTCCACCCGTTCGTCGGGGGAAGTCCGGATCGTCAAGGATCTGGACACTTCCGTCGAAGGCCGGGATGTTCTGATCGTGGAAGACATCATCGACAGCGGACTGACCCTAAGCTACATCATGGACGTTCTGGAGCGCCGGAACGCCCTGTCCGTTCGCGTCGTGGCCCTGTTCGACAAGCCGGGACGCCGCACGGTCGATTTGAATGCCGACTACACCGGCTTCGTCATTCCGGACGCCTTCGTGGTCGGGTACGGGCTCGACTATGCGGAGAAATACCGCAATTTGCCCTTTGTAGGCGTGCTGAAACCCGAAGTGTATTCGAGCTAAGGATGCGCTGATGACCGCCTTGAAGAGCAGGCTGATTTTGTTGTGATGCTCAGACAGGCTATGGTAAAATGATGTAAGCGTGTCGAGAGGAGGTCAGGGATGAATCGGATCATCCGGAACACAGGCTTTTATTTGCTTATTTTTTTGGTGACCGTCGGAATCGTTCAGTTTTTTATCAGCAAGAACGAGACGACGGAAGGACTTACGTATAACGAACTTCTGGCCGTCGTGCAGCAGGGAAACGTCAAAGACTTGCAGCTGCAGGCGGATAACGGCACGTATTTGGTTACCGGTCATTACAAGGAAAGACCAGCCGACCGGAAGAGCGATGCCTTCGCTGGCCGGATCATGCTTACCGATAGAGCTGCGGACGAGTTTGCGGCCATGGCTGTCGAGAAAGGCGCCATCGTTCATTTCAAAGAAATGAAGACTCAGAGCTTCTGGCTCACATTCCTGACATCCATCATTCCGTTCGTGATCATGTTCATCCTGTTCTTCTTCCTGATCAATCAGGCGCAGGGCGGCGGCGGCAAGGTCATGAACTTCGGCAAGAGCAAGGCGCGTCTTTATAATGAAGATAAGAAAAGGGTCACCTTCGAGGACGTCGCCGGGGCGGACGAAGAGAAGCAGGAGCTTGTGGAAGTCGTCGAGTTTCTCAAAGACCCGCGCAAATTCGCCGCGCTGGGCGCTCGGATTCCGAAGGGGGTCCTGCTGAACGGGCCGCCAGGCACCGGTAAAACGCTGCTCGCCAGAGCGGTGGCGGGCGAAGCCGGCGTGCCGTTCTTCAGCATTTCCGGTTCGGACTTCGTCGAAATGTTTGTGGGCGTCGGCGCGTCCCGCGTCCGGGATTTGTTCGAGAACGCCAAGAAAAATGCGCCCTGTATCATCTTTATCGACGAAATTGACGCCGTCGGCCGGCAGCGGGGCGCGGGCCTCGGTGGCGGACACGACGAGCGCGAGCAGACGCTGAACCAATTGCTCGTCGAGATGGACGGCTTCGGCGCGAATGAAGGCATTATCATCATCGCGGCGACGAACCGTCCCGACATTCTGGACCCGGCGCTGCTGCGGCCGGGCCGCTTCGACCGTCAGATTACGGTCGACCGTCCGGACGTGAAGGGACGCGAAGCCGTCCTGAAGGTTCACGCCCGCAACAAGCCGCTGAGCAAGGACGTGCGGCTGGACACGATCGCCAAGCGCACGACGGGCTTTACCGGCGCGGATCTGGAGAACCTGCTGAACGAAGCGGCGCTTATCGCCGCACGCAAGAACAAGAAAGAGATCAATATGGCCGAGATCGACGAAGCGATCGACCGCGTCATCGTCGGCACGGAGAAGAAGAGCCGCGTGATCAGCGAGCGCGAGAAGCGGATCGTGGCCTATCACGAATCCGGCCATACGGTGGTCGGCTACTTCCTGGAGCACGCCGACATGGTGCACAAGGTGACGATCATTCCGCGCGGACGCGCGGGCGGCTACGTCATCATGCTGCCGAAGGAAGACCGGATGCTTGTGACGAAGCAGGAGCTTCTGGACAAAGTCACCGGGCTGCTCGCCGGACGTGTGGCCGAAGAGCTGTTTATCGGCGAGATCGGCACCGGCGCTTACAGCGACTTCAAGCAGGCGACCAGCATCGTGCGCAGCATGATTATGGAGTACGGCATGAGCGAAAAGCTCGGGCCGATGCAGTTCGGCCAAAGCCAAGGCCAAGTGTTCCTCGGCCGCGATCTCGGGCACGAACAGAATTATTCCGACAAAATCGCGTACGAGATCGATCAGGAAATGCGGTCGATCATCCAAAGCTGCTACGAACGCGCGAAAAAGCTGCTGACCGAAAAGAGCGAAGAGGTGCACTTGCTCGCGAAGACGCTGCTCGAACAAGAAACGCTCGAGCTGGAGCAAATCAAGAGGCTTCTTGAGAAAGGCGACCTCAACGGATCGTCGGACGGCAGCGGTTCTGCGGAAGGCTCGGCGGAGTCCACGGCCGACCCGAATATCGATACGCTCGGCGGCAATGTCCGCGTCCGCATTCAGACCCGCGAGGGTGAAGCGGCAACGCCGACGCCGCCGGATCAGCGCGTGGACGACAACGGTTCGGACGAACCGAAATCGTAACCCGAATCCCGGACGGAAACCTTCAGTCCCAACGCGAAACTTCGCGGGGGCGGGAGGTTTCTTTTCTTATTATTCATTTTTTTGGACAGCGTCTTTTTCCCAACTTTCATTGACAGCCTTATGCCGCGAGTGTAAATTAGTTGGTGAACCGTTTGTGTCGAACCCGATGAAACGGACGCATTTTGTTCACACTATAGGAAGCTTGACCGATACTTTGTGCTTATATTCACAAATTTAACCAAGGAGAATCCGCCATGGAAGCCTTAGCTCTGGAACGCAGAGCGGAGCAGAACCGCGAGCTTCGCGAACGGCTGCTTCAACTAAAGAAAGAACGCAACGCCATTATTCTCGCTCACTATTATCAGCGGGATGAAATACAGGAAGTCGCAGATTTTCGCGGAGATTCGTTCCTGCTCGCCCAAAAGGCGGCCGAGACGGATGCCGACGTGATCGTATTTTGCGGCGTCCATTTTATGGGAGAGAGCGCGAAGATTCTCGCCCCCAACAAGATCGTGCTTGTTCCAGACGAGCGCGCGGGCTGCCCGATGGCGGACATGGTCAACCCGGCCGGACTTCGGGAGCTGAAAGCCAAGCATCCGAACGCCAAAGTGGTGACCTACATTAACTCATCCGCCGATGTAAAGGCGGAGACGGATATTTGCTGCACATCGTCCAACGCGGTGAAGGTCGTCAACTCCATCGACGCGGAAGAAATCATCTGGTGTCCGGACAAAAATCTGGGCCACTGGGTGCAGCAGCAAACCGGCAAAAAGATGATCATCTGGGAAGGGTATTGCAACACGCATGACATGCTGACGCTCAAGGACGTCGTGGAAATGCGGGCCAAATACCCGAACGCCCAATTCGTCGTGCACCCCGAATGCCGTCCGGAAGTGGTGGCGATGGCCGACTATGTCGGAAGCACGACAGGCATCTTGAAGTACTGCCGGGAATCGGACTGCAAAGAATTCATTGTCGGAACGGAAGACGGGACGGGATATCAGCTTCGCCTTGACAGTCCGGACAAAACGTTCCATTTTGCATCCAAATACCTGGTCTGCCCGAACATGAAGGTCAATAATCTCAAAAAAGTCGTCCGCTGCCTGGAGACGATGCAGCCGCAAATCTACGTCCCCGAAGATGTAGCCGATAAAGCCAGACTGTCGCTCATGCGCATGCTGCAAGTGAAGTAGCATGCGCTACTTTCTTCATGAGGAGTATCCGTTCATGATTCCACGTTATATTGTTGATTTCGACTTGGATGCGCTGCCCGTTTACGAAACCGACGTGATCGTGATCGGCGCGGGCATCGCGGGCCTGTTCGCCGCGCTCGAGGCAAGCCGGCGCAACAAGCGGGTGCTGATGATTACGAAGAAATCGCTCTTCGACAGCAATACGCGGTATGCGCAGGGCGGCATCGCGGCCGTCATCTCCGACGAGGACTCGTTCGAATTCCACCGCCAGGACACGCTGATTGCCGGGGCCGGGCTGTGCGACCCGGAGGCCGTAGACGTTCTCGTGCATGAAGGCCCGCAGGGCGTTCAGGATTTGATTCGCTACGGGACCCAATTCGACGAAGAGAACGGGCTGCTCGCGTTGACGAAGGAAGGCGCGCACAGCCAGCGGCGCATTTTGCACGCCAACGGGGACGCCACCGGATATGAAATCGTGCGCGCGCTTGCGGAGAAGGTGAAGACGGATTCCCGGATCGAAGTATGGGAGGACCACTTCGCGCTCGATCTGTTGACCGAGGATGGGGAATGCCACGGGGCGCTTGTGATGAAGCCGGGCGGCGCGCGCGTTGCCGTCCGCGGTCTGGCGACCGTGCTGTGCACCGGGGGAACGGGCCAACTGTACCGCTACACGACCAATCCCGAAGTGGCGACGGGCGACGGGATCGCGATGGCTTATCGGGCCGGAGCGGTGATCCGGGACATGGAGTTTGTTCAGTTTCATCCGACTTCGCTGTGCTATCCGGGCGCGCCCCGATTCCTCATCTCCGAGGCTGTGCGGGGCGAAGGGGCCGTGCTGCGGAATATCCGGGGCGAACGGTTCATGGAAAAATATCACCCGCAGCTGGAGCTGGCGCCGCGGGACGTGGTGGCCAGGGCGATCGTCAGCGAGATGGAAGCGACCAAATCGACGTACGTGTATATCGATATTACCCATGAATCGCCGGAACGGATCAAACACCGGTTTCCGAATATTTATGAATTTTGCCTCAATTACGGCCTCGATATGACGGCCGACTGGATTCCGGTTGCGCCCGCGGCTCATTATATGATGGGCGGTGTCCGCACCGATCTGAACGGCGAGACGAACATCGCGCGGTTGTTCGCCTGCGGCGAAGTGTCGTCCACCGGCGTTCACGGCGCCAACCGGCTGGCGAGCAATTCGCTTTCGGAGGCGATCGTGTTCGGGCGGCGGATCGCGGAGCGCATCGGGAGTCTGACTCCGCTCGAAGGCAAGCTGAGGACAAGCTGCAAAACGGACCGGACGGCGGGGCCGATGGGAGCGGTCATCGAGCGCCGCTTGAAGCTGCAGAAGGTTATGGTGCGGTACGTCGGGCTAAGGCGCAACGGCGCCGGACTGCAAAAAGGACTCGAGGAATTGAAGCGGCAGGAACCGTTGTTTCAGACGGCGCTGACAAAGCGCGAGGAACTGGAATTCGCCAATCTGCTGACGTGCGCGCTGCTGACGGCCGAGGCGGCGCTTTCCCGCGAGGAGAGCCGCGGGGCGCACTATCGCGAGGATTTCCCCGAACGGGACGATCTTCGCTGGCAGAAACATACGATTTTGCATCGGGAGAGCGGGATCAGCGAGGAGGTTGTCGGGCATGTTTGAGCGCGAAAGCGATTTTCGCGTCGGAGGGCCGGCGGTGGAAGCCATCCGGTCGCAAATTCGCGCCTGGCTGGCCGAAGATATCGGCAGCGGCGATGTGACGACGATGGCGACCGTGCCGGAAGGACATCGTTCAAGCGGCATTATTCATGCGAAGGCAAGCGGAATTGCGGCGGGCATGCCGCTTGCGCGGCTTGTATTCGAAACGGTGGATCCCGGCCTGAAATTCGAAGCGAGAGTAAAAGACGGCACCCGTCTCGAAAAAGGGACGGTTCTTGCCGTTGTGGAAGGCTCCACGCACAGCATCCTGACCGGCGAGCGGCTTGCGCTCAACTTGCTGCAGCGGCTTTCGGGCATCGCAACCCAGACCCGGATTTATGTGGATGCGGCGGAGGGGTACCCGGTGCGGATCGCCGATACCCGCAAGACGACCCCCGGACACCGCACGCTGGAGAAGTACGCGGTACGGGTCGGGGGAGGATACAACCACCGGTACGGCCTTTACGATGCCGTGTTGATCAAGGACAACCATATCAAAGCGGCGGGCGGCATCGCGGAAGCGGTGCGGGCCGCCAAATCGCGCGTGCCGCATACGATGAAGATCGAGGTGGAAGCGGAATCGCTCGCCCAGGCGGAGGAAGCCGTCCGAAGCGGCGCGGACATCGTCATGCTCGACAATATGCCCACCGAACGGCTGCGCGAGGCGGTTGCCCGCGTTCGCGAGCTCGCTCCGCACGTGCTGCTCGAAGCGTCGGGCGGCGTCCGTCCGGAACGCGTCCGGGAGCTGGCCGCCAGCGGCGTGGACATTATTTCGGTCGGCAGCCTGACCCATTCGTTCCAGGCGCTTGACATCAGCCTCGATCTGAACGAGATCAAAGAGGGGGCGAAATCGTGATTCTGGTTGTCGATGTCGGGAATACCAATATCGTGCTTGGACTTTACGATCAAGCGGCGCTCAAGCAGCATTGGCGGCTTAGCACCAACCGTTCGGCGACCGTCGACGAATACGGAATTCAGATCGTCACCCTGTTTCAGTTCGCCGGCGTGAACGTGGAGGATATCGAGGGCGTCATGCTGGCTTGCGTGGTGCCCCCGCTCATGCCGACGCTCGAACGGCTGTTCCGGAAATACGTCGGGCGCGAACCGCTCGTCGTCGGTCCGGGCATGAAAACCGGCCTGAACATCCGCTATGAAAATCCGAAGGAAGTCGGGGCCGACCGGATCGTCAATGCGGTCGCCGGAATCGAGCATTACGGCGCTCCCCTTATCGTCGTCGATTTCGGCACGGCGACGACGTTTGACTACATCGATCCGAGCGGTTCGTATTTGGGAGGCGTCATCCTTCCCGGCATCGGCATTTCCGCGGAAGCTTTGTACCAGCGGGCTTCCAAGCTGCCCCGCGTCGAACTGGTCAAGCCTAAGCGCGTGGTCGGGCGCAACACGGTTGCGGCGATCCAGTCCGGGCTCATCTACGGCTATGCGGGTCAAGTGGACGGCATCGTGAACCGCATCCGCCGAGAGCAGGGCGTCGAAGCCAAGGTGATTGCGACCGGGGGACTGGCCGAACTGATCGCGGGGGAATCGGAAACGATCGAACGGGTCGATCCGATGCTCACGCTGGAAGGGTTAAGAATCATTTACGAACGCAATCAATAAGAAAAGATCGGCAAAGGAGCAAAGAGAGATGAAGGACCAGCTGGTTCGCGGTACGGCCTGGAACGACGGAATCCGTGTGTTCGCCGCGAGGACGACGGCGCTCGTCGGAGAACTCCAGCGCCGTCACAATACGTATCCGGTCGCAACGGCGGCGCTGGGAAGAGCCGCAACCGCTGCGGCGATGATGGGCAACATGCTTAAGGGTCAAGAAAAGCTGACGATTCAAATCAAGGGCGACGGGCCGCTCGGCCAAATCGTGATCGACGCCAACGCCGCAGGCGAAGTCCGGGGATATGTCGACAACCCGCACGTGCATCTGCCCAGCAATGCCCAAGGCAAGCTGGATGTGGCCGGAGCCGTCGGCCGCACAGGCTATTTGTACGTGATCAAAGACTTGGGAATGCGCGAACCTTACAAAGGCAGCGTCCCGCTCATTTCCGGCGAACTTGGTGAAGATTTTACCTATTATTTCGCGCTTTCGGAACAGACGCCGTCCGCGGTCGGGCTGGGCGTCCTCGTGGATACGGACAATTCGGTCGTTCACGCGGGCGGCTTCATCGTGCAGGTGATGCCTGGACTTAAGGAGGAGCAGCTGACGCGTCTGGAAAAGGCGGTGGCGGCCATGCCTCCCGTTACGGCCCTGCTCGATCAAGGCGAAACGCCCGAAGGTATTCTGAAATTTTTGGTCGGCGACGACCTGAGGCTGCTTGATGAAATCGAACCCAAGTTTCAATGCCAATGTTCCGAAGAACGCGTGGAGCGGACGCTCATCAGCATGGGCAAGGAGGAGCTGCGGCGGCTGATCGATGAAGACGGCCATGCCGAGGTTCACTGCCATTTCTGCAATGAGACGTACCGGTTTGACGGTCCTTATCTCGAGGCGTTGTTCGAACGGGCTGCGCAATGAGGGGTTGATCGAGATGAGACGAACGAAGCGGCTCTATTCGCCGGTCGTTCTGCTCGCCCTCATCTGGGTGCTGATGGGAGAAACGGGTTGTACGGCAGGCCAGCCGGGCAACGATACGGTAGCCACCGTGGGGGATGTGAAGATTACACGGCAGGAGCTGGTCGACCAGCTTCTTGCGAACTCCGGCGCGCAGACGTTGAGAACGCTTATGCTGCGGATCGCCGTCGACAAGGAGGCGGCTGCCGCCGGAATTGCCGTTACGGATGAAGAAGTGGAGCAGGAACTTGAACGGTTGAGCGAAGGCTACGGCGGCTTGGAGAACTACTTTTCCGCCATGCGGGAGCAGTTGGGCCTGACCCGGGACGAGGTGCGCAAAGACGCGCTGTACCGGTTGAAACTGGAACGGATCGCCACGATGTCCGTAAACGTGACCGACGAAGAAATCGATCGGTATTTGAAAGAACACGCCGAGGATTTCGGGCCCAAAACCGAGCTTCAACTTTCGCACATTGTAACCGAAAATCGCGACGATGCGGAGAAGGTTTTAAAGAAGCTGGAGGACGGGGGGGACTTCGCGGAGCTAGCCCAAGAATTTTCCGTCGACGGCTGGACGGCGTCCCAGGGAGGCGATCTCGGGTGGATGGAAATAGGCGATCCGTTTGTCGATCAAGCCGTTGTGGACGCCGTCTCGGAACTGGAGGTCGGACAGATCGCCGGACCGATCGAAACGGAAGCCGGTTACGAGATCGTCATGCTCACCGGACGGAAGGACACGCCCGCCATGGGGCGCGAGGCGGCCCGCCAGGAAGCCAGGCGCCGGCTGGCGCTCGACCGGGCGGAGCCGATGGCGGAGCTGGAACAAGCGCTGCTGGACAAGTATGGGGCGGAAATCCGGGATCCCGAACTGAAGCTGTGAAGGCGGGAGTACGGCTTTCGCCTTTCGTTCAGCGAAGCGCGGCAATCGTTATGTAAGTATTGACAATACGAACATTCGTTGATAAGATGAAATCAGAAAATGCCGACTGAAATAGTCGGATTAAGAAGCGGGGCGGCAACCGGTCGTCCGAATACATTGGGAGGGAATGTATCCATGGCAAGGATTGTACAAAGCGTCACCGAATTAATCGGCGACACGCCGCTCGTTCGGTTGAACCGCGTTGTTCCGGAAGGAAGCGCCGAAATCTATGTGAAGCTGGAATACCAAAATCCGGGCTCCAGCGTTAAGGACCGTATCGCTCTGAGCATGATCGAGGAAGCGGAAAAGGAAGGCCGCATTAAGCCCGGCGACACGATCGTCGAGCCGACCAGCGGCAACACGGGAATCGGCCTTGCGCTCGTTGCCGCAGCCAAGGGCTATCGCGTCATTATCGTCATGCCGGAGACGATGAGCTTGGAACGCCGCAATCTGCTTCGCGCTTACGGCGCCGAGCTGGTGCTGACGCCGGGTTCCGAAGGCATGAACGGCGCGGTCAAGAAAGCCGAGGAAATCGCGGCCGAGCATCCGGAATATTTCCTGCCCCAACAATTCAAGAATAAAGCGAACGTGAAAATTCACCGCGAGACGACCGGACCGGAAATCGTGGAGGCGATCAACTCTCTGGACGGCAAGCTGGACGCATTCGTTGCCGGGATCGGTACGGGCGGCACGATTACGGGTGCGGGCGAAGTGCTCAAGGCGAACTTCCCGAACATCAAGATCTATGCGGTCGAACCGGCGGCTTCTCCGCTCTTGTCCGGCGGCAAGCCGGGGCCTCATAAAATCCAAGGCATCGGCGCGAACTTTATTCCGGAAATTCTGAATCGCGATATTTACGATAAAGTCATCACGGTCGAAAACGAAGAAGCGTTCGAGACGGCTCGTACGGTAGCAAAGAAGGAAGGCCTGCTTGTCGGCATTTCTTCCGGGGCTGCGATCCATGCCGCGCTCAAAGTCGCGAAAGAGCTGGGCGAAGGCAAACGCGTCGTCGCGGTTGTTCCGTCCAACGGCGAACGCTATCTGAGCACGCCGCTGTTCAATTTCGAAAACTGATCGTTTTTTCATCCATAGATCGTCCAGAAGCTCTCGCTTGCCGCGAGGGCTTTTTTGGCAATCCGAAATCCGCCTTTGTTCAACGCTTCTTCATCTTGTATAATTATGGGCACCAACAAGTGAGAGCGGAGGACCGGGGTTGATTTCGACAACGTGGGAACAGTGGGCGCAATGGGCGGCTGAGCGGGTTTACAATCGTTTGCCTTACGTTAGAAAATATTCGCTGAAAGCGGGCGAGGACCGGGTTGCGGTCTGGCGCGGCGCTTGGGAGCAGGCGGACGAGCACGCCTTCGTGCTGGAAAGCGGCAAAGGGGGCCGATACACCTACTTGGGCTTGCGCCCGAGCGAAACGATTCGGGGCAAGGACGGGTTCGTCGCCGTTCAGGCGGGAAGGGAACCCGCATCCGAAGCCGAACGGACTGGAGCGCCGCTGCAGGCGCTGCGGGAATGGATGGGGCGTCATCGCGCGCCCAGGCCGGCGGGGGTTCCCCAATTTATCGGCGGCTGTGTCGGTTATTTGAGCTACGATGTGGCCCGTTCTTTAGAAAGATTGCCGGAGACGGCCGCCGACGATCTGATGCTGCCCGATTTTCTCTTCATGCGCATCGATGAGTTGTGGATTATCGACCATCGGGAACCCGCTTTGTTTTGCGCCGTGCATGTTCCGCTTCCGGAAGGGGAAGGCGAAGCCCGGGCGCGCGCGGCATACGAGCGGGCGGCGGCCCGGGCGGACGAAATGAAGCGGCTGTGGGACCGGATCACGGCTGCTGCGAAAGAAGCGGATTCCCGGCGGGAGACGGACGCGCGGAAGGCGGCGATCGCATCCGGCAGTTTGCAGATCGACGTCGAAGCGATTCCCGGACTGGCCACGTCGTTCAACAAAGAAGCCTTCATGGAAGCCGTCCGGCGAATTCAGCGCTATATAGGCCAGGGCGACGTATTCCAGGTCAATTTGTCGCTCCGCCAAAGCCGGCCGATTCGCTCGCGTCCGGAGGAGCTGTACGAATGGCTGCGTCTGTTCAACCCCTCTCCTTATATGGGACTGTTGAAGTTTCCGGATTTTTGCCTTGTCTCCGCTTCTCCGGAGCTGCTCATCCGGCTGGAAGGCGACCGGATCAGCGCAAGACCGATCGCCGGAACGCGCAGGCGGGGCAGGACGGACGAGGAGGACCAAAACCTCGAACAAGAGCTGAAGGCAAGCGAGAAGGAGCGCGCGGAGCATATAATGCTCGTCGATTTGCTGCGCAACGATATCGGCCGCACCGCCGCCTACGGCTCGGTCCATGTGCCGGAGCTGTTGACGGTCGAGCGCTATTCGCATGTGATGCATCTGGTGTCCCAGGTCGAAGGACGGCTGGCTGCGGGCAAGGACGCGTTCGACGTGTTGGCGGGAGTTTTTCCCGGAGGCACGATTACCGGCGCGCCCAAAATCCGGACGATGGAAATCATCGAGGAGCTTGAACCGGTGCGCCGCGGGCCGTATACCGGGTCGTTCGGGTGGATTGACTATGCGGGGAATATGGAATTTAATATTATTATCCGCACGATGGTTGTCAAGGACGGAATATGCCATATCCAGGCGGGAGCCGGCATCGTGATCGATTCCGATCCCGAACGGGAATTTTACGAATGCCTGAACAAGGCCAAAGCGCTTTGGAAAGCGGTGCAGTACGGGGAGGGGGCCTGGGATCGGGCAGACCCTGAAGCCGCAAGCGGGGAACTTGTCTGATTCGAAGGAGGAGCCTCCATGATTTTGGTGATCGACAACTACGATTCGTTTACGTATAATTTGGTGCAATATTTGGGCGAGCTGGGCGAGCAAATCGAAGTCCGTCGGAATGACGAGATCGATCTCGACGGTATCGCGGCCATGAAGCCGGATCATATTTTGATTTCTCCGGGTCCCTGCACGCCGAACGAAGCGGGCATCAGCCTTGCGGTTATCGAGCGCTTCAAAGGGGAAATTCCGATATTGGGCGTCTGTCTCGGCCATCAATCGATCGGCCAAGCGTTCGGCGGCGAAGTCGTAAGGGCGGACAAGCTGATGCACGGCAAAACGTCGGCGATCCGCCATGACGGCAAGACGATCTTTGAAGGCATTCCTTCGCCGTTTACGGCAACGCGTTACCACTCCCTGATCGTCAAACGGGAGACGCTGCCGGATTGCTTTGAAATCAGCGCGGAGACCGAAGACGGCGAGATTATGGGGCTGCGGCACAAGGAGTACGCGATCGAAGGCGTGCAATTCCATCCCGAGTCGATCATGACTGACAGCGGCCTGAAAATGCTGAGCAATTTTCTCGCCTATCGGTCCGGTGTACGCGCATGAAGGTGCTGTTGAACGGACATTTGGTGAACAGCGACGAAGCCGTGATCTCCGTCTACGATCACGGCTTTCTGTATGGGATGGGGCTGTTCGAAACGTTCCGGACGTACGGAGGCAAGCCTTGGCTGCTTGAGCGTCACGCCAAGCGATTAGGCGAAGGGTGCCGCTTGCTGGGCATCGGTTATCGGCCGGAGCCGGACCGAATGGCCGCGGCGGTGGCGCGCCTGCTTGAAGCGAACGGGCTTCGCGACGCCTATGTCCGCTGGTCGGTATCTGCGGGAACGGGGCCGGTCGGCTTGCCGTCGGACGATTACCCGGAGCCGAGCGAAATCGTCTACATGAAGCCGCTGGCTCCGGACGATCCGGCGTCCCGGCCCGGCAAGACGCTGCGGCTGCTTCGCCTGCCCCGCAGCGGGCCCGAAGGCGGCGTCCGGTTAAAATCGTTCCATTATATGAATAATATAGCGGCGAAGCGGGAGCTGTCCGCGTCGGGCGCCGCGCCCGGCACGGAAGGGGTGTTTTTGAACGAATCGGGATATATTTCGGAAGGGATCGTCAGCAACGTGTTTTGGGTACGGGACGGCGTGCTTTACACCCCCGCCCTGCAGGCCGGGCCGCTTGCGGGCGTTACCCGGGATTACGTGATGGAACTGGCGGCGCAGCTCGGGCTTGAGGTGCGGGAAGGCTTGTATCGCTTTGAGCACTTGGCGGCGGCCGAAGAGGCTTTTGTTACCAATTCGATTCAGGAGATTGTGCCGATCGACAAATTGGAGGATGCGGAGGGCCGTCCGGCTTCAAGCGGCGCATGGAAAGCCCGCGGTCCGTGGACGGCCAGATTGATGTCGGCGTACCGGCAGGCCATAGGGAAGGCAGGAGACGAAAATCATGAAACCGACCATATATGTTAGAAAGTATACGTTTAATGACGGGCTGACGCTGGAACTGGGCCAGCGCACGCTGGTGATGGGGATTCTGAACGTGACGCCGGACTCCTTCTCGGACGGCGGCCGTTATTTGAATGTGGAAGATGCGGTCGCAAGGGCGCGCCAGATGGTCGAGGAAGGCGCCGACTTGATCGATATCGGAGGAGAGTCGACCCGGCCGGGACACGCACCGGTGTCGGCCGAGGAGGAGCAAGCCCGCATTTTGCCGGTTATTCGCGCCCTGGCAGGCAGTATCGGCGTTCCGATCAGCGTCGATACGTACAAGGCGGACACGGCGCGCCGGGCGCTGGAGGCGGGTGCGCATATCCTGAACGATATTTGGGGATTGAAGGGAGACCCCAAGATGGCCGCGGTTGCCGCCGAGTTCGGCTGCCCGGTCATTGTGACGCACAACCGCAGTGACACGGATTATGCCGACTTTGTGCCGGATGTGCTTGACGATCTGCGCCAAAGCATCGACCTTGCGCGCGAAGCCGGCGTAAAGGACGACCGGATATGGCTTGATCCGGGCATCGGCTTCGCCAAAAGCTATGAGCAAAACCTGGAATTGATGGGCAGGCTGGACGAACTGACGGCGCTGGGGTATCCGGTTCTGCTGGGCACTTCGCGCAAAACGTTCATCCGCAATACGCTCGGCTTGCCTGCGGACGATGTGGTGGAAGGAACGGGGGCCACGACGGCGCTGGGCATCGCGCAAGGCTGCCAGATCGTGCGCGTGCATGACGTGAAGGCGAACAAGCGCATCGCCCAAATGACCGATGCGATCGTATACCGCCAGGCCGTACGGCGGAAGGAGGCTTGAGACGGATGGATCGCATGGCGCTCAAACGGATGGTGTTCTACGGCTACCACGGGGTTTATCCGGAAGAAAACAAGCTCGGCCAGCAGTTTATCGTCGATCTGGATATGCGGATGGATCTGAGCCGGGCGGCGGCGAGCGACGAAGTGGACGACACCGTCAATTACGCGGACGTTCATTCGCTGGTAAAGGGAATTGTCGAAGGGCCTCCGGTTAAGCTCATCGAGACGCTTGCCGGCAGGATTGCCATTGGTGTGCTCGAAACGTATACTAGTATCCATGAAGTTACCGTCTCGGTAACGAAGCCGCATCCGCCCTTCGATATCAAGTTCGACGGCGTGACGGTCGAACTGCGAAGGCGCCGGGATCGCGATGGCCAAATCGTCCCTGTAGAGGATTGATTATACGTGTATGAAGCTTACGCGGCGTTGGGCGCCAATCTCGGAGACCGGGAGCAGTCGCTGCGCGAGGCGGTCCGCCGTCTGGCGGCGACGTCCGGCATCGAGGTGCGGCGGCATTCCGCGCTTTATGAGACCGACCCGGTCGGATATACGGAACAACCCGCTTTTCTCAACATGGCGGTCGCGCTCGGTACGACGCTTTCCCCCGTCGAGTTGATCCGCGTCATGCTCGGCATCGAGCGGGAAATGGGCAGAGTGCGGGAAATACGGTACGGGCCGAGAACGATCGATCTCGATTTGCTTTTGTACGAAGGGGTAAAGATGAATACGGAAGAGCTTACGCTCCCTCATCCCCGCATGGAGGAACGCGCGTTCGTGCTGGTGCCTTTGCGCGAGGTGTGGGCGGACGGGCCGGAGGCTTTTCCGTGGAATTCGTTTTTGACGGATCGTGTGCTAAAAGAAGCCGGAATCCGGCTGTGGGCGAAATGGTAAGCCCGAAAGGAGTGAAAAGCGATGCTTAAGATCGGAAATATCGAAATGAGCAACAATGTGGTGCTGGCCCCGATGGCCGGCGTCTGCAACCCGGCCTTTCGTCTCATTGCGAAGGAATTCGGGTGCGGGCTCGTCTGCGCGGAAATGGTGAGCGACAAGGCGATTCTGCACGGCAACAAGCGGACAATGGAAATGTTGTACGTGGACGAACGCGAAAAGCCGCTCAGCCTGCAGATCTTCGGCGGAGACAAGGATTCGCTGGTCGAGGCGGCCAAGTTCGTCGACAAGAACACGAATGCCGATATCATCGACATCAATATGGGCTGCCCTGTGCCCAAGGTGACGAAATGCGATGCGGGCGCCCGCTGGCTGCTCGATCCTAATAAAATTTACGAAATGGTATCGGCCGTCGTTGACGCCGTCGACAAGCCGGTTACGGTCAAAATGCGGATCGGCTGGGACGACGAGCATATCTACGCGGTGGAGAACGCGCAGGCGGTCGAGCGTGCAGGCGGCGCGGCCGTCAGCGTGCATGGGCGGACCAGGGAACAATTGTATACCGGCAAAGCGAACTGGGATATTATAAGGGACGTTAAACAGGCGGTATCCATTCCGGTGATCGGCAACGGGGACGTCTTTACCCCCGAAGATGCCGAGCGCATGCTGAAGCATACGGGCGTGGACGGAGTGATGATCGGCCGCGGAGCTTTGGGCAACCCGTGGATGCTGTACCGCACCGTGCATTATTTGACGCGCGGCGAACTGCTCCCGGAGCCGACGCCGAGAGAAAAGATTCGGATTGCCATGCTGCACATGGACCGTCTGGTGAACCTGAAAGGCGAAGGACAGGCCGTTCGCGAAATGCGGAAGCATCTGGCCTGGTATTTGAAGGGGCTGCCCGACGCCGCCCGCGTCAAAAACGAAATTATGGAAATGACGACCCGCGCGGCTGTGGCCGCAAGGCTGGAGGAATACGTCCGGACGATCGAGGAGGAAGCTGCCCGTCCAGCCGGAAGCGAATCCGCCGGCGAGACGCTTGTCCATTAAAATTTAAAAAATAGAAGGGTTTTCCGCTAATTGACATTTCTATGGGGTTGAAATATAATCGTAACCAATATTCTCGCGACCGTCTCTCAGAACGGTTGTCGGAGTTTATGGATGTCATGCAGCAGGTGTCATGTCAGCGATGTTCAGCCATATATTTGAATAGCAACGGACTGTACCAAACCCTTTTACTTAAATGGCAGCAGACCGTTCATGCAGCGCGCATGAAAATTATATCCATATGACAGGAGATCGATGAGATGGCCGAGAAAGAAGTCCTTCTGACCCCGGACGGGTTAAAGAAACTCGAAGAAGAGCTTGAAAACCTCAAATCGGTCAAGCGGCGCGAAGTTGCGGAACGCATTAAAGTCGCGATCGGTTATGGAGATATCAGCGAAAACTCCGAGTACGAGGATGCAAAGAACGAGCAGGCTTTCATCGAAGGGCGTATCATCACCCTGGAGAAGATGCTGCGCAATGCGCGAATCATCAATAACGACGAGATCGACGTCGATACGGTCGGAATCGGTTCCACGGTCGTCGTCGAAGATTTGGAATTCGGGGATACGCTTGAATATACAATCGTAGGTACGGCTGAATCGGACCCGCTGCAAAACAAAATTTCGAATGAAAGTCCTGTCGGCAAGGCGATTCTCGGCAGGAAAAAAGGCGAGACCGTGGAAGTCAATGTTCCGGCGGGCATCATTTCCTACAAAATCGTTGAAATCAAGAAGTGACCATCGGAGCGCAAAACGCAAACGGATGGCGGTCAGCGCGGGCGTCATGTGCGGCCGGTTGGCCGCTTTTTGCCGAAATTTTATAAACGCATGTTAACTTTCTGTGACGGAACCATCATGTTCACAGTCCTTCGGGAAATTGTCTTCATAGTAATGAAGGAATGCCGTTAAACGTCTCGTCCTCCGAAATGCGGGCGAAGACGTTTAATTGCGTAACAGAGGGTTGCAAGGCGCAGGCTGGAGGGAATGAAAAAGCATGAGTGAGGAACATCAGGTAAACGCGGCCGAGCTTAGCGAGATGCTGCAGATTCGGCGCAACAAATTGGACGAGCTGCGGGCGCTCGGTCTCGACCCGTTCGGCGTCAAGTTTGACCGGACGCATCACGCGGGCGATCTGCTCCGCCGTTACGATTCGTTGTCCAACGAAGAGCTGGAGGCGCAGAATATCCAGGTCCGGGTAGCCGGCCGCATTATGACCAAGCGTTCGATGGGCAAGGCTTCCTTTGCCCACATTCAGGATTTGAGCGGCAGAATCCAGATCTACGTGCGGGCGGATTCCGTTCCCGAACATAAGTACAAAGCGTTTAATTTGCTTGATATCGGGGATATTATCGGGGTCAGCGGCATCGTCTTCAAAACCAAAACAGGCGAAACCAGCATTAAAGTAAGCGATCTGGACGTGCTGACGAAGTCGCTGCTTCCGCTGCCGGACAAATTCCACGGCCTTAAAGACATCGAAACGCGCTACCGTCAGCGCTACGTGGACCTGATCGTCAATCCCGAGGTTCAAAAGACGTTTATTACCCGTTCGCGCATTATCCAGTCGATGCGGCGGTACCTGGACAATCTCGGGTATCTGGAAGTGGAGACGCCGACGCTTCACGCGATTGCGGGCGGCGCGGCTGCGCGTCCGTTTATTACGCATCACAATGCGCTCGATATGCAGCTGTATATGCGTATCGCCATCGAGCTTCATTTGAAGCGGCTGATTGTCGGCGGCTTGGAGAAAGTGTACGAAATCGGACGCGTTTACCGCAACGAAGGCATTTCGACGCGCCACAACCCGGAATTTACGATGATCGAATTGTACGAAGCGTATGCGGATTACGAAGACATCATGAATTTGACCGAAAATATGATCGCCCATATCGCCAAGGAAGTGCTTGGGACGACGAAGATCGTCTACCAAGGACAGGAAGTCGACCTGTCGCCGCCGTGGCGCCGGGTTTCGATGGCTGAGTTGGTCAAAGAAGCGGTGGGCATCGACTTTACGGCTCCGATCAGCAACGAGGAAGCGCATCGTCTGGCGAAGGAGCACAAGGTGCAGGTAGAGCCGCACATGACGGTCGGCCATATTTTGAATGCGTTCTTCGAGACGTTCGTGGAGCATACGCTGATTCAGCCTACATTCGTAACCGGCCATCCCGTTGAAATCTCTCCGCTTGCGAAGAAAAACGACAAAGATCCGCGGTTTACCGACCGGTTCGAGCTGTTTATCGTCGCGCGGGAGCATGCCAACGCATTCAGCGAGCTGAACGATCCGATCGACCAGCGCGCGCGGTTCGAAGCCCAGCTTGCCGAAAGGGAGGCGGGCAACGACGAAGCGCACGAGATGGACGAGGATTTCATCCGCGCCCTGGAATACGGGATGCCGCCGACCGGCGGTCTCGGCATCGGCATCGACCGCTTGGTGATGCTGCTTACCGACGCCCCGTCTATCCGTGACGTGTTGCTGTTCCCGCATATGCGCGGAGAATAAGGGTGGCCGGCAGCCCGCTCGCAAGAGCGGGCTTTCTTTCTTTATTATGGCCAATATGAAAGGTAGATCGGGGATGATCATCTGCCCACAAAAAAATTTTAAAAAAGGTATTGCATAGGCGGATAGATCGTGATATATTATTTGAGTCGCCGCTGAACGGCGGCGCGAAAGCGAAGGCCTTCGGGCCAAGCGATTGCTCCTTGAAAACTGAACATCGAGCGTAATTCGAAACACCGTCAAGCAAGAGTTTTCTTGCGAGACAAGCCAGAAGAATTTGGAGCCAAACGGCTCTTCGATAAACCGGTCCGTTGGACCTTTTATGGAGAGTTTGATCCTGGCTCAGGACGAACGCTGGCGGCGTGCCTAATACATGCAAGTCGAGCGGACCTTCGAGGGAGCTTGCTTCCGAGAAGGTTAGCGGCGGACGGGTGAGTAACACGTAGGCAACC